>CAJVYQ010000009.1 GCA_913009825.1 uncultured Deferribacteres bacterium
GGCAAGTGTTCAAAATGGTTTTCTTTTCGGGCCGGTCTGAGTCTTTCGTCAAGCTCAGGATAAGTTCCGTCGAAGGTTGCTTTGGTTACTGTTTTAATTTGTCTTTCATATAGGAAATAAAACGAAAAAATGATGTTTTACGATTATCCGAACCTGGTTAGACTTTTGGAAAGAACCGTTGCCCGGAACGGAAATAGCGCTGCTCTCCGGATTGAAGAGCGAACTATATCCTATTTTGAATTTTGGAATTTGGCGGAGAAATTTGCCGCCGGATTATTGAGTAAAAATATTCAACCCGGGGACAGGGTTGCCGTTCTTCTGCCGAATATTCCTGAATTTGTGATCTCTTATTACGGAGCACAGATGGCCGGCGCTATTGTGGTGCCCATCAATAATCAGTTTAAATATCAGGAGATTCAGTTTATCCTGGAGGATTCCGAAAGTAAATTCGTTGTTTTTTCCGAGAATTTACAAAATGAAATTAGCGGTGTTCTTAACCAACACGATCCTCGGTTGACGGCAATCATTTTCAAAAAAAGTAGTTCCGGCGATTTTATTAACTGGGATGATTTTCTATCACAACAGACTTCGTTTGTGCCCATTCATCGTGTCGATCCCGGGAAGCCGGCTGTAATTCTGTACACTTCCGGGACAACCGGCCGTCCCCGCGGCGTTGTTTTATCCCATCAAAATCTGTCTTCCAATGCGCTGGCATGTGAGGAGTCAGGTGCGGTTACCCCCCATGATATTTGTTTGGGTGTGCTGCCGTTCTATCATTCCTTTGGCCAGACGGCGGTGATGAATAATTGCATTGCCAGTGGTGCGCTTAATGTGATGATGCCAAAATTTGATCCTAAAGAGGTACTGCAAACGCTGCGGGAAAATGAGATCACCATTTTTGCTGCGGTCCCGACGATGTTCAAAATGCTGCTTGATTATCAAAAGGAACCGGTCCAACTTTCTTCTGTTCGTATCTGTCTTTCCGGCGGGGCTAAATTAGATGTAAATGTCTACCGCGAATTCAAAGAAAAATTCGGGCTGCATATCTATGAAGGATACGGCCTGACCGAAGCGGCGCCGGTGGTTTGCTTCAATCCCATGGATTACCGCAGCAAAGTGGGTTCGGTTGGCCTGCCATTGTCGGGGATCAAAGTAAAAATTGTTGATGAAGAGGATCATGAATTGACACCCGGCCATGCCGGCGAAATTGTTATTGAAGGTCCCAATGTGATGCAGGGTTATTTGAACCGGCCGGAAGCGACGAAAGAGGTTCTGCGGGATGGGAAATTATACACCGGCGATATCGGCACTTTCGATGATGACGGCTATATTTTCATCCTCGACCGGAAAGGCGATCTGATCATCAAAGGTGGTTTTAATGTTTATCCCAAAGAAGTGGAACAGGTTATTACGTATCATCCAAAAGTGAAAGATGTCGCTGTAATCGGTGTGCCGGATCCCGTCCAGGGCGAGGAAGTAAAAGCCTATATCAGCCTGAAGCCGGGAAAAAGAGTGAGTAAAAAAGAAATTTTTGAATATTGCAAAGAACACCTGGCCAATTACAAATGTCCCAAATATATTACATTTTTGCATACTCTGCCTAAGAGTTCGGCCGGGAAAATTTTAAAAAGAAAACTTTATATTCAAAAATCGAAATAGGGAGGAATTGGACTGCCTGCCGGATACGTTATTACATGGCAGGGAAATTGTAACCAATCATAGGGATCTTCGCAATACTACTGAGGATAAATCCTCAGGCTCAAAAGTGAAAGGACGCTAAAGCGCCCTTTAGGGTGCTTCCATATTTAAGCCTGTTGCTTCAGCTTCAGGCGAGTGTTAATTTTTACTCCTGTGACCGGTTACGGGAAATTGGATGATCCGGAATTTTATTTGGATATTTCGGGTGTTAATTAGTGTCTGTCCGAAAATACCCCACGATATTGTCATTCCGGCAATCTTTAGACCGCCTGCCTGTTGCAGACAGGGAATCTATTTGAAGGCGGCAATGGATTCCCGCTTAAAGCATGCGGGAATGACAATATCGGACAGACGCTAATTAGTGCCTGAGCGAAAACTATGAAATAGCAACTTATGTGTCATTCCTGCGAAAGCAGCCTGCCCGTCCGCAGGCGAGGAATCTAATAAAAGCAAGATATTATGGATTCCCGCTTTCGCTGGAATGACGGAAAAAGGGAGTTTTCGGACAGACGCTAATTAAGTTGAATCGATACAAATTGGGATTAATTTTAACTGTATGGAGGTAATTGTGAGTGACGTTGGCATCGACAAAATTAGAAATGTAGGATTGATTTCTCATGGAGGTGTGGGAAAAACCTCTCTGGCCGAAGCGTTGGCATTCACCGCCGGTGTAACCAATCGGTTAGGAAAGGTTGATGAAGGACAAACAATCTCTGATTTTCATCCCGATGAAATTACTCGGAAAATCTCTATTATCACATCTCTTTTAAATTTTGATTGGAAAGGCCACAAAATAAATTTGCTCGATACTCCGGGATATTCCGATTTTTTGGGTGAAGTGATCGGCGCGCTGACGGTAGTTGAGACCAGCGTTGTTTTGATTAGCGCCGTCTCCGGTATTGAAGTAGGCACCGAGCAGGTGATGAAGAGTGCGGATGAAGCCGGCGTATCTAAAATATTTTTTGTCAACCGGATGAACAATGAAAACACCAATTACAACGAAGTTTTAGCATCATTACAAAAAACTTACGGCAATCAGGTAGTTGCGGTGCAATTCCCTGTAAACAACGGCGAACATTTCAACTCTTTTGTTGATCTGATTAAGATGAAATTTGTTACGTACACAAAAGACGGCTCCGGAGAACGCAGCGAATCCGATATTCCTGCGGAGCATCGGGGCAGGGCGGATGAATTACGGGAACGCCTGGTGGAAGCGGCCGCCGAAAGCGATGACGGAATTTTGGAAAAATATTTTGAAGCCGGAGAACTTACCGAAAAAGAATTTCAAACCGGTTTGGCTACCGGCATTAAAAACGGTTCAATATTACCGGTTTTGTGCGGCGCGGCCACCGAAAATATCGGTTCTCACGAATTGTTGGATTTTTTAATTCAGTATGCCCCTTCCCCGGAGCAAAGAGAAAAAGTTGAAGGGATGAATCCCAATGACGAGGAATCGAAAACACTGGCTGTTTCTGTCTCCGAACCTTTGGCGGCGCTGGTTTTTAAAACAGAATCCGAACACCATGTTGGTGACTTCTCTTATTTCCGGGTGTTTAGCGGTGAATTGAAATCGGGTGACGACGCTTACAACCCCAATCGTAAAAGTTCAGAAAAGATAGGCCAGGTTTTTGTCATCAACGGTAAACAACGGGTCGATGCAGGCGTTGTGAAAGCAGGCGAAATTGGCGGCGTCGTAAAACTGAAAAATACACATACCAGCGACACGTTATGCAGCAAAAAAAATCCCATTCAACTGCCGCAGATAAAATTTCCGGATCCGGTAATCCGCGTGGCCATCCAGACCAAAACCAGGGGAGACGAGGAGAAAATTTCAACCGGCCTTACCACATTACATGAAGAGGATCCGACCTTTGTGGCTGGATTTGATCCCGAACTACGCCAGACCATTATCCAGGGACAGGGGGAAATGCACCTGGATATTGTAGTGAAACGTTTGAAAGATAAATTCGGCGTGGATGTGGAACTGGTCGAGCCGAAAATACCGTACCGGGAAACAGTCAAAAAAACAGTGGAAGTTCGGGGGAAATACAAGAAACAGTCAGGTGGCCGGGGCCAGTATGGTGATGTCTGGATTAAACTGGAACCCAGGAATCGCACGGAAGGCTACGAATTTGTTAATGCCGTCGTCGGCGGGGCTGTACCCGGTAAATATATACCCGCAGTAGATAAAGGGATTCAGGAAGCCATGGCGGCCGGGGTTTTGGCTGGTTTTCCTGTGGTCGATGTGAGAGTAACTATTTATGACGGATCGTACCATCCGGTTGATTCTTCGGATATGGCGTTTAAAATAGCCGGTTCCATGGCATTCAAAAAAGCCTTTATGGAAGCCAGACCGGCGCTGCTGGAACCGATTTATGATGTGGAAGTGCGTGTGCCGGAAGATTATCTGGGCGATGTGATGGGTGATCTTTCCAGCCGGCGTGGTAAAATTATGGGTATCGATTCCGAAGGGAATTTCCAGGTAATCAAAGCCAAAACACCATTGGCCGAAATGTATCGCTATTCCACCGGTTTGCGTTCGATCACACAGGGACGCGGCATTTATCGCAGAAAATTCTCCCATTATGAGGAAGTTCCCGCCGAAATTGCGGAAAAACTGATTGCAGCGGTCAGGAAGGAAAAAGAGGAAGAAAAGTAGGAAAACATGAAGAAGCTTTGGGCCCCCTGGCGACTGCGATATATTGAGATAGCTGAAGATATCAACAAACAAGGGTGCATTTTTTGTGATCTGCCCCGTGATAAAGCGGAAAATGACCGGAAGAATCTGATCCTTTTTCACGGTGAGAAAGCGTTTATCATCATGAACAAGTACCCTTACAACAATGGTCATCTCATGGTGGTTCCGTATCAGCATACCGACACGATGGAAAAATTATCTTCCGCCGAACGATTGGAGTTGATGGATCTGCTGCAGAAATCGATTGACACCTTGAATAAATGCTGTTCCCCGCATGGATTTAATGTGGGGATGAATTTAGGACGTGTCGCCGGGGCCGGAATTGATGAACATCTGCATTTTCATATCGTACCCCGGTGGAGCGGTGACACCAATTTCATGCCGGTGACAGCCGAGTTAAAAGTCATCTCCGCCGGGATCATGGAAACCTACGACAACCTTTATCCCCTGTTGAACCGGTAAGGAGGAATTAGGTACACTTTATCCTTTTATCATTCAAGAATTCTCATACCGGGAAGCCATTTTTTACTTAATGTAGATCCCCGGCGATGATATTTTCATAAACGTTTCCCACCTCTCGTTACGTTAATATTGTTTCCGAATTTGATATCCCTTCGGTAAAACCGAAGTAAGTCGATTAGGCGAATCGACAGGTCTAATATCTTCTCACTCTTATTGCAAGAGGGTTTCACAAAACTCCTAATCCATTGATACTAATGATGTCAAAAATGGCAAAAAATATTACCATCAATCAACAATCTCGTTAGAGACGATATGTTTATAGAAAAAATGTACTCTCGGTTTTAACAGTCCCGTCAGAGACGATATGTAGATTTTAGGCAGCATCTTTTATATATGACCTAAACTGAGCGATTCTCATGTCATTCAGCCTGCCGGATGCAGGCGGGGAGGCCAAATAACTTATTGTTGATATTTTACTCAAGTTTCGCATATTGTTAAGATTCATAAAATCGAGTCGTCGAGAATATCATTATTACTATTTTTTGATGTTTATCATCCTATGAATAAAATAATGAACCGTATTTTTCCGGAACAACCCCTTATTCATCAATGATTCTCGCATGAGTCCTGAAAGGGCGGGATATGATAGCCCAGGGCGTTGCCCCGGGCACTCCGGTGGGGTGATTGAAAAAGCGTCATTTAAATTTAAAATAAAAGGGATGCTCCTGAAACTATTTTTTAATAAGAACCCGATTTGTATTTTTTGGAAAAACGGGCTGATTTCTATAAAATATAAGATATTATCTACGACTAAAAAATTGAGCATGTATTGTTTTTATTCAAATTCTATAAGTGCGAAACTTAAGTATTTTAAATTAAACCGTTACGTTCTTTTTTGATATCTTCCCAAATTTCATCCATCTCCTTCAGCGTGGACTCATCCGGGTTTTTGCCGCGTTTTTTTAATTCGGTTTCCACTTTTTGAAAGCGGTCGTTAAATTTTTCGATGGTTTGGCGCAGCGCATCTTCCGGATTTGTGTGTAAAAATCTGGACAAATTCACTAATGAAAACAACAAGTCCCCCATCTCTTCATCAATTTTTTGCTGATCTTTGAGCTGTGTTGCCTCTTTTAATTCTGCCATCTCTTCATCTACTTTGGCCCAGACATCTTTGATCTCGGACCAATCGAATCCGACCGTTGCGACTTTGGCTTGAATTCGATGGGCGCGCAGCAGAGCGGGTAGTTCTTTGGGTACTCCGCTAATCGTGGATCCTCGTCCTTCCTTTTTCTTCAATTTTTCCCAATTAACCGTTTGTTCTTCGGCGGTCTTTATTTCAACATCGCCGAAAACATTGGGATGGCGGAAAATCAACTTTTTATTGATGCTGTTCATAACATCGTTGATGTCGAATTCATGGTTCTCACTGGCAATCTGGGCGTGAAAAACGACTTGCAACAGCAAATCGCCCAATTCTTCTTTGAGTGCGCTCACATCATTTTTATCCAGTGTTTCCAGCACCTCGTATGTCTCTTCCAGTAAATATTGCCGCAGAGATCGATGAGTCTGCTTCCTGTCCCAGGGACACCCGCCATCACTCCGTAATTTTTCCATGATACCGATTAATTTTTCAAAAGGTGTAGTCGGCAACTTTTTCTCCTCAGTCATTTTAGGTTCCGTTTTTCTCTCCACTTGCATGGTACTATTTGATATATAAAAGTAAGAAATAAATGAAGAAAGTAGCAAGGATTTTCACTCCGCGGCGGCCAAAAATAACTTGATTTTTAGGGTGAAATTAATTATAATTACGATTATTTATCAAACTGGTAACTATTCAGCTATGCTCTCTAACTATGAAGGAATCGCACTTCGACTCCGATCAGTGTGGCTGGTTTGTCCACCCTGAGCCCTTCGACAAGCTCAGGAAAAACTCAGTCGAAGGCTTATGGTGCAACCAAAATTAACAAACATAATTGAATAGTTACACAAACTGAATGAATACGAAAAACAGATTAAAAAAACAATGGAAATAGCTTTTATAGAATACACACTGCAATTTAATCATACATTTCGTGTTGCCGGTGCAGCAGACCGGGATTTTACCAACATCGGGATTTTACGGATTCAATCGGACAAACAGGTTGGCTACGGTGAAGCTGCTCCGTCCAAATTTTGGAGTGAAAATTTACACATGGTTCAGGATGCTGCGGCAAAAATTAACCTGGACAAACATGCCACACCCCTGGTTTACGAACTGATTTTGCGCGAAGTAAAAGAAGAGATCAATCCGCCGCAGGCTCTTTTAGCCGCGCTGGATATGGCTCTTTTCGATTGTATCGGTAAAAAGATGAATATCCCGGTGACAAGATTTCTGGGTTTGGACAACCTGAATGTGCCACAGACTTCTTTCACCATCGGCTTCGCCGATCTGGACGTTATTCAGGAAAAAGTGGAGTTGGCTAAAGATTTTGCCATTCTTAAATTGAAATTGGGTACCAGCTACGATATCGAAATCGTTGAAAAAGTCCGCTCACTAACCGATAAACCGATTCGTGTAGATGCCAATGAAGGATGGGAGCGGGAAGAGGCCGCGGAAAAAATTAAATGGCTGGAAACTCAAAATGTGGAATTGGTGGAACAGCCTCTCAAAAGCGACAGAATTGAAGATACTTTGTGGATCAAAGAACGCGTGAATATGCCCATCATTGCTGATGAAAGCGTGAAAGACAGTTCCGATATTGAAAAAATTACCGGCGCTTTTGATGGGATCAATATAAAATTAATGAAAAGCGGCGGTATCTTAGAAGCGATAAAAATGATCAGAATTGCCCGGCAGCACCAGTTGAAAGTGATGATTGGCTGCATGATGGAAAGTTCACTGGGAATTGCCGCAGCCTGTAATCTGCAATCAATGGTGGATTATGTCGATTTGGATAGTCATCTTTTGATGAAGAATGACCCATTTCAGGGATTATCGCTCATCAATGGAAAGATCATCCGTGCCGGTTCAGCCGGGTTAGGCGTGCAACCGGTGGCCGGATTGTTTGAATAAATAAAATCAGGTGATCATGAAAATAAGAAAAGTCGTTGTTATGTTGCTGTTTCCGCTTCTGGTACTTTCCGGCTGCGGGCCAAAACCTCCGTTGCACCCTGCGTTTTTTACAACAGATTTATTACACCGGGAGTTGGATGATATCTTTTCCGATCCGGCATTTGATACGGCAACCTGGGGTGTTGTCATTCAATCGCTGGACAATGGCGAATATCTATACCGCCGCAATGAAAACAAAGGGTTCATGCCTGCTTCCAACATGAAACTTTACACCACTGCAGTTTCTCTGATGAAATTAGGGCCAGAGTACCGTTATCGAACCACTTTACTGACCAATGGTAAAATAGAAAACGGCGTTTTGCAGGGAGATTTGATCCTGCATGGTAGCGGTGATCCCAGTATATGTGCCCGTTTTCATGAGGGGAATCCGTTGGCTGTTTTCCGGGATTGGGCGGATAGTTTAAAGGAAAAGGGGATTACGAAAATTGCCGGCCGGATCATTGGCGACGATAATTATTTTGAAGATGAAATTATGGGATACGGTTGGGAGTGGGATGATCAGTCGGATTGGTATGCGGCTCAGATCAGCGCTCTCACATTTAACGACAATTGTGTGGATATTCTGTTTGTTCCCGGAGAAAAAACCGGCGACTCAGCACGCTACCAACTCAGACCGAATACCGGCTTTGTCAGAATCCACAACCGTGTGGCAACCGTCCGTCCCGGTCTTGAAACCGGCATTGTTTTTAAACGGAAACGAGCCTTTAATGATGTGACCATCACCGGATCGATCGCCCTGGGCTCCCGGCCCGGATGGGATTCTTTCTCCGTTGAAAATCCCACTCGTTACGCAGTGTATGTTCTCCGGGAATTGCTGCAGAAGGAGGGAATTGAAGTCTACGGCAATGCCTTTGATATCGACAGTCTGAATAGTTACACATATTTACCGGACAGTGCTGCTGTTTTGGCAAGTTACCAGTCACCGCCGCTGCGCGAAATTGTGAGGACGGTGAATAAAAGAAGTCAGAATTTGTATGCGGAACTGCTGTTAAGGACATTGGCAAAACAGTTTACAGATGTTGGCGATGGTGCCCACGGTGTGAAGGTGGTAAAGAATGTTCTGGCGCAATACGGCATCGATCCGGACCGCTTCGGCATGGTGGACGGTTCCGGTCTTTCCCGTTTTGATTTGATTACGCCCATGCAAACATCGTATCTTTTGCGGGCAATGCATCGCCACAGCGCCGGCAGCTATTTTTATGATTCCCTGCCTATCGCCGGTGTGGATGGAACCATCCGGAACCGGATGCGCGGTACTGCGGCGGAAAATAATGTGCATGCGAAAACGGGTTATATCGGTCGTGTGCGGTCACTTTCCGGTTACGTTACCACGCGGGACGGTGAGAAATTAAGTTTTGTGATGATGGTAAATAATTATTTTGTTCCTACATCTAAAGCAAACGCAATCCAGGATCTGGTTTGTGAGAGACTGGCTAATTTTTCCAGAAAATTATTGTTCAGATAAAACAAATGCTTTTTAGGGTAGCAAAAACAAGAAAATTTGAATACAAACCGTCGTTTTATAACGAGAAAAAAGATCAGGAACCTGACAGGCGTATCTCATTCAGGCGTGATAAGTTTTCCATGCGAAAGAAAAAATCTTTTTTGGGCCTGATTATTCTGATGATTATCGCAATTTTACTCATGATCAATTTGAATAAAATGCGCCATGAAGTACCCCAAAATATCGAGCTGGATAATATGAAAGTAGTGAAATAATTTTGGCGCAGCGACGCTGTTCTGACTGCAGTAATTAAAGTTAAATTTATTCAAATAAATGAGGAAAATATGGCTGAAAATTTTAACATGTTCGAAGTGAAGCAGATCGCACTGCATCTGGAAGAGGATGGCTTTGCATTTTATATGGCCATGGCCGATGCAGCCAAATCGGCAAAAGCAAAGGCAATATTTTTAAAACTTGCTTCCGACGAAAAAGAGCACATCAAATGGATCGATGGGTTAGCTATTGACGATATCCAGGTAGGCAGCGACGCGGATATGGACATCATCAATGATTATATTAGAAATGTTATAAAAAGCGGTATTTTCCCCAATCCGGAAAAAGCTCCGGAAGCCATGAAGGAGATTAAAAATGACAGCGATGGCATCAGGATTGGCATGAATGCGGAGAGCAAATCGGTAAAATTTTTTGATCAGCTGCATAAAAATGTGTTGAATGAGAACAGTAAAGAAGTCCTGCTCAGGTTGAAAGATCAGGAAATTCAACATTATAAATTATTAAAAGAATTTTTAGAACAATTAGAAAATTAAGTTTAAGCAGCAGGGAGGAATGAGACGTGCCGGCTAATGTATTGGTTTTGGAAAAAGAGATCCCTCTTGAAATGGAAGGGATTCAAATTGGCAAATTGCAGGTACAGGTTTTCGAATCAGGTAGTCCGCATATCACCCAGGGAGATATGAATAAAAAATATCTAACCGCCAGAGGCGTTTACCATGATAAGACCTACGAAGTGAAAGGAATTCGCGGCGGAGTACAGTCTGTTCTCGACAGTTTAAAAAAAACGGTATTGGCAGATTTAAAATAAATACGGAGTAAACAATGGACTTCAATCCTGATTTATCGGTGCCGGAAATTTTAGCCATAGCAATAAAGGCGGAAATAAATGCACAAGCCATCTATAAATTACTGGCGGAGCGTATTACAAACCAACTTGTCAAAGAAAAATTTCTTCACCTGGCAGAGGAAGAGAAAAAGCACCAGCAAATATTAGCGGGTAAATATGAAGAGGTTACCGAGGGCGAAAAACCGGTGATTCCGCAAACCGGCAGATCGGAAGCGGAGGGATCTTTACTGCAGGACTATTCCCATGAAGCCGGACTTAAAATAGCGATCCAGGCCGAAGAGAACGCTACCAATTTCTACCTGAATGCTGCGAAAAAATCCCGGGATATCAACGGCAGGTTCATGTTCGAATACCTGGTGAATTTTGAACGCGGCCACAAGATTATTCTTGAGGATGAATTGCGTGCTCTGGAAACCAACCCCCACTGGTTCGATGTGGAAGGCAATCCCTGGAGTGAGGAAACCATTCATGTCGGGCCGTAAGCTTTCGATATCTTGTATACTATTTTTTTTGCGAGAAGCAGATCATATTTTATGATGTTCAATCTTATCACCGCACCTGTTACCGTGCGGTGATTTTATTAGCAGGAAATCAAAACAATGGAAAGTGTAAAATCGCGACAGGAATCCTTTTTTGAAGCGCTGAAACAGCAGATTATTGCTGCCGACGGCGCGATGGGAACCTTGCTTTATTCCCGCGGGATTCCGTTCTCTGCCTCATTCGAGGAATTAAATATTTCCCAACCGGATATAATCCGAACTATTCATCAGGAATATCTGAATGCCGGGGCGCAAATAATCGAAACCAATACGTTTGGCGGTAACAGGATCCGTTTGGAAGCTAACGCTCTTGGCGGAAAAGTGGCGGATATTAACTACGCCGGTGCGAAAATTGCCCGGGAAGTATGCGGCCATAAAGCCTGGGTGGCCGGTTCTGTGGGCCCGTTGGGAAAACCGTTAAAACCGGCGGGTATGATCAGTCTGGATGAGGCGCGAGCTATATTTGCGGAACAGATAGCAGCCCTGGTAAAGGGCGGCAGCGATTTTATTCTGTTGGAAACATTCACCGATTTACGGGAAATTTCCCAGGCGCTTGCAGCTGCACGGGAAACAGTGGATGTTCCCGTCATTGCCCAGATGACATTTACAGAGGATTTGAAAACGGTGATGGGCGACAAGCCGTTGGAAATTGTGCGACGACTGAAGGAATTGGGCGCCATCATGATCGGTGTCAACTGTTCCTACGGTCCGCAGGGAATTTACGAAGTAATGGAGCTGATCGCCGGACTTCCGGAAGCTGAAAATCTTTACCTTTCCGCCATGCCCAATGCGGGAATGCCCCGATTAATCGGCGGCAGATATATGTATCTTACGTCACCGGAATATATGGCCGATTATTCCAGGCGATTTGTTCAGTTGGGTGTCAATGTCATCGGTGGATGTTGCGGAACCACACCCGCTCATATTCAATTGATCCGCGAAGCAGTGAAGGGGCTCAAACCGGTACGCCGGGTGATTGGTAAATCTGGACTTCAGGTGGTTGAAGAAAAAAAACAGCCGGCAAAAGAGAAAGCTGAAGCCTCACATTTCGCACAACGATTGGGAAAGGAATTTTTGGCCAGTGTAGAGATCGATCCGCCGCGTGGTGTGGATGCTACCAAATTGATCGAAGGCGCCATCTTTCTCAAAAGCAAAGGTGTGGAATTTATCAATGTAGCCGATAGTCCGTTGGCGCGGGCGCGTATGAGTCCCCTGGTTTTATCCCAGTTGATCAAACAGGAAACCGGTATTGAAATCATTCTTCATCTGTCTTGCCGCGACCGGAATATTTTGGGGTTACAGGCAGAATTGATGGGCGCGCACGCGCTGGGAATGCGGAATATTCTTGCTGTAACCGGCGATCCGCCCAAGTTGGGCGATTACCCTACGGCCACCGGTGTTTTTGATGTGAATTCAGTTGGATTGGTGAAGATCATTTCCAATCTGAATTCCGGAGTGGATCTGATGGGACGACAGATTAAGACTACAACCAATTTTACAGCAGGGGTGGCAGTGAATCCGGTCGCCATCGATATGGAAAGTGAGATCGACCGTTTGCAACAGAAAGTGGCGGCGGGAGCGCAATTCGCGTTTACTCAACCTGTCTATGATTTAAAAATTCTGGAAAACCTGATAAAACTCATTCGGAGTTTTTCGATCCCCGTATTTGTGGGAATTTTGCCGTTAAGAAATGCCAAACATGCCGAATTCCTGCACAATGAAGTACCGGAGATGTTCATCCCGGAAAAAATAAGGAAGCGAATGATCGGTGCAGGGGACAACGGCGCAGAGGAAGGGGTGAAAATCGGCCGGGAATTTCTACGTAAAGCAAAAGAGATGGTGCAGGGCGTTTACCTGATGCCGCCTTTCAACAAATTTGACATGGCTACACGGGTTTTAGAGATTTTGTAAAACTTTAATCCTTTGAAAAACAGTAAAGAATTATCGGCTTGTCTGCAAACCGGCAGGTCATATAAATCATTTGGGAATGACAGCCCTGCAATTGCCTGTTATTTCTCAAAGATCTAAAGTGTTACGTAGAAAAGTTACCCGATAGAGTGAATTGTTCTAATGCAATATTTTTTTATTTCACGGTTTTTAGGGAAGCTTTATTGCAAAACAGCAGATTTTTGCCTATATTTACCATCAATTTAATTGGCGGAAAATGTGTAATTTTACGCAAGAATTCGTGAAAAATGGGATTAAAACCGGAGTTTATTTAATGAAGGCAAAGGTTGAAGAAGCGTTAAACAAGATTCGCCCCTGGCTGCAAGCGGACGGTGGGGATGTAGAGTTAGTAGCGGTGTCGGAAGACAGCCAGGTAACGGTCAGATTGACGGGGGCCTGTCATGGGTGCCCCATGGCGCAGATGACGTTACTCATGGGTGTACGTAAAAATGTGATGGAAATGGTGCCCGAAGTATCCGATGTGATTGCTATTTAATTGCCTTCGGATTTGAAAAATACGGTGGGAACCTTGGCTCGCCAGATCGGCTTTGACCTGATTGGCGTTGCTGCGGCCCGGCCGCCGGTTGAAATCCGGTTTTTTAAGAATTGGCTGAACGCCGGTTATCATGCTTCAATGAACTACTTATCACGCAGAGCGGATGCAAGATTTCATCCTGAAAAACTTTTGCCCGGTGTTCAATCGGTCATTGTCACCGGCTTGCTTTACAATACAAGCAGTGCGAAGTCCGGCGATCCGAATGTGGATGAAACTGTCTGGATTTCCAGATACGCATGGGGTGACGATTATCATGAAATAATAGAAAAAATGCTGGACCGGTTCATCGCGTTACTGCAAGGGGAAATTGGGCGTTCTTTCCAGTTCAAACGCTATGTGGATGCCGGTCCTGTGCTGGAGAAATTGTACGCCTATTATGCCGGTCTTGGCTGGTTTGGGAAAAACAGTTGTCTATTGAACGGAAAGGTGGGTTCTTATTTTTTCCTGGGTGAAATTCTGACCGATCTTGTGATTGAACCGGACTCGCCGCCGCTGGATTTTTGTTGTGACTGCACCGCTTGTATGGATGCCTGTCCCACCGGGGCCATTATCGCACCCAAAATAGTTGACAGCCGAAAATGTTTGTCTTATCAGACAATTGAAAATAGAGAAGACATTCCTGTTTCCGTTCGGGAAAAAACAGGACGGAATGTTTTCGGCTGTGATATTTGTCAGGAAGTTTGTCCCTGGAACCGCAAAGCGCCGCTTTCCCAAAAACAGGAATTTGCTGCACGAGACCCGTTTTTTCGACCAAAGGCTGGCAACTTTTTGAAAATGGTTCAGGAAAATTATCCGGCCGAATTTAAAAACAGTCCGTTAAAACGGGCAAAACAGAGGAGACTTTTAAGGAATTTGTTATTTGTCGCCGGTAACAACGGTTGGCGTCGCGTGTTGAGCCAGGTTGATTTAACCGGCCATGAAGAATTGGCTGAGGTGTATCGATGGGCTTTGGCGGTGAGTTAGGCAGATAATTCGGCATGATGAATTGTGAATCGATCTTTTCGATCTGATTTATTCCGATTGAAAATGATATTTTATCTGGTTTGTTGACTAAAAATCTGTTAGTTGTGGATGGTTCATCTTTTGTAACATTTTAGCTTGTTGGAATTGTTGATTCCGTTGTTTGTGTGGCATAAGAGATGTTTCGATTCCGTTCCGATAAAAACCATCAGAATTTTATTCAACATGACATAACCCGGTGCTGTCACCCTTAGCCCCTCAACAAGCTCAGGTTAAACTTAGTCGAGGGGTACTCATGTATGTTCCTCCTCATTGCAAGCCAGAAATTTTCAAAACCCTAAAATGTTACGATTTTTAAATTTTGTGTGCACAATAGGAGTTTGTAAGTTATTTCTTTATTATTTTTATTTCTTGTCGGAATTATCACGCTCTATCTGGGTGCGGAAACGCTGGTTCGCAGCGCGGTACAAATAGCTAAAATGCTCAAAATTTCACCTTTAATTATCGGATTAACGGTTGTCTCCTTTGGCACCTCCGCACCTGAATTTATGGTAAGCATTGTGGCTGCCCTGCAAAACAGCAAAGAGATCGCTGTTGGCAATATCATCGGCAGCAACATTGCCAATATCGGTCTGATCATCGGATTGTCGGCGCTCTTTAAGCCTCTTCGTGTGAACCGCCGTTTATTAAATTGGCAAGTGCCGCTGCTGTTCGTTTCTTCTCTTCTTGTATTCTATTTTTTTCACGATCTTTATTTCTCGCATCTCGAAGGGATCGTTTTTCTTATTTTGATGTTTCTTTTCATCGGCTCCCTGCTGATTGTGGCTCGCAAAGAACAAAAATCAGGTGCGGCATCTGACCGGGTACCTGAAGTGGAAGTTGTTGATTCCGAATATTCCATGTCTCTTCTCCGGCGGCTGAATGCCCGGTTTCTGAAAAGTGAGTCCTACCGGATAAATGGAATCTTGCTGGGAACAGGAATCATTTTTCTTGCATTAGGTTCCAAATGGTTGATCGATGCTGCGATTCAATTTGCCAGAATCATCGGAATCAGTGACGTAGTAATTGGAATCTCCGTTGTTGCTTTGGGAACCTCTCTACCGGAACTGGCAACTTCTGTGGTTAGCGCCATCAAAAAAGAGGCGGATATTTCGGTGGGAAATATTGTCGGCAGTAACCTGTTCAATACGCTTTTTATTCTTGGTTTCATCGGAACCGTGAATCCGCTTGCTATAGATAATCAGACAGCTTTTCTGATGGTACCGATCATGATTTTTTTCACACTTGTTTTTTCAATTGTGATGTGGACAAAGGAAGAAATTCAACGTTGGGAAGCAGGGTTTCTGTTTGGCGCCTATTTCGTTTTTATTTTTTATCTGTATTATATCAATATTTGAACAGGTTTTTTGGGCGAATGAAGAGAGTTTTGTTCTACCCCTAACGGTTGCCGGATTACATCTGTGCCTTCTAATTTTAACCGGGATAAAAAGGTTGATTTATATTCCTGATTGAATTATTTTATAAATCGATTGTAATTACTCGGGTATGCTCCATAAAATAGCTGTAATCATGTTTCGATTCCGTTCAGTATGGCTACTTAAGCCAGCCTGAATCCTTTGTCATGCTCAGGATAAACTCAGTCGAAGGCTTTTCTGCACATCGAATGATTAGCACATCCGAGTAGTTATAATTGCTTATGAAACAGGTAAAAATTGCCGATTGATAAGTAGAAAATAAAAATAAAGGTATTATAAATGGCGTTGCGCAGGGTGAGAATTTATGGCGATCCGGTTTTGCGCGAACAGGCGGAACCGGTGATTGAAATTGATAAAGAGATCGAAGAGATCGCAGCCGATATGATTGAAACCCTGTATGCCAACGATGGTGTTGGATTGGCAGCAAATCAGGTGGGATTTACAAAACAAATTTTTGTCGTCAATCCTCATGAAGATGATCAAAAAGGAGCGATGGTTTTTTTGAACCCCGTGATCAGGATGCCCAAAGAAACTTCCGTTATGGAAGAAGGTTGTTTGAGT
The DNA here is from genome assembly GCA_913009825.1 of uncultured Deferribacteres bacterium. Lineage (GTDB taxonomy): Bacteria > Zhuqueibacterota > JdFR-76 > JdFR-76 > DREG01 > DREG01. The sequence goes on from CAJVYQ010000009.1 coordinate 16,594, forward strand.
ATCCCGGATATTCGTGCCGATGTGAAAAGAGCGAAGGAATTCGATTTTGAAGCAATGGATTTGGACGGCAATAAAATATCTTTCCACGCAGAAGGGCTTCTCGCCAGAATTATTCTGCATGAATCGGATCATTTGAGAGGCGTATTGTTTGTCGATTATCTCTCACCGGTACGAAAACTGATGTTGAAGGATCAGTTGAAAGAGTTGGAGAAACGATCCCACATTGTGAGAGAACGATTTCTGCAATCTGCTCTGGGGTAACGGCTACTTTCTTTTCTCTTTCCAATTTTATGAAAATTCAGTATGGAGAATTACAGAATGTTGCATATTATTTTGAATATAGGCATTGCATTGGTGGCGCTGTTGGCCGGTTGGTTTATCAATGATTTTTATCGCAAGAAAAAAATTCAGAATGCCATTTACCGTGCGGAGGATATTGAGAAACAGGCGCTTAAAGAGGCAAATAAAAAGAAAAATGAAATTTTATTGAAAGCTAAAGAGGAGATGTATCGCCTGCGGGAGAACCTTGAGAAAGAATATCACCAGCGTCACGAATATTTAGAACGCCTTGAAAATAAACTTCAAAATCGTGAAAAATCCCTTGAAGAGCGGGAAATACTAGTTAATACTCAACAGAGCCGGTTGACAAAACAGGAATATCGTCTGAATCAGCAAAATCAGGAATTTCAGAAAAAACATGAAGAGTTGGGGAAGATTATTACCCGGCAAAATAAAAAATTAGAAACAATTTCCCAAATGAGTCTCGAAGATGCAAAAAAAATGCTGTTGACTAATATCGAGCATGATACTAAATTGGAAGCGGTGCGAATCAATAAAAATATTATCGACCAGGCGAAAGAGAATGCGGTGCGCCGGGCCAAGAGCATTCTTATCGAAACTATCGAAAAAATTGCTTCCGATCACACTGTTGAGACGACCATTTCCGTTGTGAATTTGGCATCGGAAGATATTAAGGGACGTATCATCGGTCGTGACGGCCGGAATATCAAAACGTTTGAGACCCTGTCTGGTGTGAAAGTGATTGTGGATGATACGCCGGAAGCGGTGGTTCTGTCCAGTTTTGATCCGGTCAAGCGGGAGACGGCCAGATTGGCGCTGGAACGGTTGATCAAAAACGGAAAGATCAATCCGCAGCGGGTGGAGGAGATAATCCGAAAATCCGAAAAAGAGATGGAGCAGTTGATCTGGAAAGCCGGCACGGAAGCGGTGAAAGAGGTGAATATCGACCGGGTTCATCCTGAATTGATTAAAATGTTAGGACGCCTGCGTTACCGCACAAGTTATGGCCAGAATGTTTTACAGCATTCGAAGGAAGTAGCGTTTTTAACCGGGGCGATGGCTGCAGAGTTGGGACTGGACGTAAAACTGGCGAAACGGGCTGGTATGCTTCACGATATCGGTAAGGCTATCAGTCAGAATTCCGAGAATACCCATACACAAATTGGTGTAGAGCTGGCAAAAGAATACAAAGAACACCCGGTTGTTATAAATGCCATCGCTTCCCATCATGAGGATGAAGCAGCCGATCACCCTATTTCTATTTTGGTGTCTGCCGCAGATTCCATTTCCGGGTCGAGGCCGGGAGCAAGACGTGAAACATTGGAAGGGTATGTCCGTCGCATCGACAGCCTGGAAAAATTAGCGGATTCATTCGACGGTGTTACCAAAGCTTATGCCATTTCGGCGGGTCGTGAAATCCGCGTCATCGTGAAGCCGGAAAAAATAAAAGATGATGAAGCATTTCTGTTAGCATCGGAGATCGCCAAAAAAATTCAATCCGAGATGGAATATCCGGGCCATATAAAAGTAACTGTGATGCGGGAGACCCGTTCCATCCAGTATGTTTGATGATTTCACCGGAAGGGGGATTTAGTGTTTGAAGGATAACGGGAATTTGGCTTCGCCGTCATGAATAGTCATTCATGGTCATTCGCTTTAAATGATAGAAAAAGAGAGTTTTTGTTCAAGCACTATTTAAGCAAACCCGGCCTCTGTTCCTGTCACATTACCTCCACAGGCAATTTATTAAAATCTCTCCGGGTCTCTGCGATATCTGCATTTTCGTCTTTTCCGTCCATCCGCAATTTTCTAACTTGACTATTTGCTAAAAAGTCGTTACCATATTTTGCCAATACTGATCTTGTATAAGTGTGAATCGCATTAAATATTTGACTCAATGATGAATTTGATGTTAAGCAATATTGAAAATCAATTCGGTAGCAAAGTATCCTCTCTGAATTAAACGATTACCGGGCGGCTTGTAGAATAGCCAATCGAATTGATACTAAAAAAATGATAACGTGTTCGGGAACAGCAAGAAGTTTAAAGACAAAAGAAGATCTCACTTCTGGTGCCCATCAGAAGGTTAGCGCTGTTAATCATATCGATAGGCACAATTTTTTTAAAAACATCTTGTTTATAGAGTAAAAAATTTACATTTTTATTTGGGTCTTCAAAATAGAATGAAAAACTAAAATAATAGAGAGCATGATATGAAATCTGTAAAAGAATATTTTATTAGTGTCATCAAAGATCAACCTGAAGATAGTAGTTACGATGAAATATTGCGGGAATTGGTCTTTGCTAAAATGATAGAGCGAGGTATCGAAGATTCAGACCAGGGAAAAACAATAAGCAATGAGGAAATGAACAGGAGAATAAAAACTTGGCAAAAATAAACTGGATAGCTGAAGCAGAAACTTGGCTTAAAGATATATTTGACTATATTTCCGGGGATAATCGGGAAGCTGCCATTCGAACGATCGAAGCTATTTATAATAAAGTGACCGGCAAAATCAGTTTAGTATTCGAATAAATGATCAATGGCGAGTCCGTTTTGAGTGGAAGAATAATGATTCTTTTAATGTTGAAATAGTTGATTATCATTAAGGAGGTGTTTTAATTGAAAAATAATAATATTGCACCAATACATCCGGGAGAGATTTTACTGGAAGAATTTTTAAAACCGATAGAATTAAGTCAAAATCAATTAGCTCTAAGCATAGGAGTACCTGCGCGAAGAATAAATGAAATTGTTCACGGAAAACGTAGAATTACAGCGGATACAGCTCTACGTTTAGCAAAATATTTTAGAATGTCGCCGCAATTTTGGCTTGGTTTACAAATGGATTATGATCTTGATATTGCTGAAGACAATTTGTCCGATCGAATTGATATAGAAGTTCGGGGTTATGCCCCAAGGCTAGTATAGATTATTTTCTTGGTAATTATTTTGTATTTTTACATCATTTTTTGACACAACCAATTCATTATATTTCTGTATAATAATTCTATGCAAGTTAAAATTATTGCGCAAAACGCTAACCGGTCATTCCACCCGACCGCCTACAGTTGATAATCTCGTTGTGCACAGGTATGGTTTTTAAGGGTCTGAGATGAAAAATAAGTTAAAAATATTCTTACTGCTTGTACTAATACCAGCGCTGCTTTCCTGTGAAAAAAGACCATCAAATTTACAGAGCAATTCATATTTCTATCCTACCTCCAAACCCAATACCCGCTACTGGTGGTTCGCTTCCATAATGAAAAAAGACGACATTAGGCATCAATTGAACTGGGCAAAAGAGAAAAATTTTGGCGGCGTGGAGATCGCCTGGGTTTATCCGGTGAATCGCCGCAGGTATACCAATGAAAGGGAAACCAATAAAACTCCCATCAATAGACAGGAATGGCTCAGTCCGGCATGGACTGAAATAGTGGCCTTTACCAAGCAATATTGCGACAGTATCGGGTTATCTTGCGATTTTACTTTTGGCACCGGCTGGCCTTTTGGTGACACTCATGTTAAATATGATCACGCTACTTGCCGCTACAATGAGAAAGATGAAAGCTATAAAGAGACCTATGTAACCGTATCCTGGGAATATCCGCAGAAAGGCTACATTATTAATCATTTGGATAAAGCGGCTTTTGAGGCGTACGCCCAACGGTTGGGTAAAGCGCTTCAACCCGCTTTACAGGGGAGCAGATCGGCTCTGTTTTGTGATTCCTGGGAAGTGCCCACCCGCAGAATCTGGACACACGGTTTTGCCCATACATTCAAACAAATTTACGGCTACGACATTACTCGGTTCATGGACAATATTTATGACCGTAAATACGCCGATGAATATTATGATTACATGAAACTGGTTTCCGACTATGTGATCAACCGGTTTTACCGGCCGTTCACGGAATTTTGCCATGCTAATAATGCAGTATCCCGGGTGCAAATTTGCGGTGCGCCGGTAGATCTGCTCACAGCAAATGCAAGTGTGGATATTCCGGAAAGTGAAGCTATGTTGTACGAGCCAAAATATGCACAAATTCCTGCTTCGGCCGCCTGTCTTTCCGGAAAAAGAGAGATCACTTCGGAAACATTTACCTGCATTTATGGTTTCCCCAAAAGAGATAAAAAGGGAAAAACCGTCGATTTCAAGCACCGCGGCGAGGAGCAAACCGCCGATCTGAAATTAGTAGCGGACGCTCTCTTTGCCAACGGCGTTAATCAGATTATCTGGCATGGGATGCCGCACAATCCGGTCGGTGTGGACAGCATCATGTTTTATGCTACGGTGCATGTGGGCAGCAGGGGAAAACTGGCAAAAGAACTTGCTCCTTTCAACCGCTACATGCAAAAAGTTTCTGCTTTCATGAAAAAGGGCACGACCTATTCTGATATAGCCGTTTATATTCCTCAGGAAGATGCGTGGGAGGGACAGGAGATGCGGCATCCCGATCCACAACAACCCTGGGCCTGGGGCGAATATGAAATGCGCACCGTAAATTTTCCCGCCGAATTGAAAGGCTACCGTCCGCTGTGGGTCAACCACGATTTTCTGAAAAAGGCAACCTTTGTTAACGGCCTCCTGAAAATCGGCGATGTTTCCTTTTCGTCCCTTTACATCGATGTGGATTTTGTGGATGATGCCGCACTTACCACCATTTTGAATTTGGCGCGCAAAGGGTTGTCAATCTGTCTGAAAAAAGATTTTGCGCAACCGGGTTATATGAAAGATGCAACGTACGCCCAACGTTTTACTGAACTGAAAAGCCTGCAAAATGTTCGTGCCGATTTTTCCGCCACGGCGGTGAAAAAACCGCTGGTTCACGGAGAGGGATTGCCCGATTTTTGGTGCCGGGTTGATCTTGGCAATTATTACATTTTCTTTGCTAATCCAAAAGCACAAAATCTGCATCTGCCGTTACAATATGGACAGGGTTTGCAGAAGGAGGCGATCATCCGCAATGTGGTGGTTGCTACTCCCGGCAAAACGCAGGAAGTTCAACTTAAGTTCGAGCCGTATCAATCCCTTCTGCTTAAAATCGATAGAAAGGGAAAGATAGAATTTGAGGATATCTATTTCCGGCCTGAGGATCCGGATGCAGACACTAGTGTTGTATCAAAAATTACAAAAAATGATATTAATCTTTAATAGATAACATGCTATGTATGAGTTTGTTGATTTAAACCCGCCCGCAGATTTTTCCTGATAAATAATTCAACTAATCAAGCCCAAATTAATCAATTCAAATGAACCTGCGGGAGGGTGTTCGGAGAATTATAAATGTTTCCGGGGATATTGATAAAGATAAAAGAAAAAATAAGAAGGCGTGAATATGTAGTAACTTCACACGCAAGAATTGAAATGAACATCGACAATTTCACTATATATGATATAGAGCGTGGGGTGCTTACCGGTGATATTTTAGAAAGACGGAAAAAATGATTTGTGATATCTGTGGTAAACAGGTTGCGTACATACGCAAAGTAACGGAGGCTTATGGCAAAGGAAAGGATATATTATTAATAAAAGATATTCCGATAGTGATTTGTCCAAATTGTGGGGAAAATTACTTTGCGGCAGATTTACCCGAAGTCAATTAATAAAATCATGAATGATTCGAAATCTACAAGATACTGTCCGGTTAAATTAATCGTTTGAAAAAGCTAAAGTGAGGTGAATATGAATCCAACAGGAACTGTTTTCGGCTATCTGATTTTTGCTGTTATCGTCATCGCATTCATCGCTGTATTCGCTTATCTGATTTATCAGCGCTTTAAAATGCTGAAAATCGCGCAGCCCATCGACCGATTCGACCAGCCCTGGAAACGGATTTTGGGATTGTTAAAATTTTTTATCGGGCAAAAACGTATTTTAAATTACCGGTTTTTGGATGCCGGTATTATGCATGCCTTTATTTTCTGGGGATTTTTAGCCGTTGCATTAAATTCCTTTCATTTTGTCATGGGCGGTTTTTTTCACGGTTTCCATCTGCCGGGATTCGGGCCTGAGCAGAGTCTGGGCATCTTTTATATTTATTTCCGTGATATTTTTGAGGCGCTGGTAATTGTGATGGTGCTGTATGCTTATATCAGAAGATTGATCATCAAACCCGACAGAATTACCCGATCCATCGACGCGCTGTTCATTCTTACTTTAATCCTGATTTTAATGGTAACCGATTTCCTAATGAGCGGTGCGGAATGGAGTCTGCATGAAGCCACGGTTTCGCCCGCCGGATTGTTTCTGATCCACTGGTTCCCGGGGCTGTGGGGAAAACCGGAAGCCGTTTTTCCGGTCTCCTGGTGGCTGCATCTGGTGTCACTTTTTGTGTTTCTGGTCTTTCTGCCCCTGTCCAAACATTTTCATGTGGTCACCGCAATTTTAAGTATCTATACCAGGAAATATGGTGTCAGTGCTCTGCCTAAACTGGATATCGAAAACAGTGAAAATTTCGGCGTCTCCAAATTGCACCATTTCTCCTGGAAGGACATTTTGGATGTCTATTCCTGCACCGAATGCGGTCGCTGCACCTCAGTTTGTCCCGCTTATGCAACGGACAAACCGCTGTCACCCAAGAATATTAACGAAGAAATTCGCAGCTACATGTTTCACAATTTAAAAACCATGGTCGGTGCGGAACCGGACAAATTGGATGAGATCGAGTTGAAAGGCGATCCAATGGCAGGGAATGTGATCAAGGACGATGTGCTATGGTCTTGCACTACCTGCGGCGCATGCGAGGATGCTTGTCCGCTGTTCATCGAGTATATCGACCGGATTGTCGGCATGCGCCGGCATCTGGTTTTGGAGGAAAGCCGTTTTCCGAAAGAATTGACGGCTACTTTCAAGAATCTGGAAAATAATTCCAATCCGTGGGGAATCGGCGCCAGCGAGCGGGAAAACTGGACGGAAGGGCTCGATGTGCCGCGCATGCGGGATATGGACGGCGAAGCGGATGTCCTGTTCTGGGTTGGCTGTGCCGGCGCTTTCGATGACCGGAACAAGAAAATATCCAAAGATTTGGTTAAAATACTGCACGCAGCCAATGTGAAATTTGGTATTCTGGGCACGGAAGAAAACTGTACCGGAGATTCCGCCCGGCGAGCCGGCAATGAATATCTGTTCCAGATGCTGGCCGAAACCAATGTGGAGACGTTTAAACAGTACAAATTCAAAAGAATTCTTACTCAGTGCCCGCACTGTTTAAACACGCTGAAAAATGAATATCCGCAATTTGGCGGCAAGTACGAAGTAGTGCATCACACCGAATTCATTCGTGAATTGATTAGCCGGGGAAAGTTGAAGCTGAAATCCAACGGCGCGGAGGGCAAAACAATTACGTACCATGATTCCTGTTATCTGGGACGGCATAACGATATTTACGAAGCGCCGCGCGAGGTGATTAAATCTGTTCCCGGGATAAATTTTAGAGAGATGCCGAGAAATCACAACAACGGATTTTGCTGCGGCGCCGGCGGCGCCCGCATGTGGATGGAGGAAAATACCGGCACACGAATCAATTTGAACCGTGTGGAGGAAGCCATCCAGGTTCAACCGGATGTGGTGGCAACTGCCTGTCCTTTCTGTATGACCATGATCGACGACGGATTGAAAGATAAAGAGCAGGAGAATATCAAAGCGCTGGATATTGCAGAAATTGTGGCAGCTTCGCTGTGAATGGTTTATTTTTTAGTATATGCAAATTTTTTATTATTCCGAATTTTCCATAAAAATCGGGGATTCGGAACAACATCTAAAAATTTAACTTTGTTTTTGTAACACCATTTACTCAATTGTTCGCATCGGTTTGGTGCATGATAAAAAAGGCGTGCGTTTACAGGTACGCCTTTGTTTAATATGGGAGAGCTGAAAAATGCAATTCGATATTTTGGATCACGGTTTTTTGCGACTGGTTGATTTTATGGGAGATGATGTGGCCATTGTTCAGGCCGCCAGGGTCTCTTTCGGTCAGGGTTCAAAAGGAGAGAAAATGGACCGGAAACTAATCGATTACCTGATTGCCAACCGCCACGAAACTCCCTTCGAGCAGGCCATTTTTAAATATCATGTAAAATGTCCCATCTTTGTTGCCCGGCAGTGGTTTCGCCATCGCTGGTCCAGTTTCAATGAAATTTCCGCCCGTTACACGGAGATGACTGACGAATTCTATCTGCCTGAGACGTTCCGGACTCAAAAGTCAAGAAATTACCGGTATAACGATTTACCTGACGAAGTGAACGAACGGCTGCGTGGAAAAGTGGAATCTTTTTACCGGGAGATGTACCAATTGTATGAATCGCTGATAGCAGAAGGTGTGGCAAAAGAACAGGCCCGGATTGTGCTGCCCATGGGGCTCTACACGCAGTTTTACTGGACGATCAACGCCCGCTCGTTAATGAATTTTCTCTCGCTGCGGCTGGAAATTCATGCGCAGAAAGAGATCCGTCTGTATGCGCAGGCCATTGAAAAAATATTCCGGGAAAAACTTCCCTGGACGTACGATGCCTTTGAAAAGTATTTTTTGGCAAAAATCACGGTGGATGAGAAAAACTAACAACTGGTGTGGGGGAAAAATGATATGCTTGAAAGAATTCTGTAGTGAAAGATTGTCAATTAGTTAGTGCCTGAACGAAAAGTGGAAAACGTGCATTTTGCCTGTTTTATAAACTGTTTAGTTTCCTGCTTTTCAATAAGATCATAATTCGAACAAGATGTTTGATATACAATTTAGATACTTTTCGTTCAGCCTCTAGTTAATCTTTGCTTCTAACATATAAAAGGAATATCCGGAAAATGAAAATTGGCAAGATACGGATCGAACCGATGGAGTACGGACGGTTCAAATTAGATGGCGGCGCCATGTACGGCGTGGTGCCCAAAGTGCTCTGGGAAAAATATTCACCGGCCAACGACAGAAACCAGATACAGATGGCGCTGCGGGGCATGATCATCAAAACAGAATCAAGAAATATTTTAGTAGATACCGGCGTGGGGAACAAAATGTCGGAAAAGCTGAATAAAATTTATGCGGTAGATTTTTCACACTATTCTCTGGCCGATTCGCTGCATAAGCTGAATCTGAATTTTGGTGACATCACCGATGTAATTCTCACTCATCTTCATTTCGATCATACCGGCGGCGCAACCGGGAAAAAGGAAGATGGCTCCATTGTTCCCACTTTTCCCAATGCAACCTATTATGTGCAGAAAAAACAGTACGATTGGGCAATTTCCCCGTCCGACCGGGACCTGGCCAGTTATTTCCCGGAAAATTTTGTTCCGTTAAACGAAGCAAATGTCTTACAAATTTTGGCTGGTGAGGAAGAACTTTTCCCCGGAATTTTCCTGATTCCCATTCATGGTCACACGCCCGGTCAGCAGTTGGTGAAGATATCTCAGGCGGGCGAAACCCTGCTCTACTGCGGTGATTTAATCCCCACTGCGTCGCACATTCCGCTGCCCTGGATTATGGGATATGATCTGCAGCCTTTAGTAACGTTGGACGAAAAGAAAAATATCCTGCCGGTTGCAGCAGCGGAAAACTGGCTTCTCTTTTTTGAACACGATCCTCACATAGCAGCCGCCAAAGTGGAAAAGACGGAGAAAGGGTTTCTGATGGGAGAAAAAATATTGGTTTGCCATGACTGAAGGGAAAATAAAAGTTCTCTCCGAAAGCCTGAGCAATAAAATTGCGGCGGGCGAGGTGATTGACCGGCCGTCATCGGTGGTGAAAGAGTTGGTGGAAAACGCCATCGATGCTGAGGCGATCAGCATCACCGTCATTGTCCGGGACGGCGGCAAGTCGCTGATACAGGTGATCGACAACGGCAGCGGTATGATTGAGACGGATGCGATTCTGGCATTCGAACGTCATTCTACCAGCAAAATTTCCCGGGTGGAAGATCTGAACCGGATAGAAACCATGGGATTTCGCGGCGAAGCGCTGGCCTCTATCGGCTCTGTATCCCGTATCGAACTGAAAGCCTGCATTGCCGGCGAAGCCGCCGCTACGAGTCTGGAACTGGAAGGCGGGATCATCAAAAATGTAGGGAAAGCGGCGGGCAAACAGGGCACATCGCTGGCAATTAAAAATCTGTTTTTCAACACGCCGGCGAGAAGAAAATTTTTAAAAAGTGATATTGCCGAATATCGCCACATTCTGCAGGTGATGCATCGCTATTTTTTATCCTATCCGGAAATTTCTTTTCACTTTTTCAAAAATGATGACGAGATTTTTAACTTACCCGCTACCGGTTTACGCCAGCGTGTCATCCAGGTTTACGGCGACCGGGTGAGAGAACATTTGGTTGAGGTGAAATTTGAACACGCCAATGGAACGGTTACCGGATTAATTGGTGACATGGACCTGTTCAGAAGGAGCCGCGGCGACCAGTTTCTGTTCCTTAACAGAAGGTTCATTCAGAATAAAAGCATCAGCTGGTCGGTGATCAATGCCTACCATACCATGCTGCCCAAGGGGAGCTATCCGTTTTATGCTCTGTTTCTACAGGTAAATCCGGAAGTCATCGATGTGAACGTACATCCGTCGAAGATAGAGGTTCGATTTGAAAATGAACGGGCTATTTTCGGCATGGTGTACCGTGCGGTGAAAGAAGCTTTGTTGTCCAATTCGGTTATTCCGGTGTTGCATACGGATCCGGTACGGCAGGAATTTGAGACCATCTCTATGGAAAAACCATCGACCAGGCAACATACGGCGCCGGAAAGGCCGAACAAACAATCTTCGCCGCAAAAGAAAATGGCGTTTCAATTCGAATTCAGGAAAGAGAAACGGGCGTTGGGTTTTATTCCCGGTCAAAATGAAGTTGATTCTGCTCCATCTGCAGCACCGGAGCCGCCGTCCGGGGCGATGTTGGAAACTGTGTCTGTATGGCAGTTGCACAACAAATTTATTTTTTCACAAATTAAAAGCGGGCTGATTATCATCGATCAACATTTGGCGCATGAGCGGGTACTATACGAAAAAGCGTTGCAGTCGTTTGAGAATATGCGCCCGGTTGCCCAACAACAGCTATTTCCCAAAACGGTGGAATTGAGCCCTGATGATTTTGAAACACTGTTAGAAATGCAGTTTTACTTAACCAAACTGGGATTTGTGGTACGGGAGTTTGGCAAGTTCACGGTCATCATCGAAGCGGTTCCGGCCGAGCTTCATCTCCGCAACGAAGAGAAGGTACTGCGCGAAATGATCGATGATTTTAAAGAGAGTAAAGAACCCGATATCCGCGAGAGAATTGCCGCTACATTTTCATGTAAAAGCGCAATCAAAGCAGGGGATAAGTTGAAAACCGGGGAAATCATCGCCCTCATCGATAACCTGTTCGCGACAAAAAATCCCTATTTCTGTCCCCATGGCCGGCCCATTATCGTGACTGTACCCATGGAAGAGTTGGACCGCCGCTTTTTACGTACTTAGTTTACCGTGATACTCTCTCAAAAGAAATCCATCATTGTTATTTTGGGTCCTACTGCGGTTGGCAAAACCCGGATGGCACTGGAATTAAAAGAATCTTTCCCGCAAATAGAAGTGATTTCGGCCGATTCCCGGCAGATATTTCGTTTGATGAATATCGGCACCGCCAAACCTTCTCCGGCTGAACTGTCCGTACTGCCGCATCATTTCATCGATATTAAAAATCCGGACGAAAATATTAACGCCGGTGAATTTGGCGTTGCCGGCAGAGATATGTACCGGCAATTGCGAAAACAGCAAAAAATCCCCATTGTTGTCGGTGGTTCCGGTCTTTACATCCGTTCTTTGATTGACGGATTATTCCAGGGCAGGGTAAGCGATCCCGAAGTAAAAAGCATGCTGCAGCAGCGGGCGGATAAGGAAGGTCTGGCCGGTCTCTTCGCCGAAATGATGAAAATCGACCCGGAAGCAGCCCCAAAAATTCATCCCAACGACCGGCAAAGAATTGTGCGCGCTCTGGAAGTATGGCGTGTGACCGGACAATCTGTTTCGCAATTGCGGAAAAAATTACACCCCAAAATTGATCTCACACCTGTTTTCATCGGTTTGAACCGTGAACGCGAAAAACTTTACCAAATAATAAACGCCCGGGTGGGACGGATGATTACGGACGGACTGATTGAAGAAGTGCAGCGTATGCGCATGCACGGTTACAACCGGAAACTGCAATCGCAAAAAACGGTTGGGTATCAGGAAATTCATGATTATCTGGATAAAAATATTTCTCTGCCCGAAGCGGTGGAACTGATCAAACGAAATACCCGCCGGTTTGCCAAGCGGCAGCTCACCTGGTTCAACCGGGATGAACGAATTACATGGTTCAAAATTGATGATGAGAGTGGCTGGCGGAAAGCGAAAGAGGAACTGACTGTTGCAATAGAAAAGTACTTAGCTGATTTTGTTGCGTAGTCGGAATTATTCTACAATCATATTTCAATTTGCGGGCCTGAATTAGAAAATCCTCATCGAACTCAACGTCGCCGGTTGCAGAAGTTCGTAATCGCTAAAACCTTGCCGGTCCACAAAAACGCGTCGGATATTTTCCTCCCTGATTTTTCTTTCACCACTTTTCTACTACCATCAGCCCATTGCCGCTCACTTTCAAATTCCATATTTTTTCTCACAAGCGGCCTTTCTTTGTTTTATTCGATAAATTGGCAGAAATGCTTGATAGATTGTGGATGCGGAAAATATGTTATCTGATTAGGTGAGCCGATTGGATTTATAAATTTTTCAGTTGACATTTAAAAGAAATCAGACTATTTTTAATAAAAATAATTTGCGAGCGTAGCTCAGTTGGTAGAGCCCTGGCTTCCCAAGCCAGCTGTCACGGGTTCGAGTCCCGTCGCTCGCTCAAGTTCAAATTCATGAATAATCTGAGAATTAAGCTCCATAGGAATGGGGCTTTTCCATTTGAGATTAAACCAAATATTCCCGTATTGAGACAAAAAAAGCGTACAATAAACGAGCAGCAGAAGAAATCACTGGATAGATATTTCAGAATTAATTGTTTTCAACTCATTGAGCAACTTTTCAACGTTCCATCTTTTTACCATAATCTAATTTGTGATTAGTAGTAACCAAGGGGAAGTCAGGAACGAGCACAGGAAACGGCATATTTTTTTCGATTGCCAGAAGATCAACTCTTGTCAGCTTAAGTTTTTCAAACAGAGATAGATCGATTTCAATGTCATTATTGTATTTTTTTTGCAACGTTTCGATATATGGATTCAAATCATTTTTAATGACCGATAAATAATCAGAAGAATATTTTTTCGCCTGGTTGATAGATTGTAGATATTGATTTTTTTGATAGGAAGCGAGTAAATAATCTCTCCACATGGTTACAGTTCTTCGAACGACATTCACTTTCTCATAGCCATTTTTATAGGCTTCTCCGGTGACATATTTATCTTGAATCAAATTTATAACGGCAAGTTTGAATTGTTCAGCAAAATTACCCTTGTTAATCCGTTCCCCGAAAACCAACGGGTGTACATTTAGCTCTTTTTCAAAATCCCGGACTGTCCAAACATCTTTATCGATGGTTAAAAATGACAAATCACCAATCCGCTCAAGCCCACTACGAACAGAACTGATCATTTTTTCTTGGCTCTTTTGCTGCCCCAAATCATTGTTGAACAAATTTGTATTGTTCTGCTGCAGGCCGACGTAGAGAGGTTGCAATAAATTCAATAATTTGGTAAATATCTTTCCGTTAAATTCAACTCGTCTCCCTTTCATCAATTTAAGAACAAAATTCTTATACGCCTCAGCAGCATATCTCTCTTTCAATCTTCTTTCAATCCTGAACATTTTTTTTTGAACATCCTGATCAGAAATTAACAATCGATCTGTCCAACTGCAAATTTTAATCAGCAAAAAGGAATTGTTGTCAAATTTAAGAGGACCAATTATTTGATTTTGATACAGGGGCTCACGGAATAAAGCCTCATGAATTACTTCCGGTTCGGGATCATCCCATTTGATTTCTTTCCGGGAGATTGTATGGGACGCTGTAGATTGAGGAAATAAGTCTCTATCTATACTTCCCCTTTTCCAATGATCTTTAATGATTTTAACCTTTTCGGTGTCTGTTACCGAAGTATATTCGATCTGATAGGTTCGATTGGCAAATCTGTATTCATTTTTTAAATCACCGCTGTCCAATTCAACTTTTTTATAGAAATCTTTGGAGAACAGATACTGACGCATTGCCTGCTCTTTTCTGCCCCTCACATAGTCCTGAAATCGCTCATTTTGCGCAAGTTCACTATTCTCGCCAAGTTCCAATGCCAAAAGTTTTTCAGCCACCAGAGAATTCAGGACTATTTTTCGATGGATATAATTGTCACCCTTGCAATAACTGGGTCTCAACGTCAATTCGGCACGGCTAATAAATTCATTTTTTGAAATGGTTTTATTGCCAATCCGGACAAGTATTTCTTCTTTAGGTTGATCTGTTGCCTCTTTTCCGCAAAAAAATAGTTGAGAAAAAGATAATACAGCTAAAGGGAAAATGATTTTTTTTAGACAAATTGAAAGCATTTAAACAAAGTTATGATACAATTCCAGAGCATACTTTAGTGGATTTGCATAGAAATCCTCAGAGGTCATTTCGAGAGAAAGACTCTTTGTTGCCTTCTTGACCACAGGATTTGTCCCGGCAAATTTTTTTATGATCTCCGCATGAGGTTTTAACGATCCATCGCGCCCGACCAAACCGAAGAAACGTTCATGATGGGATTGGTCACAGGGAGGCAGATGGTACAAACTTGGGTGATAATCAGCAAAACACCAAATTAGAGCGCCTAATGCGCCAACTTCAACTAATTTCGGCAGAACCTGCTCAATGTAATAGGCAAAATCATCTTCAGACGTCATAAATATTTTGTAATCTCTGCCGTAACCAATCCATTCCCAGGTAGTCGACTTCTTGCCGTCAGGAACAGTGCAGCCGCCGAACTCTTCCATTAAAACGGGCTTCCCACACAGGGCTGATGTCAAAGCACAAGTGTAAGGGACAAAATTCGGATCCAGCGGACTAATTGCCCAGTCTACATACATGGGATAAGCATGCATAACAGCCATGTCGACTTCATTAAAGATATCAGATACGCGAAGGCCATTATCTTCAAACAAATTTTCTGTGTGTAAACCACAGGTAACGGAATGATTGGGATCGATCTCCTTGATAAGGTTGAACATATTTTTTGCCCAAATCCGGCCATTTTCAGCGTCTTTGGGCCAGGCCATAAAATCCGGTTCATTCCCCAGATTCCAAATCCCAATTCCAGGATGGTCATAAAAATTTGACACCACTTTCTGTAAGAGTAACTTCTCCGCGTCCAACACCAATCGATCAACATAAGGATTTAAATAGCCGCAATCCACGATCTGTTCTCCTGAAACAACCTGTCGCACACTTTTGGGTTTAGGCAGATGTTTTTGCAGCATCCATTCAGGAACCCAGTTGGGTCCGCTCATGTGTCCCGTAAAAAAAGTAACATCAAGCTGCAACTTATTCTCATTCGCTATATTGCAAACTTTTTCAAAATTATTTAAACAAGCCGAACTTACATCATTGGGTTTGGGTTGCCAATCATCCCATAACAGAAAGATTCGAACCAGGTTCAAACCAATTGAACGGATAATCTCGAATTCTTCTTTTACTTCGTTTTCATCAAAATTGGCCCACCAATACATCGCTTTTTTGCGCGGCCAGTAATTTACACCTAAAATGAAAGGTCGTGGCTTCTTTTTCTTCATTTTCACCTAAGACGTAAGTTCATTTAACAATTCACTAAGATTAACTGTAGCAAATGTACTGGCGTAATCAGATATTCCGTAAGGTAAAATCAATTCATTTTCATGAATTAATGATCCGCAGCTATAAACAACGTTTGGAACATAACCTTCGCGCTCATTTATATTTGAGCTTAGTAAAGGTTCTTTTAATCGGCCAATTACTTTCGTTGGATCATTTAAATCAAGTAAAAATGCTCCTATTACATACTTTCGCATCGGGCCAACTCCATGGCTTAGTACAAGCCATCCTGCTTCAGTTTCAATTGGTGATCCGCAATTACCTAACTGGACAAATTCCCATGGAAATGTAGGTTTTAAAATATTTATTTTTGAATACCAAAACTGGATTTGCTCTGAAAACATGATAAAAATGTTTTCATTGTCTTGTCTTGAAATCATTGCGTATAGACCATTAATTTTGCGCGGGAATAATGCCATTCCCTTATTTTGAACCTCCGGACCATTTAATGTGCTAATTTTGAATGTAACAAAGTCTTCCGTCTCTAAAAGTTGTGGAAGAATTACTTGCCCATCGTAAGCTGTATATAAGGCGTAATACTTGACTCGATTATATTCATCATGAAACTCAACAAAACGGGCATCTTCTATCCCGTTACGTTCTGCTGGTGAATAGGGGAAAATAACCCTTTCGGAAATATCTTGTTTTGAGGAGTAAGATATTTCATAATTGGATTTTGCCAAAGATAAAATCCCTCGTGCTACAATTTTGTTCTTACCATCTCTACTCCTACTTTGGCGGAGTGCATAATTAATATTTTCCTCTAAATCTTTTAATGTAAAATATTCTTCCAGTCCAGCTAAAATCCGGGATGAAAAATCATTATCAAGTTCCAATTCGATGAGCTTCTTTTCAAACAAAGCTTTGTCGTATGAATGATCAGGATGGACATCCGGAACTGTAACATAGGGTGACGGTTCTTCTATTGTAATAACATTATCTTTATCAATCATTCCGGATCGAAATGTAATCGAAGATATGTGCCCTTCCCCGGTTGCCCTTAAACTAACAATGACACGTTGACAACCTTCAGGCAAGTTCGATTGATCAGGATGCCAAACAATAGAAGGATTAAATAGCGCCGCGGATTCTAAGGAATATTCCTGAGTAAAGTATGCTCCAATCAGCATTTTTCGCTCTTCACTCAGCAATTGATCTGTAATTAAGAATTCTTGTAATTGGTTAAATCTTTTGAGAAAAAATTGTTGTAACTTGTGATGTCTGTCTTTGAATTCCGACAACACTTTTTTGAATTCTTTCTTAACTTCATTCTCAGTGAGCGACATAATTCTTGCGATTATTTTAAGAGTCCGGCCTTCTCCATAAGGAGTAAAAGGTTGAAATAAAACTCTCTTGTAGTCAGACCTTAAGACAATCCCGGTTCTTTTAACATTCATTTTAAAAGCCCACTCTTTATATTACAAATTGTAACTGTCTACCGAATCTACGCCTCAAACCGACAAGAAGTTTCATCGCAGGGAACACACACCGGAACGTATCCCTTTGGGAGAGTTCGCTGAGATTCTTTTTCTTTTTGATAAGAGCATCAATTTGTGCAGTTGTTAAACATACAAATGTATCGGCAGTGTTATAAAAAATTCTTACCTCGACAATATTTTATAGAACCATTCCCATTTGAAAATAATATTTTCCCTTTCTTACAACGCCGGCCTGGTATTTGTCAGACATAATTGTACCAGGTCATCGATCAGTGCAGTGCCGGCGCACATGACGGTATCAGCGCCGCCCCAATATATTTTTACCATCCCGTCATCTTCAGGAACAGCACCACAGGTAAAAACAACGTTGGGCACATAACCATTTACCTCCCAGGGATCTTCTGGCTGCAGTATCCACTGATCGGAAACGCCAATGGTTTTTGCCGGATCATTAAGATCGTGCAGAGCAATGCCAAGGCGATACACCGCCCCGGCCATAGTTTTAAAGACTCCATGGTAAATATGCAGCCAGCCTTTGTTGGTTTTGAATGGCGGTGCGCCGGGTCCGATTTTCATTTCATCCCAGTGATAAGGAACCGGCTTCATAATCACCCGTGAATCGCCCCAATGAACCAGGTCGGGGGAATAGGAAATCCAGATTGACCAGGGTGATATTTCGGAATGCGGCCGGTCAAGACGCACATACCGGCCAGCGAACTTTTCAGGAAAAATGACGACATTGCGCAGGTCGGCCTGGGTAATAAGCGCAATGCGTTCAACTTTTTCAAAATCCCTGGTGCGTGCAAGGGCAATCCGAACGCCGTGACGGGAATATGCGCTGTAGGTAAGCAGGTAGTCGTCCTCAACCGGACAGATTCTAAGGTCCTCAATTCCGAACTCTTCATATTCCGCAAAAATGTTGTCTGTTGCGGGTGTGAGAAAGGGTTTGGGATGAACCGTAAAGGAAAATCCATCTTCGCTATCGGCTCTGCCAATGATAGAGCGCCCGTTGTGTCTGTGCGATCTGAAAAGCATTATGTAACGGCCGTTGTGCTTGACAATACCGGCATTATGAACCGTAGCTACAGGATATGGGACATCTTCCTTAGTGAGAATAGGATTTTTAGGGTAACGTGTTATTATCTTATTTTTAGTAGTCATAATTGTTAACAAAAGTTAAAAGTTAGTAGTAAACAGTGACTAAGTAGTGTCCGTCCGAATTTGTCATTCCCGCATGTTTTTAGCGGGAATCCATTGCTGTCCTCAAGTAGATTCCCTGTCTGCAACAGGCATGCGGCTTAAAGATTGCCTGCCTGTTGCAGACAGGCCGGAATGACAATATCGTGGATATTTTCGGACAAACACTAAGTACATGAATTAATAAACAGGAGACCTTATAAACTCCAAAATAATCTGCAATGAAAACGCTTGCCAAAACTTAAGATACATCAAACCGGTATTCACTTTATTTCATTTCTCTATCTGTTTCAGGATCTTCCGAAATCATCTTCAAAACGCTCAATATCATCCTCCCCAAAATAATCGCCGGTTTGTACTTCGATGAAACGAATATTTTTAGAACCCGGATTAGCGATTCGATGCCGGGCGCCTTTGGGAATGTCTATGGACTGCCCCGGCGCAAGTACAAATGTTTTATCGTTGAGAGTTATTTGGGCCCGACCGTTAATGATATACCAGTGTTCTGACCGGTGTTGGTGCCGCTGTAAGCTGAGACGCTTGTGGGGAAAAACAACTATCTCTTTACTTTTATATACATCATCGTCCGCCAGGATTTTATAATAGCCCCAGGGGCGGTGGTCTTCACGTTTCGTTTTTTCAAGAACCGTTTTGTAGACCTGAATATATTCTGCAACCATGCGGTCGATTGTGAAAAACTGTTCAACATGGCGGCGGCAGCATGCCCGGTCAATATCATCGACATGTGCAACAGCGTCTATTGCCTCACTTACTGTTTGTACGAGAAAACCGTTTTTGCCGTTTTCTATAATTTCAGGCATACTGCCCCGGTTAAAGGCGATCACAGGGGTCCCGCAGGCCATGGATTCTACAACAGACAGGCCAAAAGGCTCATTAAAATTTATGGGATGCAGAAGCGAGTATGCCTTACCAAGCAGTTGGTTACGCTGAACCGGCCTGACGCTGCCGATATAGACCGCATTGTAGTTGTCCAGGTGGGGTTCAATCTGCCGGTGATAGTAGTCTTCATCCTGAATGATTCCCGCCAATATTAGCTTTTTGTTGCAGGCTCCGGCAATTTCAATGGCCTCTCTGGCGCCCTTGTCAGGGTGAATACGCCCGAAAAAAAGCAAGTAATCATCCGGTTCGGATTGAAAATCAAACAGCTTTATATCTATGCCGTGACGGACGGTTTTGATATAATCAAGATCCGGTGAACGATCGGCATCGCTGATGGAAACATAGAATTCTTTGCGGTTGTATTTTTTGAAAACCGGTAATATTCCGGGCGATGAAAAGCCATGAATGGTGGTGACGACAGGAGTGGTGACAAGTCCGGTATAAGTCAAAGGCAAAAAGTCAAAATTATTATGGATAAGATCAAACTCATCGGCATGCTCAAAAAGTTCCGAAATGTGCAGGCACTCCCATACTTTTGGTATAATGGAACGGTCTTCTTCATAGCCCCGCGCACAAACGGCATGCAGCTTACCGCTTGTTTCCGAGTCACCGGTTGCGAATAGCGTAACATTATAACCACGAGAGACCAATCCCTCGGTCAACAGAGAGACCACGCTTTCCCATGGCCCGTAGTGCCGCGGCGGCGTGCGCCATGCAATTGGTGAAAGCATTGCAATATGCATGATTAACTCTTTACCTTATCCGTTTGATTGGATGGTTGTTTTAAAATTTCGTCGGCATAAAGCTTTTGCAATGTCATAAGCGAGAGCAGCCAGGCAAGCGTCGATTCGGCGCCTTCATTTTGGTTAATACCATCAGCCATCAACCCATCGCGGCAGCCACCGGTCTTAGCATCATAGAGCGGCATATTCAAATCGTTGTGTCCGAGAAACCATTGAAAGCACATGACCGCATTGTCGATCCATGTTTTATCCCGCGTGATATTAAAAGCTTCGACACAAGCTTCGATCGTGGCATCAGCTTCGATGGGCTGCTGGTCGAAACGGGCCTTGGCACCGCCTTGTTCATACCATCCGTTATTGCCGATCGGTACAAAGTGACCATTTTCGGTCTGGATGTTGAGCAACCACTTGAGGGCTCTTAGCCCCATTTCGATCATATCACTGCGCTGCATCCATTGTCCGGACAGGAGCAGTGCATGGGGCAGCTTGCCGTTGGCATAGTATAAACTATTTTCAAGCCATATCCAGTTTTTTGATGCATTATTCTTGAACTGCTTAAAAAGTCTGTCTGCAAGATCTTCCCGCACCCTGTGCACTTCATGGTCGCCTGAAAATTTTTGCAGATAGGCATGAATGCCCACCAAGGTAAAAGCGATAGCACGGGGCGAATTAAAGTGTTCCACTGCTTTCACCGCCTGGTTGAAAAGTGTCGTGCTCATTGCCAACTGGCCGGGATTGTCAAGAAAAGCCACAGCTTTGCCGAGGCTCCAGAGCGCTCTGCCGTGAGCATCCTCGGACCCTACATCTTCAGTCCATTGCCGGGCATAGTTCATAAAATTACGAAACCGTCCGTTCTCAACATTAAAGGCATATCGCAGAAAGCTGAGATACAGGCTGCTGAAAGAATCGAAGTCCACAGTATCTGTGATTAAATATTTCCTACCCATGGCAACAACCATTAACGCTCTGGCATTATCATCGGTACAGTAACCATGGAAACGATCGGGGATGGTGTGGGTGGCATGTTGCAAAATGCCCGTATCATCGGTAAGGGTTTTCAGGTGATCAAGCTTCATTTCCGGAAGTTCAAAATTTGTGATGGATTTGATGTTTTCAACATATAAGTGCCGCGGGCGGGGGTGCTGAGAACGGTTTCTCTTCCCTTCACTGAAAACCTCGAGATATTTCCGGGATACCTCTTTCCAGATCGCATCGCGACAGAACGTATACGCTTTTTTACGAATGGTATGCCGGTTGACATCATTGTCCAGAAGGTAGACAATTTGTTCCGCCACGGCATCAGGGTTTTTGAATGGAACAATTATACCCCTTCCTTCGGCAAGCATCTCAGTTGCATACCAGTACGGAGTTGAAATGACGGCTTTGCCGGTCCCCATGGCATAGGCCAGCGTTCCGGAAGTAATCTGGGCTTCTTCAAGATAGGGGGTTATATAGATATCAGCGGTACCGAGAAACTCACATAATTCTTTCAGCTCCACAAACCGGTTTTGAAAAATGACATGATCACTGATATTAAGTTTGCGTACAAGCTGCTGCAGGCTGATACGGTATTCTTCTCCATGTGCCTTCAATATATTCGGATGGGTTGCTCCCAAGACAATGTATGTGACATCAGGATGTTTTCTAATAACGGACGGAAGCGCCTGCAGCACATTTTCAATTCCCTTATTGGGTGAAAGCAAGCCGAATGTGAGAAGCACCTTTTTACCTTCCACACCGAACTGATCTTTGTAGAAGTTGGGATCAATAAAAGGCGTATCCGGAATGCCGTGATGGATAAACGCAATTTTCTCCTCCGGAACGGCATAGATATCTTTGAGGAAATCAAAAGCCTTCCAGCTCATTACGATAAGTTTGTCGGACAGATCACACAGCTTGCGCATGACTTCACGATATTCCGGGGCGGGATCTTTCAGAACCGTATGCAGTGTTGTTACCACCGGCATGCGCAGATTGGCGAGAAGTTTCAGGATATGGCTGCCAGCCGGACCGCCAAAAATACCGTACTCATGCTGAACACAGACAATATCAATCTGGCTGATATTGAGAAATTCCGATGCGACATTGTAATCGGTAAGTTTATTCTGGTTGATCTCAAATCGCACTTTTTCCGGATATGGATATCCCTCGGGTTTATCATTCATGACAACCGCCCTACAGTTAATGTCGGGCGCTTCTATCGATAAAGCCTCAACAAGATCAGTTGTAAATGTTGCAATACCGCACCGGCGGGGTAAATAGTTACCGATTACAGCAACCGAATTAATTCCCTCATAATACTGAATAACAGATGCCATATTATCCTCACATACAGAAAAAAACCATATTTTAGGTCATTTCAACTTCATTAAACGTCGTAGTTAATTTTTATTTTTTTTCTTCATCACTAATTTCACACGCTACTCTAATTCCGGCTCTTTTACTTTTGGGCACTGTAAAATATAATCCCTTAAATCTTTTATATGAGCAATTGCCAGGGCTATTGAAGTGTCGGCGGAACCGTAATACAGCCTGACTTGATCATTTTCCAGAATCCAGCCACAAGGAAAAACTACATTATTCACGTCACCCTGTCTTTCATAGTTTTCACTGGGTCCCATAACCCATTCATTCGCCCGGCGAATTAGTTTCGTAGGATCGTTTAAATCAAGAAGGGCTAAACCAAGACGATACAACGCTCCTTCGGCAGTCTTTTTGACACCATGATACAAAACAAGCCAGCCTTCCGGGATTCGTAAAGGCGGCGGCGAAATGCCTACTTTCCCTGCATCCCACCAGGCTCCGGTTCGCGCCATGAGCAGGATTCGGTGTTTTCCCCAATGAACCAAATCCGGTGATAATGCAATCCAAATGTGATGGCCCGACTCCATTATGGAACCGGCAGGTCGATGAATCATTGCCCATTGATTATTGAATCGCACAGGGAACAACGCTGCATCCTTGTTTTCAGGGGGTAGAACTGCGCCAATTTTATCAAAGGTTTTAAAATCCGCTGTCTTGGCTAATGAAACAAGCGGACCGCCTCTGGAAAAAGCTGTATAAGTAATGTAATACTCTTTTAATTCGGGGATATAGGTAATTCTTGGATCCTCGACGCCCCAAATTTCTTCAGGATATTTTTCGGGTTCAGAAAAAAGAGCAGGTTTGGATTCAATTTTCCAATTTTTAACGCCATCTGTGCTTTTTGCTATCGCAAGATGAGACAACCCGGTTCGATCTTCCACACGCACGAGCAGTACAGTTTGTCCATTCAATAATGTCGCGCCACAATTAAAAGCTGAGTTTACCGGATATGGCCAATCGTTAATTGTGATTATTGGATTCCCAGGGTGCCTTTTGAAAAGTTCCCGGAAAGAGGTCTTTACACGCATAAAACCAATTCTCCTTAAAATATCTTTGGTTATCCATTCAATTGGTCTCGATAAAATGTTGCCACTTTATTTCCGACATTAGATAAAAGGTACGGCTTTTCCATGAATAAACCAATACATATCTTCTGCGATCCTTTAATCCATAAATTCTAAATTGACAAAATCCAAAATTTGATAATTGAATATTCTTAGTCGCTTGAATAAGTTTTGCTTGGAGAAAAGGTTTGGCCAACGGTTCTTGTTCTATTTCTATGAGAGTGAGAAGAGCCTCAATCGTTGATTCTGCTCCGGCATTCAGATTAATTTCATTTTCATTCACGATTCCATCATAGCATCGCCCAGTGCGTGAATCGTACATTGCCTTTTTTGCCGGATTGTTGCCGAAAAGCCAAGAAGCTAATAAACCGGCCAATCGTGCTTGACGTTGTTCGCCGGTTACCTGATAATTTTTTAACGCCGCTAAAGCCGCACAGCGAATACCATAAGCAATTTGGGGAAACTGCATCTCGTCTTCCCGGGATAGCCGAAATTCATGTAACCAATCTTTTAGTATCAATCGTGGATAAAATTGCTGTACCTCTTTTCGCGCTGAATTCAACCATAAATTATTTTTCAATTGCGGAGTTAATAGACTCATACTAACAGACTGAGAATTTCCCCATGCGTGCCATAAATCAGGGAATGACAGAAATGCACCGGGAAATTTTGATTCCCGGTCACACTGCATGCTGACAATTCCTTCGGCGAGTTGACAGGCGTAATCCTTCAATTCGGCATCTTCATCAGATTGTAAGTAGGAAACAATTGCTTGAAGCAGAACTGCTGTGGCATCGGCAGCATAGAGATTAACTAACCATTTAGGGTAGAATCTTTCATTAACCTTTTCAGTTTTGTGATAATTCTTTAAAAGATTTCTAATTGGATTTTTACACCTTAAAAAATGCTGTTTTAATTGTTGAGCAAATATGCGGTCTTTATTTTGAAGAATTCTGTACCCTTCTGCTAACGCCCAGTAACCTCGAACTGCCCACCAACCAAAGGATTTAAAACTAGTGTTTCCGCTTCTATTAATTTCGTAACTCTTATCAATAAAATTAAAAAACTCACCGTCATTCGTTTGCATTTTCACAACAAATTTCAAATAGTAACGTGCCCACTGCAGCGAACCTTCATCTTTTGTCCACTCATAATGATGTAATCTAAGAACAGCGGCTCGCGCAACATCATCCACACAAGCGATTCCCTCTTTATTAGCGTCAACCCATTTATATTCCGGATATTCCGAATAAATGTGGACAATTCCGACTGAATCTCCTTGAAATTCGATAATTTCTGAAAGTTGTTCGAGATGAGTAAAATTTATTAATGATTGATTTGATGAAGAACAATTTAAAAGTGAAACATGAAAAATAAAAAATGAAACGATTAAAAAGAAATATTTCACGACTTTCAGGTTAAATATATTTCCCTTTATATTTGAATTTGCACATTTTAATTCTAATTTAGAACTTTTCATGTTTTACGATTTTAGTCCCGATGTTGCCATACTTTCAATAAAATAACGCTGGAAAAAGCTGTAGGCAACTACAATTGGCAGCGCTAATAAAGTTGCCGATGCCAGTTTCAAACCAAGCAATCCTTCCGCACGGCCGCCCACGGCAAACAGAGTAACCAGTTGCGGCATAGTCATTAAATCCTGATTACGGATGACGATGATTGGCCAGAGCACGTCATTCCAGATAGTCATAAAGGTTAATATCCCGACTGTAACCAGAGTGGGAACCGACAACGGCCACAAGATGCGAAACAGGATATGCATCTCCGAGCAGCCGTCGATTCTGGCGGCATCGATTAAATCCTGAGGAATAGTTAAAAAATGTTGGCGAAACAGAATAATTCCAAAAGCGCTCATGGTAAACGGAATAATAAGGGCTAAATAAGTATTCACCCAATGGAATTTTACCATGAGTAAATATTGGGGAATTAATGTGATCTGAAACGGCAGCATCATAGTGAAAAGGATGAGAAAAAATATTGCGTTTCTACCGCGAAATTTTAATCGGGAAAGGGCATACCCTGCCATCGAACAGAAAGCCAACACACCGGCCGTTACACTGACAGAAACCAAAAGACTGTTAAAAAATGCCCGTAGAATAGGTATCTTGCGAAAAACTGCGATGTAGTTTTCCAGAGTTACTCGAGCAGGCAAGATGCTTAAGGCACCAATATCCGCTTCGGGACGAAATGTAGTGACAACCATCCAAAGAAAAGGATAAAAGAAAAAAACAGCGAAAATGATTAATGCTGAATATAACAGAAGGCGCTTAGTCAAATATTCTCCAAAATTTTTTCGTTCAAACTCTATTTCCCGGTAGCTGGGCAATCATAAATGAAGAGTACTCTGATAATTCTATCACACAGAGAAATACTGAGAAAATCTCTGCGATCCTCCGTGTCTGCTTTATGAATCTCCGTGTAAAAAACACCGTAATTTTTTTAATAACCAACATCCCGTTCCAATACTTTTCGTTGAATCAAAACCACGGTAAACAAAATTATGGCAAACACAAAACCCAGTGTGGCGGCATAACCCATGTGGTAAAAATTGAATGCTTGTTTATAAATATACAAAACCGCAGATAACGTGCTGTTCATAGGGCCTCCTCCAGTCATAATGTAGGGTTCAATAAACAATGAAAATCCGCTAATGGTTGACAGGATAACCACCATAAAAAAAGTTGAGTTGATCATGGGTAGTGTAATTTTTCTGAATTTTTGCCATTCGGATGCTCCTTCAATATCAGCCGCCTCATACATACTTTTTGGCACACTTTGTAAACCAACCAGAAACAAAACCACATACAGCCCAACATTTTTCCAGGTGGCCATAATCGCGATACTTGGCATCGCTAACTTAGGACTGGTTAACCATGCAACTCTTGGCAATCCAATAGACTGAATGAGCTGATTTAACAAGCCGCTGTTTAGATTGTATAATTGATTCCACAGCATTGTAATCACAACACCAGACACAACCACGGGTAAAAAGTAAACCGCTCTGAAGAATCCACGAAATTTTATCTTACGATTTAAAATCACAGCCAAAAGAAGCGCAACAATGATTTGCAACGGGATATGAATGATCAGGAAATAGAACGTATTAAACAAGGCTTTGAAAAATAGTTTATCCTGAAAAACTTTTGTAAAATTTTGCAGACCTACAAATTTCAAAGGAGAAACCACATCCCACTGGTGAAACAGCAGCACCAGTGAAAAGACAATTGGAAATGCCAAAAACACAGCAAAATGAATTAAATAAGGAGAAAGAAATAACCAGCCTATTCGGTTCTGTTTCAAAGCAGTGATCCTTACTGTAAAACCAGTTTCATTCGATTTATCATGTCTTCAACTGCCTTCTCTGGAGTTTTAGCCTGATAAAGCACACAAGCTTCAAATTCTTGAGATATGGCATCGAACAATTCTTTTAAGACGGGTGTGGAATCAGTAGCACGGGTATAATTTGCCTGCTCGGCAAACCGGATCATCAGAGGATTTTTTTTAAAGTAACTTTTGAACAAAGTGTCGGATAAAATTCCTCTTCTATATGGTAACTGACTTGTTAAATCCAACAAATAAAAATCACTCTGTTTCCTTATGAGAAATTGCGCGAACTTCCATGATTCTTTTGGAAATTTTGTGGTTGAAAAGATCACAATACTTTTGGGATCAGCATAGGTGTAAGACGGCCCGTTTTGATTGTCTGGTACCGGCAGGGAAGAAAAGTCATAACGAAATCCTTCTGGCTTCAATTTCTCGGCGTGAGTAATTTCCCAGGGACCCGTAATTCGTGAAGCCACATCACCGTAAAGAAAGACATCGTGCGAACCGCTTGGGACAAGGTATGGGAAATAGTCATTTTTAAAACAGCTTTGAAAAAATGAAAACACTTTGATTGCAGCCTTTTTATCGACAGCCAATCGTCCTTTTTTCAAGAAAGTTTTACCACCCGAAGCCGAAATATAAAAAGGATAAAAATCGAATAACCGGTCACGCCAGCGGGCGCGAATATCGGTTACTCCGATCCAACGATCGTTATGACCGTTCCCATCACGGTCGATACTAATTTTATCGGCCGCCTGCAAAAATTCGGAATACGAAGAGGGGAATGATGAATAACCTGCTTCCTCAAAGATCGTTTTATTGTAAATCATCAGAATTGGATTTGTCTTCCACAACAGTTGATAAACGCCTCCATCCGGGGAGCGCATTTGTTCAATAACATCGTCTGAGAAGCGTTCTGCAGCCACAGAATCGAAATCAGAAAATTGATCGAGTTGCAAAAGTTTGTTTGCCCTCACATAAAATTCAACGTCGCCTGCCCACATGTTTGAATAAATATCCGGCGTGGTTTTACCAACTACAGCCGCTAAAATCATTTCTTCGCTGGATTCCCCTTCCGGAACGGGTTGATATCGGACTGGAATATCAGGGTGTAGCTGATTCCACTCTGAAACAATTGCTTTTGCCAGATTAATCTCATACTGGTTGTTGGCACACCAGTAGGTAATTTGGATTTGCCCGGCATCATTATGGGAATGATTACTGCAGTTGAAAGAGCAAAGTAAAAGAAATAAAAAACCGGAATATTTATTTTTGAACATTTTCATAAAGTTAAAGTCTAATTGATCACAGAGTCTGATTCTATTCACGCAAGATTATTTTTTATTCGGAGTTTCCCGAAGTAGACACACCGAATCACAGAGATTTTTTCCGTGCGGTTCTGTGCTTTCTTCGTGTTTCTCCGTGTAACAACTTATTCATTCTACTTCATCAATATTAGCTTTTTTCTTTGGGAAAATTCGTCTGCGGTAATCTCATAAAAATAGATTCCGGAAGGAACAGGGCTGCCAAATTGATTCTCTCCGTTCCATTCAATTGCATAAATTCCAGGTGATTGCTGTTGATCAACAAGTCGAATAAGCTGTTTTCCCAGCATATCATAAATGACTAAATGCACTTTCCCGCTCTTTTTAAGATGATAAATGATGTTCGTGCTTTGATTGAATGGATTGGGAAAATTCTGTGCCAGATTATTTTGTTCAGGTAAGTGATTCCTCTCATCAGCTTGCGTTGAGGTTACTATGGAATAGAGATCAAATATTTCCAGATCGGTTAAAGCAGTGTTGTAAATGCGCACATCATCCAGGACGCCATTAAAATTGTAATTTGGATTATTTGGCAGCACCTGGCCGATGGTCAGATCAAGAGACGTCGGTAAAATTTTCCCCGACCAGTTTGAAGATGCGTCCGGTTTTCCATCAATAAAAATATCAAACTTGCTGCCATCAAATCTCGCTGCGATGTAGTAAAAATGATGGGTGACAAATTTGGTTTTAGAATCCAGGTCTTTGATACCTGCGGTGGTTTTAACCGTCCAGCGCATACCTTTGCCGGTAATGGAAAGTTTCCAACGGTTTTCCCAATTGCCGTGAGAAAGCGGGTAAGCCTCTCTGGAAAAAAATTTGTTAATTTTCATATCGAATGCAACTGTAATTCCATCCTGAAAATTCAAACTGGGGTGATTGTTAACTTTGATAAAATCATTAGAGCCATCGAAATAAAAAGCGCTGTTAGTGTTTCCCAAACGATCTGCTGTTAAAGAAGCGCCCAAAACCGAGCCGTGGTTGGCAAAGCCGCTCTCATCATTGGCATTGCCATTGAAAGGGAAATAAACAACTAACTTACCCACAGAAACTCCAATGCTGTCCGTTACTCCACAGGAATAATCATCATAAACAGTACAATAAATTTTATAATAGCCTGGATTTTGTGGGGCAGTCCAGTAGACAGTTGCGCCTGTTCCTGACAAGATTCCGCTTTCACTTGACCATGAAAAATACAATGTATCGCCATCGGGGTCTTTGACGTTACAAAAAAGTGAAACACTCCCGGCAGGATCAATTTGTTTGGGAGTGGCGGTAAGACTTAAAATTTGTGGTTTCTGGTTGTCGATTACTGCAATAACAAGACTGTCTCTGGCAACACCGCCGTTTCCGTCATCAACTGAACAGAAGAGATTAAAAGTCCCTGCGGAATCGGGGGCAGTCCAAATCACCGGAGAACCGTTCCCAATAAAAGCACCATCTGAAGCATTCCAATTGTAAGTGAGTGGATTATTTTCCCGGTCAAAAGCCGTGCAGTAAATTGCTACATTTTCACCGCATAAGATTAAGCTTTTTAAGGCGGTCAGGCTTTTAATTCTGGGCAGGTAGTTCTGCACGGGCTGGCCGGAAGAGTAATCGGCCACAACTCCATTCACCAACATTTTGTCCAGGTCATATTCAATATTTGCTCCGGAAGGAAGAAGAACCGGTAAAACAGCCTGATTAGCAGGGATTTTAAAATCAGCAATTCCGCTAACGTTTGTTTTCAAAAATTGATTGGAGACGGCATCGTACAAATCATAAACTCCCGTTCCCACATCAATTTGTAAGTTCTTTTCTTCACCATAAGGATTAAAATAGAGATAAGTAGAAAATGTATCTTTTTGAAAATAGTCGGTTTTTCGGGTGTTCAGTTTGAGGATCATTTTTACATTTGTGGTATCGATGATTCCTCCGAAAATACCCACATGAGAAGAGCCATATAATGCCAGATTGGTTTGCGCCCAGCCGCTGCGCATAGCGTCACCTGTGGCAAAGGGTCTAATTGTATTAGTCTGATTATATTCCCATTCTTTTAAGGCTTCATAAGCAATGTAGGAATTGGGATCATAAGTATGCGACCAGTTTTCACTATCCTGATTATCATCCGGCAAAAAGTTAGCATAAAATAACCGGGAAGCATTGGCCAGATTTAATATCCATTTGCCAATTGCCCGTGCGAAACGATCATCATACCGGACCATCGGCGCTAAAGCACCAGCCATTTCAAAACCATTCATAATAAATGCATAACCTCTGCTCTGAGCTTCGCCAATTAAACCGTAACAGTCATAATCACCCCATCTGCCCAGCGTGGCGCCCCAACCTCGCACATTATCGTCAGGTTCAAAACACCAGTTCAGCATCTTTTCGATGTTGTAATTTGTGCCCAATTCGGCATTCATTCTTGCTGCCGTATAAACGCCGTAAGGGAGTTGTAGTTCATAAGAAGGATTTTTGCTTAATCCATTCAGAAATTCCAGGCACCATTCCGCACCAATTCTATACTTTCTTTCTCCAGTTTGGATGAAAGCGTTGTAAAGAATCCAGGCTATCGCTCCAGCCGCTTCAGGCTCTTTTACTCCGGATTCCAGCGGTGTCATGGGTGAAAGTTTCCAGGCTCTGTAATTCATAGATGGTTTTTTCCACGGCGTCGTACTTCCGCCCATCACGGAAACCGCTTCGAGCCAGCGGTCTGCTACGGTAGTGAATTGATAAGCAAAATCACCCGCTTTTGGATATAGATTATAAAGCTGATAGAAAAACAGGTTAGGCATAGTATCGTACCACCAGTCGCTTCCGCTTGATGCAACGGTATTGTTCAGATAGACATTTTCTTCCGGCCGTCGGTTGAAAAATTCTTCGCACATCAGAACCCAGTCGTTGCTATTTTGGTTACTTTTATCGATTCCAACCAGAGATGCGCCAATGACAGCAGGGAGTAAGTTGATAGCCTCTGCGCCTGATGGAGGATTTATACCAACATAAGAAGGCAGGCCAAAACCGTCATGATTTGGATAATTAGTGGTGTTTGAATTAAGCCATGCTAAAGGCAAAAATTGTCCTGTTCGATTCAAATCGAAAACGAGGGAATCATAGCCACGGGCTACCAGTTTCCAATCCCGTATTTTATAAGGAAATGGGGTATTGGGCATTTGTTCAATTCTGGTGATATTGATTTGCTGGGCGACTAATAATTGTATATTTGAAAATGAGAAGAAAATTAAAATCGTAAATAAGCGCCAGTTATTTTTCAACGTCACAACCTCTCATAGAAAACCCAATGAAATAACCGCATTAAAAAGAAGCACCAAAAATCAAACTTAAAAAACCATCCTCAAAGTAATTCGCTGAGTGTTCTGTAATCTGCCAAAATCAGCATAAGCATAATCTAAACAAACCTTCATATTTCCTAAAAATCGCTGGGTGAAACCTGCCCCAACTGTTAAACCTTCCTCGGTGTCCCTTTGAAACAGATTGTGATACCCACCTCTAAACACAAACATCTCATGAAAAGCGTATTCTGCACCTATATTTATGCTTTCTGTGTTGTCACTGGGATGCATGGCATCCACAGCTATGGTCAATCGATGATCGTCTGATTTATATGGTTCCATGGCCAGGCCGAATTGGAATGTAAGAGGAAGCGGCCAGGAGTCGGTATGGAGATCAGCAAAAATACGATCATTATTTCCGAGTTTGTTAGGATCGATGTCATGATAAACCAACAGATCTTTGCCATCCATTCGCATATCGGTTCCGAAATTTGAGAGTACTGCGCCAATTCGCATTCCATGTAAACCGGTTGTGAAAATTGTTCCGATATCTAGTGCAAATCCATGAGCGGTTTCTTTCCAGATATTTTGTTGAATGTAGCGCCCGGAAAAGCCGATGGCAAAACGATCCGTCAGATTTCTGGCATAACTTAAGGCCAATGACATATCTCCTGCACTAAAAAATTCACCAGTTCCTTCCGGCCTTTCCACGGTCCGAACCATCATGTCATCCATGCTAAGTGTAGTAACGCTTACTCCTATACTGCCGAGAGCCCCAAGCGGAAGTGTAATTCCGGCAAAATCGAATTTCATATCTGCGATCCATTCAGTGTGAACGAGCAGTACTTCCGGCTGTGGCAGTTGGGCGATACCGGCAACATTCCAGTACAAAGCGCTGGCATCGTCCGCTGTACCAACAAAAGCGCCACCCATCCCCAAAGCTCGTGCTCCCACACCAATCTCTAGAAAATTAGCGGCCGTTATTCCTGTTTTTGATACATTAGTTACTAGTTGAGCATTTGATGTGGAAAATATCAGACTAAGAATAAATATTATTGCAAATAGTCTCTTCATACTGAACTCCAACAAAATTGGTTTATTTTTCATTTAATGACTGCAAACTTGCCAATTTTTTCCCCAATATTGGGCGCTTCGATATGGTAAATATAAATTCCATAAGCGATGTCCATGCCATCTTTGGAAACTAAATCCCATGAAGCGGCGCTATTACTTTCTGTACCGGAATGTTCAATAGTATCGATAAGATAACCACGGGTTGTATAAATTCGGATCGTACACTCCGGCGGCAGGTTCATAAACCACAACCTTCGTTCCCCTCTGCCAAATCGAAATGGACTTTTAGGCTCCCACGATGCGCCTACAACGTAAGGATTTGGTACAACAATAATATCATCCAATTCTTGCTTTGCCAGTTCATTATTAAAGCTGGCACCTTTTACTTTAAATCTAAACTTCTCATTCGTTCTAAAAGGTTTATAAGTTGAAATTCTATAGATATCTCCAGGTTGGGGAACTCTTTGTTCTGAAGCCAGGGTATCTGTTTCAAAGTAGATCCGCCAAGTTGTGGATACTTTCAAATTGTTATCCGGATTATCTACGTAAAGTAAAATATATTCAGTTGTATCCGGGGATAAAGTTTGATCGGCGATAAAGTCTTTAAACAAAAAACTGGCAGGTTTATCCTCTGTCATATTCCATATTTTAAATTTAACCGGTGTTGCGGGAAATCCAATTTTATTATCCGAGGTATCACTAACAGCATTAGTAAAGGTGATCTCAAAATCCGCAGGATAAGAAATATTTATATTAAAAAGAGGAATAGTTTCACTTGTAAACCGGGGATCAAAATCAATAAAAACTTTATAGTTACTATTTCCAATCAACCAGCCGGTTTTAAATGGATTTAATTTTACACGAGGTTCATTATTTATGCGCACTACCATGCCATCGTACAAAGGACTTTCTGTTTCTTCAAAGAGTTGAGTTTTGGGAACAACCTCGATTGGAGGATTATTGGTCACATTCATAATTTTATACCAGACAGCTCCTTCATGATGAAACAGTGAAGTGTCCTCAAAAATAACTTCATAAGTATTTTTATTTTTCACAGAATCAGGAACAATAAACTCCATTTTTAAAGTACCGGTACCAGGGCCCAGACGTCCATTAGGGCCAATATGTTCGATGTCATCAATTAACTCCGGCGGTCTATAACCTGCTGAGGCGGGATTCGGAGTGACAACGGCAGTATTGATATCAGTTTCAATATTTCCGGCGATATCTTGTTTGATGATACTTCCACATTCGGCAGGTGTTATTCCTTCAATTTCACCGGTTGCACTAGTGTCTACATCTCCTTGATCGTAGGATACTACAGCATAATAGTAGGTTTGTCCATTTTGGACATTTTCATCAATAAATATGTGTCTTAATCCGGAATCAGTACCCAAATTGTATTTTACACCCTCTACATCCATAGGGTGTAATCCTTTGATGTTATCTTTTAAATCGAACTGAGCTAATGGTTTGCGAAATGTTTTTCTGCCGTAGGAATCGGTGATTAAACGAGTTTCTAAAAACTCAGGTTCTGTACTCCGATAGATACGATACCCTTCAAAATCAAATTTTTGCAAAAACGGATCCCAAGATTGCTCGGCGCGGTCGTCCCAAATTAAGACAACTTTTTTATCTCCAGGTATAGCGGTGAGAATCGGTTTTTCCGGGGGTTTTGCGAAACGGTAATCAGCGTTATAAATTTGCTGAACCGTTTTTTTGGTTCTGGCTAAATCGTTTGCATCTTCGGCAAAAATCAAAGCCATCGAGTAATTTTCTGTTTGTCCTGCTTTAAGCGGAAAAGGTCCCGAGGAAAAAAACATACCCAAATTTGCCGTCACTTGTAACCCTTCTCTCGGAGGTAAAGCCTTCCGCCAAACATCCCAATCCTGGGTTTCATTCCATAATTCATATTTATGAACTGGAAAAATTTCGAACCCGGTTAATCCGATTTGATCTGATTCATCCTTGTCCAGAAAATCGAAATTGGATTCACCAGGTGTTGGTATCCCATCAGCTTCACCCTCGTCAGGACCTTGATAATTTAATTCATAGGGGCCAATTCCATCTTTACCCACATCATCATGAAGCGGCTCTCCAGAATCCCAGACACCATTTTGATTTAGATCTTCAAAGCCAACCCAATCACCATCTTCATCCCCGGACCAATGTGGAACAGGTTCACGTTCATAATAATTTCGATAGGCATCAACATCTATCACGCCATAAGGATAGGAATCAAGAAACACGCCGGGGCCGCTGTCTTTTCTCTCATCAACAAGCCCATCATCATCATTGTCTTTGGCGTCGTTCTGAATACCCGGGCTTTCCAAAAATGCAAAACCGCAAACGCCTACAGGCGACCAGCGGCCGGGAGTGCCAAAACCATCATAGTCCCAGGCCCAGGCAATATCAAGCATTTTATTATAATCACCGGAGTCATCCGAAGAATCATCTGTTCCACCGATACCCCAATCTATATAAAATGAATAATACGTGCTATCGTAATCAGTTTTTCCTTCGTTTGTGATAAAATAGATAGCAAATATCACATCTTCCGCCAGCACTTGCGACCACTGGAAATAACGACCAGAAACCTCCAGTCCTAATCCTCTCCGGGTTGTATCAGCAGGATCTGGGAAAAAGTTCCATTCTTCATCCGGATCATCGTCAAAAACCATATAGGTTTCCAAATCTGCATTTCGAACACCTTTGCCAAAAAATCCGTTCCAGAAGACAATATCATCGATCATGCCATTTTTATCATCATCTATACCATTAAGGATTTCATTGGGATTTACCCATTCCGGTTTATCCGGCCATTTATCCGGCCAGGTATTCGGGTCATCACTCATGGCGGGTTCATTCTGCCGGGGATTAAAATAGCCGGGCAAAGGCGCCCAACCCCAAAGTTCATCATTTGGCCCTTTATCGACAAATTCTCGATACTGAGTTTCTAACGGATAAATAACATTACCATTGTTGTCTATTGTCTTGGCCTGAACAATCAAAGCAACACCATCGACATATTGGTGTCCGGTTCCTTTGGGCCATTCTCCGGAAGGTTGATCCGGCCAATGAGCAATTTCACCCCAATTTATGAAGATTGTCCGGACTAAATTTCCATCCATAATACCCTGACGCCTGAATGATATTTTGCCGGTATTGGGGTCAGGAATTCGCTGGGCATAAATATAGGGTGATAAAACGATTAATCCAAAAAGTATGATAAAAGAGGAAGTGATTTTACTTCTCATTTTCACCTCGAATTATTAAAAATTTACAGAAAAGCCCAATTGAATTTCGCGGGGACGGTTGTAAAAATCTGGTCTTACAAAATAACTTTTTAATGTATTTATTCCTTGGGGCCGAAGTCCACCAGAGTAAATGGGCGCCAGTGAATAACCGGCCCGGCCGGTATCGGAAAAAACATTCAATTCGTTTAGACGGTCGAATAGATTAAATATTCTTAGAAAGAGAGAATAGTGTAACGGTCCTAATTTGAAACTTTTATAAGCGTAGATATCAACATTATAAATATTTGGTTTTCTATCGCTGTTTTCCACAGCAGTTGGAATATTTTGGAAGGAGGGTGTATAGGGAAATCCGGTGCCAAAACGTGCAATGAGACTTAGAGCGTAGTTTCCCGGATCACCAAAAGTAACTGAACAATTTATCTGATGACGCCGATCCCAATTTAAAGGTACCATCTGTTTTTCACTTTCTGTGGGGGGATCGGTCTGTTGATCTAAAAACACATTATTGGGATCGGAGGCGTTTCCCTTCGCAATTTGAAAGGTATAATCTATTGTGGCAGCTATTCCGTTCGTCGGCCGTTTTTCAAGCGCTATAGTAATTCCCCGAATATTGCCGTAATCCCGATTAATATACCTCCCATAGCGAATCCCTTGCAGAGTCATTTTTACTTCAGTACCCAGTAAATTTCGAATATCTTTGTAGAATACAGTAACATCCAGAGCAAACTCTTCCCCCAATTGTTGTTGCAATCCGATTTCATAAATAACCGTTTTTTGAGGTTTTAGTGATGCATTTCCAACTGTATTTAATAAACTATTTGGCGGCGGCGACGGAGTACTTTGTAACGGGAAAATATCAAATTCAGGGTTTGTGTATAAAAATTCAAAAGTAGGAACCTGGAAAAAATGACCATAAGAGACATGGATGACTCCTTGATCTGTAATGGGGTAGGCCAATCCAATTCTTGGGCTGATTTGCGTGCTGGTTTCCGCTTTTTTTGTCACCGAAGCATCCGGCTCAAGAAAATTGGTTTGCAGGAAGCCATCAGGTTCAAAATAGTCAAATCGGATTCCCGCATTTACGATCATATAATCAAGCTCTATTTTGTCTTGAAAAAAAGCCGAAACTTCGATAGGCTTATGTTGATATTGATTATTATTGTAGGATGTTAACGGGGGAATGCGACCAGCCAATTCCGGCACAACTTCGTATTCTCGCAGCCAAAGGCGATGTTTTTTAGCCTCCATTCCGAATTTAAGTTGATGAACATTTGTAATTTGATAGGTCATATCCATTTTTAACAGATTTGATGTGGTACTTCGTTGAAAATTCCACATTTGCATTCCACCGGTCAGGAACGCATTTGCGCCGGAATCTTGTAGACGCCGGCTGCTCACATAATTTTTATCATTTGGATTTTCGAAGGTATATTGTTTAAATTTTATGTAAAAATTGGCCAGCCGCACGGTAAAAAAAGCTCTTTCATTTAAGATATGATTCCAGATTAGGATATTATTGTAGCTGTTTTGAAAATAGTTATAATTGCCATCTGGATTTAAACGAAATTTATGGTTGTAGCTATTCCATTCATTTTTTTGGATCAGGGTTTCGTAACTGATTTTATCCATGCCCGATAACTTATATGCTAATTTAACCTGTCCTGTCCAGCGCAAATTACCATTGAGTGATACGGCTTCAGCTTCATCTATAAGCTTTTTTGCGTTTTCTTCGGAAAATGGGATATTTTCGCCATGCGATTGAATAATCCAGCCGGAAGGGTTATCCGGCCCACCTGATGTAAAATCAGAGTGATCTGACGGCTGAAAAACATTTTTCCCATAAATATAACCATCACTGTCCAAATAGCGGCCAGAAGCATAAAAACTAAGCTTATCGCCAAATATGGGGAACGGCCCGCTTAAATTTCCTTGAATATTGGCTGTTAAATTTAACTTGTTTATGTTCCAAAATATATTTTTATGATTACTCACAAAATCGCTAAAATAGGTTGAGAGTTCCCCCGTGTAAAAATCACTGCCCTCTTTTGTGACAATATTCACGATGCCGGACATCGCCTGACCATATTCCGCATTGAATGTACCACTGATAACCTGTAATTCCTGAATCGCATTGATTTCAACCTGAAGTGCAAAATTGCCGGAATAAACATCATTTACGGAAATCCCATCAATCATGTACATTACTTCACCAATTCTTCCCCCTCGGAAATGCCCATCAATTACCCCTGCTTGCAAATTTACGACTTCATCAAAATTTTGAACGGGCATCTGTGCAATGGCATCGGCATCCACCACCGATTCAGTCGATGTCAAATCTCGTTGAATTAATGGGCGTTCTGCAATAACGGTTACGGTACCACCCACTTCTAAAACCGTCATTGATAATGGGAACTCCACTGTAGTTGTTTTATCCGTATTTACTTTGACATTTTCAATACGATAAGGTGTATAGCCCATCATCTCAGCTTTTACCGTATAAGTTCCCGGTGGTATACCAATAATAATGAACTGACCGTCAAGATTACTTGCAGCTCCCATTGTTGTGCCTTCAATGATCACATTCACTCCCGGTAATGGATCTTTACTAGTGGAATCAAAAACTTTTCCAACAATTTTCCCGGTTTGACCTGCAAATGTAAAATTTGACAACATAAAAAGAACAAATAGTAAAAATACTACCTGTCGTAACAAAGATGGTCTCATACCGACCTCTTCATTTTTCAAAGTGAAATTAAATAGGAACTGCCCGGATGGAATACACCCAGGCAGTTTCTTTTGAACAAATTACTTCATTAGAATCATCTTTTTCATGGATATAAAATCACCAACTTTAAGACGATAAAAATAAATTCCGGTCGGAACTTTTTGACCAAAATCATCATTTGCATCCCAGAGAAGTTTGAAAGTACCAGCCGGATAAAAACCACCAACTAGAGTTCTAACTTTTTGGCCAATTACGTTAAAGATATCAAGAGTTACCTGACCGGCTTTTGGTAACCGGAATTCAACCATGGTTGTGGGGTTAAACGGATTTGGATAATTTTGCCTCAATTCATATTCCGATGGAATTAATTCTTGAATAAGTATATCAGCATCTTCTACACCGGTCACTAAAATTTCAACCGGTTCAATAGAGAAGTCATCATACCAGGCATAACCCATGGTCATACTATTAAAACGAGCACGCATTGATAATCCGGAAGCATCCGGAGGAGATTTGGAGATGATCGTATAATAAGTCCAATCTGAGCTGCTATCTCGTTGATCAAAATAAACAAACTGATCACCTTCCGTCAAATCCCAGGCTTTACCTATCGGATCTCGGTGATAGAAAAAGTTAATACCCATACGATCCTTATCATAATCTTTCGTCACATTCGATCCAAACCAACCGGCTCCTGTATTCACACTATCCAACTTTGCCCATACACTGATCTTATACCATTTATCCGGTTCTACCGTTACCGGCCGGGAGTAAAATACCATCTCATCATCGTTGGTATCACGCTCTCGTTGTAAAACCGCATAGTCACCACTATGTGCATTCGTAGTATCCAAATTGGCAAATCCTATCTTGTCTCCACTTGCCCAGTTCAGCCAACCAACCGGCGTCTCGGCATTGCCATTGAATAAACCCATCGACCAATCCGGACTGGTACCACAGTTCACATTGTCAAAATAGGCCTTCCCTGTGGCATCCTTACCAAACATGATCATCGCTACGACACTGTCCGGCTCATCTGCCCCTATCGCAACACCGCCGGTATACTTCGTCCAATCCTTCGTGTCTACCGTCTGATCTACCCAAACATACCCATCCGACAATAATGTACCATTCTTGAATATCTCATAATGGACTCCAATCTTTGCATCATCATTCGCCGGAGTGATGTTCACACCTTCCGTTTTTGCCCAGAAACTGAAATTATACAGCTCATTCGCTTTCGCATTATTCCAGTATAAATCAGCATTGTTCACACTCATCCAGCCTACTGCCGCACTACCTGCATTGGGCTTCATGATCTCAAAGGATCGCTCACTATTATAACCCATCCAGGGCCAACTCAAGGTGCTGTTACCATCACCTTCGTTTACCTTCATCCAAAAACCCGGCTCAATTAACTCTAAATTGCCGTTGGTTAAAAGGTTTTGGGAGATTGAAAGCTGCGGTAAAACCAATACCGATACAACTGCTACAACTAATAGCACACTCACAAATTTTCTTTTCATTGCACTCTCCTTTTTTTGATTTTTATGCAATTATTTACTTTTACACCCCTGAAAAGCTGAAATCTAAGTAAACCATACCACCTCCTTTCGAAAGATTTTAAAGATTACTGTTACTTTTAGTAGATGCCCGTACAATCAAGTCTGTCGGAGCCAAAATTTTCTCCGATATATGCTTTTTATTCTTAATCATAGTCACCACCTGTTTGGCAGCAATTGCGCCCATCTCCTCTTTTTTTACTCGTATTGAAGATAGATGGGGTTCAATTTGAATATCTGCATCAATGTCATCAAATCCAATTATCGCAACTTGTTCAGGAATCCTAATTTTTTCCTCTTTTAGACGTTTCATGCAACCGATTGCCATGGCATCGTTTGCCGCAAAAATAGCAGTGGGCCAATCTCCCTTCTTCAAGATTTCATGCATGGCATTATATCCCGTAGGGATCGATGTGTTTAGCTCATGGGTTACAACAAAATTTTTATTAAGCGAAATGTTATTGTCCATGAGTGCTTTTTTATATCCATCATATCTATCGGCTATACTTGGATGTTTCAGATCCCCGCCTATAAAGCCAATTTTTTTATGTTTAGAATGAATCAGGTGATTGACAGCTTGATAAGCGCCCTCGATATTATCGATCAAAACGGCAGCAGTTTTAAAACGCCTGTTATAATAGTCTACTAAAATAACAGGTAACTCCATTTCAATTATAATTTCAATCAATCTTTCCGGAACTCTGCCGGCCATAATAACTGCATCAACATTCTTTTCCAATAAAAATCTCGGGATCGATTTTTTTTGATCAAATTTCGTTGGTACTGTAGTGAGTAAAATATAATAGTTATGTTTTCTGGCCTCAAATTCAGTACCGAGAAAGATTTTTGTGTAAAATGGCTCCACCAAAGAAAAGTGGTCATCTGTCAGAATAAATCCAATATTCCCCGTTGTATGAGAAGCCAGACCTCTTGCAATTCTGCGGGGATAATAATTCAATTCTTTAATTGCAATCTGAATCTTGGTTTTAGTCTTTTCACTAACCGATGTCTTTTCATTTATGACAAGTGAAACCGTTGAAACAGAAACCTGGGCTAATCGTGCAACATCTTTGATAGTTGGTTTTTTCATCAAAACGTTTCGATTATTTTAGAATTTCTTTGTTAATAAAGCCAAGATGATTTAAGTAACTATTATTTTGATATACTAACAAATGATCGAGAGTTAAAATTTATAAGAAAATTTATTATCGAAACGTTTCGAAACATATTAATATAAAAAAATCAGTTTGTCAAGATATTTCTATATATGCAAAACAATTATGCCTAATTGTCCATATATTTACTGAAGTTGTTCGAAAATTATAGGGATTTTATTTTCTTACTTAGTCCGCATTATTCACAAATTTTTGCCACAAAGGCACTAAGTCACTAAAAATATATAAATTAGAACAAGTTGGTAATTTAAACTCAGTTTGTTTCCCAAATTCTTTTTTTTAAGTGACTATCCAGCCACAAGTTCGCGGAGGCACGAAGAAGCACAAAGAAAAAGAAATGAATCGAATTACCACTGCCGGCGGGGTGTCTTCATGGCAAAAAGAAACCAAGCTGAATAGTTCTTTTTCTAACTATTCATTAATTATTTTTACCTGAATTGAGCAATTCTCTTGTTTTTTGGCTTGTTGCCGTTACAAAACGGGCTTTCATTTTTTAGTGTAAATTCTGTTGGCGATTCGGCGAATCGCCCTGCAATCGCTCGATTAAAACACTTGTTACAGGATTTTAATTTGCATCTGAAATGTAAAATTAATATTATTATTTAATTTAAAAAACACGCGATTTAGTAAAAAATCATATCGAACGTACTATTTTTTATTCACCAATACTTAAGGAGGATTCAACCATGTCCAGAAAAGTTGTAGCCATTTTACAGATCATGTTTATTTTCACCCTGTTTTCTTTATTCGCCTTTTCCGTTCAGGCGGCGGATAAGAAGAAAACGGATCGAACCTTTAAAATTGAAAAGGTGCGAAAAGCAGTCAACACATCTATTCTTTCCGCCGATCCTTCCTATCGGTTGTCCCATGAGTATAAACAATTGAAAAACAAGCAAGATAAAATTAACCAGGCGCTGCGTAAAACGGTTCAGAGCAAACAGAAAGCGATGTTGTTGCAAAAATCTGCGGACAGTTATCTCACCGGCGCCGACCGTATCAAATATTTCATGCTGGAAATTAAAAGGATGCGCGCCGCGGGAAGCACGACTGCCGGCATTCAGCATACACTGCAGCAGCGATTTTCATTGCAAAAATCGCCTGGTTCCGGTTCCATTTCCGGTATCATTACCATGGGTGGAGCCATTCCAAATGTGGATGTTCTGATTTTTGCTTTTGATCTTTACGGCTATTACATAGCTGAAACGCAGGCCAATTTCAGCGATGGAACTTATGAATTGGACAATCTTCCGGCCGGCTCGTACTATATTTTAACAGAAAGCAATCTGGCCGATGAATTCTACAACAATGTTCCATTCAATAATTATAAAGGCTGGCGGAATGCGGACCATGTTGCCGTGACATCCGCTCAGGTTACTCCGGATGTTAACTTCGATCTCGACAGCGGCGCGGTCATTTCCGGTAAGGTTTTTGATGAAACCACCGGTTCGCCTTTGGTGTTTTTTGTTATCAATGTTTACGATATGGAAAACAGTTCCGAACCGCTCTATACAGACTATCTATTTCCTAATATCATAACCGGTGAGTACTCTTTTAATTTTGGCAAAACCGGCTATTTTAAAATCTCCGCCGAATTCAGCGGCTATAAAACCGAATTTTACCATGAGCAACCGGATTGGAACAGCGCCGATCCGGTTTTTATCGCCAGTCCGACCGATACGATTAGAAACATCGATTTTACACTGGTACTGGACACGGGCACAAACGAGGTTGATTCCAGCAGTATGATCTCCGGCTCCGTCATTGCCGAGGATAACGGTGCACCGTTGCTTTTTGTGCTGCTATTTGCGTTTGATACATCCGATACCAGCATCGCCGGGTTCACTATCTCCATGCCGTTTTTGGGTAAAAGGAGCACACAGGCACCGCGAGCTCCCAACTATCAGATCACCGGTTTGGCGCCTGGCAATTATATTGTAATGGCTACCGATCTGCTGCAGGGATATTCACGGGAATTCTATCGGGAGAGTCCAACTCCGGACGGCGCCGCGCCGGTTTCGCTTGCCAAAGCGGACACGGCAACAGCGATCGATTTTACGCTGGACCGGGGTGCTTCCATCTCCGGAACCGTTACGAATGAAGCCGGTGAACCGCTGTCCAATGTAGCTGTTCTGGCCATCAAAGGGGATTTGGAAAATTTTGACGGATTTTTTACAAATATCGATGTGGGTTTTGATACCACCGATGACGCCGGTCGGTACCAGATCACCGGCATCTCCGATGGCGATTACCTGATTCGTACTATTTCCCTGATGAATGACAATTACAATGGGATGTATCTGGATGAGTGGTACAGCGATGTTCATTCCATTTTTGCGTTTGGACAGGCGAATAAAGTTTCCGTAACTGTACCGGATACTACCGGCGGAATCGATTTTGTCCTGGAAAAAGCGAGTGTGATCAGCGGAAAAATTCTGGCTGCCGACGGCGTGACGCCGGTGGAAGATGTGACAATGGTTGTAGCCATCGACACGGCCACTTATTTGCCCCAGTTGGCGCCTTTTGAATATGGCGGTGGCAACGACGGCAGCTACACCATCTCCATGCTGGAACCGGGTGAATATACCTTGTTTGCTTTGGTCGATCCGAGTAGAGATAATATGTACATTTCGGAATTTTATGATGGCAAAGCATCAATCGGGTCGGCTGATGTCGTTGCGGTCGCATTTGGAGATACCACAAAAAATATCAATTTCACACTGGAACAGGGTGGTGTAATTCAGGGTTTTGTCAATTTAGCAGCGCAATATCACGCCGGCGCCGATACCGTTTCGGATATCCCGGTTGTCGCTTACGAGGTTGCCACCGGCCGTTTTGCCGGCGCCGCCGCGGTTACCTTCAGCGGCGGCTACAGAATAATAGGAATTCCACCAGGCAGCTACAAATTGGCGGTGCTTCCTGTTCTTTCTCCTCATGCGGTGACCTATTTCGGCGGTGGCAATACTTTCGATGATCCCAATAGTCAGCCGGTTGTTGTTGTGCCGGGGAATACTCAGGATATTGATTTTCAATTGGAACAGGCCCAGGGCGCCATTCGCGGTATCTGCCGGTATGCGGAAGATGGTACACCGCTCAATCAGGCGTTGGTTTTTGCCTACGATGCAACCGGCCACGCCGTTGGCGTAGGGATGGCGGGGGTGGATATCATGAGCCATTTACCCACAGAAA
Organism: uncultured Deferribacteres bacterium; assembly: GCA_913009825.1. GTDB lineage: Bacteria > Zhuqueibacterota > JdFR-76 > JdFR-76 > DREG01 > DREG01. The sequence goes on from CAJVYQ010000009.1 coordinate 61,351, forward strand.
ATCCCGGCATGTATGAAATTCCAAATTTACGCACGGGCAGCTACTATGTTCGTACTTTCGCTTTGTTTTCGATACTAAACAATTTGACCAATCCTGATTTAGCTTCCGGCGATATCAGCAATCCGTTTTCAATCCTGGGCGGATTCGGCGATCTGTTCGGGCCGGTCGCCAAAGATGAATGGTACGATGGCGTTGTTGTCGATCTCCCCGATCTCAGTTTTGATTCTGTCTTTGGTTTCCTGCAGACGATCAAATATGATATTTTCGGCTTTATGCCTTTCTTTGATACACCGCCTGCCGGAGCTCAAATGGTGAGTGTAGTGGATGGCGGGTCCGCTACGGAGAATATCAACTTCAGTTTGGGAACATTTTCTTTTGCCGATGTTTCTGTCTCCGTGGAAGATTCAGATTTGAAGACCACGCCGCACTCTTTCCAACTGGGGCAGAGTTATCCAAATCCGGTAGCAAGACAGAATCTGGCAAAAGGTGTAACCATTCGTTTTCAGGTGCCGGAGCGGAGTTTTATCTCCGTTTCAATTTATAATATTCTGGGCCAAAAGATTGCCACTTTGCTGAACAAGCATATCGTCGCCGGTTCACATAATCTTCACTGGAACGGCCGGGATAACCGCGGCAGTCTGCTGCCATCCGGTATCTATTTTTACTCTCTGCAGACGGATACCGGCATGAAACAGATGAAAAAACTGGTGGTCTTAAAGTAGGATGCAAAGATGCGGAAATCCGTTTCCCCGGTATTTGCTTTTAAGCTGAACTTGTTGAAAACAGGATGGCTAACTTTGGCCGTCCTGTTTTTATTTTACAACGTAGCAACCGCACAAGATGTTATTCGAACCATTGATGAAACCTGTTTTATCAACTGGACCGAGCAGGAAATTTACGCTGCCGGCGTTGGAAAAATCAATCCGGAGCTGCCGGAAGGCGCTCGCAAAACGGCTGCTACGGAAGCCGCCAAAAAAGCTGCCGGCAGGAATATCATGGAAAAAATCGGCGCGCTTGCCGTCACCGGTGAAGTCTGTTTAACGGATCGGTTTGAGAAGGATCCATCCCTGCGCGGCAGAATTGAAAATGTGGTGCGCAACTTAGAAGTTTTAAAAATTGAACCGCAGTCACCCGATGAAATTGTCGTTAAAGTATCACTTCCGTTGATTGGCGCTTTTTCGGACATTTTGCTGCCGCAAAAATTTAGTCGGGGGAAATTGCTGCAAATCGATAAACCTTTGTGCCCCTGCTGCGGCCAGCCCTGGCCGGAAGGAAAACCTGTGCCGGATAATATTCACCTGATCATGCCGGCCGATTCCATCAATTACAATTCATCACAAAAATATACCGGTCTGATCATCGATGCCAGAGGACTCCATGTTTCTCCCGCGTTGGCGCCTAAAATTTTGGATGAATTGGGTAACGAAATTTATGGTGAAATGTTTGCCAACCGTGATTATGCTGTTGATATTGGATTGGTTGGCTATCTAACCGATCCCGGTTCAGCCCGGATAGACAGCCGGGTGAGAGACAATCCCCTTATCGTGAAGGCCGTCAAAAACAGTGGCGCACAAAATGCGGATATTGTGGTTTCAACACAAGACGGGTTACTGATCCATGCGGCTGTGCGGCGTTTCGATTTTTTCCAACGCTGCCGGGTTATTATTTTGGTGGAGTAACGTGGAGATGAGTTTGAAGTTTTAAGTGACTAAAGTGAACTAAAGTTTAAAAGAATGTGCCGGCGTAGTTTTAAAGTTTGTCTGTATCCAAAATTGAATAATTTTCAGGTAGATTATTAACCTGACTTCGATTTTTATCTTGTATATTTATGAATTATGCCACCAGAACTTGAAGACACTGAAACAATTCGGTCCTTTGATTAAAATCTGTGTCTCTGCATTTCAGAGCGCCTGTTTTTTAACGATCGAGTAGAGTACTGACTTAGCCGACTTTCAGGACAGCTTGACCACATTCATCGCTGAATGCAGCCTGTCCACAACTTCGTGGTGAACGGCGAATTGCCACGGTGGGATTTTTAACCCACTGGTTATTGTGCGCCTCTTAGCGCACTAGAGGACGCAGAGAAATTGAAAAAATCGAGTGACTATTTAGTGTCTGTCCGAATTTATCATTCCCGCATGCTTTTAGCGGGAATCCATTGCTGCTCTCAAGTAGATTCCCTGCCTGCCTTGCTGCAGACAAGCCGATAAAGTATTCGGAAAGGTTACTTGATGATCGTCGTTTTTCAAAGAAATAAAATGTTACAAGACAGTAAGAATATATAACTCAAAAAAAACCGTGACTAAAATCAATTTTCTTCTTATTCTTTAATGCTTTGTGCCTTCGTGTCTTAGTGGCTATAAATATTCCGGCCTAAATAACAAGTTCAGATTCTTCGAAAAAAAAGGAGGAGAAAATGGGAAAGCAAAAAACATTGGCGTCCGTCGTGGTTAGCCTTTTGGTGATTTTTAGTGTTCTGCCGGTAGTAGCACAGCAGAAGCGGGTTGCCGTCTTTGATTTTGAAGATAAAACCACCGGCTCCTTCCACTGGTGGCATGGGAAAAGCGTTGGTTACGGGATGTCGGATATGCTAGTGACGGCGCTGGTTAAATCGAAGAATTTTAAGGTGTATGAGCGCAGCGCGCTGGACAAAATCCTGAAGGAACAAAAACTGGGTCGCAGCGGCGCTGTTACCCTGCAGACGGCTGCGAAAGTAGGCAAGTTGTTGGGCGTGCAGTATGCAATCATCGGCGCCGTGACGGAGTTCGGCTACACCAAAGGCGGTGTCGGCGGCCGGTTGAAAGGCGTGCGTTTGGGGGTAAGCAAGTATGAAGCGGTTGTTGCCATCGACGTTCGTTTTGTTAATACGGAAACCGGAGAAATTGTTTTTTCCGATAATGTGCGTAAATCGAAAAAGAAAAGCGGGCTTTCCGTTGGCACGCCTAAAATGAGTTTTAAAAGCAGGGATCAATTTGACGATTCTCTGGTAGGCAAAGCTACACGGGAGGCAATAGAAGAGATTGTGAAGCTTGCGAAAAAGCATATCAAAGCCGGTGCGCTTACCATTAAAATTATCAAAACCGATGCCGAAGGGAATGTTATTCTAAATAAAGGTTCTTTAGCCGGTGTAAAAGTGGGGGATGTGCTCCATGTTTACCGCAAAGGCGAAGAACTGATCGATCCGGATACCGGTCTCTCACTGGGGAGTGAAATGGAAAAAGTGGGCACAATTAAAGTGATCGCCGATATGGTTGGCGGTAAAGCTTCCAGGGCGCAAGTGATCAAAGGTGGAAATTTTCAAAAAGGGGATGTGGTTAAGAAAAAGTAAAATGAGATATGGAAAACGGTTTTGAATTGCATATAAATAATAGTTTTATCTCAACAAATTGTTATATCCTTTGTATAAAAAAGATAAATGAAAATGTAAGTTCCAGGAAACTTGAAAAAAATTAGGCCACAGAATAAAAATGCCACGGAAAAAAACAAAAATTTAAGTTCATTCTGGATTAAACTATTTCAGTGGAAATAGAAATATTCAGGTTATAAAAGACCAATTTTTAAGTTTCTCATCTGCAATTAGTTTCATTATTTTTGTGAATCTCCGGTACTATTCTGGTATTCAGGAAAGTTGGTTCACTTGGGGCGGATGACATGAAAAAAAATTTAGAAAAACTTTTGAAATTCGGGCCTTTGGTTTTTTGCCGCGCAGATAGTGGAGAATGTACTAAAATGGCGAAAGAAATAAAAAACCGGTTGACGGTTCGATCTTACGAAGTGGATATTTACGGTCATGTGAATAATGCGACCTATCTGAATTATTTGGAATTTGCCCGGGTGCAGGCGCTGCAACAGACAGGCAAATCTTTTGTCGAATATGTGAAAGAGAATATTTTTATTGTGATCGCTCAGGCAAATGTAACCTTTCGCAATCCCGCTTTTATTGGCAATGAGCTGGAAATTGTCAGTTCCGTGGCGAAGGTTGGCAGATCCAGTTTGGTTTTGCAGCAGGATATTTTCAATCGTACCACAAATAAGCAGTCGATTGCTGCGGAAATTACCATAGTTTTTCTGAATGAGGATGAAAAACCGGTTCCCGTACCGCGGCAGATTCAATCTCAATTGGGTTATGAGTAAAGGATCTTTATTCGTAACATTTTAGTTGTCTGAAAATATCTTATTTGTAACGAGAAGGAACAAGTAGAGCCTTCGCCTTCATCCCGATAAAAACCATCGGGATTCCCCGTCTGAGTCGGGCAGGTGCTCAGGGTGACAACCATCACACATGTCATGTTGAGCGAAGTTCCGCTGGTTTTTACCGGAACGGAGTCGAAACATTTATTTTATGGAAGAAACTGAATTAACAATTTCAAAGGACTAAACTGTTCCTTTATTGTATATCAAAAGAAAGAGCATCTGTGAAGTTCCCAGAAAATCACCGGGAATACCATCAAATAAAAGAGAGATTATTCGCCGAAAATGATAGTGAGAATGATAATTTAGCCGGCAGTGCAAAATATGCTGTCTGGCTGGATAGCATTCTCTGCGGTTATTTTGAAAAATTTTATATCGACGATCGAGACAGCATCTCTTTATTCGCTCTGGGCAGCTATGGCCGTTCCGAATTGAATCCCTTTTCGGATATCGACATCCTGATTGTGCACAAGCGTGATTCCGTACCGGTTCGGGAAAAAACAAAACAGTTCATCCAGGGGTTATGGGATTTTGGCCTGGAAGTCGGTCATCAGTTTGTTACTCCCCAACAATGTTGTGAATTAGCTTTGGAAGATGCCGCCAACCGGACAACAATTCTGGAGATGCGCCTTGTTTGCGGCAGTAAAGAGTTGAGCGCCCGTTTGGAATTGTTACTGAACAGCGATGTTTACACCCGGGGCTTGTGTGAATTTTCCGAACAGTTGTTGAAAGATACGGCATCCCGGCATCAGAAATATGGCGGAAGTCCGCAGCTATTGGAACCCCATGTTAAAGAGGGAGTAGGGGGACTCCGCGATCTGCATGTATTATTGTGGTTGTTCCGGGTAAGTCGCGACCGGCAAAACCAGTATGTGATCAAGCAGGATCATCACTCTTCCATCATGAAGTTTTTGCAAAACATTCGTGATCATTCACTGCTTCTTTCCGGTGATGCGGAAAAATTGAAACAATCATTCCGGTTTTTGATGAAGGTGCGAAACAGGATGCATCTATCGGCGGGCAGAAAAAACGATCATCTGGAATATGGCGGCCAGAAGAAACTGGCGGCGGATTTGGGCTATCGGGATCAGGATCAATGGCTGGCGGTGGAACATTTTATGCGGGATTATTACACCCACACGCGCCGGATTTATCACACATATCTTATTCTGTCGGAAAAATTAGCAAGGCGTAGAAAATCCGTAGTGGCCGCAGAAGGAATCCATGGAAAAAAAATATCGGACGCTTTTTATATTCTGGATGATGAAATTCATCTTCACCCGGAATATAAAAAAATATTCTATCTGAACCCACCCGAACTGCTGCTGGTGTTTATTTATCGCCGGAAATACAATGTTCGTTTGAGTGAGGCACTGCGGGAATCTATCTATTATGCCATAGAAAGCCTGGGTGGTAACTTCAAAAAAGATAAAGAGGTTATCCGCCTGTTTTTACAACTGTTTAAGTATCCGGAGCATCTGGGGGACAATCTTAGAACTATGCATGAATTGGGTCTGTTGGATGTGATTTTGCCGGAATTCTCTGCGCTTACTTCTTTAGCACAACATGATTTGTACCATTTTTACTCGGCCGATGAACATACGCTTATCGCCATCGAGAATCTGACCGGATTGGCCGGTGAGTCGCCGGCACAGAATCATCTTGCCCGCATCTATGCGGAAATCCGGGAGAGGAGGACGCTTTTGCTCAGCATTTTGTTCCATGATTTAGGCAAAGCGAGGCAGGGGGATCACACAATTGTCGGTGTGGAGATTGCCGGCGGGATTTTACGGCGTTGGGGTATCGACGGGGATGAAAGCGAACGAATTCTTTTTCTGGTCCGGAATCATCAAAAAATGGAACAGATCGCCTTTCGCCGGAATGTTGAAGAGTTCAGCACCATTCGGGAGTTTGCGCATCTGATTAAGGATGAGAAAAATTTGAAATTACTTTACCTGCTTTCCTATGCCGATCTTTCTGCTGTGAATCCGAATATCTGGACCGAATGGAAAGGCATACTGCTCATGGAACTTTTTAATGCAACGCAAAATTACCTGCACGGCAAGAAGAAAGAGGGGATGATAGACAGTGAAACTCTGCAGAATATGTCCGCCCTCATTCAGCAACAACTCCCCGGGCAGTTTTCGGAAAAGGATGTGAGCGATCACCTGCGGGAAATGCCGCCCCATTATCCGGACAGTTTTGATGAAAAACAGATCGCCGGTCATCTGCGCATGATTCGTCAGCTTGCCACCCGTTCAAACCTGATGAAGTTTGAAAATACACAAACCCATTTCATGATCACAACCATCACCCGTGATCAGCTTTTTTGCCTGGCGGATATTTGCGGGGTTTTGTCCATTCATGATCTGAACATCTTCAGCGCTCAGATTTTTACCCGCCGGGATCTGGTTGTTGTGGATGTCTTCCGTGTGATCCCCATTTCTCCTAACCTGCGGTTTGATGATATTCAGCAGGAAGATATTTCCCAGGATCTGGAAAAAGTACTTTCCGGTTCATCTGATCTGCCGCATCTGTTTCAAAGACATAAACGAAAATGGAAGCGAAGAAAGTTTCGCCATTCCGGTTTTCCCGACGAAATTAATTTCGATAACAGCGGTTTCTCCCCTTACACTATCATCGATATTTTTACCGATGATTCGGTCGGTCTTCTGTACCGTCTTGCTTTGGCCATGTCGGAACTGCATCTGAACATACGATCGGCAAAAATTTCCACACGTGTCGATCAGGTTGCCGATAGTTTTTATGTAGTGGATCAACATAGCCAACCTGTTTTGGATGAGAAACAACAGGAAAAAATCCGGCAGCATCTGTTAAAAGCAATACACAGGGAATTTTGAGACTATTTTTGCCGGGGAATTTATCGATGATTCGAATCCGCAGAATATCTAAAAAACAGTTTGTAAAGCAAAGTGTCATGCTAACCGTTGTTGAAGATGTGGAAGCGTGTTGCGGTGTTCAGCCGTAATACCTCACTTACGGGTTGATAATAAAATGCAATCAGTACCAAAAGATTCATGTTCTGTTTACATCAGGTTTTGATGCTGCTCATCTAATGTTCTGTAACCCCAAATAGCACACGGATTACGCGGATGACACAGATACACACGGATAAAATCTGTGAAAATCAGTGTCATCCGTGTTCTGTTTACTATTTTGGTTGAATAGATATAATAACATAAACAAATATTCACACCAATAAGTGAGGTGTTACATTAAAAGTTTTCGTAACTATTCAGGTGCCTGTGCCACAAAGCAACTAAGGCACAAAGGTTCACTATAACAATGATCTGTTGTTGTATCACTTCGTGTCTTCGTGCCTTAGTGGCTGAATAGTTAAAAGTTTTCTTTCATAAATTTGATATATTGAGGAAAAGCCACCTCCGGTGCGGGTATTTCCGGATACCACCGCTTTTCCCACTCAAAAGTCAGATAGCCGTCGTAGCCGCCATTTTTCACAAGATTAAATATTTTTCGCAGCGGTAAATCGCCTTCTCCCATCAGACTGATCTGATAGCCCAATTCTGAATTCTTATCAATCTTCGCATCCTTCCAGTGTGTATACCGAATCCACTTCCCAATTGTCTGCCAGGTGGTTCGCGGCTTCTCTTTTATCAAAACATAAGGATTATGAATATCCCACAGGATGCCTAAAAAATCAGAAGCCACACTCTCCATTAACATTTTTAACAGGTAACAATCGAGCCAATCATCATGAGTTTCCAAGAGAATGCTGACATTGTGTTCTTCCCCAATCTTTGCCATTTTCATCAGATTTTTAATAGCAATGTCAATTGCTCTTTCCCGACAGACGTCTCCTATTTTACCGCCAAAAATCCTGAGATATGGTGCATCAAATAATTGGCACAACCGGGCATAACGAACAATTTCTAAATCATACTTTCTTTGAGCCGAAGAATCAGTCGTAAACATTCTAACCGAACTGGAAAAACATGGCACATCGAGACCGGCATCTTTTAAACGTAAACTTGTTTCTTTCCTTTTCAATGTAAATTCCGGAAGAAATGTGACATCCAATTCACTACGATAACCGCGGAAATCAACGCCATCAAAACCATATTGCTTTGCTCTGAAAATAATTGTATTTAAATCCCAATCAGGACAACCCAAGGTTGTAAAAGCTAATTTCATGGTTTAAATCCTTCCCTGAAACAGGCGCTTGTTTTGTTGAAGAATAGCTTCTGCAACCCGGTTAAGATACTCCGGCCCCATAATTCCTGTTATTGCTACTTTTATCGGGTGCATCTCAAAACTTTCCATTCCGTTTTTCAAATTTGGTCGGTTTGCCCAATGATTCGCCATCTTTCATCACCCACGATGCAACCCATTCTATGATTTGATCCGGTTCAACTTTGGGTTTGCCAAAATAATTAAAAATTTGTGAGGCATCTCCCAACAGAGCTGTTGCGCTCTCATACCCTGTAAACCTGGGTTGTATCCCCATTAACTTACCCAATTTTGTCGCGACTTCACGGACAGATAATGCCTCAGGGCCGGTTAAATTAATCCTCATTGCCGGTACTTTGCACAGCGAAAGGCAGCGAATCAAATAAGCACAAGCATCGCCCTGCCAGATCTGATTAAAATGTCCCATGCTCAAATCAATTGTGGTACCCTCTTTAATTTTTTTAGCAATATCATGAATGACGCCGTAACGCAGTTCAGTGGCATAAAATAAGCGCACGATACAGGAGGGCGTTTTATTCCGGCGGTTCTCATACTCCAGAATCCGTTCTCCGCCCAGGCGGGACATGGCATACTCACCGATTGGCGCCACCTCATCATTTTCATTCGCACCATTTGTCGTAACATCGATGAACTTGTAAACGTTGCCCGATGAAAGATAAACAATTTTACTGCGCTTAAATCGCGCCATTATTTTCCCAGGCAAATAAGTGTTCATCGCCCAAACAAACGGTTCATTACCGGTTGCGCCGAATTTCGTTCCCGCCAGTAAAAAAATGTTGGGAGCATCCGGTAAATTCGCTAATTTTTTTTCACTAAACAAATCACATCGGACCGTTTGAACACCAATTTTATCAAGATATGATTGTATCTTTTCATCAGGAAAAACATCAACTCCGATGACATTTCCGCCTGCGTTTATTATTAATTCCGCCAAAGTGGGTCCCATTTTACCGCCAACACCCAAAATCATGATGTCATCTTTTAATTCCGGCACCGCTTTAAAAATTTCAGGCGATGGCGTAGTCATTTGATTAATCAAATCTTTCATTGTATTTAAATGACCTCGATTCAATATTCTCTCTTCCATTTGATTATTCGCCTTTAGACAAAATGAGTAAGATTACAACAACTATTCATTCCGGATTTCACTATCTTATAGCAATTCCTTTTTAAACTGCCGGGTATCAATCCGTTCTCCGACATTTAATATTAATCTTATCACCAATACCAAGTTGAATCACTTTTTTCAGTTTTATCGTTAGACACCCCTTATTCAGTTCCCAACTTACCGGCTGTGGTTTTTGATTAATGTCCAACATCACAGATTTTACATTATTATAGCACGTGTTCCTGGTTGAAAACAGTTGAAAATTGGTGTTCATATTAAATACTTTCAGAATATGAAACGAAATACTTACTGCGGAATTCCGCTGTGAATATTCCAACCACATCCAAACATTCGGCAGGAAAACAGGAGCATTTAGATGATCAAATTCATCAGGCAAATTTGGGCTTAATTCGATGCTTTTTTGCGGCCAGTTAACATGAACACCCAGCATGGCCAGATAGCCAAACCAACTGGCGGCGCTGCTCATGTAATAGCGTGCATGGCAATCGGCGAGTCCGGTTTCAGCATTATAAAACAAACTAAAATTCCAGATATTTCTATTGAGATGAATAAAAACATCATTCATTCTCTTAATTTTTTGCCACGCTTCATCAGTTAGATTATGATAAAAACCATTGGCACAAATAAACGTTTCCGCATATCCCGGCCACGATATATTATAACCTTTGTATCGTTCGGGGATAATATTGCCACCGGAAGCCGTTTCGATAGGCGGCAGGTCGAAATTATCCGTAAGGTTGAAAATCTCTTTTAATACTGTTTTCACCAAATCTTCGGGCAAGAGTTCATCCAGGCCTGCCAGTTGCCGCATCCACTCACCCGCCAATTGCGATGTAAAACAGTATTCCGATTTTTTATTTGTAACAGGATCTTGGAATTTGTCAAAGTAACGGCCATTGAAAAGATTACTAATCAAAGAATTTCGCATCTGTTGCAGCGCTGTATTATAGCGCTTTTCTTTTTGATGTTCAGCAAAAATCCCGGCTAAATTTATTGCAACGGCAAGAGCAGCCATTGTAACCGATGCGTTGTAAATGAATGCCCCTTTATAATGCTTGCTGTCCCAGGTGGACCCTCCTTCAGGTAAGTGATCGCCATCCCTGTCACTTAACAATAACCAGTCAATTGCTTTAAACAGATGAAATTTCATTTGATTTAAGAAAGCGGCATCACCCGTCCATAAATAATATTTATAAATTTGCCACACAAAAGAAGCGGCAAGATCCGGCCAATGGGTTATCTGATATGCAGAATCTGCCAGACTGCCGATATAACCCTGTAAACTGCCGATCATGTGGCTGATCGATCCGTCAGGTTGCTGGTTTTTGGCAAATAGCTGCAATTCTACTTTGTCCAATTCAGGGAAAAACAAATGGTAAAAAATATGGGCAACTAACTTCTGGTCCATCGTTCCAAGGCAGCCTCCCATGTGAAATGGGCTCTCGATGTTGGTAAACAGGCCATCTTTGCTTAACAGTGTATTCGTGGATAAGGTAAATGCATCATTGATGAGCTTCCGGATATACCATCGGGGCAGATTGGATTGAAATAATAGCTCCTGCCATTCACTTGTCTTACCGCGGAGTTCTTCTTCATTTTCGATTCCGTATCTGCCTATTTCAACAGCATTTGAGAAGAAATTGCTGTAATAGTGTCCAATATCCGATTCATCTAATTGAATCAAATGGGGCATATACCAACACAAAGCGAAACTCAGTTCTCTCTCTTCGGCCGGCTGCAACCCGAGCTTAGCCGAAACGACCCCGGCAGTATAAACTTCTCTATCCCGTTCTTGCCACGGCTCAATGTACGCATCAATAGTATAATTTGTAAGATTAAGCGTTAAAATACCATTTTGTGAAAAATGAGCAAACAGTTCCTGAAGATCACTTCTTTCAGGATTTGCATTCCAATGATCACAAGTCGATATCTCAATATCCGAATCTTTTTTAAAGAATAAACCATACTCACCAATACAATTTTTTCTTTGCCCTGTCTGTTTCTGCTGCGATAAAAGCTGAAGCCCCTTAACCAAATCATCTTCATAAAGCTGTTGGTAATTGCCGGAACGATCGTTCCAATACAAGTTCTGTCTATATTGACCCCAGGTACGCAATCCACCCACGCCGATAAAATTTTCCAATGAAAAAGCAATTGCCGCATCAATTGGCCGCTTAAGTTTATTCTTCAATTTTATGTTAAATAGAACCAGTGGCAAGGAAGAATTTTTTACATCATGAGGGATAAGTGGAGAAAAAACCCTGATTTCTATATTTACATGAAGATCATCATCAAGTATTCCGGATTCTGCGAAGGGATAATGACCATAGTATATGATTTTCCGAACTTTTGGTACAAGCCATTTGGGATTTACACTCAATAATTTGGTGATCTTGTTATTGCCGTCATTCGTATAAGCCAATAAAAAAGCGCCGTAACTATTTTTGATGGGAACATCCCAATTATTGTTCGTTTGAAAATATTGAAAACTTCCATCCGGCATCCATTCAAACGAACCGCAACCAATGCCCCCCAAAGGCACACCTGATTTGAAATGGCGGGCAATATTTTGCTGCGTCGAGATGATCGTTCCCAATTTGTAATTTTTTAGTCGTTCTAATTCCGACAAGATGGTTTTACCTTTCGACCAAATTTAAGAAAATAGTGCATAATGTAGGTCGATTCGGCGAATCGACCTACAAACCAACATTAAATTAAGGATAAATGCAAAGTTTGCTCAACTTGTCCGCCTCCTGGCTGAAAACAATATTTTACAGACCTAATTTGAGCGATTCTTAGTTTGTTTCTACCACCCAATGAGGTTTGTCATTCAGGAAGAATCTTGTCAATTCTGTACTCTAAACCAACAAGATTCATCCTGAATGACATAAGAATCGCTCAATTTAGGACAGAGTAATAATATATAATGAGCAGTGGCGGCATCGGATAAAAACTCCAATATATTATTTTCACTTTATAGTTCAATTGTCAAAAAGTACCACTAATTGAAAATCTGTGGACAGCGGCAAAATATTTCATATTCGAGTATGCGTAATTAACGGTGATGCCAATTTGGGAACTGAGACGATGTTTAAATCCAAACCCGGCGGCAAAGTTCTCTGCGCTGAAATTCCATTTATAGCCCAATCTTAAAAACAGTATATCCATAAATCCATATTCCGCACCTATACTAACCTTTTCAACATAATCACGTGGATGAATGCCGTCAAAACTCAAATAAAATGAATGATTTTTATTAATTGAAGGATAAAAATTTAAAACATCCATGTACACACCGATTGTAAAAATTAATGGCAGGGAAAAACTTTCACTCTGTTCCGGAAATTGAATATCTTTGGAGAAATTTCGAGCAGACATAGCAAATGTCAAACTTTTGAAACCGGTTTTATAGTGGGTGCCAAAATCTATTGCAAATACATCTACGCTGTTGTCAATCGTTTTTTCAGGAGCCAATCCTTTTTGAATTGTACTATTAAACAAATTTTGTGTTACATATTTCACCGTTGTACCTACAAAAAATTTATTCGAAATCATTCTTGCATAACTCAATCCCGCGGCATATTCATCAATAGTAAACTCACCTGTTTCCCGATAATTAAAGAATTCACGGTCTGCTAATGAGATTTCTGTTCCATAGAATGTGCCATAATCCATTGCAATGAGGCTGACACCAATGACGCCGAATTTGCCAAAATTATAAGCCAGAGCAGCGGCATTTTGAGTGATATCTGCAAACCACATATTTCGTTCTATGCAGTAAGCGCCTCCCTCAATAGAAGCGATGCCGGCAGGATTCCAAAATATTACGGAGGGATCTTTATCTTGAGCGATAAAACTGCCACCCAAACCGGCAGCCCTGGCGCCAACACCAATATTCAAAAATGTCATTCCTGCCTGGGCTGTCTTTTTAATTTGCGGATAAGCCCGGCTGTAAAAAATGGTTAGCCCTAATATAGAAACAATCAATATCGTATTTATTGATTTCATTTTAAAGCTCCATCATAATTTACCGAATAATGATAAATTTACCGGTTTCTCTTTGTCCGGTTTTATTATCTTCCACCACATAAATATAAATTCCTGCCGCCGGGAAAAGATTATCATCGGTCAACATCGGCGACCAGTGCTCCGTACCACTTTCAGATTGGTGATGGAAAGTTTTCACCAAATCACCGTTGACTGTAAAAACGCGTATCGTACAATCCTCAGTTAAATTGGCGAAAGTAATACGGTTTCGTTCCCCACTCCAGTGATTTACCTGGTGATAATTATATGGATTGGGAACAACCCTCACTTTAGATATGTTTTTTGCCGTCCCGAGAAAAGGCCGGGAGGGAATATTGATACGATTGTAATGTCCCGTGCTTTCTATTCCTTCGGAATTCATTGCCGTGACATAATAATAATAAGAGACACCTATATTAACATTTAAGGTATCAATGTATTGGGTTTCATTAGCCGAAACTTCATCATGAAAAAGATAATCGCCAAAATATGTCCCCTCCTTCCGGTAGATTCTATATGCAGCAATTTCACCAACGTCCGGAGCTGTCCAATTTAATGTAACCTGCTTTCCACCAGCCCTAACCGTTAAATTTTGCGGCTGCGAAGGCCCCATAGGAATACTAACATTTTTTGAAAGATAATGATCCCAGTTCCATTGTGCCCGTCCAACCGTCTGAAACAGCGAATCTTTTCCGGAATTCAGGAATTTATTTTTTTCATCCTGAGCGATTTCGCCATTAAACCATTTGAGGCCCACTTCTTTACACCTTTCAACATTGGGCCCTTTGGCGGCATGGACAAAAACCAGGGAGATACTATCACCGGGAGATAATTGATAAGGGCCGAATCCCATCCAGAAACTCTGGTAATATCGTTGGGGTGGCGCGGTTAAATCAGGATGAGCCCGGTGGCCCGGGATGCCTTGATTTAACATATTATCCCAGGTTAATGCGTCTTGCCAGTTTCTAACATCAAATTTTGATGCCCAACCGGTTGTGAACGGTTGACCGGGATCATTTGTGTGATCGGCTGCGGAACGATCTGTATGTAATACTCCATAACCGGCATACATCGCCGATACAAATTCTCCCACATCATAAATATCCTTAGGATTATAGCGGCTGTCGTCTACATATCGTTCGGGGAAGGGGTCGCCGCGATCATCGATGGGAATATCCGGATCATCGCCGTCAAACCCGTACATAATTCTGATGCTGTCGGCGGGTTCCCTGCCGTAATAGTCTACATAATTATCATGATCTCCGGTGTCATTAAATGAATGCAGCTTTTCACCTTTGATACACGGGAGAAGCAGCGTCGACCAGTATACCACATATAATTCCGGAATATCGTTGTCGGGATGTTCAATCGTAACGGGATTTTCATCAAAATTACCGGTATTTTTTAAAACAACTTTTTCGATGATATAATCATCATGCTCACGGTTGGCCCAGGCATAATAGGTGCGTTTAATAACTACGCCTGCATCAGTCATTTCCCAATCTTCAACCATTTCATCTGAAATTAAATTGTGATTAACGCGGAAAAAATCTCCTTCTTCTTCAACCTGATTTGTCCTTTCCGTGCCATCCGGATCAATCACAGTTGTGGTTGTCCTCAAAGACCGGAAGGTTTTTCTGACCCGGTATTCCATGGGAGTCGAGGTTCCGGTTTCAGGTGTATATGCTTCTTTTATTTCATGGAACACGCCGCTGGGACCGGTCCAGTTTCGCACCACTATTTTTATGAGTACGCCGGCGCTGCATGAACGCATGCCTCCCGGGGAGACCTTAGAATCCTCATGCCCGCCCGGCCATTTAAGATAAGCGCCGCGATAGTAGGAATCATCCGGACCTCCTCCGGCAGCATCATGCAGCGTGCCGGCATATAATTCACTTTGGGCCTGGGCATGAACTGAAAACGGTGTATAGAAAAATATGAAGAATAACAAGGCGTCTACAAAAGCCGTTTTTACATTCATTTGATTTTCCTCATTGCTGTCATCACATTAAAAATAAAATTTAATCCCAAACCAAAAATCTCTTGGGCTCATATATGTGATGTACGTTCTTTTAGGCATAAATTCATATTCAACTTCATCGCCGGGTTTTAATCCAAGCTCCTTTATCCTCATCATATAGATTTTAAACTCCTGCTCCCAGGAACGGTCTTGAGCTGCAAATATCCGGTCGTATTGTCCCCCTTCCTCATCACGTCCAACCCAATTACCTGTACCACGGTCTAACAGGTTAAAATTCTTATGATTGAACAAATTATAAATGTCTAAATAAAAGGCGGCATTGATAACGCTGATAGTAAATTTCTTTTCTATTTTTAAATTACAATTTTGATACGCCATCCATTGCCAATTGAGTATATGCGACTCAATTTTACCTGTAGGGTCATAGTGAAATTTGGGCCCGGGTTTGTATAAATAAGATATATTAATGCTCCAGCCACCCAACGGTCTGGACAACGGACCCAGTATTGATAATTTAGGCCCCCATTTGACGGGTGTATGAAAATTAGACAGGAGTTTGTATCGTGAAACCGGCTGCCAGACAACACGTGCCCGTGTCGCAGCATCAGCCGCGATATAGGCATCATTCTTTACAGGATCCAGGGGGGCAATATTTTTCCCGGTCGTATATCCAATTTCTTTGTAGACAGTCTCTAAACTCAGGGAGAAATTAAAAAACCGGCCGCGACGGCGGTCCAGTCTTATTTCATAACCTTTGATATCGCGATATTGTGAAGCATTATAACTCATATAACCGGTAACCGGTCTGATATCTACTCCTACATAGGTGTGCTGGTTGCGTTGATCTTTATAAAATGCCGAAATATTACCGGTACATAAATTGAAAATATTCTGCTCAAATCCAATTTCGTATGCCACCGTTACAGGCATTTTTAAAAATGCATTCCCCACCCTTTCCAAATACTCTAACGTACCAAACCGGTTCCAATAAAGCACATTCGGATCAGGGATTTGAGTGAAATGACCATAGTTAAAGTAGAGTTTGCTATTTTCTGTAATTGGGTGAGATACGCCAATTCTTGGACTTAGATGATATTTAACCGGAACCTCTCTTTTAGGATATCCGGCCCGAAAAGCATATACGGAATCTTTGCTTGTCAGGCTGTTCGTTTGATTAGGCCAATAGGGATAATCCACCATATCATACCATGGCGATTCGGGAACAAAAAAATCACCGCGCAGCCCAACGTTTAGAACAAATCCTTCAAATTCCATTTTATCCTGAATATAAAGAGCGCCATGCATTTGTTGGATATGATATTTGTTATCATCCCGAATACCCGTACCTAATGAATCCAGCCGGATAACCCAGCGGTGTTCATTAATGTCGGAATATGTTAGATCAAGCCCGGCCTTGATTTGATGATGCCGATTGATCTGGCCGGTTATATTGGACTTCAAGTTGTAAGAGTGCATCCGGGAATCATCAAAAGCCCGGCCTTCGCCAATACCGTATAAATAATAGTTGTTTTGATCTTTCCCGCCGGAACCAACCTCTGGATAATAGAATCCTCTTGGAAATGATGGATAGCCAACCGAATCTCCCTTTGTATTTATTAACCAAAAAACCTTCCTGGGGGTACCATCGGGATTTCTCTCGACCCAATCGGCAGGATTACCCTTATATTTATTGAATTGACCTTGAAGCTGCACCTCGTAAAATGTAGAAGGGGAGATCACGTGATTGAATTTTAGACCGAAATTATTCCTTTTCCAATTAATAATATTCGAGTTGTTATCGACGGCGTACATTCGATCTGCATGTTCTTTGTTGTAAACATTATAATTTATTATATAGGCACCATCATCACTTTTTACATAGGTATGAAGATCATTATTGCCCATGCCGGCGGCATGTGTTCTGCTTAAAATACCGGAAAAAGTAAGATACATGTTAGGATTAATATTATCAAAAATATTAAACTGCCCGATTTTCTCTTTCACCCCCGGCGCCACAAGCTGCCAGGGATAGGCTGAAAATTCTTCCCTGTAACCTGCCGAAAAAGTTATTTTAGGTAAAACCGGGATAACTTTCCCCGACAATGCCGGGAAAAGAGGACCGCCGATGCTTCCCTCGAATACATAATCCGCAACATCGCCATAGTGCAGCACCTCAGGTCGATGTTGATAATCCCACAATTTTTTTGCATTCTCCGGAGACAGCTTGTCTTTATTCGCCGAACTTTTCGCCCACTTATTCCATCCCCAAAAGTCCGGAGCGCCGTCTTTGTTGCGATCGACATCGTTATCATTTTCATCATACCAATGATAGATTTTTTGACCGAGAATATTTTCATACTTTGAATCACTTCTGTTAACGGCAAAATGTTGAAATCTGCCCCAATCCCACCAATCATCATTGGACCAGGCATAAGGACCAAAATGTTTTAAAGCTGCCGGGCTGCGCTTATAATTAATAGAGCCCGTGTAGCGACTGCCCGGTTTCTTAGTTACTACATTCACAATCCCCGACCGTGCGTTCCCGTATTCAGCATCAAACCCGCCGGTAAGCACTTCAACTTCAGAAACCATTCCCATATTAATCTGTGTGTAGGGTCTGTTGTTGCGCTCGTCATTCATATTGAGCCCATCGACGATAAAGTTAATTTCATCTTCATATCCGCCGCGGATAACAAGACCCATCATATCCGTGGAAATACCCACAACATTGGTCATTAATTCCTCCATATTATCTGCAGGAATCAACTCAATTACATCTGCCGTCACTGTCGAAACACTATTTGAAACATCTTTTCTAACCCCTTTTCTTTCCGCAGTAACAATAATTTCTTCACCCTCCAATACCTGGATTGTTAGTTCAAAATCGACTTCCGTAGTCCTGCCGATATTGACCTGCACACCGATTCTTGTTTGCGTCGCATATCCAATCATTCTGGCTGAAATCTTATACCTGCCGGGCGGTAAATTGAGTATATAATAATATCCGTCATTATCTGTTGCGGCTCCCAATCCAGTACCTTCAACAATAACATTTACGCCAGGTAAAGGCGCTTTTGAATCAGCATCTAATACTCTGCCGGCGATTTTTCCCCTGGCCGCCTGAGCTGAAACTGAAGCAATACTGATAAAGAGAGTGAAAAGCAGCATTAAATAGACTAAAATCCACTTCATCTCTCTCTCTCCTTTCTGACTTAATATTTTGAAGAGCAATTAAATTTAAAAAATTAAAATTGTTAGAATAATTTCAGTTAATACGCAGGCCAGGCAATAGTATAAATATGTTTTCCACCTTTTAGCGGACTTTTTAAGTATACTTCAAGTTCTTCATCCGTAAATCTTCTCGTTACTTCTTCAACCGGTGGTAATTTTCCGGGAGGAAATTTTTCCATGATATCTTGAATTAATTTTCCCAGATAATCCAATACGCCTGTAACACCCGCTATTGCTTTCTTTGAATCCGCTTTGGTAGCTTTACCCACGCAGCCTTCGGGATTTCCGACGATTTCCATTGGACCAAGCCCGGCATGAGCATACCAGGGAATCGGTAATTGATATGCATTTCCGGATTTATCCACATGCCCCGGCGGAAGATATCCTTTTGGTTCCGTATCGACGGCATGCTCCATTTTTATCATTTCGGGAAAAAGGACTAATGAGAACGAGGTTTCCGCTTCATCGCCGTGGACAAACGGGGTATCAAAAGGTCCGCCGTGTTTTTTATCTTTTATCAGTTCCGGAATGGCATAATACCAGTTTAGATTAACAAAAACTCCAGGTACTTGAAACCTTTTAGTAAATCGATGAATTGCTGTCGGAATCACATATTCCTGACCATGGCCATTTAAAATAATCTGTTTCCGAAATCCTGTATTCCAAAAACCTGCCATTATTTGCGATAAATTGGCAGTGAATGTTTCTTCATCCACCGGAATAGTTCCCGGCATACCGATATGATGATATGGATGTGAACCGTACCAAACCGGTTGTGCCACAGTACAACCAACTTTTTCAGCCACGGCTTCCGCCATCCGTGTCACCAGGAAAGTATCTTCCCCATAACATGCGTGGGGGCCATGGGCTTCTGTACTGCCTACCGGAATGATAATCAAATCACATTTCTCCAATCGCGCTTCCATCTCAAGCATGGTCATATTCTGAAAATAGATGCCGTCTGCGGCATCCAGATGTCCCCTCTTTGCCGGCAATTCCCATTTAAACATCTTGCACCCTTTCACTTTTATCTACATTTAAGGCTTAATGACAACTTTGACCACATTATCAATTCTTCTTGTAAATACTTCAAATCCCCTATTTATTTCTTCTAACGGAAATATATGGCTTATAAGGGATTTACAGTCAATTTGACCATTTTTTATATAAGGAATAATTCGCTCAATACACCAATCCCCCTCAGCTTTGCTTCCTATTATTGTCAAGTTGTGCTGAACAACTTTATTTAAATTGATGCAGACAGGTTCGGAATAAATGCCAATATAGGCAATACGGCCATTTTTCTTTGCCGATTCGATTGCTGTACCGCCGGCTTCCCTGGTACCGGCACACTCAATAATCAAATCTGCACCTAAGCCGTCTGTCTGCTCAAATACTTTTTGCACAACATCGCTTTCTTTTATATTTATGGTCTCATCAGCACCCAGTTGTTTTCCTAATTTGAGTCTGTACTCACGTGTTCCGGTTAGAATTATCTTGCCGGCGCCCAATATTTTTGCAAGCTGAACGGCCATCAAGCCAATTGCCCCTGGTCCGGAGATAACCACGGTTTCTCCTGCACGAATGCCGCCAATACGAATAATTCCGTACAAAGATGATCCTGCTGTAGTAATCAGTGTAGCTTCGTCCATCGAAACAGAATCCGGAAGTTTGTGGATTGAATTAATATGATTTACAGCATACCCGGCAAAGCCGCCATTACAAGTAAAACCATAATGACGATGTCCCAAATCCAAACGACCATAGTTCAGACAGGTAGTATAATTGCCGCGAATACAGTTTACACAAATTCCACAACCCTTGTGCGGCTCCACCGCGACCCGGTCGTGTACCTGAAAATTTTCAACTCCCTCTCCCAGTGTCACAATTGTACCGGCATATTCATGCCCGGGAATGAATTTCCCCAGGGGCGGGTGATCAGGCCAGCCATTTTTCACAATTTTAGGGTCTGACCCGCAAATCGCACAGGCTTCTACGCTAATAAGTACCTCATGCTCGCCGGGTGTCGGCATTTCTACTTCTGAAATTCGTAAATCTCCGTAATCAAACAGAACAGCGGCTTTCATTGTTTGCGGTAAAGATGACATTCATCGCATCCTTTCTAGAAAAATTCCCGGTTAATACAGTTTTGCAGCTTTCCATCGATGAAACCACGGATATTGGCTAAGGAGATGTTTGTAATCCGGTCGATTGCCTCGACTGTATACCAGGCATTATGTGTCGATACAACCGCATTCAATCCGGAGAAATCATAAGTTCTTTTTCTCTCACCTTCGATGACATCCAGTCCGGCACCAAAAATTTGCTTATTTTTTAACGCATTGATAAGGGCTTCAGTATCAACAATTTCACCTCTGCTCGTATTCACAAGCACTGCAGAAGGTTTCATCACCGCTAAAGCTTTCTCATCGATAAGATGGTAGGTTTGCCTGGACAATGGAATATGCACAGATATAAGATCACTTTGCTTGAGAAGGACATCAAACGGTATATATGTGAAGTTTAATTCATTTTGTAGTTCCATATCGGGGTAACTATCGAAAGCAAATACTTGCATGGAGAAACCATTACATATCTTGATCATCTCACGACCGATAGATCCGCTGCCAATTATTCCAGCCGTTTTACCTTGCAAATCGAATCCCATCATTCCATCTATAGAATAATCATTCTGCCGATAACGCCGGCAGGCAGCGGGCATACAGCGCATTACATTTAACGCCAATCCCACGGCATATTCAGCAACGGTATTTGCACCATAGCCGGGAACGTTGCAAACAGGAATGCCCTTAGATGCTGCATATTCCCAATCAATATGATTGTAACCTGTTGAGCGGGTGCAGATAAATTTTAATTCAGGAAGCGATGAAATAAACGATTTATCCCACTCAAGGAATTGATCTCTGCCACATAATATATCACAGTCATTTACAAATTCAATAAGTTGATTGTGATTTTGAAACGGAGGTGAAATTTTAAAGTGACAATTCGATAACTTAATCGATTCTTTGTTTTCAAAAATAAAATCGATGAACGCCACTTTGTCACGATGTTTCATCTTTTTATCCTGAAATTTTTATTAATAATGTAATCTTCTATATCTTCTTTGCGGACCCAGGAGATATCGCCAAAAGTAGTTTGGGATAAAATTGCCATTGCATTGCCAATTCTCAATCCCTGTTCAGGATCATCATTAATTAGTCCGCTTAACAGACCTGCAGCGAAAGCATCGCCGGCGCCAAAACGATCTAAAACCTCTACATGTTGAGGTTCGGAAGTAATATATTTATCATCTTGCCAGACACCGGCGCGCCACAAACCCCGGTTAACACTAATATTTTCACTAAGGGTAAAAGCGATGGTGTGAAGGTCAAACCGTTCTTTTAGTTGAATGGCCAATTCTTCCTCTGAACCATGAAGATCGAAAAACTCCGCGGCATCAAACCGGTTCGTAATTAATATGTCAATATACGGAAGGATTTCAGTATAACAATATTTTGCTTCTTCCATACTCCAAAGCTTTGACCGGTAATTGAGATCGAAACTTACCGGACAATCCTGCGAATGGGCCATTTTAATGGATTTAAGGGTCATTTCCCGACAACTCGCACTCAAAGCAGGGGTTATTCCCGATGTATGAAAAATCTTTGTCTTTGCCAATAAATGAGACCGGTTTATTTCATCGAAGGTGAGTTTGCCGGCGGCAGAGTTTTTACGGTCATAATACACTCGTGACGGTCTTGGCGTTACTCCCATTTCTACAAAATACAGCCCTAATCGATCTGATTCCTCATGCGACCAAACGATATGCGATGTATCGACTCCCTGTTCACGAGCTTTGTTTGCGACAAACCTACCCATAGGATTAGCGGGAAGTTTTGAAACCCAAGCTGTTTTGCAGCCGATTCCGGATAAATTTGCCACCACACTTAACTCTGAACCACCAACCGTCACATCTAAACTTGAGCATTGCTCTATCCTTTGATTTAGAGGAGGGGCCAGCCGCAACATGGTCTCGCCAAGTGCAACAACATCATACTCAGCTTTCATTCTCATGATCACAACTATTTTTTAGACATGTCGAAAACGACTTTTAGATTTTCTTCATCAAGCGAAGTTTCCATTGCCTTCCGGCACTCATCCAACGAGAACCTATGGGAAACAAACTTTTCCCAAGGGAAATTATTACGGTATCTTTGCATCATTTTTATCGTGCGGTAGTATTCGCTGTTGGGATGATTTGTATTTCCTAAAAGCAGTACATTTTTTGCTGCCAGATGGCGGTGAACATTAATGGTTGTTTCCCCGGCATCGACAAAATTTCCAGCTTCTAAATACGTCCCCCCCCGGCGAAGCAGATCCAAACCTTCCGGCACCACTTCAGCCAATCCCGTTGTTTCAATAACCATGTCGGCGCCTCGTCCCCCGGTTAATTCCTTTACAATTTCCAGCCGTTCCCTGAAGCTCGTTTTTTGCACATTAATGGTATAATCAGCACCAAACCCTTTTGCTAACTTCAATCTAAAATCCGAGATGTCAACTGCAATTATATCTCCGGCGCCCAATATCCGGGCTTTTATCAAATGAGCCAGTCCCATGGCGCCAACTCCCTGGATGAGCACAGTATCCATCAAGCCGAAACCCCGGCTGGCAAATTCCATATAACCCTTTGCCCGGTCTACATTACTGGTTACAACCATCAATTCGATATTTACCGCTAACCAGGCAGGGAATTCATCCGGCACTTTGTAGATAAAAGAATTTGGGAAAATATACATATACTCCGCCCAACCACCTGTTATATGCGGCGGTTGATCAGCGGGAAAGTAAACACCGTAAGTCTTATTATCTGCACAATATGGCCAACCGTAAACGTGCCTGCAATAATAGCATCTCTGGCAAATGATGTTCGGGCACATGGTTACGCGGTCACCGATATTCAGCGGTTTGCCGTCATAGTCAAGATATTGGCCATTCATCTCGACAATTCGACCAATATTTTCGTGACCTTTTATACAGGGGAAAACAGCATGCTGTTCTGCTTCTGTTCCACCATATAAAATCATTTCTCCTTTAAAAGCATGTTTATCGGTACCACAAATACCCGACATTTCCATTTCAATGAGCATTGCCCCGGGTTCAAGGTCAGGCCAGGGGAATTCTTGAACCTCCATTTTACCGGGTTCTACCATTACTGCAGCCTTAACTATTTTAGACATAAATGATTCTCCTTTTGTTATCTGGGAAATATCCAGGGGATAGAATTAACCCATATCGCTTTTGCCGGTTTATCTCCAACATTAGAAATCCTATGCTGAGAAGCACTATCGAAAACGATACTGTCGCCTGGACGGAGGACATATTCTTTATCTTCCAATTCTACATTTAATTCACCTTCAATGACAACAGCACATTCAAGACCTGAATGCCGGTACTCCATCTCGCCGGTAGAACTCCCCGGAGGAAACTCCGATAAAATAATTTCTACATCCATTTTTCCCGGATTTAATAACGATACCTTATTCCCACTGCCTGTTATAACAGTTTTATGCGTGCCGGTTTTGAACACCGGCGAAGAGTCGATTTCGCTAGAACTATTCGTATCAAGCAACTCTGCCATGGACACATTTAATACATCTGAAATAGCTTTCAGAGAACTTATTGATGGGTTGGCAAGACCCCTTTCGATCTGGCTGATTAAACTGGGTGTGACGTGAACTTTTTCAGCCAATTCCTTTAACATTATTTTTTTCTCGAGTCTCAAAACCCGTATTTTGTGCCCTAATATCTTAATAAAATTATCCAAATTCATCTCCCTGTTTTTTATTGATTTTTTATTATCTTAACAGCAACATTTTCTTTTTCTGACAAAAACCTTTAACTTTGAGTTCATAGAAATAAATTCCCGACGATAAATTACCAGCGTCCCAAATTATTTGGTAATTCCCTGCCGCTTGTTTCTCGTCTATTACAATATCGATCGTCTGTCCATGAAGATTGTAAATCGTTAGCGTAACTTTTTCTGTTTTTGGCAACGAGTAGCTAATTTTTGTATCAGGATTAAACGGGTTGGGATAATTCTGTAATAATTTGTATTTATCCGGAATATTTTTCCTTTGCTTAAAATTAACTACCTCTGTAAATTCCGAATCTATTAGATATACCGGTTCCTTTGTTAATGTCAATGCTACAGCATTTCCATCATTTGATATTATTTTCTCTTCACCATCATAACGAATTATTTTGATTAATTTTGACTGAACGGACATAGATATATCTATTGAATCTGCCTTTGACCAGAGCGCGTAAACATAACCATTCTTCTTGCTAAATTTAAATGAACGCCAATTTTCATTGTTGCTATTTTCCTCAGGCACACTATTATCCAATTGCTGTAGCAATGTTTTCATATAAACACCCATGGGTTTCAACGGATAATCAGGAGAAGTAATATCAATATATTTGTTTTTAACCCCATCACCAAAATAATGATAAATTCGAATCATTCGGCTACCCGTCAGGTAACCGCCTTCAATAAAGAGCTTTAAATATTCTATATCATTGTCATGGTCGGTTTCTCCGGTCAGTTTATGACGATTCGTTTCTGTGAACCAGACCGGTTTATCATTTACGCAAACAGTGCTGCTATCCCAATTTTCCCAGGAATAAAGTCTATTTTTATGGTAGTTTACAATATCAAAATAATCGTGAACATCTGGGTGGCAATAAAATTCTTTTCTATGATCAGTCGAATAACTGCTTCTGGTTAACACAGACGGCCCTATAACAATGGCAGTGGAGTCAGCTTTGTTTACGGATTTATAAAAACCCTTTTGAAGTTTAAGAAGATATTTTAAATCCTGAGTATTCAATGAGTCAGGCCATTTTTGATACCAGAAACCATCTTTCCCCGGATTGTTCACTTGATTTGGCTCATTCCAACTTTCCCAATATTTGATGGGATATTTTAAACCTGGCATATCCCGGTAACCATCCCCATCATACCTTTCAACTACTTCGCCCACAAAATTCCACCACTCCTCCAGCGTTGATACTGCATTCCCATAACCACTGTCTGACGGTACTAACCTGCGACGTCCTGTATCATCCCTCATGGGGCCGGTAAAATTCGAACTTCCATAAATCGTGCCTATCATATCGATATCATAACGCTGCCACAATGTGACTACGCTATCATATTCTTCCCAATGATATGTCCGCCGGGGATATTCAATACCTGACTGCATAAAAGTCTCTCGAACCCACTTAACTCCCATTTCACTTATGCGCTGAATAATCAAATCATGATTATAACCTGGGAAAGTATCATCATCCGGAGATAAGGATAAATCGATCCCAAAAATCGAAGGGCTGGACAAAGGATTGTGGTTTTGATGCGACTCGGCATATAAACAATTTCCCGTCAAAATACTTGTCATTACAATGTAAAATAACATCAAGGGAATCATAAAACCTTTAACAATGTTTAAATTTGTACTCATTTAAAACTCTCAAATTTCATAAATTAATTTTGTTGCACTTTATTCCTTGCCATTTACTTTAATTCAAGTTCATTTTAACAGCAGCATTTTCTTTTTCTGACAAAAACCTTTAACTTTGAGTTCACAGAAATAAATCCCCGACGGTAAATTACCAGCATTCCAAATTATTTGGTAATTCCCTGCCGCTTGTTTCTCGTCTATTACAATATCGATCGTCTGTCCATGAAGATTGTAAATCGTTAGCGTAACTTTTTCTGTTTTTGGCAACGAGTAGCCAATTTTTGTATCAGGATTAAACGGGTTGGGATAATTTTGATTCAATATATAAATGTTTGATAGAGCGGAAACCGGTTCTGCAGCAACTGCCGTCATAAATTCCTTATCTACAGTGATTGAAAAGTTGTCAAAGTAGACCCAGTCATTGAATGAACCTATGCCGGCCCGGCCATACATGAATGTTTCATCATCTCCCTGTACAACAATTGAATCATCCAGGCTGATCGTAAAATGGCCTGATTTTGCTACAACTTTTACGGTGTGATATTCATTGGCAAATTTATCAAAATCTTCAAAATCACCAAAAGAAGTTAAGGTATGCCGCACAGAATCAACTACCGCAAACAGTTCATTATTTCTCTTAACCCGGTTAAACATAACATAATTGTAATTATAGTCATCCCGGTAATTCCAAATGAAGTCTAAATCGGCTCCGGAGCCGTTATCCGGTGATCTGACTTCGCACGTCATGGTAAAATCCGCAAATATTTTCCTTTTTACCAAAGCATAAGTTCCCAGTCGGCCAGGTCCGGCATAGTTATAATTGCCGGTATTGGTGCCAAACACATTACGATCCTGATCTGTCACATAACTCCATAGTTCCGCATGTTTGATTTGCCAATTGCCTGAACCGGCCGTTTCAAAATCGTCTTTAAAATCGTTAAACGCAATTTCACACCCCTTATCTGCAACAAATTGTTCGGAGAGAGTTCCCATTATCCGGTTTCGATTTGGCGAAGCATCCCGAATATTTACAATCGAAATCGTATAATTACTCCCTGCATTCTGCTCACTGGTGGCGATTAATACAACTTTTTTACAAGCTAATAGCAAGCGTTTTATATCAATACCATCACCGATGATGTAATTATTGCTATCCAGAGCTGTTGCAATTTCCAGTTCCTCATCAAAATGAACTGCCAAAGCATTCAGGCCTAAGGAAACCACTTTTATAACTTTAGGTGGGTCCGTATCAGCTCCTGTTTCAACAACTATACTTGCACAATCGTCACTCAGAACAGCCGATTCGTCGATACTAAATACTTTATAAATATAACTTGCATTCTCCACAACAGTTGTGTCCGTGAATGTTAATTCGCGCGTATATCCTACTAGAGTACTATCTCGATAGACCTTATAGTTTCTTGGTAAATCACCATCTATGGCTGCATTTGGTTTATCCCATTCTAATGTAATTTGCAGGTATGTATTCGTGATCAACGATAAATTAATTGGCTTTAATGGCGGAATAGTATCCGGCTCTTCCAGAGTAATCATAAATAAATCACACCATGTGTTGCTGCCGTTTAAATTACTGGTGAAGATGATACGATCGCCCTGGCGATTTACCGATGCTCTGGGCTCAAGCGGCCATTTCTTTTCACGATGCATGTTACATCGTGTATGTGCCAGGCGTACAGTTTCTTTGGTGGTATCAGTGGGAATGGCTAAAATCTCATGCCAATACGGTTTCCATGAATTTGAATTGGGATCGGTATCATCTTTGGTATACGATGAAGAAAAAACATAATCATTTCGGTTAAGGCAGGACCGTTGTGAGAAATGATAGGCAGTCCAGGTAGTTGTATCATATTTATGAATAACTTTTTTTGCACCGGTCTCTAATTTAATTGACAGCACCGCTGACGGGCCGGCTCCTGAAAAATCACCAAGCACGTCGGGAATGAATAAGGCTTCATCGCCATCATCATCGTATCCTACATCATCGTGCTGGGTTTTGTTGTAGTAAATATTCCGAATAAAAGCCATTGTTTTGGCATCATGAACACAGCAGCCAACCCCTTCCCGATAATCATTGGCAGCGGCGTAAGCATATTCAATAACAACATACTTGCCGCTGGGAGATATCTGGGCCGCATCAATTATGTTCGATCCGCTCACCTCCAACACTTCATATTTGATGTCATCCAATACATCATAAACAAACCAGCGTGTCCGGTTAGTGGAACCGAAACAAATATACCGGCCGTCATTGGAGATATCACCTTCGTTGCCGCCAAAATCGATCCCGGATTCACCGGTAAATTCCCTCACTAGAAGGTCTTCATCTGTCATTACATTGTAACTGCGTAATTTGTTTTCAACCGCATAGTACAGAAGATTTTCTTCAACCATCGACCAGACACAAGTAGTTTTCGTTATCTTTAACTTTTTAACCGGGGCGCCATTCCTGCCGTCATGCAGCCATACTTCGCCTTCTCTATGCAGTGTAATAAGATAATCTCCGGTATAATTAAATGCACAGACCGAACTGTAACGATGGTAAGCATAGGTATTAAATTTCTCTCCACTATCCGTGACCCTTATAATTTTAGTATTGAAGGGCTGTTCAATCCACCAGTCACCGGCAGAGGTAGAAGGAAAATTATTGTAATTTTCAGGAATTATCTTATCTGAACTTATGATTCCACAACCTAACTCCGACGAAAAATTAACAGATGAAAATGGACTATAATTGCCCCTTGATTTATTATTTGATTCAAAATTTTTAAAATTATTTTCTTGTGAATGAGCAGAATCAAAAAAAATAGGTAAAACAAGTATTGAAAATAGCATCATTGTGTACTTCATAAATATTTGACCTTAATTTTATCCTAAATTGAGCGATTCTATACTTAAGACAACCACCTAAAGAGTGAAATGTCATTCAGTAGGAATCTTGTTAATTTATTGCTAATATTTAAAAAGATTCCTACTGAATGACATGAGAATCGCTCAATTCAGGTTTATATAATTTCCTTATTTGATCAGTATCATCTTTTTTTTCTTAAAAAAATTACCCGCCTTTAATTCATAAAAATATATACCTGAAGTTAATTGGGAAGCATCCCAAATTAACCGATACTTTCCCGGCAGTTGTTTTTTATTATTAACTAAAATATCAACTTCATTCCCAAGTATATTATAAATTGTAAATGTCACTTTTTCTTCCTTCGGCAAATAGTAATCAAATTTAGTTATTGGATTAAATGGATTAGGATAATTTTGGTTAAGCTTGTATATATCAGCTAAATAAGGCAAATTTTCATCTTCAACTAAACTTATAAATTCTCTGTCAGGTATGACGCTAAAATCATCAAAATATACCCAGCCGCCAAAAGAGCCCATACCGACTTTACCATACATAAAGGTTTCATCTTTACCCTCAACTATTACAGAATCATCAAAGCTTATGGTAAAATAGCCGGATTTTGCCGTCACTTTTATATTATGATATTCATTATCATCAAGTTTAGTGAAACCCGTGAAAGGTGTTATTGTATAGCGCATTGAATCTACAAGGAGGAATAGCTCATTATTCCGCGGTATTTTGTGAATCATGACGTAATGGTAATTATAATCATCTTGATAGTTCCAGATAAATTCAAATTCTCTGGAATCTACGAGTCTTGCTTTACAAGTCATAGTGAAATCAGTAAAAATTTTGTCTTTCACTAATGCATAGGTCCCAATTCTACCCGGTCCTGGAAAAGTATAATCACCGGTATTGGTTCCAAAGACCATTTTATCTTGATCAGCAGCATAGCTCCATAGTTCAGGACGTCTGAATTCCCAATGACCGGTATCGGCAACATCAAAATTATCAGTAAAATTAGTGAATGCAATCTCACTTCCATTTTTCGCGACAAAATCAGTAGAGATGATGCCGGCCATCCGGTTTCTATTGGGTGAAGCGTCTCGTATACCTGAAACGAATATTGTATAATCGTTACCGGCATCCTGCTCACTGGTAGCAATTAAGACTACCTTTTTACAACTCAAGAGTAATCTTTCAATAATAACTCCACCGGTTATTGAATAGTTAATTCTATCCAGAGCAGTTGTTAATTCAACTTCTTCATTAAAATGAACCGCCAATGCCTTTACGCCTAAAGGAACTACTTTTGTAATTTCAGGTGGCTCTGTATCGCTGCCTGTTTCTATAGTAATACCGGCACAATCTATACTTTCTACTGCCGATTCATCCACGCTGAATATTCTATAATTATATTCAGTATTCGTGATTACGGTTGTATCTGTGAAAATCAACCGGCGTGTATATCCCAATAACGTGCTATCCCGGTATATTTTATAATTTCTTGGCAGGTCTTCATCTTCTGCTTCTGCCGGTTGATGCCAGGATAATGTAACTTGCCGATAAGTACAACTGCTTATTGTTAGATTAATTGGCTTTAACGGTGGAATAGTATCCGGCTCTTCTAAAGTTATCATGAATACATCCCACCATTCAACCGGTAGATTATTCAAATTACTCAGAAATAATAATCTGTCTCCCTGACGATTCACTGAAGGTCTTGGAGACATTCCATTACCGCGATGATGCGCCAACCGTACCACATCTTTTGTAGTATCCGTGGGAATTGCCAGCACTTCGTTCCAATATGGTTTCCAACTTTCTGAATTTGGATCAATATTCGATTTATTATAAGTACCACAAAAAACGTAGTCATGACGGTTTAAACAACTTCTTTGAGAGAAATGATAAGCCAGCCAGGTGGTTGTATCGTAATGATGTAACAGCTTCTTTTCACCTGTTTCCAATTTGATTGATAAAATTGCCGATGGACCAGCGCCGGAAAAATCACCCATCACATCAGAAATAAACATAGCTTCATCGCCGTCATCATCAAATCCGACATCGTTGTGCTGCGTTTTTGGATAATAGATATTTCTGATATATGCCATTGTTTTGGCATCATGCAAACAGCAGCCGACACCTTCCTGATAATCATTGGCAGCTTTAAATCCATATTCAATTACCACATATTTACCACTGGGAGAGATCTGTGCAGCATCTATTAAATTGGCATTTCCAACATCCAATACATCATATTTAATATCATCAAATAAATCATAAACAAACCAGCGCGTTCTGTTTGTAGAACTAAAGCAAACATAACCACCGTCATTGGAAATATCACCCTCATTTCCACCAAAATCCATACCTGATTCAGCGACAAACTCACGTACTAATCGATCTTCATCGGTTATTACGTTGTAACTTCTTAACTTGTTATCATTAATATAGTATAGAAGATTTTCATCTACCATCGACCAGACACAGCAAGTATTAAACAGCTTCAAGTGTCTTATTGGCATACCATTTCGTCCATCATGCAGCCATACTTCGGCATCTTTATGCGTCACTATAAAGTAATCTCCGGTATTGTTAAATGCACAAACTGAACTATAGCGATGCTGCGCCCACGCTTTCAGTATTTCACCCGTATCTGTTACTCGAATAATTTTGGTATTAAATGGCTTATCAATCCACCAGCCACCTGCTTTCGGGGCCTGAAAATTATTATAATTTTCAGGAATCAATTTGTCAGAAGTAATAATACCACAGCCCAGAGGAGTTGGAAGAGAATACTCAGAATCTTTTATCTCAGTATTAATACTCCAATCACTCCCGTTGATCTTTTGTTCTTGTGAAAACAATAAGTTGAAAGAATAATATGTCATAATAAATATAAAATTAAATATTATTCTTCGTATCATTTTTCTTCCTTCATTATTTAGCGTCTATCCGAAAATACTCACATTATTGTCATTCCGGCCTGTCTGCACAGGCAGGCAATCTTTAAACCGCCTGCCTGTTGCAGACAGGGAATCTACTTACGGGCAGCTATGGATTCCCGCTAAAAGTATGCGGGAATGACAAATTCGGACAGACATTATTTAATATAACCTAAACTCAGCGATTCTTCCGTCATTCAGTAGGTGATAGTCTGAGGTTCATAATCGCTCGATTAAGGTATAAATTAGGAGGGAAAAACTGGGGGTAGAAACTGCCATTCAGTCTCTCCCTCCTATAAAATATTACTTTATTCTTGTTTCCGGACCAGAACATAGGTTATTATTTGAGCAAAATCATTTTCCTTGTTTCCGTGAAATTACCAGCTTTTATCATGTAGAAAAATACTCCGCCGCTAACGGAATTGCCAAAATAATCTTTACCATCCCAAAACACGTGATATGTACCCGGTTGTTGATTTTCAGCGATAAGTTCGCGTACTTCTTTTCCCAGTATGTTGAAAATTTTCAATGTCACATCACCTGACTTTGATAGCTCATATCTAATAGTTGTCGTTGGATTGAATGGATTGGGATAATTCTGCAATAATTTCATCGTCAGCGGGATTGTTGTCATTTCAGCATATCTTTGGACAGAAGTCATAATTTCATCCGGCGTAGGCATAAACTCTTCCGGAGTAAGCACTTTCCTGGTAATTCTGATATTATCGATTAAACCTTTATAAAAATCTTTTTGGTTTGATCCACCGCGACAGCCGAAAGTGACATTGCCGCCGGTAAATGGTTGATAATACTCATCCGGATCATCATACATATATTGCTGGGTAAACACACAGCCGTGGGAACGAACTCCATTGATATAAAATGTATACCCCGTTGTATCGGATACCCAGGCAATATGATACCATTTACCTACATCGAGTTCTTGCGAAAAAAGTGTTCCCGTATTGAATCGAGGTGTCTTGAACGCGGTCTTCAAAACCACTTTGTTCTGTAAATCATAGGTCTTGGTAGAATCTTTACCCCAACATTCCAAAAACAGAGCATTTTGAGTCTCATCGACATTCCAGGGGTTGAACAACTTTGCCTTTACACCTGGATTGGCTTCCGGTTTGATGTACATTTCAATTGTGAACTCCGGTGACATATCGATCGGATTTTCATCCACGATAATACCATCGGTTATACCATTAAACTGAATAGCATTACCAACCAGACCTCCTACTACTTCCGGTACTCCGACAACTGTAACATCCCCTGAAGCGCCTTCAATGTTTTCAGCGCTTTCCAGCGTCCATGTCTGATACCACACAACTTCATCCGGCGGCGGCATAAATTCTTCCGGTGTTAGAACTTTTCTGGTAATCCTGATATTATCAATTAAACCTTTGTAAAAATCCTTTTGTTTTGATCCGCCTCGACAGCCGAAAGTGACATTGCCGCCGGTAAATGGTTGATAATACTCATCCGGATCATCATACATATAATGCTTAGTAAATACTGTACCGTGCGAACGAACTCCATTGATATAAAATGTATACCCCGTTGTATCGGATACCCAGGCAAGATGATACCATTTACCTGCATCAAGCTCTTGCGAAAAAAGTGTTGCCGTATTGAATCGAGGTGTTTTGAACGCGGTCTTCAAAACCACTTTGTTCTGTAAATCATAGGTCTTGGTAGAGTCTTTGCCCCAGCATTCCAGAAAAAGCGCACTCTGAGACTCATCAACATTCCAGATATTGAACAGTTTGGCTTTTACGCCGGGGTTTGCTTCCGGTTTGATATACATTTCAATTGTAAACTCCGGCGCCATATCGATCGGGTTGTCTTCCACAATAATACCATCGGTAAGTCCATTGAATTTGAAAGCTTTGCCAATCAAACCATCAACTATTTCCGGAACTCCAACCACGGTGTGGGTCGTATTTTCGTTGATGTCGGTGAGATTCTCCAACGGCCACTCTACCTGCGGTTTATGTCCGGCAATTGCAAAAGCAAAGGAAAATAACCACAGTGTAATAAGAGCTAAAAACGAAATTTTTTTAATCATTTTTCTTCTCCTTGATTTGGAATTATTCGGATTCCGTTACTTGTGATTTTACGCACAAGTTTGCTACTCAATTTCCCCCCAAATCCTGCCCGACACTTACAATTACAACAATAAGACAGGACAATTTGCGTACTTTTATCACCTCCTCTCAAAATATTATTATATTGCCGGATTTTTATTATCACCTCCCTTCAAAATTTTTAATGTTTGCTGTTTAACCTGCTTAATTCATAAATTTTTACCACAAAGGCAAGCTTCTATTGACGATTATAAATACATGCCATAATTTCATCGTACATGGTTATAATATTTTCATCAGGGGTATCGGGTTGAATCCAGTGCGCCGGTCCAATGATGAAACCGCCATTTTTGCCAAGTTCCTGAAACCGTAATTTCACTTCATTACGAACTTCACCGGATGATCCGAATGGTAATGTGTATTGCTCATCTACACCACCGATAAAACAAATTCTATTGCCGAAGTTTTCTTTCAACAGCTTAGTATCCATGGCTTTGGGTTGAATGGGATCGAGCACATCCACACCAATTTCGATTAGATCATTTATTATTTTTACAATATTTCCACAGGAATGATAGAAGATAAACGCATTCGTTTTTGTTTTAATATAATCAATCAGAGTTTTGTGCCGGGGTTTGATGAAATCACGGTAAAGTTGCGGTGAAATTAGCATATCACCCTGACTACCAAGATCATCACCAATACAAGCCAGATCTAAAATATCACCGATCTCTTGTAAAACCATTTCCCAGAAATCAAAAAGCAGTGAAAGATGCTTATCAAGCAATGCTGCAACAAACGCTTGATTTATATACATATCGGTCAACAATTTTTCCATGCCGGTCATGTACCATGCCGGTTCAAAAATCGCAACTGAGTTGCCGGGCGCGGCAAAAGCCGCAACAGCCTTGCCTTTCGCTTGCCAATACAGCGCCTGCTTCCGCATATTGGCGTAGCGTGATTTATCTTTTGGATCAGGCCAGTTTAAATCATCAAGCGCCCTGGGATCGTTAACATCTGCCAATGGAAAATCGACAATCTCCATATTGAAACCATATTTCTTGCGGCCAACGCCAAATTCATCATAAACGATCTCATTCTTTTCTACGGGTTCAAAATTTTTAGGCGGCTGCAATTTTATAAATGGCGAAATGTCAACAATTTCATAAATACTATTATAACCAAAAGCCTTTCTCACAAGTACAGGATGCGGCTCTTTACCGCGATAAAAACAGGGCAATCTATCGGAAGTTTCTTTTTTGATTGCTTTATGTACTCGTTGTTTTCCAGTCATTAGCATCCATCTCCAAAATTGATGATCTTCGATTGACAGCATTTAATACCACGGCGGCCGCATAAGAAGCCATAGCATTTGCGATTGATTTACCTGATCCCTGCGCAGAGCCGGTGATGAAAGCTGCTTTTTTTGAAAGATCGAACAAATTCATATTTTTTTCTCAATATTCGTCATAATCCGGATTATACTCTTCGGCACACGGATAGGGCCTTTGCCATCCCTTTTTGCCAAATAGTTTTTTATCACTAGACAGAATTAACAGTTCATGGTTACGTTTTTGTACAGCATGAATAGTATTTTTGATCAATCCTAAATAGAGCTTTTTAAGTATAGATTGACATTCCGGTTTTTCAGAAAGATCCTGTTGTTCCAGAGGATCTTCCTGTAAATTCACCAATTGCATCTCGCCGGTTTTATAAACAGATAATTTCCACTCCTTTGTTCGGATCATCATGCCCAAATCGGTTGCGCCCCAAATATATTCTCTTCCTGAGTTTTTCTTTGAAATTGGCAGTCCGGGCAAAATTCGCAAATCAAAATAATTGGGAATCGGAATACCGGCGTATGCCATGGTTGTTGGAATCGCATCACCATTTTGAACCGGTTTTTCACAAACAGCTCCCTGTTTCTGTCCCGGATAATGGACGATTAAAGGCACATGAATGCTGGTCTCAAAAAATAGATGTTTATAAGGCATACCGTAATCGCCAAGCATATCACCATGATCGCTTGTGAAAATTATCAGCGTGTTTTCAAACAAACCGTTTTCTTTAAGAGTCCTGATAATTCGCCCCGCCTGAGCGTCAATTTGATCGACTAAAGCTGCATAATGTGCCCGCATTTTATGTGCTTTTTCTTTTGTGAGCTTGAGAAAATCCAACTTGCACCAATCTGCCCGGCAACTCTGCAAAATAATCTCCTTTGCTTGACTTACCAGATGGTTATCCGGTATCGGATCAGGCATATTTTCCGGTTTATATGTATCAATCAAATCAGAAGATGGATCATAAGGACAATGCGGCCCGGAAAAACCAACTGAAAGATTAAAAGGTTCTTTTTTGTTGGAATTGATAAAGTCAACCGCTTCATTGCCGATAAAGACATCGATCTGAAGTTCAGGTGGTAA
Source organism: uncultured Deferribacteres bacterium (assembly GCA_913009825.1). Classification (GTDB taxonomy): domain Bacteria; phylum Zhuqueibacterota; class JdFR-76; order JdFR-76; family DREG01; genus DREG01. The sequence continues at coordinate 97,992 of CAJVYQ010000009.1, forward strand.
TTCACTTTGTATGGCGCCAAAATTTGCAAAATATCCTTCGGCATACCCGGCATGTTTACGGGTGTAACCCTGCTTCGTTAAAAAATCCTGATAATCATCTTGTAAATAGAAATGTCTTTTATCATCGGCGACAATGCGGAGCCGGAATCCATCGCTCATATCCCAGGGATAGTTGTGCATTTTGCCAATCGCTGCGGTAAAATATCCGCTTTCATAAAATTTTTGCGGCACGGTTTTTATACCCGGACGGTGAAAATGCTTATTATCCAGAACACCATTGGCTATTGAAGACATGCCTGTTAACCATTCATTCCGCGTTGGAACACATAAAGGACTTGCACAATAGGCTTTTGTGTAGCGCACACTCATTTTTGCTAATTCATCTATATGGGGAGTCGCAATAAAATCTGCGCCATTCGCTCCGATAAAATCATAACGCAATTGATCCGCATGTATAAACACAATGTTCAGCTTATTCGACATATTTCATCCTCATCCTTTTAGTTTGATATCTGCCGAACAATGTAAGGCACAAACCGATAAGCAAATAAACAAAACTAATTGCCAGGCTGATTAATTCATTTACCCGAACGTCATTAAAGAATGAAATGATGATCAAAAAGATTCCCAAAATCATTATAACAAAGCCAATGACCTGGAAATGCGAAATACGATCGATGTTATAATAAGAAATCTCTTTACGCTCATCGATTGGCGTTTTCAATTTGTTAAAAAATTTTTCCCTTCGCGCTTTATATTTTTCATTGCCGGAAAAGAAGTACCCGGGCAGAATAAACAGCAATGTACATAAAGGAGCAATGTACAGCACCTGTTCAGGATAAGTCCAATGAAAGGCGAATTTGCCAATTGAAGCGGCAGCGAGTCCAACCATAAATGACAGAAATCCGGACCAGGAAGGTGTTTTTTTATAAAACAGACCAAGGATGAGAGGCACGCCGGTCGGAATAGAATGTAAAGCGCCAAGTTCAACCATAATTTCAAATACACCAATTCCTTTGAGTTTGGAAAAAAATATGCTAAGTAGAATCACACAGCCGCCAAACAGCAAGGTGAAAATCCTTGCCATTTGGACCAGCAGCTTTTCACCGGCAGTTTTATTAAATATTGTCATGTAAATATCACGGGTGATAATTCCCGAATTTCGATTCAACGAAGTATCCAAAGAAGACATAGTCGCCGAAAACATGCCTGTGAGCAAAATACCAAATACTCCCGGCGGCAATAACTTAAGGCTCACGGCAACGTAAGAAGCCTCTGCCGGTTTGGCTAAATTGGGAAATATCGTCGCCAAATCAGGAAGTAAATGGTGTGCAGCCATTGGTGGAATGAACCAAAAAATAGGGCCGACGAGAAATAAAAACGCCGCCCAGAGCGCCACTCGCCTGGCTTCCCTTTCATTTTTTACCGAAAAATAGCGGGTTGCGGAACCGGCCTGGTTATAATTAATGATTGTATGTATGTACCAAGCGATCATATATAACAGCGTAAAGTTAGCGGTCGGTAGACTTGTATGTTGCGAAGGGGCATTTGTGATAAAAAACTGCAACCCACCGACTTTCACTATGCTCAGAACGGCAACAACAACCGTAATTGGAAAAAGGATGATGAATTGTGCCGTATCGATAACATTCACTGCCAGAAACCCGCCGATAGTCGTGAAAATAATAATGGTCACGCCGGCAATGAGAATGGTGATTTCAATACTAAGCCCAAATGCACCCGACATAAAAATACTTAAAGCATAAAGCCAGGTTGATCCCATAATAATCTGCTTGGGAATTGTAATCCATGACAGGCTCTGATGCGTTAATAAGTCGAAACGTTCGCCAACAAATTGCATAACCGTTATCGACCTGGTTCTGCGCCAGGGTGCGGCAAAATAATAGCCCAATAAAAACGCCAAGACATGAGCTCCATAAAGTGTAAAGATGACAAATCCATAATCATAAGCAACACCGGCCGCACCCGTGAATGTCCACGCGCTGAAAGCGGACATAAATGCTGAAGTTCCGGCCAGCCACCAGGGCAGCTTGCTGCCGCTTTTAAAATAATCCGAACTGTTTCGTGTAAAACGAGCGGCAAAGAAACTTAGTCCGGACATCAAAATGAGATAAAATCCGATAACGGCAAAATCTAAGTTGCTTGCTTTCAATAGAATCCAAATTCGTTAATATTTTTTTTACATTTTAGCGATCAAATTCTTCCAGATAAACCGGTTCATCGGTTAATTTCAACCTGACAGAATCATTTCTGCTTTGGACAATGCGTTCCTTGCCGTCGACAGTTGTAATCCTGGCTTTTTCCGAATGCAGCAAAATAGTAACATCTACAGGTTCATTCTTCGCCCAGAGAGCATAGATCGATTTTTTATCCTTCTCAAATTTGAACCATTGAAAATCATTTTTATTTCGCTCCTCCACAGGATGACTTTTGTCCAATTTGGCAAACAATGTTTTTACATAAATACCTGTTTCTTTTAATGGGAAATCCGGCTTGCTAACATCGATATACATATTATTTTCAGCTTGTTTGAAATAGTGATACACTCGTATTAAGCGGCCTTTGGTTAAATAACCGCCTTCAATAAATAGCTTTATCAGTTTCACAGAATTTTCGTGTTCGGTTTCGCCTTTTTTGCGATGGCGATTAAATTCGGTCACCCAAATTGGCTTTTCTTTTACACATTGGGTACCGGTATCCCAATTTGTCCAGGAAAATTGCTGATTTCGATGATAATTGACAACATCAAAATAATCATATACATCGGGGTGACAGTAAAACTCTTTACGATGATCACATTTGTAACTGCTGCGAGTTAAAACTGAGGGACCAATCACAATTGCTTCGGCGTCTGCTTGTTTAACAGTTTTATAATAAAGTTTTTGCAGCTTAATTAAAAAATGTAAATCTTCAGAATTATACTTATCGGGCCATTTTTTATACCAAAAACCACCTTTAGGACTCCAATAATTGGGCTCATTCCATCCTTCCCAATATTTGATGGGGTATTTGAGTCCCGGCATGTCCTCGTAGCCATCGCCATCATAACGCTCAACAACTGCAGCGACAAAATTTGCCCAATCTTTTAAAGTAGATTTTGCATTTCCATAATTATCAGAACTTGGCACCAACTTGTAACCCGGATTTCGTTTTGCCGTTGTTTTGTCATCATTTTCACCGGTGAAATCTTTGTCGTCAATTGAAGGAGCGGTAAAATTTGAACCGCCAAAAATTGTCACTAATAAATGGATTTTATATTTTTGCCATAATCTAACAACCTCGTCATATTCTTCCCAATGGTAAACGCCGCGCGGATATTCAATCCCTGATTGCATGAAGGTTTCTCTGACCCACTTTACGTTCATCGCAGAAATGCGCCGGATAATTTTATCATGATTCCAACGGGGAAATGTATCATCATCAGGGGAAAGGGATAGATCAATGCCAAATAAAGAATTTGATGCCAGGGGGTTCATAGAATTTTGATCTTGAATATTTGAATTCGAACCGTTGCAACCCAAAATCATGATGATCAATACAAAAAAAATAAGTTTATAATTCATATTACGTGCCTTCGACATAAGAATAAAAAACTTTTATTTTTTGATCCGTTCTCAGATTAAAAATACGATCATGGCTCCGCGGTCGTGAAAAATCCAAACGCAAATCCCAATTTTGGTCTTTAATTCGGATATGACAATCGTAGACATTTTTATCATTAACGATTTCAACTTCGGGCCAAGCAACTTCTCCTTTCTTACTTATATGAAGCAATGTGGCAAAACACAACTTTTCAGATTTTACCTGCGGGGATAGACTTAATGTTACCATTTCGGTTATTTCTCTTCCGTCAACAGCTTGTTTATATATTTTTGATTCTAATTTATTGGGCAGCAAAGATTGAACTTGAAGCACAGCATTGTTCTTTACCACAACAAAACTGTTCTTATTAACTTTATTGATTTTATCTTCTGCATGAAGCAACCATTCAAAATTAGAGAGGGTGTCTGCTTCAAGTTCATCAATAATGAAATAACAATCGGGTTTAAGATAGATAACATGCCGCAAATATTTCGTTAAACGTGCCTGTTCGTCATAAACGTCAGATGCGTCACCAATCACATAATCATATAAAGATGTAGATTCCGCCCGAATAATTTCACTGATATGTTTTTTCCCATAAGATTTTAAATGAGGTTTATCATCTGCATAAAAAGTACGAAATTCACCCCAGGGAGTACCGTCATTGATCATGCCTTTGCCGTTAATTAAAATTGTATTGTGATTCCGTGTCAATTTTTTATTTGTATACCCGGGATCGATTGCCAACCATTCTCCTTCAGCAAAAATCATAAAACTATTGGCATCATAATGTGCGTGACCATTTCCTGATGTCGATATATTTATCAACGAGTCTGCCAATGTGTAGAAATGATGTCCCATTGCCGGACTGCATTTGAAAAACAAAACCGATTCATCACCCGTCCAACCGCGGCGCATAATGGCAATATTAATATCGTCAAAATGATGAAAAGCAGGCAATTTCGCAGGCGGCAAAGGCATAACATCCGGATTATACCAAAGCAGGCTTAACCAACTGGAAACGGCATGACCTGTTTTGGATTTACTCATTTCAGAAGCAAACCACTGTGCATAAGAATCATCCGTCTCCGCCGCGAATTTGTATAATAAATAATCAGGACCATACCAGGGATATCGTTTGGCATCTCCCCAATTCAATTGTACAGAACCTTTTTTCCATTCATTCCCCCATGCATTTCGCGGACAAAAATTATAGATAAAGAACTTTGATATATTCCTGAAATATGGATGTTGAAAAAAGACGTCGCCTTCCTCTTTTCCCAACAACTCTTTAGCAGCCTCGAAGTATTTCATTAAATATTCAGTTCCATATTGGGCATACCCCATCCCTTCCGGTGATGAACCGTCAGGACTAAGATAATTCAATACCCAAAGCAATTTATCATGACTTTCTTTAATCCATATTTTTGCGCGATCCACCTCACCATACAAAGCAAAACCTGCAGTCGCAATCGCAGTTGTATTTATCCATAGATGGTTTTGCAATGCCTTGAATTTCCACCAGACTTTTGAGTCTGCCAATATATTCACTTGTTTAACTAACCGCTTCCGAATAATCTCTCTTTCCTTTAATGACAAATCATTATAAAGCCAATCGTAGCAAAGTGCCATTCCATAGATAACATGTGCCGCTCCCAGGTCTTGTTCATCACCCCATTCCGGGAATTCTGCCGCAAGAAGCAGCCATTTTTTCGCCGCGTCAAGATAATTTTTTTCACCTGTCATGAGATAACCCACCGCGAAATAAGGGATAGTTTCCCCATAAATCCGCATCGGATTTTGGCGAGTTAAAAAATCTGCCGGATCAGGATCTATCGAGATTCTATCATCCAATTCAGCTCTTATTTGCCGCCAGATCAATCTATATGAATTATCTATTTTTGATCTGAGATCTCTTAATTTTTCTTTATTGAAATATATTCTGGGATGAGTGTTTTTAAATTTATGTAATGGTGTTTTAGTTAGATTAAGTTCTTCTGTCCTGCCACATCTAATCAAGAAAAATGACAGGATCGCGGCAAGTAGTATAAATAGGGTAATGTTGATGCCGGCAATTCTTTTTACTGATATAGATTTCATAATGATCATTCTTACTGATAAACAAAATTTTAACTTTTTTAGTAACTATTCAGGTATACTTGATATGCAGGAAGCCTTCGACTTCGCTCAGGCTGGCTTAAATAGCTATTCTGAGCGCCTGCCTGCTGCGGGCAGGGAGTCGAAGTGTGATTCCAATTAATTCATAAAGCATACATGAGTAGTTACCTTTTTTATTAACTTTATGCTTGCAATAGCTCTCGCTTATTTTTTACAATTCTCCCGCCGACTTTGCATAAAACGCCAATCCCAATAATGATTATTGCCATTATGCCGGTAAAAATTTGGTCATGACTTGTTTTTTCTACAAGTGCCATAATCAGTAATAAAACACCAATAAGGAGCATAAAAATACCAATAATATTAAACGGAATCGGCACATTTTCAATACTTCCCTTAACAGCCCAATTTTTAGATTCCTTCTCGAGGTCGGCAAAAAAACGCTTTGACCTGGTTTTGTCTGCTTTTGACCGGGGCAATATTCCCGATAAAAGCATAACGAACACAGATACACCTGCCGTAGTAATTGCCTGCCATTGATAAGAAAACGGCCAGGGGGCTAAAAAACCCATGCCTAATTTGTGAAAATCCGCACAGTGTAAGAAAGCCCAAATAAAACCGATAATTATAGCCAGAATAGCACCGGACTGCGTCGCCTTTTTATATACAATACCAACAAGAAGCGGAACCCCCGTCGTCACTGCAATCAATACCGCAATGATTTTAGCGTATTCATAAGCGTTCAAATATGCCACAAGATGAATCATCAATGCAATAGCAATATTTTCCAATGCCAGCACCACTACAGAAAGTCTTCCCACAAATAAAAGTTCTTTATCAGACGCTTTCTTGCGAAATTTCCGGTGGTATACATCATTGACAAAAATGGCGGATTGGATATTATATTCAGTATCAAGCGCACTCATTGCTGCCGCCATCATTGCCGCTATTACCATTCCGATCATCGCGGGAGGTAAAATATCAATTGCGATAAACCCATAAACTGTTTCTGCGTCCATGTTTTGAGAAAACCATCCCCAGTTTCTGTAAATGAGTACCGGAAGAAACAGCAAAATTGAATGTGGTATTGCGATAAGAAATGTAAATCTTGCACTTTTTTTAGCCTCTTTCGGATTGGCAGTGCTGGCGAATCTCTGGATCAGTCCAGGGTGGGAATTGTAATTGATCATATAAACTGTCCACCATGCTGCAATCCAGATCCAACCCTTATCGGCTGAAGACAATGCCGGAATATCGAACATGCCGGAAGGTGCATTAAACAATAATTCATGTAAACCGCCTACTTTCAATATGCTGAAGATGAAAATTGGGATGACACTCAGAAAAAGGATAATAAATTGAATTACATCCGTCACAATAACTGCCCATAAGCCACCGAGCACACTGTACAAGATGATAACAAGACCACATCCAATTATAGTTTCAATTCTGCCAAACCCTGTTAATGCACTAATGAGAATTGCGACCGCATATAATCTGCCGCCGCCAAAAAGCTGCCTGACTATATTGCCCCAGGCAACAATTTGGCGTGTGGCCGAGCCAAAACGTTTTTCTAAATATTCGATTGGCGTAAGCACCCGGGCTTTATTGAAGCGCGCAGCAAAAACCATCATCGCCACAAAATATGCGATAGCGGGTCCAGTTTCTACTGCAATACCGGCTGCACCGTAGTTTGCTACTAAATATGCAATTCCGACAAAAGAATAAGCACTAAAACCAGACATATATGTAGAGATACCGGCAGCCCACCACGGAATTCTATTTCCTCCTTTAAAAAAATCCTCCGGCCCTTTTTGAAACTTATAAAAGTATAATCCCACTCCCACCATCAGTAGCATGTAAAAAAGAATAACAAGTTGTGTTGTAAATTCAACGTTACGCAAAATTAACTCTGTTCCATTCTTTTTAATTTAAGTGGCGTTTCTGATTGCCTGATTATTTGAATTATTAACATGAAGACAACTTAATTAAACATTATTAAATATTAAGTATATTTATTAAACGTAGTTTAATATAGTTAATGATATTTAATTTGTCAAGGTTTATTTTAATGATATTTAATATTCTAAAATAAAAGCCCGGAAGAGTGATATAACACCCTCCCTTACAAACAATCACGGGGAGGGTGTTATATCACTTACGACATCAAAAAAGAGTAACCTATGTTGTGCTGGTTGTCACATAGCATTTAAAATACATTTTCAGCCGCCCCATCGGGGTGAAATACAATAGCCCGGGGCAACGCCCCGGGGGGAAAGAGGAAAAAGAATAACAAGCCCTGAAAGGGCGGAATATTTACCTGTGCCGGTACGATCTGTTCATTTGAATTTTGTATTTCGCCCCTTCAGGGCTTGACTCCGTTGTTTTTTTCCCCGGGGGCGTTGCCCCGGGCTGGCATATTCCGCCCTTCCAGGGTTCGCAGGATATGAATCAATGAACAGGGATTGTCCCGGAAACATACGGATACTTGTTTTATGCACAAGATTATAAACATCGAAGAATGGAACAAAAGATATTCCGGACAACTGTATTTTTCGGATCCTGACAAGTTACAATACCTGAGTTATTATAAATGCGAAACTTGAGTTAGGTATAACATTAACTTTCAGGAAGCAATCACAAACCAAAAAGATTCTACTCCAAATACAATAAACCGGAAATTAAACTCTGTGCCCGGCAGAAAAAAGACACCTTGATTCCAAAAAATGGAATAAACGAGAACATATCCAGTCATAATCCCTTTTTTAAAACAGCAAAAGGGCCAAGTTTTTCAATGAATAGAACCCTCCGCCAAAAGGTTTTAGCCCGTAATTCGGTTCAATTCATCGATGAACCGATCCAGATCCTCTTCGTTGTTATAAAAATGCGGGGAGACGCGCAGCATGTTTTCCCGCAGGGAGATGGTAATTTTTTTCTCTTTCAATTTTTGATGGACTGTTTCATTGTCCTCTCCGGTGGTGAACAGAACAATTCCGGCTCTTTCTTCTTCGACTTCGGGCGTAACGACCCGGAAGCGGAGGGATTTCAGTTTTTGGATCAGATGGCCGGAAAGGTGCAAAATCTGCCGTTCCAATTCATCGGGATCGATGGAGAGAAATATTTTCACCGCCGCCATCATGCCTGCCAAAGCGATGAAAGGATAGGAACCCTGCTCAAACCGGGAAGCAGTATCAACCGGGCGGATGGTGTAATCGAAAAAATGCCACGCGTCCTTCATCCCCAACCAGCCAAGATTGATAATCTCGAGTTTATCCAGCAGATGCGGCGCCACATAAATAAACCCGGTACCCATTGGCGACATCAGCCATTTTTGCCCGCCGGCGGAGAGAAAGTCCACATGCCATTTTTGCATATCCACTTTTACTGCGCCCAATGCCTGAATGGCGTCCAGCGCGAAAACGATTCCGTGTTGCCGGCAAAATTCGCCGATTTTCTGCGCATCATGACGAAAGCCGGAGAAGAACTCGACCAGAGACAGCGAGATCAATTTTGTCTGCGGCGTAACGGCGGCAAAGATATCCTCAACCTCGATTCTGCCGTCGCGACAGTGAACAAAATCAACCTGAACCCCGGTTTTTTCCAGGTTCAGAAATGGAAACACATTAGCCGGAAATTCGCAATCGGTAATGATGATCCGGTCGCCAGGTTTTAACGATAACCCGCGTGCCAAGATATTCAACCCCACTGTAGTACTCTGGACAAAGGCGATTTGATCCCCGGATTCCGCGTGAATCAATTTGGCCAGTTCTGTCCGCAGCGCGGCGGCGAATCCAAACAAGCCGTCCGTATTGATAATATTACCGTTATTTCTGTTGGCAACATACTTCATGACTGCCTCCGTAACCGGTGTGGACAGCGGTGAAACCGAAGCATGATCCAGATAAATCTGTTCTTTAACATGAGGGAAATAATCCCGATATTGATTAAAATCTACCGACATTTTGCATCTCCGTTTGGTTGGTTGTTTTAAATTTACTGTAACTATTCAGGTCGCCTGAGAGTGAACCCCTCAGGCTAAGACATGAAAGCATCCTGAAGGATGCTATCGTAAATAGGACGCTTTAGCGCCCTTTTATTTCTTTGCCTTGTCGTTCACGGCAAGGCGAAAAAGATTGAAAGAAAACACCTGAATAGTTACGAAATTTTTAACTGTACCAACATGTTGGACCAGTTCTTTCACTAAACGCCGATTAACCAGTACCAAAGATTACTTTAAAGACGTTAAGAATTCCAGGTCATTTTTTAACATTGGCTTTATTTCCACTATATAATGTAAATAATATCTTTTACCCGTTATTTTAATTATTTAAACGTAACTATTCAGCTCCCGTCTGTCTGACACAGGCAGAAAGCGCACGAAACAATCGAATGATCTCATCTAACTTTTTTCCTGTTTTTTTTTTGAGTCTTTCGCGGGCTGCCTGAGTAGTGACAATACCGTAACACTTTAGTTTTTTGAACAAATCCGCTTCCTTTGCG
>CAJVYQ010000010.1 GCA_913009825.1 uncultured Deferribacteres bacterium
TCCGCTTCCTTTGCGCTCTCTGCGTCTCTGCGTTTTAAAGCGCCTGTTTTTTTAACGCAGAGACGCGGAGAGCGCAGAGAAATTGAAAAAATCGTCTGCCTGTTCAGCCCGCGAATTACACGAAATCATACGAATAGGATAAAATAGTTAACGATTCGCGTTTTTTAGCGATATTAGCGGGCAACCTGAATAGTTACATACTTTCTTTGACAATAATGCATGATAGCCAGACCATACCAACAACCCTTCATTCCGCGTCACGTTCCTGTCTTCATTCTCAAGTTGTAACAACTGCAAAGAAATTTGCCGGTAAACCCTCGCGAACCGCATTAATTTTTAACCTTATCCCGCGTAGCCATTACACGGTATTTTTCCCGGTGATCTCAGTAACCGTTTCTGTTCCGGAACGTCTCCATTTCCCCCAGTACATCTGCAACAAAATCCGCCTGTAAAACCTTACGCGCCAGCTCCCGGCAATTTTTCATCGTAAGGGATTGAATTTGTTTCTTCACTGCCGGAAGCAATAATGGCGACATACTGAGCGAGTGGATTCCCAGCCCCAGCAGCAAAGGTGTCCAGCAGGGATCGGAAGCGATTTCTCCACAAATAGAAACCGGTTTACCGAACTTGTCCCCGGCTTCTACAATTTTTTGTATCATTTGCAGAATAACCGGACTAAATGGTTGATAATAGTCTAACACATTCTGGTTGTTGCGGTCTACAATCAGCGCATACTGCACAAGGTCGTTGGTGCCGATACTTACAAAATCCACATGTTGCATGAGCTTGTCAATTTGAAAAACAGCCGCCGGTGTTTCTATCATGGTTCCGACCTGAATATTACCGGAGCCGGAATCTACCGTTTCTAAAATCTGATTGAGGAAATCCAACTCTTCCAGATCATTAATCATAGGATACAGAATTTTAACCGGATTTCCTTCTGCGGCGGTTAGGATGGCGAGAAGCTGGGTTTTAAAAATTTCCGGGTGATACCGGAATACCCGGTGCGCTCTTAAGCCAAGATATGGATTATCCTGAGCGCCCATGGAAAAATAGGGTAAAAACTTATCGCCGCCCACATCCAGTATTCGAAAAATAACAGACTTGCCTTCCATATAACGCATCGTTTTTCGGTACCATACAAGCTGTCGGTCGAAGCCGGGAAAATCGTTTTGATCAAACATAAACAGGAACTCGGTGCGAAACAGTCCTATTTCATCCACCTGGGAAAGATCGATCAGGGGTAGTTCATCCAATCGTTCAATATTTACGCCAAGTATGACCCGGGTTCCATCGATTGTTTCGGCCGGCCGGTTTTTTACACGCGGATCCAATTGGTGTGTACGACGGTTTTCTTTGATCCTTTGCCGGTAGGTAAGAATTGTATGAGAATCAGGATGAATGATTAACTCACCGGAAAATCCGTCTAAAATTAGGGGATTGCCGGTTTCCGGGACATCAGAAAGATCAGTATAGGTTACAAGAACGGGAATGCCAAATGCCCTGGCTAAAATTGCAGCATGTGATGCAGGCGTGCCATTCTCTGCAACAATACCGGCAACCGACTGTTTTTTGCCGGATAATACGGTGGAGGGTAACAATTCTGAAGAAATTAATATTGTATTGCCGTTAATCACATCCTGCGAAAGAACCGACTTCTCCACCGATAGATTACGGAAATATTTTGCCATATCTGTAAAATCCTCGGCGCGGGCGCGAAAATATTCATTTTTTGAAGTGAGCATCTGTGCAGCAATCTTTTGCATAATCCGGTCCACGGCAACTTCAACTGTGACCAGTTCTTCCGAAATTATACGGATCACTTTCTGATGAAAGCTTTTATCGGTTAAAATCATCTGATGTGTTTTCAGAATCTCCGCATCCCGCGCGTCAATTTCCGTTGTGATATTTTCACGCAGATCGGATAATTCAGCCACAATTTGTTCCACATTCCCGGTAAACCGTTTCAATTCTGTTTCCAGGTTAAATTCTGTCCTGATATTTTGACACAAATCAGGCCCTCTAATTTTAAAAGCATTCCCAATGGCGATCCCGGGAGAAATCACCCTCACCGGCTGTTTAATTTCCATCTTTCCATTAATCCTGTTCATTCATTAGGCAGTGTCTGTCCTAAAATACCCGCGACATTGTCATTCCGGCCTGTCTGCACAGGCAGGCCGCTAAAAGCATGCGGGAATGATATATCCGGACAGATATTAAGTAATCTTAGTGGTCTTGTTCATAAATATGGTGACATATTCTTATGGAAAAAAATGAAATTGAATTATCACTAAACCCCTCCTGGCCTCCCCTTATCAAGGGGAGGAAATTCCCCTCCTTGATAAGGAGGGGCAAGGGGAGGTCGAAGAATCATACGTCTTCATATTTATGAATTCATGTACTTAGCAACAAATATTTTTCCGTCTTTGATATTAACTTTGTAAGGAGCAAGCGGCCGCGGCGGCGGACCGGAAATATTCTTACCATACAGATCGTAATGGCCGTTATGGCACGCACACCAGATATGTTCAAAATCCTGCCGGTACTGCACAATACAACCTAAATGGGTACATATCGCGCTGAATGCGCGGTATCCTCCGTCAGGCAGGTGGATGAGAATCACCGGTTTTCGGCCATAGCGAATAATTTTTCCACTGTTTTGTTTCAAATCGCCTATTGTACCTGCTTCCACTGTGTTCGGAACGGCTTCCGTATTTTTGGGGGGGATCAGATATCGAATAATGGGGTAAAGCACCGAACCAAGAAGCGGAATCCCGCCTACACTCATTAGAATGTTTAAAAACCAACGGCGCGGTTTCTTCTCCTTTTGTGACAAAACGCCCATATCCGCCAGGTGAGCGTTGCCCGAAGACTTGTTATTTTTTGTTTTCATGATGACAACCTCAGTTTTTTAAATGTTGTTTAAGTAATTCATAATTATACATTTATACAATTATAAATATCCAATTCGGCGAATCGACCTACGATACGCCGCCTACCGCTAATTTCTCATTTTTAATTTGTCTGTTTTGTCTCGCGTCTGCTTCTTTACCGCACCGGCACCACACACAATGGCAATTCAGGTGCAGACATTGTTTGTCAATTAAACGGGAACGATACCAGTAACGCGCAACCAAATAGCTGATCTTTTTGGAAATAGTATATTGATGATGTTTTCTCAAAACCTCGATAACATCCCTTTTGCCCAAATACTTAAGGATAAACCGGTACCCTTTATTACCCAGTCTGGCATATAACCAGCGGTTTGCCAGAGCTGTTTCCAAAAAAGGCAGAATCTGTTCTTGCACCAGTTTCTCATAAGGCTGCCCGGTGATGATGCTTTCCGCCGCCAAATAGCCGGACGTCAGGGCATGCCGGATACCAAATCCCCATAACGCATCCTGAAAGCCGGCATTTTCACCAACATATAAAATATTGTCTTTTCCGGTTGTAATGGACGGCAGAAAAAAATTACCGAAACCGCCAAACTCTTTTGGCTGTTGAATATCGATATTAATGAGGTTTTTCATTCTGTCGAACGCTCGTTCATAATAGAGCCGTTCATGTTTAAAATCCTCGAACAAGCAGGTGGCAAACGTAGCTCTACCGTCGTTAATTAACAGATATGCATAGCCTTTGGGGGCAATCCGGTCGTCTAAAAAACCGAAATAACCGTCTGGATGGGAAGTACGGAAAACGATCCCTTTGGCAATTACATCTGCCGCCTTTGGGCCGGTCCCGGAAATCACCATTCTGGATTGGATATGTTCAACTTTATGATTCCACTTGAACTGTACACCGGCAGCCAGCGCTTGCCTTTTCAGCCCCTGATCAAAGGACCAGAGGTTTTCTCCCCGCTCGATCAGATAAAACAACGGCCGTTTGGAGGTGATGTCAAAACGGTTCGAACCGGAATCAAAAAAAGATCCCTGCGAATGAGGCACAAATGTGAAATTAGGTTCCACGCCGATTTGTTTTAGAAATATTTGTGCATCTTCCAATGTGGACCAATTCTCAATTCCCTGAAAATCTCCGTTAAAGCGGAAGCCTACATTGTTGTGCTGTTCATAAACAACCGCATTGTAACCGGCGCGAGCCAGACGGATAGACGCAATCATTCCGGCCGGACCGGCGCCAATAATATGGATTTTTTGTTTTAGCATATCTGTTCATCCCTAAAAATCGTTATTTTATCTTCGTCATTTAAATAGTATCCTTTTCCATGGCGCCGTCAATTTTCTTTCGTTTATAGAAAAATCGTGGAACAAATGCCGGAACCTGCCGGCGATAATTCTGATATTCATCCCCGAAAATATTTTCCACCTCCCTTTCTTCACGCATGGACAACCGGTAATAGGCAAACATTAAGATCGGCCACATAATAAGTGTGATAAGTGTGGGCCATTGAATCAGCATTCCGATGGAGATCAAAAACAAACCTAGGTATTGCGGATGGCGAACAGAAGAATATATACCGGTCACTACCAATTCCCCCTTTGCAGTATGAATTTGCCGCCATCCTTTGCCCATGATGATTAAACCAATCAACATAATAAAACCGCCAAGCTGACAAATAATCAGCTTTACCCATTCCGAGGCGCCAAATAACGTGCCCAGCAGATGGCCATTGACATGTTGAAACGGATCGGCTATTCCCATCTTGCTGCCGAATACAGAAAGGAGAACGTAAATTGTCAGCGGGAATCCATACATCTCCGTGAACAACGCGACAATAAATGCAGCGAACACACCAAGTGTTCGCCATTCATATTTTTTCCTGGGCCGTAAAAAACCGATAACAAAAGCGCCAAACAGAATCACATTGAATAAAACCATCAACCAAAGGCCGTAATCATAAGATTCGTGCACTTTTTTACCCTCCCTTTTTAAACTTTTTTTTTATCGTTCCTTAAACAATTTTTATTATTTCAAGATTCATGCCAAAAACATAAATAACTGTTTAATCATTGGTTATACAAAATAAGATGATTCAAAATCACACTATTTTTGAGAATATTCTACAAGTATTTTGTTCAATATTCTACAATTCGAAAATGATTTATTGCTTGTGATTTGATATTTGAAGTTTTAATTTTATTTGTAATTTGCTCATTTTGTAATTTTGGATTTGCGGTTTCGCTGCGCTATGAATTATTCGGGTTAAATCGCTCCGCCAAACGTTTCAGATCGGCAACCGTGTCGATGTCCTCAACGATAAGCGGGTCTGCAACCTTCCGGCGGATGATTAAATTTTGATTTTTTTGCAGCACATCCCGCAAAGAATGGGATGAAGACTCTCCGGTGATAGGTTCGAACAGATTACGGGGCAGATAAACAGGATGCCCGCCCCTATTTTGGTGAATTGGGATGATAATTTTATCTCTTTCATTCTCCCCGGTTTGCCGTAATTGCCCAACCGTATCGCTGCGCAAAAATGGTTGATCGATCAAACAGAGAAGACAACCGGAGCTGTCAGGCGGCAGATTTGCGATGCCCAATTGCAGTGACGAAAATTGCCCCATTTCATATTGTTTGTTCATTAAAATATTTATTTGACCCGCTTCCGGCAGGGCGGAAATGATTTTTTCCGCATTGTGGCCCAGGATGAGCAGAATTGTATCAATTCCCGCGCTTCGGAGTGACTTTACGATCCGGAGTAAAAACGGCTGTCCGGCAAATGTTTGCAGTACTTTTGGCGCGCCGAACCGTTCCGATTTGCCGGCGGCTAAAATAATGGCCGGGATTTGAACAGGGATGAATTGCATCGGGAGGGAACAGTTACTTTTTTAACTTCATGGAAAGATCATCCACCGGGACATGATGCCGCACGGCAATCATTTCCGCAAGGATGCTGACGGCAATTTCATGGGGGGTTTCGGCGCCGATTTTCAGACCGATGGGCGAATGAACTTTGGCGATCCATTCCCGCTCGATCCCTTTTTCCTGCAAATTGGCAAACAGCGTCGCCGTTTTCCGCTTGCTGCCGATCATGCCCAGGTAAACAAACGGCTGCCGGATACAATGCTGCAACACTTCCTCATCGCGCTTGTGGCCGTAGGTGACAATAACAATGAAAGTCCTTTCATTGAAAGAAAGCCCGGCAAATGATTGATTGTATTCCCCGACTATTATCTGACTTGCCTGCGGGAAACGGTTTGAATTGGCATATTCCGGCCGGTCATCCACCACAATCACGTTGTATCCGGCTTCTTTCGCCAGCGGACACAGCGCCTGTGCTATATGCCCGGCGCCAAAAATGATGAGCCGGTCCGCGCCGCCCACCGGTTCAAACAACAACTCCACACTGCCGCCGCACAACATCCCCTCGTCCCCGGTCAGGTGAAAGTTTCGTTTGGCATAATGAGGCGCAGCCATTATTTTGACCGCATCTTCGACGGCCTCTTTTTCCAGCTTGCCACCGCCAATAGTGCCTGCAATGCTGCCATCGCTGTGGACCACCATTTTACTTCCCGTATGCCGCGGCACCGATCCCTTAACTTCGGTGACGGTAACCAAAACTCCCCGCTGCCCGGAACGGATCAATTCCAACAGATGTTCGTAAATTTCCGTCATTCTTTACGCAATGCTCCGTTTAAGCCGTCAACTCACCGATCAGCCTTTTCATTAAATTTTTGGCCAACGGAAGTTTGTATTCATTCATCGCCAAAGGTTCTGCATCAACCAGTGCGGTTTTCATGATTTCATCGAGATTCTTTTCACTGGGGATCAGACCGGATAACTTTTTACTGATCTTCTTTTCGAACCATGGCGCCGGCGCCACGCCGCCCAACACGACACGACCCTTTTTGAGGGCATTACCATTTTTCTGAATCACGGCAGCGACGCTGACTACCGCAAAATCCCAAACGCCCCGTTCGGCAAATTTGACATAGCCGCTTTTTGTGTTATTATTCAATTCCTGAATTCGGATATCAACCACAATTTCTCCCGGCAGCAAAATGTTTTCCCGCCTCACATTTTTTTCGGGCAAAACAAAAAAGTCCCCGATGGCTACGGTTTTGTTTTTCCCGCCGGAATAAACAGTCAATTTTGCATCGAGAGCCAACAGCGCCACCGCCATATCCGAGGGATGAACGATGAAACAAGGTCCGCCGCCGATGACGCAATGGTACTTATTCTTACCGTCCACGGCATAGCAAATATCCCCGCCTTTGCGCAGACAGTGGAAATCGCCGCGGAAATACCAGCAGCGCGGACGCTGGCAAATATTACCGCCGATAGTGCCCACATTCCGCAACTGCGGCGAGGCAACTTGTTTTGCCGCCTGCGCCAGCACCGGATACCGTTTGTTGATATCGGAATGAGAGGCAATTTTGGCAATGGACGTCAACGCGCCGATTTTCAACCCTTTGCCCGGCTGGTACGAAATCCGGTTCAAACCGGGCAGCGATTTTAAATTGACCACATTCCGGGGAGCTTCGATGTCATCTTTCATCAAACCCAACAGATCCGTCCCGCCGGCCAGAGCCGTTGTTTCATGCCAACTCTTGCCGAACATTTCTCCGGCTTCCTGCAGCGTTTTGGGTTGGAAGTATGTAAAATTATTCATGATATTCTCCGTATTTTAAATTTGTCCGAAACCTTGGCGTGTTCCGTGACAGGAAACATCCGGTTCCCATCGCTTTCTTAGACTATCCCTGCAGTGCCATCAACACCTTATCCGGCGTGATGGGCAAACTTTTAAGGCGCACACCGATCGCGTTATACACTGCGTTGGCAATGGCTGCCGGGGTGGGAATCATCGCCGGTTCACCGATCCCTTTGACGCCGGTGTTGCTGATTTTGGCATCCCCTTCACTGACGATGATCACCTCTATTTCCGGAACATTATATATTGCGGGCATTTTGTAATCATACAGATTAGCATTCAGCATTTTGCCGGTGAATTCATCCATCACCCGTTCTTCTATCAGAGCAAAACCCAATCCTTGCAGAATGCCGCCGTGGACCTGGTTTTCCAGCGTTTTACGGTTCAGAACGCGGCCGATATCATGTGCGGCAACAATTTTTTTCACCGAAATCCTGCCGGTGTACGTATCCACTTCCACCCGGGCGAACTGGGCGCCGAAAGTGTTGATCGCGTATCCGGAAGGGTTTGCGTTGCGCGCGCCGGTGGTGAGTAAAACCCGCTCCCGCATCCGGCGCACAATGTTGGCGATGGTGAGTTTTTTATCCGGTTTATTTTTCACAGAAATAATGCCGTTTTTGTACACAAGCTGATTTCCCGGAATTTCCAGAACTGCGGCCGCAGCCGAAATCAGTTTGGTTTTCATCTGTTCCGCCGCATCGCGCACGGCCGGTGAAACAGAGGGAGCTGTGGTGCTGCCGCCGCTGGAACCGCAGTAGGGAGCTACGGCCGTATCTCCCAGTGTAACCTGGATTTTCTCCATGGGAATTTCCAAAACTTCCGCAGCAACCTGGGCGATAAAAGTGTAGGTTCCGGTACCCAGATCCTGCGACCCGGCAATTACATGGGCGCTGCCGTCGCGGTTCAATTTAAGTGTGGCGTAAGCCGGCGGGCCTCCTCCACCCCACCATATCTGCGTGGCCACACCCAGACCGGTTTTAACCGGCCCGCTGCCGGAACCTGCCGGTTTGCGATCCTGCCAACCGATGGCAGCAGCGCCGCGCTTGTATGCCTGACGCAATAATTTGCCGGTGTACGGCCGGTTGGAAGCCGGATCCACTTCCGCATAATTTTTTATACGGAATGCCAATGGATCCATGCCGATTTTTTCCGCAGTCTCGTCGATGATCGATTCAAAGGCAAAGGTCCCCTGAACATGTCCGGGAGCCCGGAACGGTCGTCCGCGGCCAGTATTGATGAAAACCGTGTATTCTTCACTGCGGACATTGAAGCATTTGTACAGAGTGCGAAACGGCCGGCTACAACCTGCGCCGCTTGGATAAGCGCCTGCCGCGCCGTAGGAGTAATGATTCATGGCGGTGAGTGTACCGTCTTTTTTCGCGCCGACTTTCAACTTCTGCACGGAACCGGGACGGTTGCCCACGGCCAGGTTCATCGCCCTTCTGTCCAGCGCAATCCGTACCGGCCTGCCGGTCTCCCGGGCTAAAAGCGCCGCCATCACCGTGTATTTACCCGCTTCCAGTTTGCTGCCAAAAGCGCCGCCCATATATTTTTTGATAACCCGCACTTTGCTGGCCGGCATTTTTAAATAACCGGCAATAGCATCACGCACAGAAAACACACCCTGGGTGGAATCCCAAATTGTTAACCGGCTGCCATCCCAATTCACCACGCTGCAATGGGGTTCCGTCGGGTTATGGATTTCAACCTGAGTGGAAAAAGTATCCTCCACCACCACATCTGCTTGTTTGAACCCCTTCTCGATATCGCCTCTTTTGTAAATTTGCGGCTCGCCGCGTACAACATTTCCTGCGTCATGGACTTTCGCCGCGCCGGGTTTCATGGCGGCGCCGGCGTCCACCACAAAGGGCAGCTCTTCGTACTCAACATGAATCAGTTTCAAAGCATCCACTGCAATCTGCTCCGTTTCCGCGGCGATACAAGCCACTTCATCGCCTTCGTAACGCAGATGGGGATCGAAAAGGAAACTCATGCCATAGTACCAGGGAATCTTTGGCGCATTTTCATAAGTAAGCACTGCCAAAACTCCCGGCACTTTTTTAGCTTCACTGATATCGATCTTTTTAATTTTAGCATGGGGCAGCGGACAACGCAGCGTTTTTGCATATACCATGTTGGGTAGTGAAATATCGAAGGAAAATTTCGCAGTTCCACTGACTTTATCATACCCGTCGATGCGTGACAATGATTTGCCAACGACCTTTAGCTGTGAATTAGGCCCCCAATCTTTCACTTTCTCCGTGGAAACTTCACCGATGGTTTCGATGAAATCCTCTTCAAAAAAATATTTCGATTTAACAATTTTTCGAGGCATGATTCCTCCTGTATCAAAAAAAAATTAATCTGCGGTGACGGCGTATTTTTACCTTTGCCCGCCGGCAGCAAGAACCGATTCAATAATTTTGGGGTAAGCGCCGCAACGACAAATATTGCCGGACATCCCCTCCACTACTTCCTGTTCGGCAGGATGGCGATTTTTCAGCAACAAAGCCCGGGCGGACATGATCTGGCCGGACGTGCAAAAACCACACTGCAGGCCGTCATGCTCCACAAACGCCTGCTGCAGAGGATGCAGTTTTTCACCGGAAAGCAAACCTTCCACAGTGATCACTTCCTTCCCCGCTGCATCCAGGGCCAGAATATGACAGGAATAAACCGCCTCACCATCTAAAAGAACCGTGCAGGCGCCGCATTCACCGTGATTGCAGACAACTTTAGTGCCGGTTAAATGGAGATGGTTACGCAATATTTCCACCAGGGTTGTCCGTGGTTCAATCATCGACCGTACTGTTTTTCCGTTTACTTTAAGAAAAAGCAACTGTTTGCCGGCATGTTCCCCGTTTTCTCCTTTTTTCTCCGGTGCGGCCTGCAGTGTATCCAGCAGTACTGTGCTGCCAATTACACCCGTGCCGACTCCCTGAATGAATTTCCGGCGGGAAATACCTTTGGATTTGGACTTCTCATTCATGGTTTTCTCCTGCTTATGAGAATAATTTGATTTAACTTGGATAATAATTAAATGTAAATACAGGATGGTAAAATGTCAAGCTGAAAGTATAAAATCTTTCTTCCTGCTGTTTTTTGAACAAAGTCGAAGCTTTTTATCCGTAAAATTTCCGTAACTTGTGCCTGAACGAAAACCCCGCTTTTCTCTCATTCCCACCGTGCCTGAGGGATGACATTTCAGTTGCTATTTCATAGTTTTCATTAAGACACTATTTAGCCACAGAAAAGAGATGGCGCAGAATTGGTTTCTTCCCGGTTAGGGAATTTTTTCTGTATCCCCGTCCGCCTCTACATCCCCTGTATTTCCACCGTATGTTCACCGGGGAAAATGAGGTTGATGCGCAAATTTTTTGCCGGCTGACTCAGCATGTCACCCAGCATCAGCGGCATGGTGTGCTCCATGGCGCCGCCGGAAATTTTGATGGCATCCCCGGCGTGCCGGTAAACAGCGCTACCCGTTTTCAGATACAAATCATTTTCCGACGGATTTTTTACATAGCCCGGTAAATTGGTGTCCGGCATCTCATCTTTCTGCAAAATGTCCTCACCGTAAATTTCACCGGACAATGGGAATTGCAACACAATCTGCGCCAACACCGGCAGTTCATCTCCGGATTCTTCGATGGCGCCGGAAGCATGAAAACGAAAAGATAGGCCGTTCATTATTTCCGCAACGAACACCTGCCAGTTTATCCGGTTGCGATTGAGCGGCTGCCGCATGTCACGCTGCATATCCAAAGTTGATAGTGGCCGGTTCAGCGGCCCCATAAATTCAGCCTGCAAATCACGGGAGAGTTTCCAGTTAGCTCCCGCTTCCGTCAATTCCGAGGCAAAAACGGGTCCGGAGCCAAAATAAGACAAACTGCAAAAGAGGCCGGAAAGTTGTGCTTTCCCGTAACGCAATGTCGCGATTGCTTTGTTGAACGTCTGAATAGTTGCACTCAATTTCCCATGGCGGATTCGCACAAATGGTGCGCCGTGGTTGTAGTGAGTGGCCAACACAGATGGATCATTCTTGTAAGGCAGCACCAACTTTTCAACTAGTGAACGCCGTTCGATCTGCAATTTTTCATCGCCAAACCGTTTCACATAGTCGGCCGGCCACGGTTCCGGCTGCGGCCAGGAGAGGGATTGCGGCGGAAATAGCTGAATCCACGGCAGCAGATCGGCCGTTGACGGTGTGAGATAGGATTGATCATCCTGTTGTAAGCGCAGAAAAGATGCCGAACATTTTTGCACCAGCATGGCGCTGAACGGGCCGGGCGAAAAAGCATGATACAGATAGGCGGATTCCAAAAACCGGGAGATATGCACTTTGACGCCGGCATCGTTTCTGGCGGAAATTTCCGTGACACCCCGGTCGTCTTCATGCACCAAAAAAGGCAGCATGCGTAAATTTCTCTCCGGCGCATAGAGCAATTCCGGTTTCTCCAGCGTATAAGCAGCGCTCATCAAACTGCGGTTGGCATGGTTGCTGTAGTTCATCGACCTTTCCATATATTCGCCGTCGCTGGAAAGATCGATCCCTTCCGCCAGCCATTCTTCGGCGTAATCCCGGGCTTTTTCATTGCCGAACAAACGCCACAGCCAACCCAGGCCCTGTACATTGCTCCAGCGGTGGTTGGGTGTGTGAATGCCGCCGTCAACCAGGCCGCTGCCGATGAAATTTGTCAGTTCCTCCAATTTAGGTAAAAAACCGGACAGACCGGGATGATCTTCCCGCCGCATCAATTCCAGAACAGGGCCAAAACCGTACATGGCAAATCCGGTATCCGCCGGACTGGAAAAATTGCAGTAAATCATGGAAAGCAAACCCGATTGGGGCAGATTCCGGAACACAAAATCGACAGCCAGATCGATTTTCTCCAGCCAGTCCGAATTGTGAAAATAACGGGACAGCGGTTCCCGCCACAGAGACAGCGCTTTGGGAATGAACGGCAGCGAACCTTTATCGTGCCAGGCAATATGAACCAGTCCGGAACCGTTCCAGGGGATGCCGCCATGTTCTTTTGTCCCCGGTTCCATGATCATGTCGTCGGCCCATTGTGTCATCCGTTTTTCCAGAACCGTAACAGTGGTTTGGTGAATCTGAATTAAAATTTGGTTTTGTATCATATTTTCCTCTTTTCCTTGCCGGCTTGAATGGTTATAACAGAACTTCCGGCTATTAGTCATTAAAATTGCATAATAAAATAGAATTAATCATTGTTATATACAGGTGTGAATGTAAGTGACCGTTTATCAAAATTAATTAATTCACATTCTTGAAGCTAAGAAAAGCACTGCATAATAATGTAACTAAGTTGACCCGAGGGGCGCTGTTTGAAATCTAAATTTCAGAGCCCCGCATTAAGTTATTTTTACCTTAATTGAGCGATTGCAGGGCGATTCGCTGAATCGCCAGCCGTATTTGTATTAAAAATGAAAATCCGTTTTGTAAAAAAAACAAGGTCAAAAACAAGAGAATCGCTCAATTCAGGTTTTAAATATGAACGTATGGTGCGCCGCAACCATCGGGCAACTTATTACAAACCGTTTGGGTTTTTATGAAAATGAAATTTATATTCAACTATAAAGATGATGAAATTCCTGTTAGCAAAAGCACTACCAAACCCAATACAAGATTAGTTTTGACAAGATTCAATGAAAATATTTGTAACCTTGCTGCTTTTGAAGATAATTCGGATGATTCAATTATTTGTGTGGACAACCCAACTATCCTGGGATTTAGTATTAGTCCCCTGTAAAAGTGTATTATGACCATAGCGGCCACAAAAAGGTGTTTTATAAATATGACAATATTTACATAATTGTCAAAATCCAAAAATCCCGTGAAATTTTTATTATATTTTGTAATGATAATTCCCGTGATTATTAATACAATAATACTTATGTTAGCCATAAAAGTGAATCGTTTGCTTATATCTTTCATTAATTTGCTTACAAGAGATTTTGATTCTAAAACTACTTTTGCTCCGGGAAGTATCACTAAAAGGATCATCACTATACCGCCAATCCATACAACTGTAGCTAAAATGTGTAGAAAGTTGCTCAAACTTTGTATTACCAAATTCATTTTATCCCTCCATTTTGTTATTCGTGATATTAAAGTAAAGAGGATGCGGTTTATAGTTTTCAACCCCATCCCCTTCAGCAAAGCCAAGCCACAGTTATCCTACTTCGAATTCCTGGCTTCTTTCTTGCTTTTTGTGGCTTTTTTGTCATTTTGTTTCGATGGAATACATCCGCAGCCACATGGATTCTTCTTGTCAGCCATTTTCTTCACCTCCTTTATCTGGATTTTGATTCTTAATTTTGACATTTTATAATTTATTTATTACCTGAATTGAGCGATTGCAGGGCGATTCGCTGAATCGCAAACAGAATTTACACGAAAACCATAAACCCGTCTGGTAACAGTAACAAACTTAAAAACAAAAAAATCGCTCAATTCAGGTATTATCAAGATAATTCAATTAAGTATCTTAGCCAATACTTAATCATAAAAGCAAAAAAATTACTTACTTCTTCTCGGACTCTATTTCTTTAATCCTTTCTCGTACAATTTTAAGCTCATTTCCCATCTCTCTTTCATACTCTTTGAGAGATTCCAAACTTGAGCTTTTCATTTCTTCTTCTTTAAATTTACCGGTTCCTCCGCACCCGCAGGAGCAAATTTTATTTAATTCACGCCGGCAATTCTCTAATGCTTCTTCATCTAATGAATATGGAATCCAATATCCCTTTCTTTCGCTCCTAACAAGACCGATTTGTTTTAATATTTTTAGGTGTTGTGATACCGCAGCCGGTGTTATGCCGACCAGTTTTGCAATTTCATTGGTGCCAAGGGGCCCTTTTGTTTTTAAATGTTCAATTATTCTGACCCTTGTTTCAACGCCTAATACTTTAAAGATATCAAATGGCTCGAAATTCATAATAATAGATCTCTTTTTGGTTAAGTATTTTAGTTACTACTTAATCATACAAATTAAAAATGATTTTGTCAAGTGTTTTTTTTAAAAAATTATGATAAGCAAATTTTGAAGAATTATGGTGTTATAAAAAAACTGTAACTATTCAGGTTGCCCGCTAATATCGCTAAAAAACGCGAATCGTTAACTATTTTGTCCTATTCGTATGATTTCGTGTAATTCGCGGGCTGAATAGGCAGACGATTTTTTCAATTTCTCTGCGCCCTCCGCGTCTCTGCGTTAAAAAAACAGGCGCTTTAAAACGCAGAGACGCAGAGAGCGCAAAGGAAGCGGATTTGTTCAAAAAACTAAAGTGTTACGGTATTGTCACTACTCAGGCAGCCCGCGAAAGACTCAAAAAAAAACAGGAAAAAAGTTAGATGAGATATTTCGATTGTTTCGTGCGCTTTCTGCCTGTGTCAGACAGACGTGAGCTGAATAGTTAAAAACCAATTATTTCAACAAATTAAAATGTTATAAAAATATAGAACAAATTTCCCCTAATTACGTAAACTTTATTTATGCCTGTTAACCTGTTTAATATTTTGAATGTTTTGCGGACATAAAAAGAATAATTCAATCGTAAACGGAGGTTTTAATGTTACGTGGACTGAAACTACTTTCAATTATTTTTCTGTTGGCTGCCTTTTTTCATTCTGCCGTTGCCGAAGAGTCAAAAAAAAGTCTGGATTTGGCAATCGATGGTTACGGCCTTAGTATCGGCAACTCTAAAAATTTCACCGGATTGCGAATCAATTTCAGAGACAGGGGAGTGGAAAGGATCAATGGAATTAATCTCACGTTGTGGCGGCCAAAGGATAATGATGATGCAGTGTATCATGGAATCTCTCTCGGGCTAACGGCCGTAGGCGGTGGTGCGCTCAAAGGGATTTCAATTGGCGGCCTGGGCGTTGGTGCTAAAAAGGAGTTGTCCGGCGTCTCGGCGGGTTTGCTGGGCGTCGGTTCCGGCGGCAACATTTCCGGGATCGCAATTGGCGGATTGGGCGCGGGCGCCGGAGGTTCAATTTCCGGCCTCGTAATTGGCGGGCTTGGCGCGGGCGCGGGCGGTGATATTAACGGTGTCTGTATCGGCGGATTGGGCGCCGGTGCAAGCGGCAATATCACCGGTCTTGCTATCGGCCTGCTTGGCGTTGGTTCCGGCGGAAGTATCAAAGGGATCACAATTGGCGGAATGGGAGCCGGAGCATCCGCAAATATCTCCGGTTTCACTGTTGGCTTGTTAGGGATTGGCGCCGGGAAGAATTTAACCGGAATCAATATCGGCGGCATTGGCGTAGGTGCCGGCGGTGAGTTAAAAGGGATCACTATTTGCGGAATAGGCGCGGGATCGCCATCCATAAAAGGATTAACTATCGCCGGATTTGGTATTGGCGGTGAAAAAATTAAGGGGATAACACTTGCCATTGGCATGGTAAAGGTAGAAAAAGAGGGCAGATTGACCGGATTTTCTGCCAGTGCCTTTAATTTCAACAAGGGGAGGCAAAACGGAATTTCCATTGGGATCGTAAATTACGCTGTCCATTTGAACGGCATTCAAATAGGTTTGATTAATTATGTGAAGAACAATCCGAGAGGATTAAAAATTTTACCGCTTATCAATTTGCATTTTGATTAGATGTCCCTCCCGATATTTTTTGCTTGCGGTAGAAAGATGGAGAGTGGATGCCGGTGAAAAGAAAAAAGCGCCCGCTTGAGGGTGTACTTTCAGGCACTGGAGCTGGTTTGACTTTAGATTTAACTTACTGTAGTTTGGCAAAAACGTCATTCTGAGCGTAGCGAAGAATCTATTTCCCCCCACCGGAGATTCTTCGACAAGCTCAGAATGACACTCCCCTCTAAAATTTGCCAAACTACTATAAGTATATAAAGATTGCATAACAATTTAGTGCTTGAATGTTTCCTGATTGCAATGAAAAAAAACGTTATCATATCCTGCAACTTTATTCAGATAAAATTCATAGGGATTTCCTTTTAGGAAAGACTAAAATGTCACCAATTTTTGTAGTTACAAAAATCATTAAAAAAATTCGCGTTATTGGTGTGATTTGCGGTTCAACTAATTCTCCCATTTCTGCCAAACTTTCCCCTTCTAATCTGGCCACAATGCGGGCAATGATGCCGAACAGACCCAGAAGGGCGCTCCAAACGACAAACAGGGTCAGTTTCAGCATCACGTCAAATGCCGCCTGAAACAGATCGCTCAGTTGAGTGCGCGGTTTTTCCGCGACTTTTGTGATGAAATAGCCAAAAAGTACGGAAAAGAAAATAACCGGCAGCACATCTCCGTTTGCCATTGCGGCAATGGGATTTTCAGGAATGATGTGGATGAGCAGATCGGTGATGCTTTGCTGCGCTGCTGCAATTTGCTGTGGCGCCTTCTCCAGTCCGATATTTGCACCTTTGCCGGGTTAATTTTTCTGTCCCCATGAAGATCAGCAACGAGATCATCACCTTAATCGAGGCGTTGGGATGGCCTGCTTTCTCAGAGTAAAAGTGTCTGAACTTTTGTTCATCGATTAAAGGTAGTACTCTGTTCCGGTATGTGTAACTCCAATCATTCTGAGGAAGTACTGGATATGTGAAACAACTTCCAATATAATCGTATTGTATCCTGGATAGTTACGAATAGCTTTTATAAACCTCCCCGCCCGTTAAAAATTGCGCGCCTCTTCGCTGCAGTTCAACCAGCAAATCTTCATAAACTTCCCGCCAGCCGGCAAATTTATAGAGGGAAAAATAGTTGTTATGCCACAGAATAGTAAGTAGTCCGTTGAATTTTTGCACTTCATCAAACAGGTTCAGGATTTGGGCTGCGACCTTCTCCGGCGGTGTCTTTTGGTAAACGCGAAACGTGGTATCCATGGCCGTCAACGGAATCTCCACAATCGGGTAAGCTTGTTTTTGGGAGAAATTGTACGGCGGGAAAGGAAAGGCGATGCCGTTGCGAAAACCGGGTTCTTCCGCAAATCCCAGTGTGGCATCGTACTGCAAACCGGCATCCGCAATCAGTGCAGGGCTTTTGGCGATATCATAATAAAGAATGTGAAATCGCACCCCTTTGGCCGGCACGCCGAGTCGCTGTAAATCTTCCCGCAGGTTGGCCGGAAGCAGGTGAGAGCCGACGCTGCCGTGCAGCCCGATCTCGCTGCCGGCTTCCCGGATGTTGCGCAGAACCCGCCTGAGCTTTGCTGCGCGGATGTCGTAATCTGCATTGGAAAAACGGTCGGCAGCCATTTTGTTCATTTGGGCGGGTAGGTTTTCAATGACCGGTTTCGGCGATCTCCCTTTGCGCGGCAGAAAGAAGAAAGTGGAGCGAACGTTGTGTTTTTTCTCCAACGCCAAAATCTCCGCCAAATTGAACCAGACATCCCTGCCCGCTGCTTTTCGGGCCAGCAGTTTGAACGCATTAAACACCCGGCCGTTTTTTATTTCATGAAAGCCCCCTTCTTTCCAGCCGCTGCCAAGCAGGTCGATGTCATGGGTCAGACAGACCGCTGCCTTTCTGTTGTCCCAAAGCCGGTTTTTCGGAGTGAAACGGGTAACCGCCCGGATGGCGGTGTTCAGGATATCGAAATAGTAATTCACCACGGGAGTCCGGGTGATGGCCAGTTTTTTCTGCAAACTCTCCTCGTACGGGAATCGCAGTGCGGAATGTCGACGCATGTAAACCTGTTCCTGCCACCCGCTCAAAAAGAAAAAAGCGGAAGCTAAAATATCATAATGGATGAAGGCTTTTCCGTCGTTGATCGAAAAAACAGGGGGGGAATCGGTTGCATCAAACAGAAAAGGGATCTGTTTGTTCTGCCACACTTTCCGGATCATCCTGCTTACGGGGGGCGGAACCATCATCTCAAAATAACTCAGGTCGCAAGCGGCGACATTAATTTTGCAGCCGGTGGTTCCGTACCCGATTTTAATATCGTCGGGAATGCGGTAAAGTGTGCGAAAATACGCCAAAACATATTCGATTTCCGGCTGCATGGCAAAAAGGAGTTTGGCCAAAAAAATTAGCGAATCAGGGTTGCTTGCGGCCGCTGGATGTAGCCGTTTTTTTCCAGATAGTCCACAACCTGCAGCGCGTTGCGGTGCACTTCCGGCACTTCGGCAGTGTTGAGGACAATTTCCGGATTCTTCGGCGCTTCGTACGGATCATCCACGCCGGTAAAGCCTTTTATCTCGCCCGCTCTGGCTTTTTTGTACAGTCCCTTGGGATCCCGTTGCTCGCAGACGTCTACGGGACAATCGATGAACACTTCGATGAAATCACCTTTACCCATGATGCCGCGGACAAAATCCCTGTCCTCGCGGTAGGGTGAAATAAAAGCGGTGCAAACGACGATGCCGGTATCCACAAATAGTTTGGCTACTTCACCGATGCGCCGGATGTTCTCCTTGCGGTCATCGGCGGAAAAGCCCAGATTATTGTTTAAACCGTGACGCACATTATCGCCGTCCAGCACGTACGTTCGGATGCGGCGGATATACAAAATGTACTCTACTTCCCGGGCTATAGTAGATTTGCCGCTGCTGGGCAGGCCGGTGAACCAGAGACAGGCGCTGCGATTACCGTTTAAGATTTCCCGGTCGTTTCTTTTGATGATACTGTCATGCCATACAATATTCGTGCTCTTTCCCATTTCAATTCATCCTTTCATTTTCAATCAATTTTCCCCCATTTGTGGATTCTCCATGTGAGACCTGTTAGTAAATATTCGGTTATGAAGCATAAAAAAATAACCAAGGTTGCAATCATTTGGTTTTGTGAAAAACATTCGGCGCATCATCTCTCCGGATGGTTACACAAATAATGTAAAATAAACAAATTATTTTTAATTTCAAGAAAAATATCTGATTAGGTTGAAGCTTCAGTGCTGATCACATACTAATCAAATAAATAGTTTAGCCACAGAAATGGTTCTGCTGATTATTTCCTGACAGGACTCCTTTCGAAGAGGGAAAAAACAACGAATTTAAATTTTAACGATGTATTCATTATATTGTTGATTCAGACTGTCTATATTTTCTAAAGTTAATAATAACAAGTCAATGAGCGATGAAAGCAGGAATCTTGTTCTTACACTTTGTTTATGTTAACTTTAGTCACTTCAAATTTTGGTTTACTCTAAACTTCATTCAGTCTGTTTTTCTGCTGCATTTTCATTTTTGCAGCCAATTTTTAATCCTGTGGTCGATTACAAATTTCCGCAAAAATTCCCGCCAGTTTCTCCGTAAGCGTCTTGCGGGTGAATTGCCGTTTAACTGCTTCTGCTGCGGCAGACTTTGTTTCCTCCGCGGCTTTCCCACTCAAAATTTGCCGGAGAGCCTCTTTAATCTGCGCGACATCATCCGGCGGCGCCACAATTCCCAGATTGTTTATCCGGATAATTTCCGCCGCATCTCCTTCCGGAATGAGCGCCAGAATGGGCCGTCCTGAGCCGATATATTCAAACAGCTTGCCGGTAAGGATGCCGCGGTTGATGGGTGTATCGTCGATGACCAAAAAAGAGTAGTCCGTGCCGAGCAGGTAGGCCAGGCCCGTTTTGTGAGGCCGGTAGGGGATCAATTCAATCAGATCCCGAACCGGTGAATTTTCGATTTTCTCCAGAATATCGGTGGCAATTCTGCCCACAAAACGCAACCGGAATTTATTCACCGCCGTCACATTTTCTGTTCGAAGCGCTTCAACCGCTTTGATCAAATATTCCGGACTGAAATTGCCGAAGAATGTGCCGGTGTAGGTGATGGTAATTTTATCGTCTTTGGGGAGCGGTGTAACGCCCCGGAAATCGTCTTCATCGTAGCCGTTAGGCAGAATATGCCAGCGCCGGTCATCAAAACGGCGGTGGCGGCTGATCAGGTCGTTTTTCACGCCGGACGAAACTGCCAGAATTTTATCGGCATGGTGCAGAACGTACTCTTCCATTTTGATTTCCGTTTTGCGCGAGCAAACCGGACGCCATTTGGGCGCGGAATGCCAGCCGATCCATGAATCCCGGAAATCGGCCACCCAGGGCTGCCGGGTGAAACGTTTCAGGAACCCGCCGATCAGATGGGTGGTGTACGGCGGTGCGGAAGAGAAAATCACCGCAATCTTTTCCCGGCGCACAATCTTCACGGCCAGCGGCAGGGCAAAGAACAGCCAGAAAATCCGGGCATCCGGGATGAAAAAAGCGGCGCGGATCCATTGGGAAATCCGTTCGCTCCTTGTCTGTTTGTCGCTTTTTTCTACGCTTTGAACCTCTACATCCGTCGCCGTGTTCGGTTTTTTGCCGGTAAATTTTCGGTACAGACGGTAGGGTTCCGGAATTTTAGAACGATAAATTTTGAGATTTTCCGGCACATCCTGCCACAGCGATTCATCGTAGGCCGGATAATCCGCATTACGTGCGGTCAACACAACCGGTTCCCAGCCGAACTGCCGCAGGTATTTCACAAATTTTAGGGTGCGCTGCACACCGGAACCGCCGGATGGCGGAAAATAGTAGGTGATAATCAGAACTTTTTTAGCGGCAGAAGTCATCGTTTTTTCTCAAGCAGGAAAAAAGCGCCGGTGATAAAAAATTCACGCAGAAGCGGGATTTTGCCGATTATATTCCCGCCGATAACCGGCAGATGATAACGCAAATGATGGCTGGGCCGGATAAGATAAAATTTGCGGGCAACGATGTTCAAGCCATGCAGCCCGGCATTTTTTAAAAAGGAATGAATGGTTGTGCGATAGTTCCGCAGTTTTTCGATCTCTTTCAGACAGCCTGCATTTTTGTCGAACCGTGCAATGAAAAAACGAAACAGTCCCCACAGCGGCGGAGGCAAAATATGAAAATAGGGCAAAAATTTTAATTTACTTTGCAATAATTGCTGATGACCGCCGAATGGC
Source organism: uncultured Deferribacteres bacterium (assembly GCA_913009825.1). Lineage (GTDB taxonomy): Bacteria > Zhuqueibacterota > JdFR-76 > JdFR-76 > DREG01 > DREG01. The sequence goes on from CAJVYQ010000010.1 coordinate 21,506, forward strand.
GAATAGAACGGCGGAAACGTAATCAATAATTTAGTTTCCGCTCCCATAAGCGAACGGAGTTTTGTCAACACCCGCTGCTTTTCCGGAAGGTGCTCGTAAACATCCCGCAAGGTGATCAGATAGAAAGGATTTTCGTTCGGCTTCAGGGGTTCGGAAAAAAAATCGGCGGCGATGAATTGTAGTCCGGCGAGATGCTTTTGTTCCGCCAGCGCTTTCCCGGTCAGAAGCCGGTTAATACTGATCTCGATGCCGGTGCAGGAAGCGCCCGCTTCCATAAACGCGCATAAAACACCGGCTTCGGCACAGCCTATGTCCAGCACTTTTTTGCCGGACAGAGAGATTCTCCATTCCTGCAGCAGCGGCGCCAGGTACTCGGCGCCCAAGCGGTACTGATAACGCCGGTAGGATTTCTTCCCTTCGCTCAGCAGCATTGAAAAGCGGTTTTCAAATCGATGTGAAATTTGTACTTTCCTCTGTAAGTAAATTCCGCTGTTTTCGGATCGAAATCATAATCATCGCTCCATTCCCGGTAATGGTCGAGAACTTCGGCGACGGCATGGGTGATATAATCCATTTCATCGTCCCGCATGGTGGGGTGAATGGAAATCCTCACCCAACCCGGTTTTTCACTCAGATCGCCTTCATCGATTTTGTGGGTAATCTTTGCCGATTTTTGTTTATCCACGCCCAGCAGAATATGGCCGTAGGTGCCGGCGCAGGAACAACCGCCGCGGGTCTGAATGCCGAACCGGTCGTTTAAAATTTTCACTACCAGGTTGTAATGTTTTTCTTCCGAATAGAAAGAGAAATAACCCAGCCTGCTTTTTTGCTGCGGTTCCAGAATCTTGATGGATGGGATTTTCAGAAGTTGTTCAAACAGGCGTTCTTTCAGTTGATTTTCCCGTTTCATCAAATTGTCCGTGTTCATCTCTTCCTTCAGACGGATGGCCAGTCCTGCTTTGATCGCCTGCAGAAATCCGGGCGTGCCGCCGTCCTCGCGTACTTCAATATCGTCAAAAAAGCGGTGGTCGCCCCACGGCGTAGTCCACAGTACGGTACCGCCGCCCGGATTGTCGGGCACTTTGTTTTTGTCCAGTTTTTTATCGAATATAATCACGCCGGAGGAACCGGGGCCGCCTAAAAATTTATGGGGCGAAAAAAAGATGGCATCCAGTTTCTCCTCCTCCCGTTTCGGATGCATGTTAATGTCAACGTATGCCGCCGACGCAGAGAAATCGATAAAACAGTAGCCGCCGTAACTGTGTACAATGGCAGCCATTTCATGGCAGGGAGGCATGATGCCGGTCACGTTGGAGCAGGCGGTGAAAGAGCCGATGATAAACTCCCGCTCTTTATTTGCCTCCAAAATTTCATATAGATGATCCAGATCGGCAAGCCCGTCATCTTTGCGGCGGATAATCTCCACATCGCTGACGCATTCCAGCCAGGAAGTCTGATTGGAGTGATGTTCCATGTGGGTAATAATCACCAGCGGCCTCCGGTTCTTTTCAAATTTTATCTGATCCTTGTATTTCTCCGGCACGCGCAAACCAAGAATTCGCTGGAATTTATTCACCACCGCCGTCATACCGAAGCCGGCAAACAGAAGTGCGTCATTGTTGTCGGCATTGACATGATCTTTGATCAATTTTTGTGCCTGATGATAAGCGGAGGTCATCACAGTTCCGGTCAGTGAGGTTTCGGTGTGAGTGTTGCCCACGTACGGCCCCAGGGTGTTGGAGATGAAATTCTCTATCGGTTTGTAAAGCCTGCCGCTTGCCGCCCAGTCCGCATAAACAATGGGATATTTGCCAAAAGTAAAATCATGTTCAAAATCAGAACCGATGATATTTTTGCGAAACTTGTTGAAATACTGTTCTAAATTTCCCATTTAATTCACACCTGTTTTAATTGGGTTGAGGAAAGCAAAAACGGATCGTTTTAATATTTTGCCATTTTTATGCTTCCCATTTTAAAAAAAAATTATATCTTGAAATATATAGAAATCAAAGTGTATAGTCAATACTTAGAATTTTTGTAACTGTACGGCCCGCGAAATACACTAAACACACGAAAGGTTCTATTTGATTAAACGATTCTGATTTTTCAGTGTTTTTCATGCCCCCCCACGCAGGCTGGTATTTTTGGGCTATCTGAGTAGTTGTTGTATGAACGAAAACTATGAAATAGCAACTGAAGGTCATTCCTGCGAAAGCAGCCTGTCCGTCCGCAGGCGGGGAATCTAACTGCGTGGGCAGGAGTTGGACCCCTGCCCACCGCAACGCCGGCATTTGCAATGAACCGGTTGCAAAAATTTGATCAATTCGGGGAAAAGGGAGCTTTCATTCAGGCACTAGTTACTACCTGAATTGAGCGATTCTCTTATTTTTGAGCTTGTTTTTATTACTAAACGGATTTTCATTTTTAAACTAAATTCGATTGGCGATTCAGCGAATCGCCCTACAATCGCTCAATTAAGGTACGAATTATTTTAACAATTCAAAAGCAGATTATAATTATGAAGGAATACGATGAAAATTATCGCACCCGAAAATAACGGCGGCCAGCAAAAGTTAGCAGAAATTCTGGGCACACCGATCTGGTGGCACTACACCAAACCGGTCAGTTGGATCAAAGCCGGTTTGCAGGCCGCCGGCGACGATGTCTGGGTTGTTTACTGGAATCCGGTTTTTTCCCTGCCGCTGTTTGTAATTTATGCGCTGGCAAAAACCCGGCTGAACATCATTGTGGAAAATGCGCTGCCGCATCATAAATTCCCTTTTGGGCTGCAGACTATCAAATATTTTCTGCGCCGCTCCGGCAGCGTTATTGTGTATTCACGCAAGGTGTACGAGCAGATCGAACCGTTTTGCCACCCGCAACTTCGGCAGCTTCCCCATGGCACGGAAATGGAGTTTGATCAGCCGCTGCCTGTGGATCCCAGGCGGGTGTTAATGCTCGGTTTCATCCGCGGTTACAAAGGGCTGGATACGCTGCTGGATGCCATCCCGGCGGTGCTTGAAGAATATCCACAAGCCGTTTTTTATGTTGTGGGGAAATTCAGAGGGTTGTCATGGTGGCAATATCGTTCCCGAATGAAGCGGTTCTCGTCGGAAAAACTAAAAGTGATCGACAGAAGAGTAAGCGACAACGAATTCAAACAGCACATCCGGCGCGCCGCGGTGATGGTGTTCCCCTATAAAAGAATCACCCAATCCGGTGTGATGAACTATGCGCTCAAAGCTGGGAAAAAAATTGTGGCCACGCCGGTTTTTAAGGAATTTTTACCGTCCGAAGATATTTACCCGCCCGAAGAATTTGCCCGGGGAATTGTGCAAAAATTGAGCATGCTGCAGCAAAATTGAACCGTTCTGATAAAAAACTATTTGAGTCGTTTTTTAAATGGATAGCAGAGCTGCAGTGTTTTCAGATATTTATCTTCAAAATATCGCGGGAATCGTACTGTGAAAAACGGATCGGTGCTTTTATCGATGGGGGGGATCAACACAGTTTTCAGACCGGCATTTTTCCCGCCGGTGATATCGGTGAGAATTCTGTCGCCGACCATCAGCGTTTTTTGCGGCTCCGTTTGCAAATAATCCAGCGCCGTTTGAAAGGCCGCCGCCGCCGGTTTCTTTTGTGCCGCGGCGATTACCTCGATACCCACCTGTTTTTCGATGCTTTCGATCCGTTTGATCCGTTCGGCAAGCGGAGGAAAGTTGGACAGAATACAGCAGCGGTACTCTGTTTGCAGATGACGCAAAAATTCGCGATTTTCCGCAGAAACCTCATCGCTTCCGAACGGCAAAATGGTTTGATCGATATCGAAAATAATTCCTTCGACAGGATGATTCTGTAATATCCCGGTGAGGTCGATCAATCGTTCCACCTGAAAATCGGGAACAATATGACCGGGTTTAAAAATCAGGTGCAGATTCAGGAAAAAATCAAAATTGAACAGTTTGCGCAGTGACATAAATTATCTCTTTTGTAACGATTCAGCCCGCGAATTATACGAATTATTCAGAATGCCCCCGAGATACACTAAAATTCATAACTTTTGATTTCGTGTGTTTCGTCGGTTGAATCGTTACTTTTTTTTATAAAATACAGTTTCCCCAAAAGCGTCTTTACTTGTTTGCCCGCCAAACCGTTTGCGCGCGGCACAACTCTTTGGCCTCTTTTTCGCCAATTATTTTGTGCTGAACCATGGGATATTCACCGATGTCGTTGCGAACGGACACTTTGTCGCTGAAGAACGCCTCCGCCAAATAATGGATCTCAATTTCCCGTAAGAAATTGGCGCGATGAAAATCGGGAGAAAAACTATCCCAAATCCATTCCAGATAGCGGACATTATTGACGTGGCCATTTACGTCCAGATCGGAAAACCTGACTTCAAAAGAAGCTGCTGCTCTCGAATTCGAAATTTCCGGCAGCTTTTTTAGGGGTTCGGAAAAAACCTGTTCATTACCTTCCGTGTTATAATCGAAATATGAATTCACATTTTGCGGTCTTCTCCGCTTCAGATCGATGGCGTACCATTTTGTCCGGGCCAGGATAATCACCTGTTTCGTTTCATCGAGGATTTTAAAATCACGCAGGTAGGCTAATCTTTTCTGTGCCGAAGGCCAGGTGTGAATGCGGATGGTTTCACCCCATTTGGGCAATGCATTGAAACGGATACGCTGTTGCGATAACACCCAGGCCAGACCGTTTTTGCTCAGTTGAGAGTAGCCGACACGCAAATTTTCCGCATGATGCCAGGCGCATTCCTGCATGAATTTGCATAATATGGGCACGGTTGCCGTTCCTTTCATGTCAATTTCATAAGAATGAATTTTGAAATCTTCGATCCAGATTCTTTGCGTTTCGGCATGATCCATGGGTTCTCTCACTCAAATTTAATGTAAATCCGGTTGGCGATTCAGCGAATCGCCCTACAATTGTTCAATTCAGGTATTTGATAATCTTCTGTTCGCGCCTGCCACAATTGCCTGTGGGAAGCCGGTATATTCCAACAGGGCTATGGCATTTTTAGTTGCAGACCTGCCGGGTTTAATTTTATAATCAAAATGCAGACCTGTTTTTTGCATGGTTTCTCTGAAATGATAATTTTCGTATATTTTCTGCAGAATTTGTGTCAGGTCCAAATCGTGTGTGGCGACAAGTATAAAATCATCATTTTGCGCTAAATAGTCAAGTACTTCTATGGATGCGGCGCTGCGTTCCACAGAATTGGTGCCGCGGAATATCTCATCTATCAGCAGCAGATACGTCTTTCCATCTTCCGCTGCTTTTATCAAACGGAGTATCGATTCAACTTCAGACAGATAATAACTTTTTCCCGTCATCAAATTATCACTTTTGCTGATGGATGATTTTACACGCAGAGCGGGCGCTTTATATTTTTTTGCCATGGCCATATTCAATGTTTGGGCAAATATGGCGTTGATCCCCATGGTTTTTAAAAATGTTGTTTTCCCGGACATGTTGGAACCGGTGATCAAAATGTTTTTCGCTTCGAAATGAAAGGTGTTGTCTACCGGATTTTCCAGTAACGGATGATAAATATCTTCAACAAAAAACTCTCCCCGGTCAGCGCTGAACTGTGGAATGCAAAACCGGGAAAATTGCCGGCGAAATGAGGCAATCGATATCATAGCATCAATAGAGCCCACAATCTCCAGAATTTTCTGTAACGCCGGTAAATTTTTTTTAATTTCGTTGAGCGCAAGATAAAAGGCGGTTACATCCAGCAAGAAAAAAATATTGATATAATCTGAAAGCCCAAAACCATCCTGCAACTGGAGAGAGATGATTTTCTTTCGCAACTTTCTTGTCTTTTTCAGGTTGCGCTTCAACTCACCGTGGAGTGCTCTTAGACGTTCAAATTTTCGCGCGGTCAAAAGGTCTGCGACATGCAGCATCTTTTCCAGTTGCTGAAACGAGATGATGGCATCGTCTATTTTCCTTTTAACAAAATGGCGTATGAATAAATTGAAAGAAAAAATAAAAATGATAATCCACCAGGGCCATAAATGAATAAATATTCCTAACAAGCCGGCAGCGGACATGAATGATAAAACCGGCAATAATTTTGCATAAAATGGAGGTTGAGGTAACGGAGTCCATAATAACCTGGCCAGATAGCCGACGTTTTTTGTCTGCAATTTCAGAAGCGCTATTTGTATATTCTCTCTGAATGATTGATCCTTTGAAAACAGGGCGATCAGTTTTTCCCGCTCTGCCAAAATGCGGACATCTGCAACCGGAGTTTTCAGCAAATGAAAAAGGAGTTGTCCGCCAATTGGCGAGATTGTCCGGTTGATCAATACAAATATCTCATTCATATCCAGATCCTGCCAGGTTCGTTCGTCGATGGAATACCCCGGTTTGTCCGGTTTTGTATCTTTCATTTTCGAATAGATCCGTGCGGTCTCAATATTCAATCGATATTCAGGAAGTTCCCCCCAATTTCTTCGGAAGTGCCGGATCTTTTTTCTTCGGAGTTGAAATTTTAGAAGAACGAAAATCCCTGCCAAAAGAGCAAAAAAGATGGAAGCGTAAACAATATTTATGTAAGACATTTATTCCTCAGATAAATATTTCTCATGTTGCTCTAAAACAGCATCAAATTCCTGTTTCTCCATGATGGGTATGTCTTGTCTAAACATCTTTTACTAATCGAACGACGGAATTAGTAATTTCGAAGGACTAAAGTATCGCAATAATTTTTATTCTCTAATTTTTTTTGTCGATTTCTTTGCATCCTCTGCGCCTTTACTTTAAAAAATGGGCGCTCAAACGCAGAGATGCAGAGAGCGCAGAGGATCGCAGATTCTATTGAAATACTAAAATGCTCCACTCATTTTTTAATAATTTTCGTGTCGATGATGTAATCCAATTGCGGAAATTCCGCCTCAAGATAGGCGTTTCCCTCGGCAGATATCCTGCCCTGATTTGGTCCGTTTCCCCGCGGCGCGCCCTCACCGTAGCCGCTGTAAAGATTATCCACAACTTCCATGCCCTGAACCACTTTGCCGATGGGGGCAAATCCTTGCGTATCTAAAAATGAATTGTCTCTGTAGTTGATGAAAAGCTGCGTCGTTCTTGAATTAGGCCTGTTCGATTTTGCAAACGTTACAAAGCCTCTTAAATTGCTTTGCTTGGCGGGTTCATCGGGGATGTTAAACGCTCCCCATGCTTGTGCGACCTGCGGATCGCCGTGGGCGCCAAATTGCGCCATAAAATTTTCCATAACCCGGAAAAATCGTACATCTTTGAAATAACCGCTTCGTACTAAATTATAAAACCGGTCTACTCCGTGCGGAGACCAGGAACGATGCGCTTCAATAATGAAAGAACCCTTACCGGTTTTGAATTCAACCTGGAAAATTTCCGGCGCTATTTTACTTAATTCCGCTTCGCTGGGATTTTTGTATGAGAATTCCAGAGATGTTGTTCCCTTCGCTTCAACAACTTTTTTAGTTTCGTTTTTCGATTTATCCTTGCTGCAACCGAAAAGCATGATGATGAGAATTCCAATCAACAGACCGTACCATTGTTTTGAAGATGTTCGTGATACCATGTTGTTCTCCTTTCATTTTGTGCTTTTTTCCTTTTGTTCTCCTGCTTTTTCAATTTTAGCCCAACTGTCCCGCAAGGAGACCGTGCGGTTGACTACCAACTTTTCCATGGAAGAATCTTTCGTGTCGATACAAAAATATCCTTTCCTTTCGAATTGAAAAATTTCTCCGGGAGCAGCATTTTTCAGGCCCGGTTCCACCCGGCAATTTTGCAGTGTTACCAGCGAGTCGGGATTCAAATTAACCGCGAAAATTTCGTTGCCGTTCACTTCGTCCGGATTCCTTTTGAGGAACAGACGGTCGTACAAACGCACTTCGGCGGTGACGGCATGTGCGGCAGATACCCAATGCAGCGTTCCTTTTACTTTTCGACCGTCCGGCGAATCACCGCCGCGTGTCTGTGGGTCGTACGTACAACGCAATTCCACAACGTTTCCCTGTTCATCTTTGATGACATCGGTGCAGGTTATAAAATAGGCGTAGCGCAGTCTCACCTCCCGACCGGGAGCCAGGCGGAAAAACTTTTTCGGCGGCTCTTCGCGAAAATCTTCTTTTTCGATATAGAGAATCCGGGAAAACGGTACCTGCCTGGTCCCGGCATCCGGGTCTTCGGGATTGTTAACGGCGTTGAGATATTCCGTTTTATCTGCAGAATAATTTTCGATAACCACCCGCAGAGGTTGTAAAACGCCCATCACACGCGGCGCCCGTTTGTTCAGATCTTCCCGGATACTATGCTCGAGCAGCTCGATATCAACAATACTGTTGAATTTTGCCACGCCGATTCGAACACAGAAATTGCGGATGGATTGGGGTGTAAAGCCTCGTCGCCTCATACCGGAAATGGTCGGCATCCTGGGATCGTCCCAGCCGGATACATACCCATCCTCAACTAATTTCAGCAATTTTCTTTTGCTCAAAATTGTGTAACTCAAATTCAGGCGGGCAAATTCAATTTGCTGAGGATGACAGGGCGCGCTCACATGATCCAGCACCCAGTCATACAATGGCCGGTTGTTTTCAAATTCAAGTGTACATAAGGAATGGGTGATTCCTTCGATTGCATCGGAAAGGCAATGGGCAAAATCATACATGGGATAGATGCACCAGGCATCGCCGGTCCTGTGGTGGGTTGCTTTGCGGATGCGGTAAAGAGTCGGGTCCCGCATCACAATATTTGGCGAAGCCATATCGATTTTAGCCCGTAAAACGTGTGTTCCCCCGGTAAATTCGCCGGCACGCATACGTTCGAATAGATCCAGATTCTCTGCCACCGAACGGTTACGGTACGGACTCTCTCTGCCCGGTTCGGTCAGTGTGCCTCTGTATTCTCTGATCTCTTCGGCGCTTAAGCTGTCCACATAAGCAAATCCTTTGCGAATCAATTCCACTGCAAATTCGTAAAGTTTTTCAAAATAACCGGAAGTATAAAATATGCGGTCTTCCCAATCGTAACCCAGCCAGTGAACATCTTCCTGAATGGATTGGACATATTCCACTTCCTCTTTGGCGGGGTTTGTGTCGTCGAAGCGTAAATTACATTTGCCGTTGAACTCTTTTGCCACGCCAAAGTTCAGGCAGATCGATTTGGCGTGACCAATATGAAGATACCCGTTCGGTTCCGGGGGAAACCGGGTATGAACGCTGCCGTTATTTTTGTTTTGTGCCACATCTTCCGCTATCCGTGTTCTGATGAAATCGAGAGATTCCGTTTTTTGTTCTGTCTTCTGTTTATGATCCACGTTTATTCCTTTAAATTCATGATTATGGTAAAAAAACTTGTAACTACTCAGCTATGCTTATTGTTTTGATGTGCCGGAAAGGCCTTCGACTGAGTTTATCCTGAGCCAGCCCTGCGACAAGCTCAGGATAAACTTGTCGAAGGGCTCAGACCGGCTTAAATAGCCATGCTGAACGGAGTCGAAGCGTGATTACAGCTAATTCATAAAGCATACCCGAGTAGTTATAAAAACATAATCAAAAAAATAAGGAATATTAGTACACCGTTCAACATATTTTTGTAATTTTCAGTGGGCTTTGGTTTTTCGATGATTTACTGAGTAGAATTTTGAAATTGGGGAAGAATATTGGAGGTAATAAAGATGATTTGCAAGATTTTTACAGCTCTTCATCTACATTGTGTTTTATGATTTTAGCTTGAAAAATAAAAACAATATCTTCTGCAATATTTGTAGCTAAATCAGCTACTCTTTCCAGATTTTTACTGATATTGATTAAGGCTAATGAACTGGAAATTGTCTTTGGGTCTTCCATCATATAAGTAATGAGTTCGCGAATGACTTCATCGTTCAAATTGTCTATTTCATTGTCGTTTTCGATCACGTTCCCGGCCGGTTCATTATCCCGTCTTTTTGCTGCTTTCGTTGCATCGGATGCTTTGGCTCGGTAAAAAATGATTTATCCATAACTACAGTATGATTATAGAAGAGTAGCTCATCAATTATAAGATATGAAATATGAATAATAATTTATTACAACGAATGAATACATACCTAAATTGAGCGGATTGGCGCCGGATAAAACGGTTCGATCAGAAAAATTAATCTGCAAATCCCAGAATAATAATTTTTGCTCCGGCCCTGTCCCGGAGCGGCGCAGCAATGCCTGCACACGAGCAATGAATTCTTTGGGCCGGAAAGGTTTGGTAAGGTAATCATCGGCTCTTTTTTCGAAACCGCGCACAATGTCATCTTCGGTTGAACGGGCGGTGAGCATGAGGATCGGAATTCTTTCGGTGAGTGTCGCGGAGCGCAATGTGCGGGAAATCTCCAAACCGTTCATGCCCGGCAGCATCAAGTCCAATACAATCAAATCCGGCGGGTGATCAATCAGATAGTCCAGCGCTTTCTTGCCGTTATGAAAAATAGTGACCTGAAAATTTTCTAATTCAAGATTGAATTTGAGAATTTCACAAATATCCGGATCATCCTCGACTACCACAATTGAAACAGGCATGATATCGACTCAATTTTTAATTGATTTTTCAAATGTTATAGTCCAAAGTAACTATTTCAGGATAGGATTTGATTATTTTCGGTGTTGTTTTACACCCCCCGTCTTCCTCTCGAGGAGGGAATGGGGTGTGTCTCTTCCTTCTACCTGAATAGTGACATCTAAAAAAAAGTCCACAGGAGAAAAAGATCTGATCTTCCCTGTGGACTTTTCATCTGAGCATGAATCCTTTTATTATCCTTCGGCCATCCCGCCGCAGCCTAATACATCAATTTTGTGCATCACCATCTCTTTGATGGATTCACGCACCTGACCCAGATATTTACGGTAATCGAAAACTTCCGGCTTTAAGTGAAAAAATTCCCGCAGTTTTGCCGTCACCGCCAGGCGAATATCGGTATCGATATTTACTTTGCAGATACCATATTGAGCGGCCTCGGCAATCATATCTTCCGGTACACCCATGGCATTGGGAAGATTTCCGCCATACTTATTGCAAAGCTGAACCAGTTCCTGCGGTACGGAAGATGATCCGTGCATTACAAGCGGAAGTCCGTCCAGCCGTTTGGTGAGCTCCTGAATCAAATCCATGGCTAATACCGGCGTTTCTTTGAATTTGTAAGCGCCATGCGAAGTACCGATCGCCACGGCCAGGGAATCAACGTTGGTTTCTGCCACAAATCTTTCCGCTTCGTCCGGATCGGTTAGAAAAGCATCCCTTTCGCTTACCTGCACATGTTCCTCGATGCCGCCCAATCGACCCAGTTCAGCTTCCACAACTTTGCCGCCGGCGTGGGCATATTCGACAACTTGCTTGGTCAGGGCTATGTTTTCTTCCAAGGGCAAATGAGAGCAGTCGATCATCACAGAGGTAAAAATGGGATTATCCACACACTGTTTTGCCAATTCAAAGTCGGGTCCATGATCCAGATGGACGGAGAGTTCCAAATCGGAGTGTTCTTCTAATCCGGCTTCAACAATTTTTCTCAGATAAATCATGCCGGCATAATCCAGGGCGCCTTTGGAAATTTGTAAAATACAGGGCGCTTTTTTTTCGGCTACTGCATTTAAAACTCCCTGAATCACTTCCATGTTGTTTACATTAAAAGCGCCAACGGCATAGCCGCCCTTGTATGCTTTTTCGAACATTTTGGTTGTTGTTGCTAAAGGCATTATTCCTCCCGGTTGGTTGTCTTTTTTCCTGTGTTTTTAAACTTTCAATATACTACACCTGAACACTCTTTTCAATGATAATGTGATAAAGAAATCAAACCTTCCAGGTTTTTAAGACCCGGAAGGTTTATGGTTAAATCAAACCTAAATTGAGCGATTCTCAATCCCAAATTGCCACCTGACGGGTATAATGTCATTCAGTAGGAATCTTATTGCTTCATTGCTTGATAATGACAAGATTCCTACTGAATGACATAAGAATAGCTCAATTCAGGTCAAAATAGAAATTGTATTTGTTTCCACGAAGCTTTATATTAATGTAACCCGTTTAATAGACAGGCTTTTTTTTAGAGAATGTTATGAAGAATTATTGTGTCATTACGGCTGATATCAGAAAATCCAGGGAAGCTGCCGAACGACAGCAGTTACAGGAACTTATTTTTACCACGCTAAAAGAAGTCAATAAACGATTTAAAGAAAATCTGACGGTTGAATTTCGCATTACCCTTGGAGATGAATGGCAGGGCGTTTTGCCCAATTTGGCATATAGCTATGCAATCAGCAGTCTTTTTATTGAAAAATTTTATCCTCACTCTCTTGCAATAGGCATCGGGGAAGGAGGGATTACCACCTCTGTTCGTCCTCGTTCCGCCGAAATGGACGGCCCCGCTTTTCACCGTTCCCGGCATGCCGTTGAAACAGCTAAAAAAAGGCAAAGTGATCTTTTTTATGAGACAACACAACCGGGCATCGATATTCTGGTAAATAACAACTGTCGTTTACTTCAAATCATTAGAAAAAGCTGGACGCCCCGGCAATTTCAAAAGGTGAAACTTTATAAATATTTGAAAACTGAAGCGGCGGTGGCCAAAAAGCTGCAGGTATCTCAGGTTGATATCCATAAAACCCTTTCTGCTGCGAATGGAAAGCCTTTTTTAGAGGCAATGGAAAATCTGAACGAGTTTTTTATTCAGACATATAACCGATAATGGTTGTTATTATCAATTAATAACCATTATTGGTTATAATATACAAAATATAACCAATATAGGATATATATTTGGTGGGAATAAGCTTTTTATTCATATTGGCCGGCTATATTTTGTCGATTTTGGGAGTGGATTATCTGATTCAGTTTATTTTGAACCGCTTGTTGAACCTTGAAGAAGATGACGAATTGAAAAACCGTATCCGCAGTGGAATGAAAACGGTGGGACGATACATCGGCTGGACGGAGCGATTTTTGATTTTTACGATGATTTTAGTGGGGACCTATTCCGGAATCGGCTTTATTTTGGCAGCGAAGAGTTTGCTGCGCATGGGAAATTTTTCATCGGAAATAAGTGAGAAGAAATTTTCCGAATATGTAATCTTCGGAACTTTGTTAAGTTTCTCGCTCGCTTTTTTTCTGGCGCTTGTAGTGCGGAAACTGTTGCATCTGCCTGTGCAAATGAAAATTAATTAAGCGGATATTCTCTTGAAAATTATGTAATTTATTACGGGAACCGGCCAAAATTTAGTTGATTTTTTAGCTGTAATGAGATAAATTTGAAAAACTTAAATTTACGATGATGACAATATCCGATAATTGGAAAAGAGTTAAAGGACGGGTTGCCGAAGCGGCGATTCGGGCCGGCAGAGATCCGGAACAAATTAAAATTGTTGCCGTCGGTAAAACCATGCCGGTTGAAAAACTTCGGGAGGCCGTTGCTGCGGGCATGCCCATTTTGGGAGAAAACCGGGTGCAGGAAGCTTGGGGTAAGTACCGGCAGTTGGGGAAAATCGCTGCCTGGCATCTGGTAGGTCATCTGCAAACCAATAAGGTGAAACGGGCGCTGCAGATATTTGATGTGATTCATTCCGTGGACAGCTTTCATCTTGCCGAAGAAATAGACCGCCGTTGTGGTCAGATGGGCAGGAAGGTTGAGATCTTTGTCGAAATAAAAACTTCGGATGAGCCGACAAAGTACGGCGTGGCTCCGGAAGAAGCGCCTGAGTTAGTGGAAAAAATTTCCCGCTTGCCCAATCTGCAATTATCCGGTTTGATGACGCTGGGAAAATGGACAACAAATGAAACGGAAGTACGGAACTGTTTCAAACGTCTCGTTAAGGTAAAAGAGACGATCGAAGAGCAAAAATTACCCGGTGTTTCTCTTTCTCATCTGTCAATGGGGATGAGCGGTGATTTTGAGTGGGCAATTGAAGAAGGCGCAACGATTGTTCGCATCGGCACTGCTATCTTCGGACCGAGAGACAGTTGCAAGATAGAACCAACAACCTGATTTGTAAACAATAGCCGGTTCTGACCGGCTGGGAGGAAAATTTTGAGACTGACACCATTGGACATTAAGAAGCAGGAATTCAAAAACACATTTCGCGGGTACGATCCTCTGGAAGTAGACACTTTTTTGGAAATGGTGGCCGACGAATACGAAGAGTTGCAGAATGAGCGCAATCAACTGACTAACGAAATATTAACGCTGAGAACGCAGTTAAAAGATTATCAACAGGTTGAACATACGTTGAAACAGACATTGATGAACGCCCAGGAATCGGTCAACCGGGCGCGGGTGAATACGGAGAAAGAGGCCAACCTGATCATTCATGAAGCGGAACTGAAGGCGGAAAAAATACTGGAACGTGCGCGCCGCGATCTGGAAAAAATGAAAAATGAGTTGATTATTGTCCGGTCGCAGAAGGAATCTTTTGCCAAGCGATTAAAACATCTGCTTGAATCTCAAATTGAATTGATTAAAGTGCTGGAAATTGATGATACGGATTCCGGCATCGAAGATATGAATATCTTGCCGGAAACCGCATTGAAATCCCGGCAGCCGGAATCCACACCAAAAACAACATTTACCGAATCCGGGCAGATGGAACAGAAATTAAAAATTAATACAGAAAAGTCTCCCGGAGAGGCGCCTCAATTCCGGCAGCCGGCAGCCGATACAAGCCAACCGAAAAATAATGTTGCGGAACGTATTCAGACAGAAACGGTTCAACCGGAGAAAAAACAGGAGCAGGCCATATCCAATAGCCCGTCGGCGCCGTTAGAACGCAATCGGGAACCTGCAAAACCCGCCTCTCCTGATGAAGACCAGATGGTTTTTTGATCGTATGGCCGGATAACCGTAGAAATCTTTTGTAGTATGGATAGCCGTCACTTTTTATGAATCAAGGAAGGAGAGAAATGAAGAAAAATATTATTTTTATGCTCATATCGGGAATCCTTTTTTATAGCGGTTTGCAGACAGGTTGTGCGCACCGTTCGGTGATGCCGTATGATGAAAAGGGAGATTTAATTACCAAGGAAGAGATCAATAAAGAAAAAAACAATAAAAATGCCGTTATTTATACCCTTGGCGGCGGGGCACTTAGTTTTGGTGCCAGCCTGTTTATCAGCTCCATGGTTTATCGCGGTGGTAACAAAGAATTCAAAGTGATCAATCCTATCTCTGTAGGCGGCGGTTTGTTGGGCACCGGTTTTCTATATTTGCAAGGCAGAAAACGCGACCGGATGTTAGCGATAGAAAGGATCAAAGACAGTCGCAAGCTGACAGCGGAAAAAGAGGTAAAGGAAAAACAGGCGGAGCGGGAACTATTGAAAAAAAAGGTGGAAGAGCTTAAAAAAGAAAAAGCCCGGGTTGAAGAAGAAAAAAGGAAAATAGAGGAAAAACTAAAAAAGAAAAAGAAGAAAAAAAAGGTAGGGGATTGAATAGCGACGGGTAGAACGAGCGGGAATGGAGGAAAACGGATGTCGGAAATAAAGGAGCAGTTAATAAAAACATTGCCGGTTATTCGTGAAAAAACCGGCAGCAAACCACGGATCGGTATCATTCTCGGCACCGGCTTGGGGGCGTTAGCCGACGAAATAGATAAGGAAGTTGTTTTTTCATACAAAGATTTACCGCATTTTCCATTGTCTACCGTCGAGTCTCATGCGGGTAATCTGATATTCGGTAAAATATCCGGGAAAGATGTGGTGGCCATGCAGGGGCGGTTCCACTATTACGAAGGATATACCATGCGACAGATCACCTATCCGGTGAGAGTGATGCGTGAACTTGGTGTGGAAATACTCATGGTCTCCAATGCCGCCGGCGGCCTGAATCCTCTGTTTCGCGCCGGGGACATCATGGTGATTTGTGACCATATCAATCTTTTGGGCGACAATCCTTTAATTGGTCCCAATGATGATCATTTGGGGCCGCGTTTTCCGGATATGTCCGAACCGTATCATAAAAAATACATTGCTATGATTGAACGGATCGCCCTGAAAGAAAGGATCAAAATACAGAAAGGGGTGTTCTCCGCCATGACCGGTCCCAGTCTGGAAACGCGGGCGGAATACCGGATGCTGCGCATGATTGGTGCGGATGTCATCGGCATGTCCACGGTGCCGGAAGTTATTGTGGCGGTGCATGCGGGGATGAAAGTTTTGGGTATGTCTGTGATTACGGATGAATGTTTCCCGGATTCACTGCAGTCAATCGATATTAACCGGATCATTCAACACGCAAAGAATGCCGAACCCGCTTTAACTACATTAATGAAAAGATTTATTGAGAAGGTGTGACCCGGTCTTTTTTTTAACAAGTAGGATATTTTTTCTCAAGAGGTGTGATTATGGGAATTACTCATATTCATGGGAAAGTTTCCGGGCCGAAAGGTACGGCCGAGGATGTGCGTTTTTTAGTTGACAGCGGCGCTACCTACTCATTATTGCCCCAAAAAATTTGTGAAGCCATCGGTTTAAAGCCCAAACGAACATTACAATTTTCTCTTGCGGACGGCACTATCATCGAACGTGCCGTGTCGGAATGCCATATCTCCTTACCGGAGGGCGAAGGCCATACGCCGGTGATTATTGGTCAACAAGATGACGAAGCGCTGTTAGGCGTTGTTACTTTAGAAATTCTGGGTCTGGTTTTCAATCCGTTCAATCGAACCCTACAGCCAATGAAGATGGTATTAATTTGAATGAATGTTTTCATCAATGTGTTTTAGGCTGAATGTTATGTTAGTCAGGTGGATAACAATTAACACGAAAGAGAAATGAAGATATGAAAACAATTCGAGTCCAACAAATTGTCGCAAAAGATAGTGAAATATTGGTTAAAGAAATACCTTACAGGAAAGGTCAAAAGGTTGAGGTTATTGTGTTGCCTCAAACTAAGAAAACCAGATCACGTCCGCATTTAACCGTGCGCCGGTTGCGTCAATTCGGTTTGATTGGTCTGTGGAAGGATCGAGACGATATACAAAACAGTGCTGACTATACTCGTCATTTGAGAGAACAAGCTCAAAATCGTGGAATGTAAACCATGATTCTGTTAGATAGCCATAAATTTCTTACCTGTGCAAAGACAGAGTTTCGAATACTCATAATAAATCATTTGGAATTTTGCAAAACATCTTGTATATTTATTCATGTTTATTAAGGATCATTTCAAGAAAGTTAATATCTGCATGGATCGCATCGAATTTGTAAACTTCTCTTTTTATTACTTTTATTTTTATCCGTAAAAGCGGGAGCGGTATATTTGTGTTTTTAAACCCTCCCGAATTTACTTGTCGGGAGGGTTTTTTATTTTGGAGGATCTTGTGCGGCAAATAAAAGTGCGCGGCATTCGCGGGGCAAATACGGTTGACGGGGATTCAAAAAGTGAAATATTTAGATCTACCAAAGACCTGTTACAGGAAATTTTTACGGTTAACAGAATCAACCCCGAGGAAATTGCGGCTATTTATTTCACTTTAACACCGGATTTGAACGCCGCTTTTCCCGCTGAGGTTACCCGTGAAATGGGGATGACAAAAGTTCCCCTCTTGTGTATGCGGGAAATTGGTGTGCCGGGCAGTTTGCCGCAGGTTGTGCGAATATTATTGCTTGTAAATACAGAGTTAGATCAAAATGAGATCAAGCACGTTTATCTTAGGGAAGCTAAAAATTTACGAGATGATTTGGATTGAGGAGGTCTTATGATTGTTGTCGTTGATAACAAGTCGGGCGAAAAAAGCGTTCGGGCGATTGTTGAGGAGATCCGGAAGATGGGCTTTAAAACCCACCTCTCTAAAGGAATAGAAAAAACCACTATTGGTGTAATTGGTGATAACCGCTATATTGCGAAAGAGAGAATTCAAATGCTATCAGGTGTGGAAAAAGTGATTAATGTATTAAAACCGTTCAAGTTAAGTTCCAGGGAGTTTCACCCGGAAAATTCAATTATACGCGTGAATGGAACGGAGATAGGGAAAGGATTTATTACTATTGCCGGGCCCTGCTCAGTGGAATCCCGGGAGCAGATTTTGGAGTCTGCTCATTTTGTCAAAGAAAACGGTGCGAATATTCTGCGCGGCGGCGCCTTTAAACCCAGAACCTCGCCGTACAGTTTTCAGGGGTTGGGGCTGAAAGCTCTGGAATATCTGGCCGAAGCAAAAGAAGCTACCCATTTACCCATTGCCACAGAAGTGCTCTCGCCGCAGGATGTGCAGATGGTGGCACAGTATGTGGATGTTTTACAGATAGGCGCCAGAAACATGCAGAATTTTTCATTACTGCGGGCGGTAGGACAGGTGAGAAAGCCGGTTTTGTTGAAACGGGGCATGATGGCAACTATCGAAGAATTTCTGCTGGCGGCAGAATATATCATGAACGAAGGGAACCCGGATGTGATTTTATGCGAACGGGGAATCCGCACATTTGAAACCTATACCCGGAACACACTGGATTTAAGCGCCGTCGCTCTGATCAAAGGGATTTCCCATCTGCCGATCATCGTCGATCCCAGTCATGCTACCGGAAAACGGGAACTGGTGGCGCCGCTGTCAAAAGCTTCCGTTGCTCTCGGCGCCGATGGTGTGATGGTGGAGGTTCATCCCGATCCGACAAAAGCGTTGTCGGACGGCGCCCAGAGTCTGGATTTTCCCCAATTTGCATCGATGATGAAAGAAATATTCAGCATCGCTGAAGCATTGAAAACAACCCGTGTTGAAACCACTAATCTTTACGCCAAAGAAGCAGTTTGATGAAATCAGAAAAAGAAGTATATAGCGCCGCTTACCAGGGAATCGACGGCGCGTACAGTCAGGAGGCGATTTTTAGCTATTTCGGGGAAAAAGTGAAAACCTGTGGCTGTGAGACATTCGATGAAGTGATTAAAAAAGTTGAACTTGATGAAGCGAAAACCGGTTTTTTACCTGCCGAAAATTCAGTGGCCGGAACCATCGTGCAAACGTTCGATTTGCTTTTAGAATCAAATCTCAGTATCACCGGTGAGTTTTATCTGCCCATTCATCATAATTTGCTGGTTTTGCCGGATGTAGATGAAAAATCGATTCACACCATCTATTCTCATCCACAGGCGCTTGCACAATGCGCACAGTTTATCAAGCGTGCCGGCTATCATTCACAGGCGGTGTGGGATACGGCCGGCAGCGCCCGGGAAATCCGGCAGAAAAAAATTACCGACGGCGCCGCCATCGCCAGCTCGCAGGCGGCAGAGGCTTATCAACTAAAAATTTTAACCTCGAATATCGAAGATGTTGTGCACAATACGACGCGGTTTTTTATTCTGGGCAAACATACAGCGAAACCGGCGGAAAAGAATAAAACTTCTCTGCTTTTTTCCACCAGGCATGAACCGGGATCTTTGATGAGATGTTTACAGCAATTCGCCCGGCGCGAGATCAATTTAACTAAAATTGAATCCCGCCCGGATCGTCTCCATCCCTGGCACTACATCTTTTATCTCGATTTTGAGGGGCATGTTGAGGATCCCGTCATTGAACAGGCGTTGCTGCATCTGTTAAAACAGGCGACGTTGGTGAAAATATTGGGCAGTTACCCTATGGGAGAGAAATATGCTGCCGGCAATTGAAACAGCTTCGATTATCGGCCTGGGGCAGATTGGCGGTTCGCTGGCAATGGCATTGAAAAAAGCAGGTTATTTCCCCAAGTTGGGCGGATTTGATTCTGATAAAAAACGTCGGCAACTGGCTGCATCTTTTCTAGATCAACATTTTGAAACTATCGAGGACGCATTCGAAAAGAGTGATCTTCTTATTTTAGCAACTCCGGTCGGAGATATTTTGCACCTGCTCGAATTTGGCTTCCAACATTATCCCCAAAAACTTTATTCCGACGTTGGCAGCGCTAAGCAGCCCATGATGAAACTGGCAGCCGGTTACAAAGATATCCGTTTTGTTGGCGGTCATCCGCTGGCCGGCAGCGAAAAAAGCGGCGAATCCGGCTGGGATGAAACTTTGTTTGAAGATAAACCCTATTTTTATGTTCCCGCGCCGAATCCGCCTGCCAAAGATGTGGAACTGCTTGTCGAAATGATCCGGGCGATCAAAGCGGTGCCTCATCCCATTGCCGCAGATGTCCATGATCGTGCTCTGGCGGCAACCAGCCATTTGCCGCTGCTGTTCTCATTATCTGTGATGTCAACTTACATGGAAAATGAAATTAACTTGCAGCCGTTTCTTGGCGGCGGTTTCAAATCCGTGGTCCGCCTGAGCGGCGGCTCCCCGGAAATGGGCAGAGATTTGCTGCTCAGTAACCGGGAGAATATTTTGTCAGAATTGAACCGCTATCGGATGGGTTTGACTGCGCTGCAAAATATGCTCGAAACCAACAATGAAGGTAAATTACTTACGATAATGGAAAAGATTCACGAAAAATATTGGCTGCTTTTTCCGGAGCAGGCAAAATGATGAGAATATTTCCGGCCGGAAAAATAAGCGGCACTCTGCATGTTCCGGGCGATAAATCGATCTCCCACCGCGTACTAATTCTTGCTTCGCTGGCGAAAGGGGAGTCCTTTTTCTCCGGCTTATCTACCGGTGCAGATGTTCAATCCACGATGAATGTTCTATGTCGGTTGGGGACAAAAATAGAATTGGACGGGGAAAACATAGTCGTTACCGGGAAAGGAAGATTTGCCTACCGGGAACCGAAAACTGTTTTGGATTGCGGAAATTCCGGCACTTCTGCCCGTTTACTCACCGGAGTGATTGCCGGACAAAAATGTTTTGCCGTTTTGTCCGGTGATGAATCTCTGCGCAGCCGGCCGATGAAACGGGTTATTGCTCCATTGAGTGAAATGGGCGCCCGGATCTGGGGCAGAAAGAAAAATGCTTTACTACCGTTGGCTATTTTGGGAACGTCATTGCACGGAATCGAATATCACACACCCACGGCGAGCGCTCAGATAAAAACGGCAATTCTGCTGGCCGGTCTGCTGGCGGAAGGAGAAACCACGGTGACGGAACCGGCGCCGAGCAGGGATCACACGGAGCGGCTGTTTCACTGGCTGGGCTTTTCGTTCACAAAACAGGGGTTGACATCCAAAATAGAACCCTCGAATATTCCCGCTTTTTCCATGGCTGTTCCCGGTGATTTTTCTTCTGCGGCCTATTTTATTGCCCTGGGCGTATTGCATAAAAAGTCTCGTTTAACACTGAAATCCGTGAATTTGAATCCGACAAGAACAGGCTTTTTGCAGGTGCTGCAGCGAATGGGCGCCGATATCCGGATTGAAATTACGGCGGAGGGACCGGAACCGGTGGGCGATGTTTTTGTTGAACCGTCGGCGTTGCAGAATGTGGAACTTACCGCGGCGGAAATTCCTTCTCTGATCGACGAACTTCCCCTGTTGGCAGTTGTGGGGACACAGGCACATGGAGAGATGCGGGTTACCGGCGCAAAAGAGCTTCGTGTGAAAGAATCGGACCGGATCACCGGCATTGTATCGCAATTGAAAAGGATGGGTGCCGGAATAGAAGAGCTGCCGGACGGATTTGTGGTTGAAGGTCCGGTGAAACTCCGGGGTTCGGCGCTCACTTCCAATCAGGATCACCGTATCGCCATGGCGCTGACCGTTGCCGCTTATCTTGCCGGGGGCGAATCGAAATTATTCGGCGAGAAATGGGTGACCATTTCGTTCCCGGAATTTTACCGCCTGCTTTCTCAAATTAGCAAGGAATAAGATGAAATTACTTGGTTTATTAGGCTATCCGCTATCACACAGTTTTTCACCGCGTATGATTAATAAAATTGCCCGGAAAAATAATTGGGATTGCAGTTACCATCCTTTTTCCATTCCCGGAGATAAAATGGCCGATTTTATAAAGGCGGTAAAATTACTGCCCGTTGCCGGGTTTAATGTAACCGTTCCGTACAAACAATCCATCCTTCAATATTGCGACGAACTTTCGGCCGGTGTGCGTGAAATTGGCGCCGCCAACACAATTATCAACGACCGGGGCAGATTGATTGCCCGGAATACGGATGTTACCGGTTTTAAGTACGGCATGAAAAATTTACTGCCGGAAAATATAAATCTGTCCGGCGCTCTCATTTTAGGCGCCGGCGGCGTTGCCCGGGCGGTAGTTTATGCGCTGAAAAAAATGGACTGCCGTAACTTTTACCTGACCGATGTGAACCCGGAAAAAGAACGGCAATGGCGGGAAGAGGTGAGCGGTATGTTCAATAATTGTGAGATTCATTTCTTCACGCCGCAAACGGAACGACTGCGGGAGCTGTTGAGTAGTGTAAATTTAATCATTCAGGCCACGCCGGTTGGCATGTTTCCAAATATAAATGAAGCGGTTCAGTTTCCGTTCGAAAATCTTACGCAGAATCACTATGTTTACGATCTGGTTTATAACCCACTGGAAACAAAATTTGTCCGCCTGGCAAAACAATCCGGCGCGCAAGCGCATAATGGATTGAATATGCTGGCCGCTCAGGCTGCCAAATCGTTGGAGCATTGGGGTTTTTCCGTGGCGGCGGAAGTTTTGTTTAATACTCTTTTAGCAGAAAATCAAAGTTAAAAATCGGGATATTTTCATGTTGACTTATCACACCGCCGGAGATTCGCACGGTAAAATGCTCCTTGGCGTTTTGACAGGATTTCCGGCACATGTTCCTCTTTCCGTGGAAAAAATCAATGCCGTGTTGGCTCGGCGCCAGGCCGGATACGGACGTAGTAAGCGGCAGCAGATCGAGAAAGATGAGGTGGAAATTGTCGCCGGTTTCTGGCGGGGAGAATCCACCGGCGCGCCGCTTGGACTTACGGTGAAGAACAAAGCCGGTAAAATACAAAAAACGGTGCGGCCGCGAACCGTTCCCCGTCCGGGTCATGCGGATTTAGCCGGTGCATGGAAATATGGTTGGGAACATGATTTTAATCCGGTCATCGAAAGGTCCAGCGCCCGGGAAACTGCTATGCGGGTTGCTATTGGCGCGATTTGTTCTGCGTTTTTACGGGAATTAGGTGTCGAAGTGCTGGGACATGTCCGCCGCATCGGCGACGTGGAAACAGAAATCGGGGAATTGCCTTTGGGGAAAATGAGGCAGATTATGGAAAAATCCCCTTTCCATTGCTTGGATGCCGGTGTTGAAGAAAAAATGCGTCAACTTGTCGATGATATCCGGGAAGAAGGCGACAGTCTTGGCGGTGAAGTGGAAGTGATTGTGGAGAATGCTCCGCCGGGATTGGGAAATCCGGGCGATGCAGATCAACGGCTGGACGCACAATTGGCACAGGCCATGATGAGTATCCCCTCGGTGAAAGCGGTGGAAATCGGTGACGGCATCAGGAACTCCTATTTGCCGGGAAGTTGGGTGCATGATAAAATCAGTCTGGCCAATCAACATATTCGGCGGGAGACCAATCGCACCGGCGGTATCGAAGGCGGGATCAGCAATGGGGAACGGATCATTGTGCGTAATTATCACAAACCGGTTCCTACCATGGTACAGGGAATCGAGAGCGTGAATTTGCAGGACGGCACTTCCCAAAAAGCGCCTTATATTCGCTCGGATGTTGTAGTGATCCCTGCTGCCTCCGTTGTTGCCGAAGCAATGGCCGCTTTTGTGATTGTCAAAGCGATACTGGAAAAATTTGGTCATGATCATTTAGAGGACATTAAAAAAAATATAGAGAATTACAAAAACAGATTGAAATTTTAGTTCCGGCGGGGTTCGTCCGGTTTCGTATTGTAACGCTTCGGGCAGGTAGAAAAACATTCTCCTGTTTTCTACTTCAAGGGGGGGGATGAGCGGGGCAGATAGATGTAAAACAATTTTTTAGCACAATCAAATCATATCCGTATTGTTGCTCTTTCTTTGTTGAATTCTGCCTGTTTGATTATCGGAGCTTTTTATAATGGCACAAAATTCATCTTTCTCAATCCAGTTCAAATCTTCCCGCATCGTCCTTGCCGGTATGATGGGTTCCGGCAAATCAACCGTGGCAAAAATTCTTGCCGATTACCTGGATTGGGATTTTATCGACACCGATGCTCTCATCGAAAAGAGGCATGGAAAAACCATCAGGGAAATCTTTGCCGATGAGGGGGAACCTTATTTTCGCAATCTGGAACGGGATTTGGTGAAAGAGCTTCAAGCCCGGAATCACTGTGTTATCGCTACCGGCGGCGGTATGATTGTTCCCGAAGAAAACAGAAATTTACTTCATCGGGATTCGCTCTTTGTGCATCTGCATTCTTCGGTTCAGGAACTGATGGAACGGTTAGAAAAAGCTACCAACCGTCCCCTGCTTTTGCGCGGAGAATTGCTGGAGGAGCTGCAAAAAATTTATTGTGACCGGGCCGGAATTTACGAAGGATTGCCAATCCAGATTCTTACGGATGATAAAACGCCGGTTCAGATTGCCTGGGAAATTTTGCTGCAGTTGGTACATTCCCATGAGATCATCTCCGGCGGAAAAGCCGTGGTGCATGTGGGATTAAATCTGACTTCTGTTTTGGCTGACATTCTGGAACAGGGAATTATTTCTACTCCGGTTTTTATTCTGGCGGATGAATATTTCTGGCCGATCGCAGGAAAGTTTTACATGGAGAGAGTCCTGGCAGAAATGGATCGCAGCCCAAATCTCCATTTGATGCTAATTTCCAGTTCAGAGCAGAACAAATCCATCGAAACGGCCACAGTTATGTGGCGGGAGATGATTGAAGCCGGCGCCGATCGCAACAGTGTATTGGTAGTATTGGGTGGCGGCGTGCCCGGCGATGTAGGCGGGTTTGTTGCTTCCACCCTGTTTCGCGGCATCCGTTTGATTCAAATCCCGACTACTCTGTTGGCGCAGATCGATTCTTCCATCGGCGGGAAAACAGGCGTCAATTTGCAGGACACCAAAAATATGGTTGGCACCTTTTATCCCGCTCATCACACGCTGATCGATCCATTGCTATTGCTGACTCTTCCCGAACGGGAGATGAGCAGCGGCCTGGCGGAGATGATTAAAACGGCGCTGCTGGGGGATTATGAGTTGTTCGGTTTCCTTGAAGAAAACATGCCCAAAATTTTGCACGAACAATTGCCTCTGTTGCTCCGGGCGGTTACACGAACGGCCAAAATCAAAGTGGAGATTGTGGAAGAAGATCTGTATGAAAAAAGCGGAAGCCGGATTTTACTGAATCTGGGGCATACCTACGGCCACGCCATCGAAGTTTTGAGCGATTACAAATTGAAACACGGTGAAGCGGTATCTCTCGGGATGGTGCTGGCAGCAAAACTTGGGGTAAAATTAGGCTATTGTGATGACGCCATACTCAATCGTTTAACAACTTTATTGAAACAGGCTCAACTTCCCGTTAAATTGCCGGATATGAAGAAAGAAGAAATCCTTGGGAAAATCAAACGCGATAAAAAAAGAACCAATCAGGTTTTGCGTTTTGTTTTTCCCAAAGAGATCGGCCGGGCGAATGCAGTACCGCTTGAATCTGAAGAAAAATTGCTGTTGGCTTTTGATGATTAAACAATTCACGTAGTACAATTACTTTACTTGATTTATTTCATCTTGCCTCATGGTAAAATTATTCTTATCTTTAGGTCAAAATCATGGAGATTCCATTATGGATATGATTAAAAAACAATATATTGTTGATGAGAAAAACAGAAAAATCGGAGTTCGGTTAGATATTGGCACTTTCAATAAAATTGAAGAGTTGCTGGAGAATTATGCTCT
This sequence comes from uncultured Deferribacteres bacterium, assembly GCA_913009825.1. Lineage (GTDB taxonomy): Bacteria > Zhuqueibacterota > JdFR-76 > JdFR-76 > DREG01 > DREG01. The sequence goes on from CAJVYQ010000010.1 coordinate 47,244, forward strand.
GGTTCAGTTAATGAAGGAGAATGAAAACGAAGACAAATTAGATAGAAAAAATGCAGAGACCTTTTATCGTCAATTGGAAAAAGCAGCTTGAAAGTTAAGTATCGAAGAAAATTTTTAATTGAATTGGCGAAGATTCCTGCAAAGACGAGAAGTCGTATGGAACAATTTGTCTTTAATGATGTCCCCAATGCGATATTCATTTCCGAAATTAGTAAAATGGAAAAGCTCAAGTGATATTCAGTGTTTTATAAAGTGCGTTCCGGCTCTTATCGAATCGGGATCAGAATGGAAAATGATGCTATTATTTTTGAGCGAGTTCGTCATCGCAAAGATATTTATCGCTGTTTCCCATAAAAGTAATGATTACGAATGATTTTCACTTAGAAAATATGTATTTATCAACAAAGAAGACTGAAGTTGATTTAAAAAGAACACTTCAAAATTTTTCCCTGCAATCTTCATCTGATCTGTTCAATGGGATATCAAGTTGCAATACCAGTATCGAATATTTGAAAATAGATGATTTAACCTATCCCAAATTCACCAATGAATTTTGGACTGCCAAACAGCGTCAGGCTTCTTCACTCCATGAAATTGCCTATCGCGCTTGTTTTAAAGGGCAGTTGCCGCGATTTTTTATCGAATTGCTCACCAATCCGTGCGATACGGTTTACGACCCTTTTTCCGGCCGGGGAACGACTGTCATCGAGGCGGCTCTGCTGGGACGCAACGTCATCGCCAACGACATTAATCCCCTGAGTGAAATTCTTTCCCGGCCACGATTATCTATCCCGGAAATTCCCGCGGTGCAAAAACATCTTGCACAAATTGAATTCAGCGAAAATGCCGAAGCGGACATCGATCTGTCCATGTTTTATCATCCCGCAACTCTGTCTGAAATTGTTTCGCTGCGAAATTATTTGCAGGAACGCCGCCTTACCGGCTCAGAAGATGATCCGGACCGGTGGATTCGCATGGTTGCCACCAATCGCCTTACCGGCCATTCGGCCGGCTTTTTTTCTGTATATTCACTCCCGCCCAATCAGGCGGTGACGCAGGAAAGCCAAAGGAAAATCAATCTCAAACGGAATCAAAAACCGGCATATCGGGATACTAAAAAACTGATTCTGAAAAAGTCAAAATCGCTGTTAAGAAATCTGTCCTCTGTCCAGAAAGAAAATCTGAAGAATGCCGCGAAAAGCGCTCTGTTTTTAGCCGAAGATGCAAGAAAAACAAGCCGGATTCCAAACGATTCAGTTCAACTAACGGTAACCTCTCCTCCCTTCTTAAATATTGTGCAGTACGCCGGTGACAACTGGCTGCGCTGCTGGTTTAACGGCATTCATCCGGATGAAGTAGCAGGGAGAATTACGATGTCGCGTACTGTCGATCGATGGTCGAAAGTAATGGGCGATGTGTTCAATGAACTTTTTCGTCTCACCAAACACAATGGCTGGGTTGCATTCGAAGTGGGAGAGGTGCGAAAGGGCAAGGTAAAGCTTGAAGAAAAAGTGATCCCATTGGGAACCGCTGCGGGTTTTGCCTGTGAAGCGATTTTGATCAACCGGCAGCAGTTTACAAAAACATCCAATATTTGGGGTATCAAAAACAATGAGCGAGGAACCAACTCAAACCGGATCGTCATCTTCCGTAAAACGTAAGTTTAGTAGAAGCTATCCATTTGTGCTGATTGGCGGAGAGATGATTGCGGCGGCGCAGAAGTTGATACCAACCACAAAAGTTAACCGTACTGTAGCCTCAAAAATCGATACCCTTTCCGGTCATCTGGGTGAATTTGCTTTTGCGCAATATTTTTACGGCGACTGGCGCGAAAACCGGGTTGGTAAAAACAGGGGGCAGCCGGATTTCCCGGATGTGGAGATCAAAACATCTGCTTTTCCGTTCAGTGAAAATCTGAACTTGTTGGTGCGCGAAGATTATGCAAAAAAGCGCAAACCCAGATATTATGTTCAGATTATTCTGAATGTCCCATCGAGATATGCCGAAAAGATCAAACCGAATGTGAAAGCCGTAATTTGTGGTTATGCCACATCCGGTGAAGTCGACGCAGGGCCCAAAAGAGATTTTGGCTCGAAAATTAGTGGAAAAGGGGGGTACTTGTGTTATTATATTCCGATAATAAATTTGCATCCGATCCGGGAATTGAAATCGATTCTACCGCAAGCTATTTCGAAGTGATCATGCAACGTCTTCCGTGAATTTTTGTGATCAAGTATGAAGCTGTATATTTTTCGCCGGGGAATCTGCCCCAATTGGCACCTGACGATTCAATCCGAACTTTAATATTCCACCATTCATCCGAATTTTTTTCATCGTAACTCCAACACCTTTTTTGCTTCTGTAAGTAGTAATGAAGGAAAAACTCCCTTTTTCTGTCATCCCCGCCGTGCCCGCGGAGTTAAAGAATGATAATGAATGAGATTAATAACATCAAAGCCAATCGACTTTTTGTTGATCTTGTCTGTCAAATTGCTATTGTTGTATTCTGAAAAGGTAATCCTGTTTTTTCGGGGAAGTATCATTCTGAAACAGGACAATTTCTTTTTCTGCTTAAATTTTACCGTTTGCCGTTAATCGCTAAATAATATTTTTTATCTTCCGATACTTTGAGTAACAATTTTGGAAATAGAAAAATTAATTCTTTGGAAAGAACAGAGATGAGAAAGCCCAAGTCAGAAAATTCATTACAATCGATCATCTTGTCATTTTTTACCGGCATCATTTTTTTTCTTATTTTATCCGTTCAATTTTCCTGCTCCTTCAAAGAACCGGTGGCGCCCAAATGGGATGTCAATCTGCCGGTACCGCTGATGAACCGGACGATAACCATGCAGGAATTAGTAGATAAGAATGATTTTTTGGTTTCCAACCCGGATGGCCTGGTTTCTATTGATTTCGAGGAAAATTTGGATCGCTACGAAGTCGGGGACCAATTGAAGATTGAAGGGGTGAATGAATCGTTTACAGCAAAATTGGGGAAAATTGAAATTCCTTCTCCGGGAACCAAAACCGCCACCTTTAATTTAAGTGATATTTATCCGCCATCGCAGATGTTGAACGGGCAAATGGTACCGGTACCTGCGTTCTCTTTCGAGAACCTGACAGCCAACCTGGAAGGTTTTCAAGATTTTGAATCCATTTTAATCGAATCCGGATTCATAAGAATCACGTTGACCAATCGTCTGCCTATTCCGTTGATGAGTGGAACCAGTCTGCAGGTTAAAAATCGAAATACCGGCGAACCGGTTTTTTTTGTTGAATTTTCCCGGCAAATTGAACCGGGCGAAAAGGTGACGAAGAATGTCAGTCTGGCCAATGTGCGCATCCCGTCTAATCTTTCTTTTGTGATCACAGGCGGCTCGCCGGGCAGCGGCGCGGAACAGGTGGAAATCGATGCTGACAATGACGGAATCGATCTGGAAGCGTATATTTCTCCTCTAACTGCTACAGAAGCGACGGCAGTCATCGAGGAACAACAATTTTCCGGTAAAGACAGCCTGTCGCTTGGCGATTCAATCGTTGTTACGCAGGCAAAAATTTCTACCGGAAACTTCGCGCTTGAATTTGAAAACCATGTCCCGTTGAATTTGCAGATCGATTTGCAACTGAATGATTTTTATGATTTGAATGACCAACCGGTCCGGATTTACATTCCGATCCAGGCAGGCGGTACTGTTTCCCGCAATATTGATATCTCCGGATTTGAATTTCGTCCGGTTCTGAACAATGGGAGTTCGGTGGTTCATTTTTCCTACGATGTGATCGCAGCAGGTTCCAACGGCAATTTTGTGACGGTAACCAGTGAAGACAATTTTTCCCTGCGCATTAATTTATCGGAGATTCACTTCTCCGAGCTACATGGAATTCTGAACGGAGTCCAGGTAAAGTTAGATTCTACGGAGATTTCTCTCGATATGCCGGAAGATTTGGATAGTTTACATTTCGATGCTGCCCGTCTGGAGTTGTTAGTCAATAATGGGATCGGTTTTCCCCTGTTTCCCGATATTAAAATTGTCGGCCGCAACAATTCAGACGGGGAAGTAGTGGAATTAAAAATCGACCAGAAAATCGAGGCGGCAAACGATCATCCGGTTCAATCGGTTATTACACTGGATGAAAACAATAGCAATCTGCTTGATTTTCTGAATATCTCTCCCGATAGGTTGACATTGGCAGGCAGTGTTAAACTTGGCGACGGTATTAAGGTAGCTTCAATCACAACATCAGATTTTCTGGAAACTTCCGTACATATTACAGCACCGCTCCGATTAAGTTTTCCCTCCCAATCCATCAAAACCGATGTAGATACCATCCAAATCGATGAAGATGCCCGGAAAGAATTGCGGGAAAATCTGTTAAGCGGCAAACTTGTAGCAGAGTTAGACAACCATCTCCCTTTTGGCGTCGATCTGACGCTGCAATTTTCCGCCAAAGATACCGGCGTTTTTAATAATCCAGAATTAACAATCGGTCCGCTATCTTTGCAGCCTGCTCCGGTATCATCCGCAACCGGTAGAGTTGAAGCGGAGGAACCCAGCCGGATTTTAATAGAGCTGAACCAGGAAGAGATTGCTATTTTCGCCAATAAGGAAGTTTATATGGGTATTGTGGCTTATATCCCCGGCAGTAATGGTCAGAAATACAGTGTTTATAATAGTGACTACTTGCGGGTGAAGGCTTACTGTGAGTTTAAATATCATGTTGATCCTGAAAAAATGTCTCAATAAAAAAGGTTCGAAATGAACATTAAAAAACAATTTTTTTCTTTGTCGATCTGTCTGTCGCTGTTAATTCCTTCCCTGCGGGCGCAAACGAATTCCAATGCACGCAGCTTATCCATGGCCAGGGCCTTCACCGCGGTTGCCCGGGGCGTTGATGCGGTAATCTGGAATCCTGCCAATCTGGCCATGCCGGAACGCCCACCGGTCAGTTTTATGCTGGCAGGAGCAGGTTTTCAAATCGGGAATATGACATTTTCTAAGTCCAGTTACGACAAATACAATGGCAAATATTTGACAGATACGGATGTGGCGGATATTCTCTCGGAGGTTCCGGAAGATGGGTTCAAACTTATAGCGGATTCTGATGTCCGGGCAATCGGTTTTTCTATTGGGCCGTTTGCCATTACAACGAATGCCGTTGCTGTTTCCGACCTGTCTCTCAGCAAAGATTACATGCGGATTTTATTAGAGGGGATTCAAATAAATAAAAATTATGACATCGGCAACAATTCCGGCGAAGCCATCGGTTATTCGAGCATTACGGCGTCGTATGCTGTTCCGGTTTCTTTTCCGTTTTTCCGGCGGATTTATATAGGTACAAACGTGAGTTATCTGATCGGATTAGGCTATGCGGAGGTCATGGAATCTTATGGAAATTTGTACAATTCCGGCTGGGAAGTGAGCGGTTCAGGTGGTGTCAAAGCTCGTTACGCACAGGGAGGTGCAGGCTTTGCCGTTGATTTAGGTCTGGCGACCATCAAAAACGGCTGGTATTTTGGCCTGATGCTAAGAAATGCAACATCAAACATAAAATGGAAATCCAAACCGGAGGAGTTCGAAGCCCAATTTTACACGGTGAATGGACTGAATGCGGATAATTCTTCAGATGAAGACTCTTTAGATGCTTATTTACAGACTGAAGATGGTAAACGGGAAATTGCCGCTTTTTCCACTTCCTTGCCGGCGGAGATAAGGTTCGGCGCCGCCAAAAAGTGGCGCTCCTTTCTGCTTGCGGTTGACTATCAGCAGGGTTTCTCCCACCGCCCGGGAATATCAAAGAAACCCTATCTGGCGATGAGTACGGAATGGCAGGGAATCGGCTTTTTCCCCATGCGATTAGGTCTCGGATTCGGCGGTGATTATGGTTTAGTTCTGGCAACCGGCTTCGGTTTTAAATTGGGCTTCTTCCGGTTGGATTACGGCATTAGTTTTAACGGCGCGCTTACGCCCGGCAAAGCCAATGCTCTGGGAATGGGGTTATCTACTTATTTCAGCTTTTAAATGCTGTCGCAAAAATAATCTTCGACTAACTTCCTCCCTCCCAACGAAAGGTCTGCCTTCGGGCAGGCCTTTTTTATCTGTTTGTAACTACACAGCCATACTGGAGTTGGCAGATCAATTATACTTTGACTCCCTGCCTGCAGCTCGAAGGAAGTCGAAGGCTTATGATGTTGGAAATATAAGACAGGGCTGAGTAGTTACATCTGTTTTTTGATAAGATAACCTGGCCCGGGTTTATAATTCTCACCTGAATTGAGCGATTCTCTTATTTTTAAGCTTATTTTTATTACTAAACGGATTTTCATTTTTGAACTAAATCCGATTGGCGATTCAGCGAATCGCCCTACAATCGCTCAATGAAGGTCTCACAATTATTCTTTATCCTGATTGTTGTGAGAAACAGACCCAACCATTTTTTCTTCTTCAAATCCTGCCGTCGGTGGACTTGAAAAAAGGCCAACCAATTTTGTTGATTTTTTCATTTGTATTAGATATATTCATACCTAAATTGAGCGATTCAGATATTATTTATTCAACAATGAACCTCAAGAATCAAAAAAAATGTTTTCTATGTTTTCTATGTTTTCAATAATCCGTATTAAATTTCTGGAACATTTAAAGAGGTGCTTATGATAAACAAAAGTGATGTAACTTCATTAGCCCGATTTAATACACAAGGCTACTATGCCTCGAGTTTGTATTTAAACGTCAATGGGAAACGGTTCAACAAAAAGGATTATGAAATAAAATTGAAAGCGCTAATCAGAGAGCGCAAGCAGGAAATTAACGGTTTGGGATTAAGCCAGGAAGCCCAAAATTCTATTCTTGCCGATTTTGATCTGATCCGGAATTTTGTCAGTATGCAGTTTAATGGCAAGGGGGCAAAAAGTTTGGCCATATTCAGTTGCAATGGCCTGGATTTATGGCAGGTTTATCGTTTGCCTTATGCCATTCATCCCCGTTTGGTTGTGAGTAAACAACCGTACTTACGGCCTCTAATTACCATGCTGGCTGATAATAAACGCTATCTTGCCATCATTGTCAGCAGGGACAAAGCCAGACTTTTTGAATATTATTTGGGAACATTGAAGGAGTATTCAAAAATATTGAATGAGGTTCCCAGCCAGGTTAAAATGTCCGGATGGTACGGCCTGGAAGAACGCCGCATCGAGCGCCACATCGATGATTATGTTCACCGGCATCTTAAAAATGTTTCCGAAGGTGTATTCGATTATTATCAGAATAGCTATCCCGATTGGCTGATCCTTGGCGGCAGAAAAAGTATTGTGAGCGAGTTTGAACGTCATCTGCATTCGGATATTCAGGAAAAAATTATCGATCGGATTGTGATTGGAGTGGATTCCATCGCATCCGAAATTGTGGCATCGCTGCAATTGGCAGTGGAAGATTTTGAAATGAAAGAGCAGAAACGCCTGCTGAAACATTTGTTTGAAGAAAGAGGTCCGGTTGGTTTGGGTATAACCGGGTTAAAAGCAACATTGCGTGCGCTTTGGCATGGCCAGGTGAACATTTTATTCATCACGGAAGATTATGCACAACCGGGATATTATTGTCCTGAATGCTGGTATATGAGCAATAACGAAGAAGTTTGTACTAACGACAAAACACCGATGAAACGGTCCCATGATATCATAGAAGATGCCATAGAAACGGCCATATATCAGAATTGTGAAATTGTCCGGGTAAAAGATAAAAAAATATTAGCGGGTGAATATGAAAATATTGGCGCCCTGCTCCGTTTTAAAATCTGAATGGGAGCATGAATGAACGAATTACGGCGCGATCCCATGTCGGGTCGCTGGGCGATCATTGAACACAGAGATAAAATCGATTTTAAATCCTTGTTGAGTAGAAAGCAGCATCGAAAAGAAGTCAGCAAAAATTGTCCGTTTTGTGAAGGAAACGAAAGCCGGACCGAACCGGAAATCTATGCTCTGCGCACTCGGGGAAAGATGGAGAACGGCCCGGGATGGCAAGTACGGGTCATTCCGGATTTACATCCTGCTTTGCAGACCCGGGGGGCCATGGACGACCGTGGTTATGGAATTTATGATGTGTTGAACGCAATCGGCGTGCATGAAGTAATTGTGGAACATCCCAATCATTCGATGGGTTACCCGGATTTTTCAGTGGAGCATGCTCAGCATATCATCGAGGTGATGCAGAAACGGACCATCGAGATTAAAAAAGATGTTCGTTTCCGGTATGTCCTGATTCATAAAAATTATGGGGAGGCCTCTGCCGCGATTACCGATCATTCCCATTCCCATCTGCTGGCAACTCCTGTAACTCCCAGGAGAGTAAAAATAGAATTGGATTTCGCGAAGGAATTTTATCTTTATAAAGAACGCTGCATCTATTGTGATATGGTTGATATGGAATTGGAAAAACGGGAAAGAATTATCCTGGAGGACGGTGATTTTTTAGCGGTTACTCCTTTCCCTTCACGCCGGCCGTTTGAGATATGCATTTTGCCGGAAAAGCATGAAACTTTTTTTGAACAGAATCAGAATCAAAAACAATTGGCGCAGATGTTGATCACAATCATGTCCAAGATGAGTAAATTGCTGAAAGATCCCGATTATATTCTTACCTTTCATAACGGGCCCAATACAACGGCGGCTTACAAACGCGGATACTGGAAAACGATCCATAAAGATTTTCACTGGCATATCGAGCTGGTTCCCCGCCTGCACAGCCGAACCAGTTTTGAATTAGGTTCAGGCTTTTCCATCAATCCTATTGCGCCGGAAATAGCGGCAAAAATATATAGAGAAGAAGAATTTGACATCTGAAAAATGAAAAGCCAGGTCAGGAGTTCAACTCCCGACCAAGTGAAGATATTCCTACCGGACAAATCATCAGTGAGTCCATATTTACAAGTAAAATCAATATTTTTATTCAATTCAGCATAGAAACCGGAATGGTATTTGATTGATTTTTGTTCCTGCAAATACTATATTACATAGTGTCTGAACGAAAAGTGGAAAACATGCATCTTGCTTGTTTTATAAACTGTTTAGTTTCCTGCTCTTCAATAAGATTATAATTCAAACAAGATGTTTGATATAGAATTTAGGTAACTATTCAGGTCGCCTGAGAGTGAACCCTCAGGCTAAGACATGAAAGCATCCTGAAGGATGCTATCGTAAATAGGACGCTTTAGCGCCCTTTCATTTCTTAGCCTTGTCGTTCACGGCAAGGCGAAAAAGATTGAAAGAAAACACCTGAATAGTTACGAATTTAGATACTTTTCGTTCAGCCTTTACATAACAATCATTCAATAAGTAAATAACCCTTTATATTGTTTTTCAGAGAGTTTTGATGAACATCATTCACAATAAGAGCGGTTGGATAGAGGTGATTTGCGGGAGTATGTATAGCGGTAAAACGGAAGAATTAATCCGTCGCCTCCGCCGTTCTCAAATTGCCCGGCAAAATGTAACCATCTTCAAACCGGAAATTGATAACCGGTACAGTGATGACCACATTGTATCACATAGCGATTTGAAGATTCCATCTATTCCGGTGAATTCTGCTGCGGAAATTTTTAATAAAGCCAAAGATGCAGATGTAGTGGGTATCGATGAGGCGCAATTTTTTGGTATGGATTTAGTGGACGTTTGTCAAAATTTAGCTGATGCCGGCAAGCGGGTGATTGTGGCCGGCCTGGATCAGGATTATCGTGGTGAGCCGTTTGAACCGATTCCGCAATTATTGGCAACGGCAGAATATATTACTAAAACGCTGGCCATTTGCATGGTGTGCAGCAACCCGGCAAACCGGACGCAACGCATTACCGCGGACGAAGAGCGGGTAATTGTCGGGGGCAGCGAAATTTACGAGGCCCGTTGCCGTAACTGTTTTATGCCGCCGAAGAAATAGAACGAAACCCGGGAGGAGATGAATGCTCTATCGCATGATCAGTTTTGTGGGGATCTTTGTCATTTTGGGGATCGCCTGGTTGATGTCCAACAACAAACGGAACATAAATTACCGCACGGTATTTTGGGGCATTGCATTGCAATTGGTCTTTGCTGTTATCATTCTTAAAACCGGACCGGGGAAAGCCCTTTTTTTCTTTGCCCGGGCATTCATCGACCGGCTGTTGAGTTTTACGGACGCCGGCGCTTATTTTCTCTTCGGCAAGCTGTACCTGGCAACTTCGGATATCGTTCATACACCGGAAATTGCCCGGCAAATCGGCCGGAATGTGGGCCCGATGCAGTTGTATGATGCCGGCGCCAAAGGATTTGTCAATATCGGTATCGTGTTTGCCATCCATATTTTACCCACTATTATTTTCTTCGCTTCCGTGATGTCGGTTCTATATCACCTGGGTGTTATGCAGAAGATTGTGCAATTTATGGCCTGGATTATGAGCAAATTCATGAACACCAGCGGCTCAGAATCTCTCTCTGCCGCATCCAATATTTTTGTCGGACAGACCGAGGCGCCGTTGGTGATTAAACCGTATGTTAGTATGATGACCATGTCCGAACTGATGGCTATTATGACCGGTGGATTTGCCACCATTGCCGGCGGCGTTATGGCAGCATACGTACGTTTTGGCGTAGATGCCGGGCATTTGATGGCCGCCAGCGTGATGTCCGCTCCGGCGGCGCTGGTGATGGCGAAAATTATTTTTCCTGAAACCGGGAAATCACAAACCGCCGACGGTAACCTTTTAAATATCGAAAAAAAAACCGCAAACATTGTCGATGCGGCAGCTTCCGGTGCGGCGGACGGTTTGCGACTGGCCGTGAATGTGGGGGCTATGTTGATGGCTTTCATCGCTCTCATTGCCATGCTCAATTACGGCCTTGGGCTTGTGGGTGGCCTGTTCGGCTATGCCGATTTAAGCCTGAAAACAATCTTTGGTATCCTTTTCTATCCCCTGTCTTTTTTTATGGGTGTGGAATGGAGCGATTTACTTCAGTTCGGCAACCTTTTGGGAACCAAAATATCAATAAATGAAATGGTAGCGTATGTGGAATTAACCTCACTTAAGGATGTTATTTCACCGCGCTCGTATATTATTGCCACATACGCGTTGTGCGGTTTTGCCAATTTCAGTTCCATCGCCATCCAAATTGGCGGAATCAGCAGTATTGCGCCCAACCGCAGACAGGATCTGGCCAAGTTGGGGATCCGTGCCATGTTTGCCGGCGCCCTTGCTTCCTGGTTAACGGCAACTATCGCCGGTATGTTAATTTAAACATCGGTTTGATGATGGATGATTTGTCCCGTAAAATAGCGGAAGCCCAGCACTTTATTTTGAACCAATTAGGCCAACTGCCCCCGTTGGCAATCGTTTTGGGATCGGGATTGGGAGGCTTCGCCGATAGATTGGAAAATCCAAACTTTATCTCCACTGCCGATATTCCTCATTATCCGCGCTCAACCGTGGCAGGACACGCCGGGTACTGGGTGATGGGAACACTGCACGGTAAAAAAGTAGTGGCCGTGAAAGGACGGGTTCATTTCTATGAAGGCTATTCGTTAGAGAAAGTCACATTCCCGGTGCGGCTCCTGGGCAGATTGGGCATTCGGTATCTTGTGATAACTAATGCCGCCGGTAGTTTGAATCCTCTCATCCGTCCCGGAGATCTGATGCTGATCGATGATCATATCAATCTTTTTTTAACCAATCCATTGATCGGAATTGGGGGGAAATCGGAATCGGACCGGTTTGTTGATATGTCCGCTCCTTATTCGGAAAAATTGGCGTGCATCGCTGAAAAGGCCGCCCTGGATTTACGGATCGAACTAAAAAAAGGCGTACTGATCGGCAGCAGCGGACCTACCTATGAAACTGCTGCGGAAGTGAACATGATGCGAAAATTGGGCGGCGATGCAGGCACTATGTCCACCATCCCGGAAGTGATTGTTGCCAATCGATTGAATTTGGAAGTATTGGGCGTCTCGTGCATCACTAATATGACCACCGGCCTGTCCGGGAAAAAATTAGACCACCGGGAAGTGACGGAAGTTGCGGCTCTGGCAGCGGATCGATTCCAAAAATTAATGGAAGAGACTATTGTACGAATATTGTCTGTGTCTGTGTGAAAATTCTTATTTTCGAACCGTGTAAAATATGAGGTTGTAAATGGATAAAATTGTGGAATGTGTGCCTAATTTTAGCGAAGGCAGAAACGAAGCGGTTATCAAAGAAATTACAGATGAAATTGAAAATTGTGACTCCGTAATGTTGTTGGATGTTGACCCCGGCGCGGCGATCAATAGAACGGTGGTTACGTTTATCGGCACACCCGGCGGCGTGAAAGAAGCGGCTTTCAAAGCTATCAGAAAAGCGGCGGAAGTAATCGATATGAGCAAGCAAAAAGGAGAACATGCCAGAATGGGCGCTACCGATGTTTGTCCGTTTATCCCGGTCTCCGGCGTTACGATGGAAGATTGTGCCCAAATTGCCCGGGATGTGGGGGAGCGGGTCGGAAATGAATTGAGTATTCCCGTTTATCTGTATGAAATGGCTGCTGCCCGGCCGGAGCGGCAAAATCTGGCAATAATCCGGCAGGGAGAATATGAAGGATTACCGGAAAAGTTGCAGGATCCGGACTGGCAGCCCGATTTTGGCACGGCGGAATTTAATCCCAGAGCCGGCGCTACTGTTATCGGGGCCAGAGAATTTTTGATTGCTTACAATATTAATCTGAATACCCGTGACAGAAAACTGGCTCACGAAATTGCCCTTAACCTGCGTGAAGCGGGCCGGGCGAAGAGAGATGCGGCAGGTAAAATTGTGCGTGATGAGAACGGCAAAATAGTCAAAGTTCCGGGACGGTTGAAATCGGTAAAAGGGGTTGGCTGGTTCATCGATGAATACGGTATTGCCCAGGTTTCATACAACCTGACGAATTATAAAATTACTCCCGTTCATATCGCCTTCGAAGAATCGTGCAAGGAAGCGGAAAAATTGGGCATGCGGGTTAGCGGCAGTGAATTAATCGGTTTGATTCCACTGCAGGCCATGCTGGATGCCGGGAATTATTTTCTGAAAAAACAGGGCAGGTCTACCGGCGTCCCGGAAGAAGAGTTGATCCACATTGCCGTAAAATCGCTTGGCTTGGATGATCTTGGCGAATTCAACCCGGAAGAGAAGATCATCGAATATCGATTTAAAAAGAGATACGGGAATTTGGTTTCCATGCGGTTATACGAATTTGCCAATGAGCTTTCCACCGATTCTCCGGCCCCCGGCGGCGGCAGTGTTTCCGCTCTGGCCGGTGTGTTGGCTGCTTCGCTGGCTGCAATGGTGGCAAATTTAACTCACGGGCATAAAAACTACAAGGTAAGCTGGGGAGAAATGGAAGATGTGGCCGTCATCGGACAAAAAGTTAAAAAGCAACTTTTAAGTTTGATCGATGAAGATACCGACGCCTTCAACCGGATGATGGATGCCATGCACTTGCCGAAGAAAAAAGAGAAAGACCGCAAAAGAAGGGATGCTGCTATTGAAGAAGCAACCAAATCGGCCACGATGGTGCCTTTCCGGGTGATGGAGCAATCGCTGCAGGCCATGAAACTATGCAAAGCTGTGGTCGAAATGGGTAATATAAATGCGGCAAGCGACGCCGGTGTGGGTGCGCTGTTAGGGAATGCTGCGGTTAACGGCGCCTTTTTGAATGTTAAAATAAACCTGCCCGGTATTGTCGAAAAATCATTTAGGGACGAAATTATGAAGAAAACGGATGCCCTGGCCACCGAAGCTAATATATTGCGGCGTGAAATTCTGGATTTGGTGGAATTGAAATTGGAAAAATAGTGAACAGACAGTTGTTTGAAACCATTTTTAACCTGAAAAATTCATTCACTACAAAGGTACCCCGCCTGCACGGGCAGGATAAACTCAGTCGAAGGCTTCCTGCCATCAAACTAATAAGCATACCTGAGTAGTTACAATTGAACTTAAAATAAAAGGGATCGCAAAACAAACCGGGTTTAAATTACTGAATTGTCCTAATATAAATATTCTTAGTAACTTAGTGCCTTTGTGGCAAAAATTTGTGAATAATGCAGATTAAGAAAAAGAAGTGAAAAAAAATTCTCCAAAAATCCTGATTAAAAACGCTGTTTTAGCAACCTTCGACAGAGACGAAAAACCGCAGCGCGGCGATATTTTGATCGAAGGGAGCGATATCCGGCAGATTGGGACTTCTCTGCCGGAAGAAAATGCGGAAGTTGTCGATGCCTCCGGTTTGGTGGCCATGCCCGGCTTCGTTCAAACACACATCCATCTCTGCCAGACTCTATTCAGAAACCTGGCCAACGATCTGGAGCTGCTGGATTGGCTGAGGCAGCGGATCTGGCCGCTGGAAGCAGCCCACAACCGGGCATCCCTGGCTATCTCCGCCCGGCTCGGTCTGTTGGAATTGATAAAGAGCGGCACAACCGCCATTCTGGATATGGGTAGTGTACGGGATACGGATATTATTTTGCAGGAGGTTGCCAACAGTGGTTTGCGTGCTTCTGTGGGCGTCACTTTCATGGATGGGGGTGAAGGGGTGCCGCAGGAACTTTCACGGCCGGCTGCCGAGAGTATCTTCTATTTCAAGCAATTGTTCCCGGTGTGGCATGGAAAGAAAAATGGAAGGATCCAATTAAATCTGGCGCCCCGTTTTGCGTTGTCGTGCTCGGAAAATGTTTTACAAGATATCGCCGGATTAGCTAAGGAATACGATCTGCTGATCCACACTCACGCCTCTGAAAACAGAAAAGAGGTGGCTTTCATCAGAGAGATGTATGGTTTGGGAAATGTAGCCTATTACCATAAATTGGGTTTGACCGGCAAAAACCTTTGCCTGGCACATTGTATCTGGCTGGATGATGAAGAAGTCGACATTTTGGCCGCCACGGGAAGTAATGTTCTCCATTGTCCGTCATCGAACTTAAAATTGGCTTCCGGTATTGCCGATATTCCAAGGTTTCTTGATTCGGGCATCAACTGTTCTTTGGGTGCAGACGGCGCGCCGTGTAACAACAATTTGAATATATTTTGGGAAATGCGGCTGGCCGGTTTGATCCAGAAACCGATTCACGGTCCGGATGCCATGCCGGCTAAAAAAATTATTGAAATGGCTACTGTAAATGGCGGGCGGACACTTCAATTAAGCGGCCGGATTGGGAGTCTGCAAATAGGTAAAAAGGCGGATATCATTTTGATCGATTTGAACAGCGTACACACCGTGCCTGGTGATAACCTGTACACCCAACTGGTGTATGCCGCCAATCAGGAAAATATCCATTCTGTTTTTATCGATGGCAAACCGGTTATGCGTAACCGGAAAGTTTTGACAATTAATGAGAAAGAAACCCTGCGCCGGGCGAATGAGGAATATGAAGGGTTGCTTCGGCGGGCAAACATACAAACATGAATTAACGGAGGAGATGGTTAACATGCCCAAGTTGGAACAGTTGATCCGGGTGGCTCGTAGTGAAGTGGACGGCGATTTACTGCTGAAAAATGCCAAACTTGTGAATGTCTATTCCGGTGAAATTCAGGAAACAGACATTGTCGTGTTTGAGGATAAAATTGCCGGCATCGGTTCCGGGTACCAGGCAAAGCAGGTCATCGATTTGGATGGGTTATATCTGGCGCCGGGGTTCATCGACGGTCATGTTCATATTGAAAGCTCGATGATGGAGGTGCCGGAATTTGCCCGTGCCGTGGTGCCGCTGGGGACAACTTCCGTTATTGCCGATCCTCATGAAATTGCCAACGTGTTGGGCTATGAGGGCATTCGTTACATGCTGGGTGCGAGCAAATATAACCCGCTAAATGTTTTTTTTATGATGCCTTCCTGCGTGCCTGCTACCGAAATGGAGACGGCCGGCTCGACTCTGCGGGCGTTTGATATTTTACCGCTTTTCAAAGAAAAATGGGTTTTGGGTTTGGCCGAAGTAATGAATTTTAACGGCGTGATCGAACGGGACGAAACGGTTCTGGATAAGATAAAAATTGCCACGGAAAAAAGAATAGACGGCCATGCTCCCGGGTTGAGCGGCAAGAAATTAAACGCGTACATCGCAGCCGGTATCCGCTCCGATCATGAATGTACGACGGTGAAAGAAGCCAGAGAAAAACTGCGGTTGGGGATGCACATCATGATTCGGGAAGGTACATTCATAAAAAATCTCATGGATTTGCTGCCGTTAATTACACCGGAAAACAGCCGGCGCTGTTGTTTTGTAACCGATGATCGCCATCCCAACGATATTTTGCAGGAAGGTCACATCAATTTTATGATCAAAAAGGCCATCGACTTTGGCATCGATCCGGTTACGGTGATCAGAATGGCTACTTCAAATACGGCGGAGTATTTTGGCTTGCGGGAACTGGGCGGGATCCGGCCCGGAAATTATGCCGATATGGTCTCTTTTGGTGATTTCGAGCATTTTAATATCAAACACGTTTTTAAAAACGGCGAGCTGGTTGCCCTGGATGGGAAAACCCTTTACAGTCCACCGGTTCGGCCGGAATCAAAAATACGATCTTCGGTGAATATCAAATGGTTGCAGGGGGATGAATTTACAATTCCGGCCGAGGGCGGCAAGGCACGGGTAATCGGGCTGGTACCGGATCAGGCTTTAACAGAATCTCTTGTCGCAGAAGCGCCGGTGCGGGACGGCAAAGTTGTTTCCGACCCTGAGCGGGATCTGCTGCGGATTTTTGTGGTGGAGCGGCACAGGGCTACCGGAAATATCGGCAAGGGCCTGGTAAAAGGGTTCGGCCTGAAGCGCGGCGCCATTGCCTCGTCCATCGCCCACGACTCCCACAACATCATTGTGGTTGGTGTCGGTGACGATGAAATTATGCACGCTGTGATTCAAATAAATAAAATGGGCGGTGGTCTTGTTGTGGTAGATGGCGGCCGGGTGCTGGAAAGATTGGAATTACCCATCGCCGGCCTGATGTCCAAAGAATCGCTGGAACTTGTCAGCCGGCATACCGACCGGCTAATTCAGGCAACCCGGAAATTGGGATGCACCGTGCAGGATCCTCTGATGGCATTAAGTTTTATGGCGCTGCCGGTCATTCCCACCTTGAAATTGTCGGATCAGGGATTGATAGATGTGGAAACCTTCTCCTTTGTCGATCTGTTTGTGGATGAATAAACAAATATTTAAAATGGAGTTCGATGAAAAAATGGCAACTCAGGGCTAAAATTTATTATTGGTTCAGAAAAGTATTTCCGATTAATCTTTTTTTTGCCGAAGAAACAGACAACCTTTTAGACCTGCTGAAACGGGTGACCAACCAACCTAAAAATATTCTGGACCTGGGTACCGGGATAGGCGACACATTGAAATATCTACCCATAGGAGAGAGGCGTGTTTTACTGGACTTTTCTCCGGCGATGCTGGCTAACGCCCCTGCGTTTCCCGGCGACCAAAAAATAATAGGAGATATTTTGCAAATGCCGGTAAAACAACAGAAATTTGATCTGATCACCTGCATCGGGGTGAGTGAATATATTTATGAAAAAGCGGTGTTGTTAGAGCAAATTTATGATAGCCTGAACCCGGAAGGATTTGCGATCATCACCTTTTCTCCTAAAAACATGATTACACGCCTCCGGAAATTATTGGGGAAGAGAATTTATCCTCTTTCCGGTTCTACAGCTCACGATCTGATTGCCGCACGGGGATTTTACCTGGTTTGGGTCTATAAATCCGCCATGCAATCACAATATTTAGTGCAAAAGTTGTAATTGTTTTTTTTTTGATAAAAGTATCGGGAATTCATCAAGTTGTTTCAAGAAAAGTGTTCCCGGGTTTGCAAACTTTCGTAAACAATGATTGTTGTTTTTGTTAGCAACAGTTATACTTTTTATGCAAGCAGAAAGATTTGGTTGAGATATTAGAGCTAAATATCCAAGAAGATCATGTGCATTTAGTGATAGAGATTCCCCCGAAATATTCAGCAGTTCGATAGTGGGATTTTTAAAGGGGAAGTTATCGCCGCGTCTATTTCACCTCCGCACAAGATTAGGCAAACAGTATTGGGGACGTCCTTTTTGATCACGTGGTTACTGTGTAAGCACAGCAGGCCTTGATGAAGAACGAATTCGTAAGTATGTAAAATAGCAAGAGAAAAAAGAAAAAGATAATGAGAAAGACCAATTGAATTAATAAGAAAAGAGAAATTAATCCAATCACTAAATTATATTACAAATTTCTTTCCGTTTAGCAGACAAATGACTGATATACCAACACCCATCATTTCCGTTATACTTCCGGTTTACAATCGCCGTCACGTCATTATGCGCGCTTTGAATTCCGTTGAACAACAGAGTTTCCGCAACTATGAATTGCTGATTGTAGATGACGGCAGCACCGACGGTCTGGAGACAGTGGTTATCCCCGAAGTGTTACGATGCCCCCACTGGCGCTATTTAAAACATACGAACCGGAAGGTTGCCTGGTCGCGCAACATCGGTATCCGGGCGGCGCTGGGGGAATTTATCACATTTTTAGATTCGGATGATGAATATCTGCCGGAGCATTTGCAACTCCGATATGACTATATGCTGGCGCATCCGGAAGTGGATATCATTCATGGCGGTGTAAAGATAGACGGCCCGGAAGAAACCCATTGGGTGGTTGATGCCGCGGAGCCAACCCAAAAAATTCATATCAACGACTGTTGTGTCGGAGCGACACTGTTTGCCGGACGAAAAGTTTTTCTAGAGTCCGGTAGTTTTCCCATTGTTCCTTATTCACCGGAATATCATTTTTTGCAGAAAGCAGCCGGCAGGTACCGCATTGAAAAAGTGGCTTTCCCAACTTATATTTATCATACTGCAGGCGAGGATAGAATCTGCCGTAACCGGGGAATTTTGAAGAACAGATAAATGGTTTGGCTATAATGAGGATGGCAAACTAATGGAGGAGGTTGTCTTTTTTAGAAACCTGATTTTTGATGGTTCGTCTTTAATTTGAACTGAAAATTGGTTGTTAGTGTAACAACTTAGAAAGAATAATTCCCAGAATAAGCCAGATGGGAATGGAAATAATCAGAGACCAGTTAACCCCCTTCAAAAAGGAAAGGGATTTGTTCAATCTCATTTTTTCCAGTCCACGGTCGATCTTCACTTTCAGTTCATCCAGATTGATCGGTTTGGTCAAATAGTCGAAAGCGCCATCTTTCATCGCTTTCACAGCCGTGTCGATGGAAGGATACCCTGTTAACAAAATGATGACGGTGTGCGGACTGAGCCGTTTGATCTTTTCCAGGAGAGACAAACCATCCATTTTGGGCATGCGAATGTCGGACAAAATCAGATCGATGGGGACTTCATTAAATTTTTTCAAAGCATCTTCACCATCTCTGGCAACAATTGGCAGATAACCCCATTTGGAGACTACATCTGATAATGTATCGAGGATATCTTCTTCGTCGTCAATAATCATGATGTTTTGCATAATTGGCTCCTGTTTTTAGGAAAATTACTAACTGTTCAAGCTTTATTTTTGGATAAGATTCACAGGATTTACCGGCTCAAAAATCAGATTTCAATCCTGTTTATCCGGTTGATTCCGTCAAAAAAAGACCTGAGTAGTTACAAAAATTCTGCATGTTTTCAATTGGTGCAATGATTGTACCATATTTATGCGCAAGAAAAAATAAACAGCTTCATATTCAACTGATAAAATATCAACAGGTTATCGGAGTGTTGTTTAGTGCAATTTTATGAGCCGGCATGAAAGGATGTGGAAAAATTTGCCAATAGGCAAAAATTGTCCGGCAGTATTTTTCAACTTGATTTTGACTATTTTTTATTTAATTTATAATTGTTTCTGAACCGTTTTAATAACACAGAAATTGTTTATTGTTAATTTGTGTCTGTCCGAAAATACCCCATAAAATTGTCATTCCGGCAATCTTCCAGCCGCCTGTCTGCACAGGCAGGCGGCTGGAAACATGCGGGAATGACCAGTTCGGACAAACACTAATTTGTATGTTGGAAGGCGCAACAGGAGAGAAAATGGAGGTGAAAGAACAGTTTACATCCCGTTGGGGTTTGTTGCTGGCGGCAATTGGAATGGCCATCGGTGCCGGAAATATCTGGCGGTTCCCTCGTGTAGTAGCACAAAATGGCGGCAGCGCCTTTTTGATTCCGTGGGTGATTTTCTTATTTCTTTGGTCCATTCCCTTATTAATTGCGGAATTTGCCATTGGTAAACATACCCGCCGCGGTACTATCGGTTCATTTGCAAAAATAATGGGAGAAAAATATGCCTGGATGGGAGCTTTTGTCGGTTTTGTGACCATCGGCATCATGTTTTACTATTCGGTTGTTTCCGGCTGGAGTCTGTCTTATTTTATTCAGGCGGTTTCGGGGAAGTTGGCCGCCAAGGCAGATCAACAGGTTTACTGGCATCAATTTACCTCGTCCTATTGGCCTTTATTATACCACTTTGTGGCCATATCAATGGCGGGATATGTTATCTATAAAGGGGTTGTCGCCGGCATTGAAAGGGTCGCAAAAATTTTTATTCCCCTGCTGCTGATACTCATGCTCATTGCCGCCGTGCGGGCTTTGTTCCTGCCCAATGCAGTAGCCGGTTTGAACTATCTGTTTTATCCAAATGTTGAGAAGCTGCTTGATTTTCGCGTTTGGCTGGAGGCTCTTTCTCAATCGGCGTGGTCTACGGGCGCCGGCTGGGGGCTGATCCTGACTTATGCGGTGTACATGAAGCAGAAAGAAGATATCAACCTGAACGCTTTCATCACCGGTTTCGGCAATAATTCCGCATCTTTAATTGTGGCGATTGCCATTATCCCCACGGTTTTTTCGTTACTTAGTCAACCGGACGCGTTAGCTGCCATGGATTCCGGTAATACCGGCCTGACTTTCATTTGGATTCCCCAGTTGTTCGATGAGATGCCGTTGGGACGCCTGTTCTCTTCGGTGTTTTTTCTGACACTGTTCATCGCTGCCATCTCTTCGCTAATCGCTATGGTAGAGCTGGCCGCAAGAATTCTGATGGATTTTGGCCTGAACCGGAAAAAAGCCGTGCTGTATGTTTGGCTGAGTTCTTTGCTGTTTGGCATCCCTTCCGCTCTGTCGCTGGGTTTCTTCAATAATCAGGATTGGACCTGGGGAGTGGGATTGTTGGTGAGCGGTTTTTTCTTTGCCATTGCGGTGAATAAATATGGCGCGGAAAACTTCCGTAATAAGCTGGTTAACTCGTCTCCTAATGATATCAGGGTTGGACGCTGGTACAGTTTTTTGCTCCGTTTTGTCATTCCCATCGAATTTGTTGTCTTAATTAGCTGGTGGTTTTACCAGGCTATCACAACTTATGAACCGCACAGTTGGTGGAATCCATTTTCTACGTACAGTATGGGAACCTGCCTGTTCCAATGGGGGATTGCCATGATTTTGTTCATGCTGTTCAACAAAAAAATAGTCGCCAATATCAAACTGGAGGAAGTATGAAACTTGCTGCCGTGATTTTTATGATCGTTATGCTGACTATTGTGTGGGGTGGTTTTATTTTTCTTCTGGCGTTTGCCTCCCGGCGCGAAAAAAATTAAAAGCTTAATCGATCGAGGGTTCATGAAATATCAGGACTTTATCAAAGAAATTCTTGCCGGAAAATTTGTTCCGGTCTATTTTTTTTACGGCGATGAAATCTATTTTATCGATGAAGGTGTCGGTAAAATCGAATCGAAATTTGTTTCCTCTTCGTCGGCCAATTTCAACCGGGATGTTTTTTACGGGGAGGAAGCTGACGCTGCCCAAATTGTCAATACGGCTTTTTCCATTCCCATGATGGCGACACAGCGGGTGGTTATTGTTAAAAATTTCCAGCGTCTCTCCCAGTCGGGCAAGGAGTTGATCGTTAAATATTGCAACCGCCCGTCGCCGCAAACCATTCTTGTCCTGATTGCCGAAAATGTAGATATGAGAAAAAAAGTCTACGTGGCATTGAAAAAAACGGCACAAGTTGTTGAATGCAAATCACTTTACGATGCACAGGTTCCTGTTTTTATCCGGCAATATGTTAATGATAAAGGAAAAGATATCCGGCTTTCTGCCATTCATCTGTTACAGGCAAAATTGGGCAATTCCCTGAATGAATTGATTAATGAAACGGATAAGCTGATGAGTTTTGTCAGCGACAAACAGGTGATCGATGTTACTGACGTTGAGGAATTGGTGGGCATTTCACGAAATTACAACGTTTTTCAGTTATGGGATGCCCTGGGTGCACGGAACCTGTCAAAAAGCCTTTTGATATTAAGACAAATGTTGGAAACCGGAGAGAGGTCTGTTGGTATTGTCACTTCATTGACAACTTATTTCTTGCGCCTCTGGCGAATCCGCTCTCTGAAAAGTCAGAATGTTTCGAATAGTGAAGTCGGTAAAAAACTGCGAATTCACCAATTTTTTCTTCAAGCCAGTATTAAACAGGCTCAACAGTATTCAACCAAGGAAATAAAAAAGATTATGCGTCTTTTGCTGGATGCCGATATTCATCTTAAATCCAGTTATCAAAGTCAGCGTGTGGTTTTGGAATTGCTTCTTTTGCAGATCGTCACCGGAAAAAAATCAATATGATGGTCTGGCAGCTAAAACATAAATTGAATTTTTCCGTATATCTTTGAAACGGGAACGTGAATAAAAAAGATGACTGATTTGGACCAAAAAGAACGATATCAAAAAAGAAAAAAAAGGCAACGGGAACTCAGCAACTTATCCGATGAAGATCTGATCTTTCTTTTCCAGGACGGGGAGTTGCCGGCGTTCGAAGAGATTGTCAACCGGTACAAAGATCCCCTGATGAATTTTGTGTTCCGTTTTCTGGGTGATAAATCGGAATCGGAAGATGTGGTACAGGAAACCTTTTTGCGGGTGTTCAGAAATAAACGGGCATACAAAAAGATAGCTAAATTTTCAACCTGGATTTACACTATCGCCGGAAATCTGGCCAAGACTGAATTACGCAAACGGAAGAAACGTAACCTGGCTTCAGTAAGTGACCTTGGTTACGATGATAAGGATTTTGAAATTTCCGACGAAAGCTCCAACCCGGAGAAAAAGACCAATACGGTGATGTATGAAGAGATCATCCAGGAGGAAATTGGAAAGCTTTCTGCCAAATTCCGCGAGGTAATTATATTGCGAGATATTCAGGAACTTTCGTATGAAGAGATAAGTAAAATCATCAAAGTTCCGCTGGGTACTGTGAAGTCGAGAGTGAATCGTGCCCGATTGCGGTTGCAGGAAAAATTGAGATTTTTATTAGAGAAAAAATGACGATATTTACAGATAAAAAGTTTTGGAATCTTAGAATTCTGTTTTGGATGTTATTGAAGGAGGAACCGGATGACAAGTTGCGACAAATTTGTACCCCTTTTTACAGAGTATCTCGACGGCAATCTTTCAGGTCAGTCAAAATCGGAATTTGAAGAACATATTCAAAGCTGCTCCGATTGTGCACAGACCGTGCAGCACTTGAAAACGCTGCAGGTTCAATTGAAACAACTCACTCCTGTTAAAACTTCGGATGCGTTCAACGTTATTTTAAGAAGCCGCATCAGGTATGAATTGGAAAAACCTTCTCTCTGGGACCAGGTTGTCACCTATTTTCTGGTAAATCGCGTCCCTGCCTTTGCTACCGGATTTGCCATGCTACTTCTCGTTTCATTCTTCTCATATAGCCTGTTTTTTCGATCGAATGATCGATCGGATGTTTTTGTCCCGGTTGAAGTGGCCAACGAACAGCCGATTGCTCAGACCTTTTATCCCTCTTCAAAAAAGAGCAATCAACCGGCAAAACAGGATGTTTATTATGTGATCGATCAATTTCGGATCGAAGAAGTTTTGGCAGACCGGCAAAAAGGTGATAACCATCTCCCGGCTCTAGCAGCTCAGGCCATTCATTTTGACACACTTCATACAATTCAACCGGCGCCCATTAAAATTATTCGGGCTGCTCATCCAACTTCCGTTTGTTTTTGAGGTGGTTGATAAATGAGAGAAAAAGGTTTCCAAACGACAGTGTTTCTATCCGTTCTCATTTTGATTTTCAATCTGGTCTCGGTGAGAACGTCCGGTGCCCAGGTAACGGTGCAAAAATCGTTGAATGATGAATACAACCGGTTGATACAGATTTCTCAGAAATATGTTGTCGGAATTGTTGCCCAGGTTGGGGAAGAATATCTGAAAAATCAGTCCCTTTCAGTGCAGGCTCCCTTAAAAAAGATTGCTTCGGGTTGTATTATCGATAGTTCAGGTATTGTTATTACAAGCAGCAGTGTCATTCAAAACATATCCCGCATTTCTGTGATTTTATACAACGGAGAGCGGCGGGATGCTTCACTTATCGGCATCGACAATAATTTTGCAATTCTTCATATTCGTAATCTTCCCTTTGCCAATCCGCAATTTGCACAGATGAATTCTGAAAGAATCGGCAACTTTGTTTTAATCATCGGTAACTCCTTAAATTACCTGCCTGATGTGTGGATCGGTCAGGTACGCACGGTCTACGAGAATGGAATGCTGCAGATCGCTGCAAAAATATTACCCGGTAGTATCGGTGCACCGGTTTTTAATTTACGCGGCCAGATGGTTGGCGTTTTGACGGCAAAATTGATCCAGGGGAAACGAATGCAAAAAGCGGATGATTTGACGGTTGAAGATGACGGTGTGGTTATCTCGATGACACAGTTGCTGCCCGGTGTGAAACATCTTCTCGATCAAACGAGAACGGGCGTAGCCTGGATAGGCATGACGGTAACCGGCTATCCCAGGGGAAACCGGAATGTTTTTTATAAAGTGAGCCAGATTTCCACCAACAGTCCGGCTGAAAAAGCCGGCATCCGGCTTGGTGATGAAATATTGGCTTTTAATAATGAGCCTATCCATGATCTTATAAAAATTCAGAACCTTATTAAATCGATGCCGGTTTCACAGCGTGTGGAATTTAGAATCAGAAGGGGAGATTCAACGTTTGCTATACCCATCCAACTGGACAGAAAGCCGGCACTCTATGCGGCCGGTTCCATTTCAAAAGTGAGGAAACCGCAAAAATCGATGGCGGGGTTGGCAAAATATCCATCCTCGCAGGTAACGCGGCTACTAATGCAGAAAAGACTTTCGCAAATAGACATGCAGATTCAGTTGTTAAAAAAACAGATGTTCAATAAAATTCCGTAAACAAATTCATTCTCAGGGGAAGTCTTTTCATACTATAATTTCTTTTCATTCCTGATCCGGTTTCGTGCCGATGTTCTGTTTAAGAACTTCCCTTTTTATGTTGATTTTTGAGATTTATTTACTATATTTAAATTCACTAAAAATGGGAAGCTTAAATGACCGAACAACAAGAATATGCCAATACTTCGCTGTTGCGCAATATCGATGAGCGTATCTTGTTAGGTTTATTGGCGACTGCTGTGTTGGTCGGCTTTTTCATCTTTGATATTTTCAGTCAATCGATTCTGACACAGTTTGTGCGTGTCGTTTTGATTGTGGCCGCATTTTTATTAATCTACTTAGTTTGGCCCGGTTCGATTGAGGAGGAGGTAGAGGATCAGACGGATGAACCGGATGAACAGGCAGCGGTGCAGCATCTGGTTGATAATACCGATCCTGCAAGTTTCTTCCCCGAAGAAGAAAAAATGGACTTCTATGAGGAGTTGGGTCAGTTCTTTGGCAATCTAGTGAAAATGGTGCGCGCTACTTTCGTTGCTCATTCCGCCATCATTTTTATGTGGGATGGCGCCGAGGAACGGCTGCGTGTAGACTTTTGTGAAAGCCAGAGCAATGCCATTCAGCAGGGCGATTTTGTGGATGTTAAGGGTACCTTGCCCGGCAGTGTCCTGGTTAACCAGACCGCTGTTTTGGAACAAAATATTCCCGATGAGGGACAATCGATCAATTACTACCATGATTTAAAGGGGATCAAGTCCTTCTTAGCGGTGCCGATCGATATTAAGGATGAAGTTCAGGGCGTGCTGGCGGTGGACAGCATGGTGGCTCATGATTTCAGCGAAGAAGACCTGGAATTGTTGAAATCGTACGAAAGATTGATTAGCCAGGGGATCGATTTAATTGGCGTGAGAGAAAGATCACAGTTGGTTAATCAGTCATTGATGGCGCAGAGAATTTTTTTATCGGAGTTGAATGAAGATCTTTCCTACGAAAGTCTCTATTCCTCGGTGGGAAGCGCCTGCCGGGCTGTTTACCAATTCGACCGGCTTACCATCGCTGCCATCGACTCAGAAAGTTCGGAGATGGGGGTGATCACCAAAGTGATCGGCCAGCGGGACAATATGAGTGAGGGATTTCGGTTTGCGCTGGGCGACGGAATCTCCGGCTGGGTCATCAGAAAAAATCAACCGTTGATGCTTGGAGACCTGGAAAAAGGCGAGCTGTTCCGTCCTCGTTATTCCGGCAGAGACAAGTCGAATTTCGGTCTGCGTTCTTTTTTGGGAGTTCCTGTGGCGTTTCGCAACCAGATATTCGGCATGATTAGTTTGGAAAGCAAACAGCCGGAATTTTATACCGAATGGGATCAGAATGTTATGATGTTGTTGGCAGCAAATGTTGGTTTGGCGTTTCTGTCTTTACGTTTACTGCCAAATAAAGTGTAGAAGTGATGTAACATAATTAATTTGGAGGAAAAATGGCAAAAAAGGGTACATCGTTTGCAGATAAAGTAAATAAAATGCACAAGGCAAATGTAACCATTTGTCCCGTTTGTAACACCGAGACTCAACGGGTGAAATTGGTAAAATCCATGCGATCGGAACACTCAAATGGCTGGCGTTTCAAACAAATGATGGTTGATGTCTGCAAATGTAATGAAAGCGAGGTTTATCCCGCGTAATGGCCGGGCCAACGCCACGTATGATTTTAGCCACGCGCAATCAGGATAAACTGCGTGAAATCCGGGCGGTTTTAACGGATATGGATCTCCGCATCCTTAGTATGGATGATTTCCGGGATTTTCCCGAAGTGGAAGAAACCGGCACAACACTCATCGAGAATGCCGTCAAAAAGGCAAAAGAGATTTATCAGTTCACCGGGCTTCCGTCTTTGGCTGATGATACCGGTTTGGAAGTAGATGCTCTCGATGGTGAACCGGGGGTTTATTCCAGCAGATATGCCGGTGAAAATGCCACTTATCATGATAATGTGGTAAAATTGCTGCAGGAATTAAAAGATACGCCCGCCGACGCCCGTTCCGCCAGATTTCGCACCGTGATAGCTTTGGTTCGAAATGAGAAAATTTTTACGGTAGAGGGGATTCAGAAAGGGGAAATTCTATTTGAACCCAGGGGCAATAGCGGTTTTGGTTACGACCCGGTTTTCTATATTCCGGAATTTAACCAAACTTTTGCCGAAATGTCGCTGGAATTGAAAAACAGCATCAGCCATCGCGGTAAAGCGCTTATGAGGATGAAGGAAGTACTTGCAACCCATTTCGATGAGGTCTTTCATGCGGAAAATTAGATTGATTATTGCTTCTTTGCTGTTATTGGCAATTGTAGTTTTTATCGATTGTGGCAAGAATGATAAAAATCCTGCCGGGCCGGAGGGGGTGGAAGAAAATTATATTCCTTATAATGTAGGGAACACGTGGACTTACCAGGTGAATCCGGTCGCTGAAGCTCCCTTTCAATCCACATTAACGGTTCTGAACAAAATAAAAGAGAATAATGTTGAAATGGCTGTAGTCGAAGAGCGATCCACAAAAGCGCCGGAGGATTTCAGTCTGATCTATTATGAGACTACCGCCAACAGTCTTATCATGCACAAAATTGCGGATTTCAATCCTGGTTCTTCGGATACATCCGTATATAAATTCTCGCCGCCGGCAACCTGGCTGAAACTGCCTTTTAAAAAAGACGATACCTGGCAGGTCTTTACTTACCAGGGGAACCCTTCCAGTATTCCGCTCATCGGTTCCGGACTGGATTTGGATTCGACATACGCCGGTGTGGAAGTGAAATTGACACTCACCGGTAAAACGATTGGTGAAGAATCAATTCCCGCCGCCGGTCAGGAATTTAAAGCATTTAAAGTTGATTTTAATTATTCCATCGAAATCAATTTAAGCGGTGTGCCGGTGAGAATACCGGGGAAATTGGGCTCGTTCTGGATTGTGCCCAAGGTGGGCATTGTGCAAATTATATTCTATGATCTGTATCAGAAACCAACTGAAAGAAGAACGCTGATTTCTTATACGGTAAATTAAATGTTAAACCTTCCAGGTTTTTAAAACCTGGAAGGTTTCATTCTCGCCTGGAAGGTTCGAACTTTCCGGAAGGTTTATTTAAAAATTGTTGCTTGACATTTCCTGTTTATGGCTTTACATTTAAAGCTCGAATTTTGCTTCGGGGCGTAGCGCAGTCCGGCAGCGCATCTGGTTTGGGACCAGAGGGTCGGAGGTTCAAATCCTCTCGCCCCGACTCTTTTAATCTTTTACAACTCATGTAACCGGCTTTACTGTTATGGCTACTTATGCAGATGTTCTTAAAAAGTATGAAGGTGCAGCAGGAAAATTAACTCGTTTCAGGGGAGATTACTGTCGTTTCCGGGTTGCTTTTAACGTTGATGATCCTGATTTGGTGAAACACCTGCAAAAAAAAGGTGCGGAGTTATACAAACTTCTTGAAGTCGGTGAAGATTATGTATGTTTTCAATCCGCCAGCAGCACAATATTTCTGCCCATCCAAACCATCTTGTTGGAAGATTAATAAAAATGTTTGTTGCATCGTTTGTCGTAACAGTGACTATTTCATTTATATTAAAAGTTGCCGTATTTTTTTATTTTTGAACCTTTCTTCTCTAACGCATATTGTCAATGCAATCGCATTATTTTATTTGATGCAAAAATCAACATAAGGACCATGTGAAATGAATGCTGTAAATCACGCAAAGATTTTCAGCCGGATTGAAGAGGATGCCGGAGAGATTGCGGGTATTATCGATCATACGTTGCTAAAGGCGGACGCCACCGCGTCGCAGATAAAAAAAATATGTGTAGAAGCGTTGGAATTCCGGTTTGCTTCCGTTTGTGTGAACGCAACGTATGTAAAATTAGCAGCCGATGAGTTGGCAGGGAAGAATATTCCGGTTTGTGTTACTGTGGGGTTCCCTCTTGGGGCTCATTTAACGGAAGTGAAAGTTTTGGAAACAAAACTGGCCATCGCCGATGGTGCGCAGGAAGTGGATATGGTTATTAACATTGGCGCAATGAAAAACCGGGACTATAATTTGGTGCAAAAGGACATTCACTCGGTTGTGGAAGTCAGCAAAGCAAATAACGCCCTCTGTAAAGTAATTTTCGAAACGGCTGCATTTACGGATGAAGAGATCATTACATTGTGTGCGCTGGCAAAAAATGCTCATGCGGATTTCGTCAAAACTTCTACCGGTTTTGGCGCGGGCGGCGCTACTACCAAAGCCGTCGCACTTATGCTGCAAGAGGTTGGAGGCAGCGGTCTGGGAGTAAAAGCCGCCGGAGGCATCCGCAATTTTGCCGATGCTTTTAAGATGGCTGCCGCCGGCGCCAGCCGCATCGGAACCAGTTCCGGTGTGGCAATCGTCCGGGAAGCATTGGCAGAGTCGGAAGATTAAAATTTGAATTGAGCGTTTGCAGGGCGATTTGCTGAATCGCCAAACGGATTCGGATTAAAAATAAAAATCCGTTTAGTAATAAAAACAAGCTCAAAAATAAGAGAATCGTTCAATTAAGGTAAATATAATTGGTAACATTTTAGTTTTTTGAAATTGTTAATTCAGTTTCTTACATAAGGTAGATGTTTCTACTCTGTTCCGACAAAAACCATCGGAACTTCATGCCTGCGGCGGACACGCGCTTAACATGACATGTTTAGAGGTTGTCACCATGAGCGCGTGTTCCGATGGTTTTTACCGGGATAAAGTCGAAGAATCTACTTGTTTCTTCTCGTCACACATAAGTTATTTTAAAAGAACTAAAATGTTACAATAATTGCAGGAAAGGAGTTTTGACAACCATGCAGGTGCAAATTAACAGAAGTATCTTGCAGATTGTTCAAGGCGATATTACCGTCCAGAATACGGATGGAATCGTCAATGCGGCCAACAGCTCCCTGATGGGTGGAGGCGGTGTCGACGGCGCTATCCATCGCGCCGGTGGTCCGGAGATTTTAGCGGAATGTAAAAAGATTGTGGTGAAACAGGGGCGGCTGCCCACCGGTGAGGCGGTTATCACCACTGCCGGGAAAATGCCGTCAAAATATGTTATTCATACGGTGGGGCCTGTTTATTGCGGCCGCGGAAACGAACCGCAATTGCTCAAAAATACTTATTTCCACAGCCTTTCGCTTGCTGTAGAAAAAAAGCTGGGTAGTTTAAGTTTCCCTTCCATCAGCACAGGCGTTTACGGTTACCCGGTGGCGGAAGCGGCAAAAATTGCGCTAAGAACGGTTGTGGAATTTCTTCGTGAGATCGAACAGATTAAATTGGTTCGCTTTGTTCTGTTTGACGACCGGACATTTTCTGCATATCAAAAGGTTCTGAATGAGTTGTTGTCTGAATCATGATTGTTCTTTTGCAACTGAATTGGAGATGAAAAAGATGAAAATTTATTTTACTGAATGGCGGTCGCCGGTTGGCAAGCTTTTTATTGCCTCATCCGAAAAGGGTTTAGTACAGGTGAATTTGCGGAACAAAGCGGATTTTTTTTATCAATTGCACAGCTCATTTCCGGATGCGGATTTAGTGGAAAGTGAAGGAAAAAACCAACCGGTCATCCGGCAGTTGAAAGAATATTTCACCGGCGAACGGAAAACATTTTCTGTTCCCCTTCATCTGAATGGAACTGAGTTTCACAAAAAAGTCTGGCGCGCTTTGTGCGAAATTCCTTTTGGTAGAACAGCTTCTTACGGAGAGATCGCCGCGCAAATAGGCAATCCGAAAGCCGTGCGGGCTGTCGGTCAGGCCAATCATCACAATCCTATTCCAATCATCATCCCCTGTCACCGCGTAATCGGTGCGAACGGCCATTTAACCGGCTATGGCGGGGGGATGGACATGAAAGAAAAGCTGCTCAGCCATGAAGGCGTGGCGGTTAACGGTTCGAAAATTGCCCGGTGATAGTACTAAAATATGATGAGACATTTGTTTGAAAAGAGGGGCTTTACACGGTTTGCTGTAAACTGTTCTTTTATGTTTGAACCGTTCATGAATACGTGAATTTTGATTTGAGAAATGTCGAAGGAGGAATATGCAATACGGCACAGTAAAAAAATGGGAAGCCCCGCGGGGGTTCGGTTTTATCATCTCCGATGATGATGAAGACCTTTTTGTCAATGTCAGTGACCTGGATGTTGCGTTAAGAAGCCGCGGGCTGCGTGAGGGCGACCGAGTTTCTTTTGATGTCCGCAGTGATCTGAAGGGTGAAAAGGCGATTAATGTGCGCCTGGCTCATTGAGTTGGAACCAACGCTCCAATCGCAGAATGATCCGGTCCGGCTCATTCTTTTCCTTAAAACCATCCCTGCAAAAATGAAGCGAAACAGGACAGACAGAATGAAAGGCAGGAAGAGGGTTGCCTGAGCTGCCGGAAGTGGAGACAGTGAAACGGGGATTACAGCTTACGATTCTGAATCGCCGGATCAGTATGGTAACTGTGAGAAATGCCCTCTTGCGCTATCCCGTTCCGGAGAAACGTCTGGCCACAGAAGCGAGAGGGGCTGCATTCTCCGCAATTGATCGCCGGGCAAAATATCTCTTGCTTCATCTGAGCAACGGGACAACTATTTTAGCACACCTGGGTATGAGCGGCAGCTTGTTAGTGACATCTGAAACCGACGAGCTGGACAAACATGACCACATCATCTTTTCACTGGACTCTCACGAGCAATTAAGATATCGTGATCCCCGCCGTTTTGGCATGATCGACCTGATTGCCACAAAAGAAGTGCACAACCATCCGCGGATTGTCCGTCTCGGTGTCGAGCCGGATTCGGATCAATTCAATGTTGAGTACGCTATCGCCGGAGCAGGAAAATCCCGGCGCGCCATCAAAAGTGTTTTACTGGATTCGACCTTTGTTGGCGGTCTGGGGAATATTTATGTGAATGAATCTTTGTTTGCCGCGAATATCCATCCGGCAAGAGAAGCATATTCGCTCAAAAATATGGAATGGGAAAAACTGATTCAATCTATCCGGAAAGTATTGCGCGCTGCCATTGCGTTGGGAGGAACTACTTTGCAGGATGAAAGTTTTCGCGACGTTTTAGGCGCCGGCGGCCGGTTCCAAATCCAGTTGCAGGTTTACGGCAGGGAAGGAGAAAAATGCTTTCGCTGCGGCGCCGGCATCGAGAGAATCATTCAACAGAGTCGCAGCAGTTATCTGTGTGAAAATTGTCAGGTGTGATGGTTTCACCAGGTTCGAGGAATAAATTTACAAGTACTTCTCTCCGGGCTTTAACCCAAAAAAGCAAGCTAACTACCATTCTCGAATTTACGGAGCGAATAGTATCCTTTTTTCTGATTAATTTTCAAAAAACTTAAATGTTATGAAAATCATCTGTTTTGGAAAAAGAACTTGCGGGAAAAGGAAGCGTTTGTTATTTTGGTTTAGAAAATGATTTTGTGAATTATTTATTCCGGCGGCCTATTTGAAGCTTTATCCCGGAACAAAACAGAAGATTTAATAGTAAATAGGTAACTATTCAGCATTGTGTTCTTTTATGCAGGGCGATTCGCTGAATCGCCTTAGCGAGACAACGTCTCGCTCTACAAGGAATACTGAGCCTGAATAGTTACGTAAATAGTTTAATTAATTTTAATTTAAGGTTACCCATTTATCCGTAAAATCACTAAAATATTCTATCCTGTTTTAGGCTAAAGAATGAAGAAAACCATCTTCGCCATTTTTTTTACAGTGCTTTTGTTCTCCTTTTTTGGCTGCCAAGATAAAGAATATTGGCATTATTTTCTGCGCGGTTCAATATTAACTTCCGTTAAAGAATCAAAATCGCTTATTTCCACGGACACCGCTCCGCGTAGTGTGTACTGTTTTGATAAAGACAAGGACGGGGATCAGGATCTTTTTGTAATTGCCGATGACGATCTAATCTATGATTTTGAAAATGTAGCGGGCGGTAGATTTGCCACGCCGCCGCCGGCCTATATTGTTGAGAGTACGCCACAAAGAATGGCCATCGCCGATTTCAACGGGGATCATTTTTTAGATATGGCGGTTACCAACCAGACTTCCAACGATTTCGCTTTGCTGCTAAACTCCTATTCCGGGAATTATAATAATATGGTTTACCAGCAAACGGGGAATGAGCCTTTTGCCATTACAGCCGATGATTTAGATAAAAACGGCACTCAGGATCTGATCATTGCCAACCTTGCCGACAATTCCATCACTATATATTCTAATGAAAAGAACAAAGAATTTACGTTAAAAATTGTAAAACCGGTTGGCGAAATGCCTTTTGGTGTTGTTACATCAGACATTGATAAAAACGGTTATCCCGATATTTTGACGATTAATTACGAATCCAACGATCTGTCCGTCATTCGCAATGCCGGCGATTTTTATTTTCACGATGAAGATATTTATCCGGTCACCGGTAATCCGTCCGATATCGTTTCCCTTGATTTTAATGGCGACAAATATTACGATGTGGCCATTACCCAGTTCG
This sequence comes from uncultured Deferribacteres bacterium, assembly GCA_913009825.1. Lineage (GTDB taxonomy): Bacteria > Zhuqueibacterota > JdFR-76 > JdFR-76 > DREG01 > DREG01. The sequence goes on from CAJVYQ010000010.1 coordinate 80,984, forward strand.
AATCGGATTCGGTGACGATTCTACTCAATAATAAAAAAGGTGGGTTTGATCAATCCATTCAATTTCCAACCGGTGTTTCACCCACTTCCCTCATTGCGGTTGACATGGATTATAATGGTTGGGAAGATTTGATTGTGGCAAACGCCGATGAAGATTCGCTCTCCTTTTTTATGAACGGAGCGGAATATCTGGACCGGTTCAAATACGGTCTTACCCCAAATTTTAGAGCGAACCACTTAAATGTCGGTTTGCTCAATGATAACCAGTTTTATGATCTGGTTCTGTGCGATTACAAAAATAAAAAAATCCTTATTTTATTCGATGTGATCGCGCCGCATTCTTTTTAGCTGTTCTCTTTTTCTGCCGAAATATCCTTCTGCTTTTTCTCTTTACATGAATCTGTCTGTTGATTTTAAACTTCCCGCAGGTTTTTTCCCGATAATAATTTTAAACAGTCGAATTCAAATTAATCAACTCCAGATAATCTCCGGAAGACTTTTCCGACTAAATCAACAGAATCACGGCAAGAAATAGAAACCCCGCATGATTTATAAAAATCCCTTTATCTTCCGATAATATAATGTGCTTATTCGATTTTCAGAACAGAACGGTTCAAATAATATTTATGGAGGGATTGAAAGATGAAATTGTTACGAAAACTGTTTATTTTATGGCTCTGCTCAATTATTGCAGCACCTCTTGCCGGGCAGGTTATGTTTCCGGGGAAACCGGATGTTACCGGCAGTGAAGAGATTGTTTTTGATTACAGTTCCGATGCGTGTTCTACGGAAGATATTCCCGACGGTCCCGCGCAGGCTTTCCGTGATGCCGACGGGAAAATACAGATCATTGCCGCCCATAAAATAGCTTACCGAATGATCGGAGACGACTTTAACTCCCTTCTTCGGGATTGCACCAACGGGCCGGTTTTCGAATCCGACGAAAGTGGTGTGGCATCAACTTACAATAATCAGGAGTGGCTTGCCGGAATTTACACACTGGACGGTAAGACCATTTACTCGATTGTTCACAATGAATATAAACCGGAGGGGGATGTTAACTGGTTTTATGCGTGGTACAATACGTTGACTTTTGCGGTGTCCAACGATACCGGGCGCAGTTATTCACATGCCACGCCGCCGGAACATTATCTTGCCGGTATTCCGTACAAATACAAAGCCGGAAAACCGATGGGGATTTTCGGCGGCAGTAAACCGGTATATAATCCCAATGACGGGTATTATTATGTGTTGGTTCATCTGGAGAGATACCGGCTGCAGGATTGGGGTGCCGGTGTTATCCGAACCCAAACGCTGGATAATCCGGATAGCTGGCGCGGCTGGGATGGAAACGGGTTTACCGTTCATTTTGTCGATCCTTACAACGAAACGGTGGATGATCCGGCCGATCATATTTTAGCCCCGGTATCCAGAGACAATATCGGCAAAATGAGTGAAAGCCTGACCTACAATACTTATTTCCAAAAATTTATGGTTGTCGGGTTTCACAACAAATATGATGCACAGCTCGATAAAAAGGTGTACGGATTCTACTATTCTTTGTCGGATGATCTGATCGATTGGAGTTCGCCTGTTCTTATTTATGAATCTCCCAAAAACGGCTGGGAAGTCGGAGGAATCTATTATCCGGCAATTATTGATCACGGGGATACCACCCGGAATTTTGAACGGCCGGGACAGGAAGTCTATCTCTATTTTACCCGATGGAATTCCGGCAGTTTTGACCGGGATTTAATCCGGGTGCCGGTACGGTTCAATAAAAATGTGGTTTCCGGATTTACGGTAAATTCGACGGGAGACCGGGATGCAAAAAATCCCGGCGACGGCACCGGACATACGGGATACACCAATTCCATCGGCGATCCGGAGGTTACTCTGCGTTCCGCATTAATCGAGGTGAATTTGAGCCCGGAGCCCAATTATGTATTCACGATCAGTTTTGAGATCCCGGGTGCGGGTTTACATACCATCCCGGCCAATAAATATCTGCCGGAAATGGGTCGTCCTGTCATTATTGACGGGTACAGTCAACCGGGGGCTCAGGAAAACACGCTGTCTTTCGCTGAAGGAAACAATGCGGCGATCAAAGTAGAAATAGACGGCAGTGGTTCGGGGGGTGCTGTTGGCCTGGCATTTTATGGCGGCGGCGCAATTGTGAAAGGGCTTGCGCTGTATAATTTCGGCGGCGGTATCGATATTGCCGATGTGGGCAATAATACGATTCAGGGGTGTTTCTTCGGTTTGGATGCCGGCGGGCAGGCGCGTGGCGACGGTCTTGGCATCACCATCACAAATTCGGCTAACAATATCATTGGCGGTGAAAATCCGGCGGCGATGAATGTAATCACCGGGCAGGTAACCATCAAAGGCGCGGTTTCACGCAATAATCATGTTTGGGGTAATTATATCGGCACCGACATTACCGGCGCTGCGACGGTGGGTCCCGGCACTATATCCATACAAAACGGCGCCCGCGCCAACCGGATCGGTAAAGCAGGAGCGCCCAATCTGGTATCCGGCACATACCGGGCGGTTGAACTGATCGGCAGTGAGACGGACAGTAACCTGGTGTTCAATAATTATTTTGGTGTTGATAAAACCGGAACCATTCCGCTGCATACCGGATTGCTCGGTGTATTCATTTCCGACGGACCACAGTACAACCAAATTGGCGATGCCGGTAATGGTAATGTTATCGGTTCCTGGGGAGGCGCCGGCGTGTTGATTTTTGGCACGGGCACCGAATATAATACAGTGCGCGGGAATTTTATCGGTACGGACACTTCCGGTACGTTGCAGCTTGGCAACGGCCAGCCGGCTGTACAAATATTTGACCGGGCCGCGAACAACACTATTGGCGGCATCAACACGGGTGAAGGTAATGTGATCGCGTTCAATTCCGGTATTGCGGTGGGTTTGGAAGGCGATGCCGGCACCGGCAATGCGCTGCTGGGAAATTCGATTTATGAAAACGGTTTCGGCATCGATCTTTTCCCGTGGGGAGTAACCGAAAACGACAGTCTGGATGAAGATTCCGGCCCCAATGATTACCAGAATTATCCTCATCTGACCGGCACAAAAAGTGATAACGGAGAAACCCGTATACAAGGAGATTTTTTCAGCCGGGTAAATACAACTTATCGACTGGAATTTTTCAGTAATTCGCGGGAAGACAATTCCGGATTTGGGCAGGGAGAATTGTTCCTCGGTTTCAAAGAGGTTCAGACCGATGAAAACGGCAATGCCGGTCTTGATGTTACATTACCGGTAACGGTGGCTTCCGGCAGACTGATCACCGCAACGGCAACCGATCCGCAAAATAACACATCGGAGTTTTCCAATTCGGTGATGGTTAACAGCGATAACTATTATCCCGATATTGATGTGTCGCCGGAAACAATCGGTTTTGAATTGAATCCGTTTCAGATGCTGACGGATTCCATCACTGTACGGAATACCGGCAATATCACGTTAAACTGGTCGGCCGCTGCCACGGAACCCTGGATGCGACTGAGTATGGAAAGTGATACCACTGCGCCGGGCGGTCGGGATATCATTGAGGTGACGGTTGACCCGGCGGGGTTTCCCGGCGGTACTGTCGCCGGTTCGGTAATCATCAGTTCCAACGATGCGGATGAACCCGTCGTTGTGGTTTCTGTAAGTATGACCATCAATGGTTCCGCCCACATTGCGGTGAACCCCGAACAGTTTAACTTTGTCATACCACGGGCATCGGTGGATTACGACACCCTTTTCATTTCCAATACGGGCAACACGCTTCTTACTTATCATTTAATCCCGGAAGTGGGTTGGATCGGCGTTTCCCCGGACAGCGGAACGATCCTTAACGGCGGCACGGATACCGTTTTGGTAACCATTGACGGTTCAAATTTAACGTATGGCTCTTATTCACAATGGATCAGAGTGGAACACAATGATCCCGACCGGCAGCCGTTGACGATTCCGGTGGATGTTTCCGTCGCCATCACCGGCCCGGTATTTCAGATAAATCAGGATTCGGTGGAAGCAACAGTGCCGGTGAATGGCAGCGTCATAAAAAAAATAGTTATTCAAAATCCCGGTACCGGGTTGTTGACTTGGTCGGGTTACATCCCCGATTCCTGGGCGGTTCCTGTGCCGGATACCGGCGCGGTTGAACCGGCCGGCAGCGATACGGTGACCATTCGTTACGATGTCACCGGCGTGGCAGCAGGTGATTTTGAAACCGGCTTCAATATTACTACTAATGATCCTGACCATGAGCAGTTTCGTGTTTCGGTGCGGGTTCATATTTTACAGCCCGTGCCCCGATTGAGTTTTGCGCCGGATTCATTTACAGTGGTTCTCCCGGCAGACAGTACCGGGTTCGATACGCTGAGAATCTCAAATTCGGGAATTTCCAATTTAAATTGGTCCATTGAAAACGGCCCGAATTGGCTATCGTTTGCAAAAACTTCAGGAACGACATTGCCGGATAGCGCTCAAAAAATTGTACTGACCTTTAATCCCAACGGGTTTCTTCCCGGAATTTATATTGGTAATTTTGTCGTAAAGTCCAATGATCCGGATAAATCACAGGTGCCGGTTCCCGTCCGGCTTTCGGTTACCGGACCGCCTGTGTCACCGCAAATAGTTGTCTTTCCGGAATTTATCACAAGACAACTCCCGGTCGGTCAAACGATAAAAGATACGGTGAGGATCATCAATGCAGGAAATGCACCACTGAACTGGAGTGTGTCAAACCCGGCGCCCTGGCTGACACACAATCTGACAGACGGGACAACGCAGCCGCAGGATACAAGTTTTGTCATTGTGAGGATCGAAAGTAGTAAAATAAACGGCGCTTCAGATTCCGACACTCTTTTTGTTCGTTCCAATGATCCGGCCCGTCCCGTGTTTAAAATTCCCGTCAACGTGGATTTGCTCTCCGAAGTGGCCGCGGAAGTACTTTCCGTGATCCCCGGCGAATATAAACTGTTCCAAAACAATCCGAACCCTTTTAATCCCGGCACGTCTGTCCGGTACTACCTGCCGCAGCTGAGTATGGTCGAGATTAAAGTATTCGATTTCCGGGGAAGCGAGGTAAAAACACTGGTCAAAAGCCGTCAGGCCGCGAACCTGTATCGTATTCAATGGGATGGAACCGATGACCGGAATTTACCGGCGCCCAGCGGGGTCTATTTTCTCCGGATGATTGCAATCTCCGGGCAAAAACAGTTTGCACAAACAAAGAAAATGATTCTGTTGCATTGAGGGGATTGAGGATAGATTAAATTTATACTTGAATTGAGCGCTTGCAGAGCAATTCGCCTGTCTGCACAGGCAGGCTGAATCGCCAACCGGATTTACACAAAAAATGAAAACCCGTTTGGTGACAGAATTAAGCTAAAAAATAGGGGAATCGCTCAATTCCGGATTTAGTATTTAGACAGAATAAGAGAACATCCCCCGTACCACCCTCAAGGGAGGACTTTTATAGTCCCGGGGGATACGGGGGATGTAAAAAACTTTCCCAATTCCTTTTATACTTATCTTTCAATTTCTGCGGCCGAATTTAATATTTCCGAACAATCAAATTGGTGATTCAGCCTGCCTGTGCAGACAGGCGAATCGCCCTACAATCGCTCAATTGTGTATGAATTATTCAATCAAAAATGAAAACCGATAAATTGGATGAAATTGATGCGATAATTTGTTACATTAAAAAAAATTATCGGAAAGGAAAAAGTCATGCGTAAAACCGGGTTCGTTTCTCTGCTTATTTTGTTCTCATTTACTTCCCTTTTTGCCCAGTTGGAGTCGTCAGAAAACGATAAAGAACAGTTGGCGCAGATGGAGGCGGATCGCTTTGCCAAGCTTCAATATGCAAATTTGCAGATTACGGACAACCAGACAAATTATGATGTACGTTATTATGATATCAACATTCAGGTGCTTCCCGAAATGACCATGCTGGCGGGAAATGTTGCCTTGAATGCGGATGTAGTGAATAGCCCTGTCAGTCAGATAGAGGTTAATTTTCTGGATGATATGCAGGTGGATAGTGTGAGGGTTGCCGGCCGGGATGCCTCATTTACGCACAGCGATGATCTGATCCGGGTTCAATTAGATAAAACATACCAACCCGGTGAAAAAGTAACGGTACGCATCTTTTACCACGGCACTCCGTCGCAATCCGGGTACGGCGCTTTCGGGTTTGATTATTACGCCGGCCAGCCTATGATCTGGAGTTTGAGCGAACCGTTCGGGGCAAGAAACTGGTGGCCGTGCAAAGATATTCCGGCCGATAAAGCAGATTCGGTGGACATGAGACTTACAGTGCCGCAAAACCTGGTTGCAGTTTCCAACGGACTGCTGTTCTCCGTAACATCCTCCGGAGATAAAAAAATCTATTGGTGGCATGAAAAATATCCGATTGCGTCCTATCTGGTTTCCGTGGCCATTCACCCTTACGCACATTTCAGTGATTCTGTATCGGTAGTTCCCGGCAGCAAAATGCCCATCGATTATTATGTTTATCCCTCGGAATTGAACAATGCCAAATCAGCTTACGCAAAAACAAAAAGAATGATAGAAATTTTCTCCGATCTCTTTGGTCCCTATCCTTTTTATGAAGAAAAATACGGACACGCGCAATTCCTGGGCGGTGCCAACATGGAACATCAAACCATCACCAGTTTACGAACCTACAGCGAATCAACCATCGCGCATGAGTTATCTCACCAATGGTGGGGAGATAATATCACCTGCCATGATTTCGGTCACATCTGGCTGAACGAAGGGTTCGCCACTTATTCGGAAGCTCTTTGGAAAGAATTTTATTATGGTAAACTGGATTATCGTTTGAACATGAATGCTAAAATGTATTTCGGTGACGGCACTATCTTTGTCTCCGATATGAGTGTCGGGAATATTTTTAATTACAACCGAAGTTATCGCAAAGGTTCCTGGGTGCTGCACATGCTGCGCCACGTTGTCGGGGATAGTATTTTTTTCGATATCTTAAAAGCATACAAGTCCGATCCCCGTTACAAATACGGCACTGCAACTACGGAACAATTCGAGCAGGTATGTGAAGCCGTATCCGGCAAAGATTTACACGATTTTTTCCACCAATGGATTTACGAAGAATATTATCCGCAGTATGTTTTCAATTCTTCGGTAAAGGATAGCAGCGGCAAATTTGTAACGACGGTAAATATTTATCAGAAACAAACCAATACAATTCTGTTTCACATGCCTGTCGATCTGCTGTTCCGGTTTGCCGGCGGTGATACTGTCATTGCTGTGGATAATTTCCTCGCTGAACAAAAGTATCGGTTCGTATTTGAACAAAAACCGGTTGCCCTGCAGTTAGACCCGGAGAACTGGATTTTAAAAACGGTTCGTGAAGAATTGTTACAGCCAAAATTTGATAGAGGAATTTTATTGGTAAACGGTGTGGATTGGCAAACTTACGGCAATGAAATACAATCTCTTTACTTAGACAGTACGCTGTGGAGTGATTTTCCCATCTCTTTTTGGGATTGTTTTCAGGAACCCGGTGATGGTTATCCTTCATCTTTGCCGCAACCCGAAGGAACAGGCAGAGTGCCGTCGGATATTTTAGGGCAATATTCCACGGTGATTTGGGTTGGCAACGATTACAAAGGGGACCTCGACGCCTGGAAAAATACCAATATTTCCGGTTACCTGAAGGCGGGCGGCAACGTTTTGCTTTTTGGCCGCCACGGTCGCAGTTTTATTGATCAGGAATTGGAAGACTATTTGGGTATCCAATGGCGGGAAAGCAGTAATAACACGCTTGCCAATTGTCAGTCTTCTTTTGCCGGACTGAGCGATGTGAGTTTTACCGGCAATCAAAATAACAACGCAGTGTTCGATACAAGTTTTACCCAGGCGGAAACTGTGCTGCTTTTTAAGGATACAAAAGCGTTCTCCGAACCGCGCGGTCTGGGCGCTTGGCGTAAACCTGCAGCCGGCGGGACTTTGCGTAACAACGGCGGCCGGTTTATTTTCATCAGCGGCAGGCCATACCGTTTTGACCATACACAATTGAGAAAGAACGCGGCCTACATTTTAGGCACTTTTTTTGAAGAAAACAAAACACCCGGCACCGGCGCATCTTCTCAACCGGAGGCATTTACGCTGGTTAGTAATTACCCCAATCCTTTCAAAGGGAAAACGGACATCACCTTTCAATTGATCCGTTCTGCCGATATTTCCGTTTCCATCTATAATTTGCTTGGCCGGAAAATTAAAACACTTCATCGGGGGAAATTGCGTATCGGTAAATATCATTTTCTCTGGAACGGCGACGATGAACAATCGATGAAAATAGCCCCCGGTATCTATTTTTTGCGCATTCGGCAGAATGGTTTTATTAAAAGTATTAAGTTGGTTAAGTTAAAATAAAGGTAACACTTCAGTTTTTTGAATAATGTGATATAATCCCTCCTATTACTTCCCCCTGGTAAGGGGAGGTATTTCCCCTCCTTTAAAGAGGAACCGGGGGAGGTTGCATCCTCCCAACTATGGATCCGGCGCTTTAAACGGGAGTTTGGTAAAATTTTTCAAAAAACTAAAATGTTACAAATGAAGTTTTTTCGCTTTGTCCACAGAAAAGAGCTGCCATAGACTTTATTTTACTGATCTGATGTGGTTTGGCAAGAATGTCACTCTATCTTTAAATTTAGCGCAGCTTTCGCCAACATTTAGTGGTTTGTAAAGCGACGAGATTCGTCGCTCTACAAGAGACAAATCGGGTTTTAACCGGGAAATATCACAAAAAGTAAATAGCAACTCTTTTAAAAATAGGTTGTCGATTCAGCGAATCGACCTACAATCACTCAACCGTAGACTTGATTTTAATGTCTGTGGCATCTTACTTCTGCGGCTTGATTTAATATTTAAAGCGATGATTGTTTTTCTTCACCGGATAACAAACCCTGTTTCCTTCTCTCATTTTCCTCTTGCATTTCTGCGAGACTCTTTGTTATTTAATTGCATGCAATCCCACAATTTCATCTTAACATGAAAGGATACCACATGAAACGATTCCATTTCATTTTTCTGTTGTTTCTTATTTTCTCCTGTACGGCTTTGGCGCAGCAATCTACTCTGGAAAATCGGCCGGTGCTGTTTTCCCAACCGCTGAGTCCGCGGATTGCCGGTTATGACATACGGGTCAGGCTGGATACAGAAAAACGGCTGCTGCACGGCAAGGAAATTTTGCACTGGCGCAACGATTCCAAAGATGTGATCCGTGATTTACAGTTTCATCTGTATCTCAATGCGTTCCGCAATAGCGAATCCACATTTATGAAAGAATCCGGCGGCGTGAGCCGGGGCAACAAAATCGATAAAGACGGGTGGGGGTTCAGCAAAATCAATTCGGTTACGCTCCCCAACGGCGAAGAACTGATTAAAAATATGGAATTTATCCATCCGGATGATGACAATGAACATGACAAGACCGTTGTCCGTATCGAATTGAATAAACCGCTGCCGCCGGGGAAAACCATCGATCTGAATATTGATTTCACGGCCAAACTGCCCAGTCCTCCATTTGCACGAACCGGCGCCCAAAAGGAGTATTTTTTTGCCGGGCAGTGGTTTCCTAAAATCGGCGTCTACCAGGATGGGGGGTGGAATTGTCATCAATTCCATGCTAATTCCGAGTTTTTTGCCGATTACGGCAACTACAACGTTTGGATTACGGTACCAAATAAAAATATTGTCGGCGCCACCGGGCTGGAAGTGAATGTGAAGCAAAATGACGACGGCACCGCTACCCACTATTATCATGCCGAAGATGTGCACGATTTCGCCTGGACAACCAGTCCGGAATTTAAGGAATTCACCGGCGAGGCGCAGGGGGTGAAAATCCGTTTACTGATGCAGCCGGATCATGCCTATCAGGCGGAACGGCATCTGGCCGCGGCAAAAGTGGCGCTGGATTATTTTCATAAATGGTACGGGACATATCCGTTTCCCAATTTAACGATTGTAGATCCGCGCCGCGGGGCGGCGGGTTCGGGCGGCATGGAGTATCCCACTCTGATCACCGCCGGAACCGCGTACGGTATTCCCAAAGGTCTGCGCATGGTCGAAATGGTGATCATTCATGAATTTGGTCACAACTACTGGTATCACCTGATTGCTTCCAATGAATTCGAGGAACCCTGGATGGACGAAGGGATCAATTCTTATTCAGAATCTCAAATCATCGATGATTACTACGGGCCCGCAGGCTCTGCAATCGATTTGTTCGGCATCAAGATGAACGATCTGCAGGTGCACAGAATGCGCTATCTGACGGCACCCGACGTGGACAAAATGGTGGAAACCTCCTGGGGTTTTTATTCAGGCAACAGTTATGGTACAAACTCCTATTCCAAACCGGCGGTAGTGCTGACCACACTGCAAAATTATCTGGGCAAGGAGAAGATGCTGCAGGTGATGCACGCCTATTTTGAACGCTGGAAATTTAAACACCCCAAAACTCAGGATTTTATCGATGTGGTCGATCAAGTTTCCGGCCGGAACCTGGACTGGTATTTCAATCAGGCTTTCTTTTCCAACGCCGAACTGGATTACAGTGTGGACCGGGTTTCCACACGCAAGCTGGCGGAAGATAAAGGCTTCGATTACAATCTTTCTGTTGAAAAAGAACTTGCCGGAAAGGATTCTACGTCAGATAGCACGGCAGCCGGTTCCGGGGATTTGGATTCAACCGCCGGCGCTTCCACCGATTCAACCGAAGAATCTTCTCTCTACGTCAGTCGGGTAAATATTCGCCGGTTGGGCGATTTCATCTTCCCCGTCGAATTGCAGGTCGTTTTTGATAACGGCGATACTCTTCGTGAAAATTGGGACGGAAAGAATTTGTGGAAAAAATACCGCTACGTCAAACCGGCTAAATTGGTTTCGGCAACCGTAGATCCGGATTACAAAATCCCGTTAGACATCAATTACACCAACAACAGTAAAATGGTGAAGAAACCTAAAATGGGTGTCAACAAACTGGCCATTCGTTTCTTATTCTGGATGCAATTCTTAATGGATCAGCCTGAATTTTTAAATCTGTTCTCCGGTTTAAAAAGGGGCGCCTGATTTTTCAGAATCAAGCATAATGCAGGGCGACGAGATTTATCATGATGAAACAAACTGCCAAAGTTTATTTTTGGATTCCCATCAACATTGCGTATGCTCTGAAAATAATAACTGCGTTTTTTGGGATTGAATAAAAAGTTTGGCAGTTTATTTACAGTATATCGACAAACATATTATAAAGGAACAAAAAAATGGTATTGAATAGCATTAAATCCGGCATCCGCCAGGTTCTGCAAACCAAACGAATGATCATGGTGTTTTTCCTGACAAACTTTTTCTTTGCGCTGCTCATCATGCTTCCGTTCCGGGGCGCGCTCAGCCATTATATCGACGGCAGTATGATGGGGGAAACCCTTGGCGGCCGTTTGAACATGGACTTCTTGTACGAATTTATTCTTCACCAGGGTGGGGCGCTTCCGGCAATCAAAAGTTTGATTCTTGTTGTCCCGCTTGTATATTGGCTGATGAATCTGTTCCTGTCCGGCGGCGCTTTTTCTGTTTTTGCCGGCGGTGAAAAATATCAACCGGTGCAATTTTGGGGCGGCGCTGCCGCTTACTTCGGCCGTTTTTTCCGCCTGTTTTTATGGGCAATTCCGGTTTTTGCCGTTTTATTTTGTTTGCAATTTTTGATAACCGCCGGTGTGAAAATTTTCTTTGGCAGTGATCCGTACCAAAATATCACTTTCTGGGCCGGTTGGCTCAAGGTCGGTTTTCGCTATCTCAGCATTCTGTTGTTCTGGCTGGTGCTGGATTATGCCCGGATTTATACCGTCATCCATGATGAACGAAAAATGCGCAAATCCATTTGGCACGGAATTCGCCTCACATTTGGCAATTTGGCAAAAACTTTTGGTTTGGCCTTTTTGTTATTTGTGGTGGGCGTCATTGTCCTGATCATTTATAATCCGCTGGCGAATCTGTTTTCAGCACCAAATTCACTGGTTATTCTGCTGCTTTTTATTTTACAGCAGGTATATATGGTTTTCAGAATGGTTTTGCGGTTGACACTTTATGGCGGACAGATGCAGTTGTTCCGGCAGATATCTGAACAAAAAAACAGCACCGGGGACGATTTTCAGCCGGATACGGGATTGGAAGATGCGCAAATCGCTACCTGATTTTTTGTATCGTCATGCTTTTACGCTTCGGCCGAAGACCGGGAAATGTAAATCGTTTCCCGTTGTCCGTTCAATGTAATGCAGAGGATTAACAATGGATTTTCAAATAAAATATGAACCTAATGAAAACGTCACCATTGTAGAAATTCCGGAAAGATTGGATTTGAACAATTCAGGTGAATTACGAAAATTGTTTAGTGATCTGGTTAAACAGGGACAATTCAGATGGGTGATGAATCTGGAAAATACGGAATATATCGATTCCAGCGGTCTGGGAGCTTTTGTTTCCCAGATCGCTGCCTGTCGCGCGAACCGGGGAGATATTCATATTGCGGCACCGTCTGAATTTGTTTCGTCTCTGTTAGAAGTAACTCATTTGAAAAAGGTGCTCAAGTCTTTCGATCATGTCCGGTCTGCGGTGGAGGATTTTCCGGGAAGCTAACCTTCTCAAGGCAGGTTAGCTTCTGCTGTCCATTATTGTCTGTTTGCAGACCAAGCCGGATTGAAAAGATAAAAAATCGTAACACTTTAGTTCTTTGAAAAACAGCAGTCAATTATGGGGTTATCATTCCCGCATGCCCCTATCGGCCTGTCTGCACAGGCAGGCCGATAGGGGCATGCGGGAATGATAACTTAGTGTGTCGCTTCAAAAAACTAAAGTGTTACAAAAAATCTTTTGCCGGAATTGTGATTTGGTAACTGCTATGTCGACTCTGAAATATTTTTCCCTCTCGTTACGACCGCACCAGTGGAGCAAAAACCTGCTTGTCTTTGCCGCTTTAATTTTTAGCGGCGAGTTGATTCACCCGGATCATCTGCTCAAGTCGTTGTTTACCTTCTTTCTGTTTTCGTTTGTGGCCGGCTGTATTTATGTGTGGAATGACCTGAAAGATATTGCCGGAGACCGGCTGCATCCTGCAAAAAAATACCGGCCTATTGCTGCCGGGAAAATAAAACCGCGACAGGCATTACTTTTTTCCATTATTCTCCTGGCCTTTTCTTATCTCGCTTCCTGTTTTGTTTCAATCCATTTGACGTATGTTCTGATTCTTTACAGTATTCTGAATTTTCTTTATTCCAGCTATTTGAAATATATAGTGATACTGGATATTTTAATTGTGGCGGTTGGTTATGTATTGCGGGCGGTTGCCGGAGCTGTGGCAATACAGGTCGCAATTTCTCCCTGGCTGTTGGTCTGCACCTTCTTTTTAGCGCTGTTTTTAGTGATCGGCAAGAGGAGAGCCGAACTGGTCCGGTGGGGAGAAAATTCTATTGAATACCGTCCTATTCTTTTCGAATATAATGCCGGCATACTGGATCAAATGATCGGCGTGGTTACCGCAGCCACCATTTTAGGTTATGCACTCTATACGCTGGATGTACAGACGGTTCAAAAATTCGGCACCTACAATCTTATTTATACTGTACCGTTTGTCGTTTACGGTATTTTTCGTTATTTTTACCTCATTTACAAAAAAGATTTGGGCGGAACACCGGAGATGATTTTAATTCAGGACCGGCCTATTCTCATTAATATTTTCTTTTGGGTACTAAGCGTGTTTTTCATCATATATTTGAAATAACGGGACAAACCATGCAAAAATCGAAAGTCGCGGTGATAAAAACCAAACCGGAAACGGTGCAGCAGGACATCGTTACCGCTTGTGAAATGGCTGGAATAGAGGAAGCATTGGCTGCGGAAAAAACAACTATTCTGAAAGACAACATTTCCTGGCATCTCCCCATGCCGGCGGCAAACAGCACACCCTGGCAATTGGAAGGAGTGATACGGGCGCTGCGGAAACATCATTTTTCCGAAATTGTTGCCGTGGAAAACAAAACCGTCGTCACCCGCCCCAAACACGGGGAGAAATTGAACAAATATGACCGTATCTATGAAAAATACAACATTCCGGTGAAGTTCAATTTTGTGGCACAGGATATGAAATGGGTCGGGTATGAACCTAAAGCGGAATTGAACGTACTGCATAAAATTTATAAAAATGGGATTTACATTCCCGATTATTTTTTTGATAAAAATATCATCCATTTACCGACGGTAAAATGTCATATTTACACCACAACCACCGGCGCCATGAAAAATGCATTTGGCGGTTTACTGGCAACCCATCGTCACTACACCCATAGCTGGATTCACGAAACCCTGGTGGATTTACTGAAAATTCAACAGGAAATTCACTCCGGTGTTTTCGCGGTAATGGACGGCACCACCCTGGGCAACGGACCGGGACCGCGTACGCTGAAACCGGTGTTGGGTAATCTGATTTTGGCCTCGGCAGATCAGGTAGCCATCGATGCCGTGGCGGCAAAAATTATGGGTTTCAATCCCATGACCGATCTGAAATATGTGCGCATGGCTTCGGAACAGGGTCTGGGCACCGGCAGAATCGAAGAGATTGAAATTGCCGGGGAAGATTTGGCGCAATTTCAGTATAAATTCAAAGTTGGCGATAATCTGGCCAGCCGATTCGGTGACCTTCTTTGGTTTGGTTCGCTCAAATGGGCGCAGAAATTCTTTTTTCACACACCGATGGTCAATGTTTTTGTCGTCGCATCGGATCTGTATCATGACAAAATCTGGTGGAATCTGAAAGGCAAACGGGTTTTTAAAGATTGGCAGCAAAACAGCCCCTGGGGACAACTGTTTGCACGGTACTGAAAGAGGGAGTTTGGTTGTAACCTGCATTATTCACAAATTTTTGCCACGAAGGCACTAAGTCACTAAGAATATTTAAGTAAAGGCAATTTAGTAATTTTAACTCTGTTTCTCTCTGCCTGGCACGATGGATTGGTCTTGCCGCAATCAACATCCTGACGTAGTCTGTTTGTTCGGAGGTAAAACCGGTATCTTTAAGTACGGTATCGGGATTATATTTCTCCATCCGACTGGAAACCACGCTTGTAGATAGAATAATACTTTTCTACCCGTTTTGGACAAATATCTCTGCGGCAATGCTGCTTTCCAGCGCAATATTTGTTTCATCGATCTGAATGATAAAAGACGGTTTTTTCTGATGCAGTTTGATGCGATTCCCCGGAATGACGCCCAGTGAGCTCAACCGGTCCAGCCGTCTGTGGTGCAGCGTAGCGATATAAATGATGGTGCCGGTTTCACCAACGTTCAAATTCGCCAGCGATCGCACCAGCGGTTGAATTTCCTTCTTGAAGGTGCGGCAGCATTCTCCCCTGGGAATCGGTTTTCCGTGCGGGCAGGTTGTGGGATGGCCTAAAAATGTGCAGATACTATCGGTGACGGTCGGGTTCCAGATATGCTCGAATTCACAGGCTATTTTTTCATATTGTTCCGGTTCCATCTGAAACAGGTCTTTCAGCAGCCGCTCTGCAATGCGGTGCCTGCGGATGATTGTCTCTGCCGCTTTTTCTCCGCTCGTTGTCAGATAAATTCCCGCGCCGCGCCTGCTGATTAAATATTCGCTTTCCATTTCCGGTAATGCACGGCCAACGCCTCTCTCTTCACAGGATTCAATAATATCTCTCCGATGATGTTTGTCCTGCTCGTTTAACGTCCAGATGGTTTCCAGAATTTCTTCAATTTTTTTCTTCAATTTTTCCCTCTTTTTTACCAAACCACTGTTTTAATTTGGCTATTATCTTCGATTCATCGGTCCATTGGTAACCGCAATTGGGGCAACACAACAGATTACAGGTTTTTGCCCCTAAAGGACAGGCTGCGCATGTGGAATTTTCACTCTCTTCAAATTGAAACCCGCACAGCGGGCAGCTTGTTTTTGTTTGGGAATCTATCATAAAAATACAATCTCGTTTTTAATTGCTTTGAAATTATTATCTTCGGTTATTTTTTTCATTGTCAATTTACTAAGTTGAGTCTGTCCGGAAACTATGAAAATAGTAAAAAACGTCACTCCTGCGAAAGCAGCCTGCCCGCCGCAGGCAGGGAATTTAAAGAAAACAAGAGGTTATGGATTCCAGCTTTCGCGGGAATGACAGAAAAAGGGAATTTTCGGACAGACACTAAGTTGTCATTCAGCTTCGTTGTCATTAGATTGTGCCGTTATTAATTGTTATTTGTTGCGGCCATCCTGTTATTCTCTTTAAAGGCCGGTTATTCTCAGTGTAAAGTTAACTATGCCGCCAATCAAAAAAGCAAAAGGAATGATGAACCCCACAATAACCATGGCGGTTTTCCAGCCCCGTTCTTTGATGATAATGAAAAAATTGGCGATACACGGAACAAACAGGGTGATGGTGACCAAACTGACAATGATCTGCACCGTCGATAATTCTCCGGCCTGCGCCATGGTGAATAAGCCGGCCACACCATAATCCCGGCGCAAAAATCCAACGATAAATGCTTCGGTGGTTTTGGGCGGCAGTTGTAGAAATTTTTGCACAACCGGCGCGGAAAAATCCTGAATGACACCGAGCAGATTCAGCTTGTCCATAAAAAACAGAACCAGCGTGCCAAGCACAAACAGAGGGATGGCTTCCTTTAAATACCACTCCATTCTCGCCAGGGTTTTGCTGATAATATTCAGTAAACCGGGGATGCGCAGCGGCGGCAGTTCCAGAATAAAATCGGAACTTTCCCCCGGAATAATTTTAGATGAAAGATAACCAACCAGGATGAGCACGATAAAAACAGTGCCGGCCCAAATAATCAGAGCGATTGGCGACACGCCGCCTAACATGCCCAGGATTACTCCCAACTGGGCGGAACAAGGGATCCCCAGCGCCAGCAAAAGCGTGACAATGATTTTTTCCTTTTTGCTGTCCAGAATTCGTGTTGTCAGGGTAGCCATGGTATCACATCCCAAACCCAAAACCATGGGCAGCACTGCCTTCCCATTGAGACCCATCGCGTGAAACAGCTTGTTGACGATGATGGACAATCTGGGCAAGTACCCGGAATCTTCCAAAATAGAAAAAGCAAGAAAAAAAGTGGCGATAATGGGTAATACGATAGCGATGGCATAAGTAAATGCCATGCTGATAATGCCGTAATCACCCACTAAAAAATCCCGGGCAATCTGCCACGGCAGCAGCCATTGGACAAATGAGATGACCGGCGGCATCAGCCATTTGTTAAATAACGTTTTTTCGAAAAAATCAACCAATGTTCCGGCGCCGAACACGCCCACGAATTCATATATCAGAAACAAAGCGAGCAGTACAAAACCATATCCCCAAATGGGGTGAACCATTTCATTTTCAAGCCAGAGAACAAATTTCGGTTTTTCTCTTTGCTCTTCTCTCAATACGTCCCGGATAATGTCCCTGATATGATTCATACGTTGCTGCATAATTTCCTGACTGAGCCGGTTGGAGATTTTTTTCTGTGTGATGTTGCAGATCTGATCGACTTCGTGAATCTGCTGCTCCGAAAGATGCTGAAACAACCAATCGTTGAGAGATGTGTCTTTGGCAAGAATCATCAAAGCCAGGGAACGTTTGCTAATTGTGGCCTGCGGCAGAAACGTTTCGATTTTCTGAACTGCGTTTTCTATCTCCGGCGAATAGGTAATCCGGTATCCGGATTTTTGCGGCGAATCGCTGATGGAATTGATCAACCCGGAAAGTCCCTGTTTACGCGTGGCCACGGTTTTTAGTACCGGGATAGACAATTTTTCCGCCAGTTTCTTATCGTCGATGCGAATCCCCCTCGCTTTTGCTTCATCAACCATATTGATGTCAAAAATTACCGGCAATCCCATTTCGATCAGCTGCAGGGTGATGAACAGAGAGCGGCGTATGTTTTTTGCATCCGCAACGTGAACCACGGCATGCGGCCGATCTTTTAGTATGATGTTGCGAGTGACAATTTCATCTTCGGACATGGGGATCAAATTATTCACGCCGGGCGTATCGACAATCTGCGTGTTTTTACCGTTGAAGGCAGCATTTCCGGTAGTAACTTCGACGGTAGTTCCCGGATAGTTGGAAACGGTAACGTACGTGCCGGTCAGGTGGCCAAAGATAACGCTTTTTCCCACGTTGGGATTGCCGATAAGGACCACTTTCTTTTTTTGGTTTGAACCCTTAGCCGCTGGAGTTTCCACCGGGCTCGAAACGGGTGTGTTCAATTCTCTTTTTTCCGGCATTTGGCACAGACTCCATAAATTTCCACGGTTCGTTTAACCGGCAGGCACCGATATTCCCGGCAAATCCGGGCTTGCAGTTCCTCGAGTTCCTGATCATCAAATTCTATAATTGTACCGCATTTAACACAAACCAGATGTGCATGATGCGAATTTTTGGGGTGCAATTCGTAATGAAAATGGTTTTCATCGAAGCGGAATTTGCGCAGAATATTGCTTTCTTCCAGGAGGGAAAGCGTGCGATAAACCGTCGCTCTGGAAACGATGATTTTTTCCCTTTGCAGGTGCAGGATCAAATCATCCGCTTCAAAATGGCGATCTATTTTTTTTATCTCCGTAAGAATTTTGAACCGTTCCGGCGTGCGGCGCAATTTTTTTTCTTGTAAAAACCGGTCAAATTCCTGAACAAAAGAATTCTGCATCGTTGAATCCCGTGTTCTAAACATTATTGAGACCTTATCTCAAATTAATGTATGAAAATAGCAAGTAGTATGCAACAGAAAAGTGACAAAACCGGATTTTTAATATTTTGGTAACTATTCAGGTAAATTGAAGGGACACACCCCGTACTCTCCTCAAGGGGCAAGCGGAATATATCGGTCAGCGCCGGTATAACCGGCTCGAAGCCCGATGAGTCTTGATGCCAAAACCGTGCCACGGGCTAAAGCTCGCAGCAATGAAAAGAAAAAATTCATTGCTATGATCTTCAGATCGTGGATTTATATAGATATCCAACTTTCAAGTGGCTTTAGCCTAATTCTATGTAAGTTAACGCGCCAAGTTCTTATTTCCGTTTAAATTAGACGCTGATAACAAACAGACTTTTTTCAAAGAACTAAATTGTGTGTATTTTTACTCAAGTTTCGCAGTTAGTTAACCAGTTTAAAAATAAGGGAAACCGGCATAAAAAAAGCAGCATACAACCTCACAACTTATTAAATTATAATACGTTAATACATAATTCCAAAACAGAGGTTATATGCTGTATATCACAAAATTGTACGAATTAAAAGGATTTTTTACCCAACCTGAAAAAGCCGGTGATACTCTTTTAGATATCAAAGGGTGTTTAAACAGAGCTTTTGCAAATTAACAAATGACAATTTAAAATGTTAAAAATCCTAATATTCTTAGTAAAATACACTAATTGGTGAAAATATTTTTATAAATATTAGCCCCAACTAATGGAAACTATTGGAAAACACCTTCTGATTTATGACAACGTAACCTATTATTTATTAACTAATAAGGTTGTTTTGTTTAAACACCCTTTAATCTATTCCCAACGACTTAATTTTATGAATCTGAATAATATGCGAAACTTGAATACGGTAAGCCTTCGATTAGTTTATCCTGAGTGTCTCTCTGGCGTAAGCAAGGTCGAAAGCTTGTAGAAGGGCTCAGGCCGGTTTGAAGAGCCATATTGAGTGCCTGCCCGACACAGGCGGGGAGTCGAACTGTGGCAGGCTTGAAACAAAAATCGAAGGTATTTCAACCGGTCATTCATTTTCGCTATCTTTCGGGTAAAAATGAAATCCGTTTTCCACGATAAAATTCCAATTCCGATGTTCAACTTTTATTACCGGAAAGTTGATGCATGATTCGATTAACCCGTGATATGGTATCATCGATCTGATGCTTGTTTTCAAAGCCGATGGTCATGGCATCCACATTCCCGCTGCCCAGAACATAGCGCAATGATTTTTCCCTTTCCGGTTCGGCAGTCAATTGACCGCAGCCAAAGATTTTCATGCCCAACACGCCTTTACCGTTTTTCCGTGCCTGCCGCAATACCGGCATCACTTTTGCTGGTTTGTCATCCATCCTGATCCCAAGGGGATTAATTCTCGCCAAAAGCACATCCACCCAATCATAGTCGGCGGCGGTTTGCAGTGCTTCCGGACTGTGGCAGGAAACACCGTGAGCTCTGATGATGCCTTTTTCTTTTGCCGCGGCCAAATCATCGCGCATTTTTTTATGGATTTCCGGCCAATCAGCGGCGGTCTGGCAATGCAGCAGGACAATATCGATATAATCTGTCCCCAATTCTCTACGAAACCGGTCCAATGAATCCGGGACATTCTGCGGCGTCAGCCAATCGTTCGGTTCGGTCCAGATTTTTGACATGATCACCATGTTTTCCCTGGAGATATGCCCGAGCAACCTGCGTACATACTGATGGGAACCATAGATATCGGCAGCATCAAAAAATGTGATTCCGGAATTGTAAGCATGGTAGGCAAGATCGATAAACTCTTTCTCCCCAAGCCTGGTCTGACTGGATTTGAATTTCCAGCCGTTGGTGCCGGTGCCAAATGCAATCCGGGAGATTTTTACGCCGGATTTTCCCAAAACGACCCGGTCAATCTTTTTTTCAGTGCGTAACCCATCATCCAAAGCGAACAGATTGTTTGTATTCGCGGCAATAACTGCGCTGCCGGCTACGGATTGCTGCAGAAATTTTCGCCGGGATATTTTTTTCACGGTTTCACCTCAAATAAAATTTTCGCGTTTTTTAGCATCATTAGCGGGCAACCTGAATAGTACAAAATTACTGCACTTGAATTGAGCGATTCTCTTTTTTTAAACTCGTTGCCGTTGCCAAATGGATTTTCATTTTTTATTGTAAATTGAGTTGGCAATTCAGCGAATCGCCCTACAATTGCTCAATTTAGATAATATTTATTCAACTTTCCATTGAACCATCTTAGCAATGATCTCTTTCGCCTCTTTGTACAAGGTTGGCCCCGTTTCCGGCCCCAGCGAATTAACCTCGCCGTAAAACGCTTTTTCCCTGCCGTAGGTGAAGGGCGCCTCTGTATCCCAGTGGGTTTTGGGCATGATGTAGCCCACCTCATCATTTGCCAGGCCGATGACAAAATTATATTTTCCCCGCATCAAACTGCGCAGCGGCGGTGATTCAATGATTTCACCGGGATAATCCGCGCCTTCCGGCTGCTCCACACCGCCGTTGACAATTTCCGGATTGATTTCACCGGGAATGGTCAGTATCCAGGCGGGGCCGATGGTCAGCAAATCAATTTCACTGCGCAGGTATTTGAATTTGATGAACCCGCGGTGAAAAATTCCCAGCGCTCCGCCAAGTTTGAAAAGTTTGTTCTGCAGGGGAAATAAAAAGGTCTTTGCCAGAAGATGAATCTGCGGCTGCGTCACGGTCTGCCAGGTGCCATTTTCTACACGGTTCAACACTAATTCCGCCAGGCGGTAACCCTGGGCGCGCGCCTTTGCGAAACCGGCTTTTCTAAATTTTTGCTTCAGCCACGGATCATAAACGTTACAATGCAGCGAAGTCATCAAACCGCCGATAGCGCCATTGGCAAAAATAGCGGTGCCGCCCATACCGGGTCGTTTCATATCGCCGTCATAAATAATCCCTTTTTCGATTCCTTCCAGCCAGTAGTGACAAAAATCTGCGGTGATTTGCAGATTACGACTGCCCAGGGTTTCCGGATGGTCGCCCCAATTCAGGAACAGGCCGAATACCGAATCCGTTTTCGCATCGCAAAACTGCATGAGGCGAATGGCATCATCGTAAACAATCGGCGGACGGGAATCATCAACCAGGTCGCCGGCGGTTGAATCAATTCCGGCTAATTTTATATAAGCCGGTCTGATCCCCTCTACCGCCCGGCCAATTGCTTTTACCGCCTGATTCTGCACAAATTTCAGATAATCTTCATTCACACCGCTTTTGTAAAATTTGGCGCCCCACAACCCCATCAGATCGGGGACTTCATGATCATGGATCGACGCGACGATGACATGATCGATATGCCAGTTTTTTTTGGCCACCATCTCCCGTACCTGAATGACGTCATCGTGAAAAAATCCGATGGCATCCAAAACCACCAGGGCAATACGGAGACTGCCGTCATCCCAGACAACAGCGCGCGCCCAAATATCGTCATGCACACCGGCAGCGGGACGGTTGTTGCCAAAACCGGCGATATAAAACGCATCAAATTTCCCATTTCCATTGTTATCAACATAAGTGTCGCCTTTCCCCGGTTCATACTTTGCATTGCTGTCGGCGTCCACCCAGGTGTCTTCAATTTTGGGCGTAATGGGGATTTTTGCCACACCGATTCTTAGCTGCCCGGCTGCCGCTTCCGTCCCGCTTGCAGGCAACTGCAGATTCAGCATATAGCCGGGATGGCGATCGCGGACATTATGCCAAACCATACCGGTAAGCACAAGGATAACAACCAATAGAATTGACAAAATTATTAAAATGATCCGTTTCATTTTCTGTTACCTCCAATATTTATTCAACAAACATTTCTCACATCAATCGATAATGACTGTGCAAAAAAAGCAAAACTTTTTCATTTGTCTTAACAATCATCATTCCTGTCGGTTGTGAAGTGAGAAATGCTGGTGATCAATCAGTAAGTCGAGTTGGCAACTCTAGTTACAATCGCTCAATTTAGAACTCATTTTGTTGTTCCGAAGCTTTTTACGCTTCTTTCGCGTCATCCGTGTGTTTCGCAGGCAGAACAAAAAAAGGTTTCTTTCACTCACCCACAAACGGATTTTCCCACGCCGCCGGTAAAAAAGCAATACAGACATCGGGATTGCCTCTTTTGTGTGAAGTAAATTCCACGCTTTTGCTGTCCGGCGCCCAACCGACATGAGGATGTTCGGTTTTCACATTGCCGTAGGGGCGGTGGCCTTTGGTCAGCAGACGAAGATGAGACGTCCGTGCGTCGATAATGGCAATGTGCCCGTGCCAGTTATCCGTGGCAACCCAGCGTCCGTCGCGGGAGCCGGACGCATGCCACCAGTTATACCTGGAAAGCTCGAACGGAGCGCCTCCTTCCCACCAGCTACCGGCGCCCAAAATTCTGGTTATTCCGGTATGAATATCGATGACTTTCACATGCGATTGCTCTTTGCGATATCCGCCGCAAAAGGTCATCTGATCATTTACCCACCAGTCTTCATGAGTCACCAATTCTCCCGGCTCCTGTTGATGGAGTTTTTTGGCAGCGCCCGGTTTGCGAATATCGATATACCACATCCGGTGTGAAAAATGGGAGAAACGCAGCAGATTTGGATTATATTTATTAAACTGAACATGGGAAATACCGTTTTTTGTCAGTAATGTTTTCATCTTTCCGGTTTTAATTTCCACAATAACAATCTGATCTAATTTTTTACCGCCGGGTTTCATGCCCACAGAAAGATACCTGCCGTCGGCGCTCTGCGTCAATCCCATAAAAAATGCGGCGCTCTCCGGAGCGACGGCAATTTTGCGCTCGCTTATTTTCACCATGCTTTTCTGCAACGAATCCCCCTGTATCCGGAGCTCACAATGCCACTGATAGATGACATTCTCCCTCACCGCATAAATATCGCGGGTCAGGAAATCCACGGTAGCCTGACCGGCAACGGCATGCTGCGGAGATTGCAAGCGGACAATCTCGCCGGTTTGGGGCAGGTAGCCGAAGAGTTCATTTCTTCCGGTGCGGTTGGAATAGAATACCATCATGGAAAGATCGGCAAACCAGCAGTTCAGATCAAAATAGAGGTTCACATCGCGACCGGTATCGGTGGTTACAAAAATCACCTTTGCGCCGGTTTCCGCATCCTGTGTAATCCGGTGTTCAGCCGGATAAACTTCACATTGCCGGGTATCATCCCACCGGATATCGGACTGACGATTACAGGCAAAAGAGATGAAAAGAGAGAAGAAAAAGAAAATTTGAATAGTTTTTTTCATGACTTTTCCAATTTGATTTATAAACCGGACACCGATTGTTTCAACCAAAATAGTTGTCTCCTGCCAATGGAAAGATGGATTTGATTACCGGAAGGAATTATTTTCTCACCGGTTGAACCGTTTATGAAAACAGAATTTTTATTTGGCGCCAAACTTTTTTTCAGCACCAAATCCACTTCCACCGGTTGATCATTAAAATTACAGATCACCCACTGATCTTCTCCGTAAGGATGAAGAGAAATCCGGCCGGGTGCCAGGAGATAGAATCCCAGCGGTGCAGAGAGTGATTTTCGTATCTCATCAAGCCATGTTTCCGGAAGATCAAGCCAGGGAACGGGAGCGGGAGATAACAGTACTTCATGAACCGCCTTGAAATCGCGCTCTGAGAATGTGCAAATATTCAACAGAAAAACACTGCCGCCGGAGTCAAGTCTATGCTGAGTTAGAAACGGAAGCTGCCGGCCATCCGATTGAACCGAAAGTAAAACCGAAGCATCGACCGGTTTGATAACCGCCGGTAATTTTAGTTCAGTTTCGGAAGAAGACAATTTAATTTTAACCGGTGTCCGCAGAAAACTCATTTTTATGCCGGCTAATTTCAGCATTCTATTTTTTTCCGGTACCGCTTGTAAAAATCCCGGCGTTATAATGATTGTTTTCCCCCTGGATAACAACTGTTCCACCTGCGCTGTTATTTGCGTATCGGCCGCAGCTTGGGTTGGTAGAAACAGCACATCGGCAGCAGCCGGAAATTGCCCGACCGGCAGCAGCGGCAGACCGATCATGCCCAGAAAATCAAAAATGTAGTGATCACTACCGGCATCGCTGTAAGGCGGTTTGTAAGCGTAGATTCCCCGTAACGGCTTTTTGTGCACCATTTTGGCCAATTTAACTAATCTGGAAAATTGCCGGCGCAGCAGATGATGACCCGAATGGCCGTTCATTAGGTTGAAATAGTTGAAAAGGATGATCTCCCTGGCGCCGGCCAATACGGCCTGGTTAGCCTGATCGATGAAATCATACGCATTGCAATCGATATGATCAAACCAGGCGCCGCCGACCTTGCCGGGTGCAAACGAGCTGAGCCAGCGAAAATTGACAAATCCCTCATATTGGGGTACAAACCCCATACGGCGTGTGTCGGGACCGCGGCTTTCCGTGCCGATCCACACCTGGTCAAACAATTTTGGTTCCCGCACCACATCGTAACCGAACAGATGGAATCGATCGTACCACTGGGGAAATTTGATGATTACAAATGCAGCCGGATTTTCTGTTTTTATTGGGTCGATAAAAACACGCTTTGTCACACCGGTCATCAGGTTCATGCGATACTGCGCCCAACTTTGCCCGCCGCGCGCACGTACGGACATCCGACCGGTATCTGCGGTACAGAGAAAATCATCGATGATAATCTGATCAAATATTTTAGCAGTCATGCGGGCAATGTTTTCAAGATCCGTCCGGGTTTTGGCATGCTGAAAATTGAACCAGCCCAATCGGCCTTCCTGTTTAACGCCGACATTTTTGCCGGGCGTGGTTGCGATTCCGCCCGCCGTGGCAAATCCGTTGGCGTTCAAATAATCCCGTAGCTGCTGCAATTGCCGCACATCTGCGCTGCGGCCGCCGCGGTAAGTTTCGATATAGGCTTTGGTAATTCCCAAACTCCGCAGCACCGAAACGGCCTCGCGGCGACCGTCGGCATCATCCAGCGCATTTTTAACCGCGCCAACGGTTATGTAGACGCTCAGGCGCAGATCGGTTTCATGATTTTGGGCAAAATGGTACAGATCATCGATTTTGGCTTTATTTTGGGCAAAAGACGGCGCCGCCCAAACAAGCAGATAAAAAAGGATATTTAACAAAAGTGGTTTCAGTTACGGCTCCAAAAATAAGTTGGATTTTAATTGTTGTCTTTTCGGAAACGACACAAGAATGATGGTAAATAAATTCCAATAAAAAATATTAGATTTTTAAATTTTAAATATCTTAACTATATTAAAGGGTGTTTAAACAGAGCTTTTGCAAATTAACAAATGACAATTTAAAATGTTAACAATCCTAATATTCTTAGTCAAATACACTAATTGGTGAAAATATTTTTATAAATATTAGCCCCAACTAATGGAAACTATTGGAAAACACCTTCTGATTTATGACAACGTAACCTATTATTTATTAACTAATAAGGTTGTTTTGTTTA
>CAJVYQ010000011.1 GCA_913009825.1 uncultured Deferribacteres bacterium
TTGAATATCCTTATGAGGCATTAAGAGAAGCGATCATTAATGCTTTGATTCACCGGGATTATTCCGGGAATTCACAAATCCAGATACGGGTCTATTCTGATAAATTGATAATCATGAATGAAGGCAGACTCCCGCCCGAAGTTCCTGTGGAAAAATTAAAAATCAATCATTTGTCCATGCCGAGAAACACACTCCTTGCCGAAATTTTTTACTATGCCGGATTTATTGAATTAAGGGGGCATGGGACTATAAAGATTTTGGATAATTGCAAAGAACAGGTATTGCCGGAACCGGATTTTACGGAAGAAAACGGTGTTATGACAGTCGTTTTTTATAAAGATAAGTGGACAGAAGTGAATTTAAAGAAAATTGGATTAAACGACAGACAGATTAAAGCAGTGATTTATGTAAAGGAAAACGATAAAATTACGAATCAAGAATATCAAGTGATTTGTGAAACTTCTAACCGAACAGCAACTCGGGATTTGACAGAATTGGTTTCTTTGAAAATTTTTCAACAAATAGGAACTACAGGAAAAGGGACTAAGTATATTTTAAGACGCCATAAAGGCGCCAAAGACGCCACGAAGACGCCATAAAGACGCCAATGGAAAAGGGCTCGTAAACGGTTCAAAGGAATAAAATATGAATAAACAACAAGCACAACAAATTATCAGAGATACCTTTGAAAATTCTTTTGATAAACAAAAGTTCAAAACATTCATACTGGACTTTTTAAATCATTTCGAGGAAAACACATTTATGCATAGGGGTTACAATATACCTGATTCATACGATGAATATATTAGTTCCTGGCAGCGATTAGGGAAATACAGCGACGGGGAAAATCGTATAGACATATTAATTGTGAATTTGAAAAAAGAAACTTCTCTTGAGCGGGCTCGGTCCAGACAGAGAAATTTTGTGGCCGGATACTTACAAGGCAAATATGGTCGATCCGGTGAAAAAGAAGCTGCACTTGTAGCTTATGTGTCTCCGAATAAATCAGACTGGCGCTTTTCGCTGGTTAAGATGGATTACAAATTTGAAAAAACCAAAACCGGCAGAATAAAAGTAAAAGAAGAATTCACTCCTGCCCGGCGCTGGTCGTTTCTTGTAGGAGCCAACGAAAAGAGCCACACAGCGCAAAGCCGACTAATCAAAATTCTGGCAAACGATGAACAGGCCCCAACCCTGGAAGAAATCGAAAAAGCCTTTGATATTGAAACCGTTACTAAAGAGTTTTTCCTCAAATACCGTGAGCTTTTTCTGCGCACCAAAGAAGAATTGGACAAGGTTGTTGAAAAAGACCCGAAAATTAAGGCTGACTTCGATGCCAAGGGCGTGGATACGGTCAACTTCGCAAAGAAACTGCTCGGGCAGATTATTTTTCTTTATTTTCTGCAGAAAAAGGGCTGGTTCGGTGTAGAGCGTAATGATAACTGGGGAAGCGGTTCAAAACATTTCCTTCGGGAACTGTTTAATAAAAAACATGGCGGTTATGAAAATTTCTTCAATGATATTTTAGAACCGCTTTTTTATGAAGCCCTGAGGACAGGTGAAGATCGTAAGCATGGAGATTATTATTACAGCAAGTTTGACTGCAAAATCCCTTTCTTAAACGGCGGGCTTTTTGACCCTATCGGTAATTACGATTGGGTGCATACCGACATTCTTCTTCCAAACAAACTCTTTTCCAACAACAGTAAAACGAAGGAAGGCGACACCGGAGACGGCATTCTGGACATCTTTGACCGTTACAACTTTACTGTTAGGGAAGACGAACCGCTGGAAAAGGAAGTAGCCATTGATCCGGAACTGCTGGGGAAAGCCTACGAGAAATTCAATGCCATCCGCCCGGATAATTATGATGAATTCAAAAAAGCGCTAAAAAACGGCAGAAAGGGCGATGAAAACAAATTCAATAAAAAATTCGGCGTCTATTATACGCCCCGCGAAATTGTCCATTACATGTGCCAACAGAGTTTGATTAACTACCTGACAGCAAGTGTATCTCAGGCTTCCAGCCTGAATGACCACAGGCAGGATGCCCGTGACACTATAACCAAAGAAGACATCGAAACCCTGATACATACCGGCGAGCAGGTCAGCGAAAACGAAGTAGCAGCGCTAATAAAAGAACAAAACATAAAAGAAGGAAAACAGAAAACTTCCGGCTACAAATTACAACTGTCCGAAAGCATACGATGCAACGCCGCCCTGATTGACGAGAAACTGGCGGACATCACAGTCTGCGACCCGGCAGTGGGTTCCGGCGCTTTCCCGGTAGGCATGATCAGCGAGATTGTAAGAGCAAGAAATGTATTGTCGACTTTTATCAACAGGCAGGATGCCTGTGCTACTACCTACGAATTCAAACGCCGCTGTATTGAACATTCCCTTTACGGTGTGGATATTGACCCGGGCGCGGTGGAGATTGCCAAACTGAGATAAGATAAAACAAGAATAATTTAATGAAAAAATATCAAGGGAGGATGCAGAAACACAATTGGAACGAATACAAAATAAAGTTGATGAAATGACCTACCAACTCTACGGTTTCCCTGAAGAGGGGATAGGGATTGTGGAGGGGATAAGGTGATGAATATGCTAAACCTCATTGGAAAAATATTAGTTTCAGCAATTCGTAATCTCTTTGCCAACCAACCTGATGTCTTGACACCTACTTCCTTCACAGGGATGACAGAATGGAACTTTGGTCATCATCTTGCTAATGAGATTATCCAATATATTTTCTGGCTTAATCATGATCTGGATGTAACTAAACATAATTACGATAACCGTCGGCCTGACATTATTTTTCACAAACGTGGAATTAATGACTTAAATTTTCTTGTTGTTGAAATAAAAACTAAAGGTTCAAGTGGAAAAGATATCAAAAAAATCAGAGATGGTTGGGTATGCCACCCATTAGAATATCGTTTTGGAGCAAGTATAGTTGTACAATCGACTGACGATTTTGAAGTTAATGTTTTTCAGAAAAACAGATCACAAACTTTTTCGAAGTCAATATCGGTTATTCCTATTCCTAAAATGTCAGATTCCGATAGAATATTATTTATTGAATTAGTGGATAAAATTACTTTAATTACCAAAGACGAAGATTATTTACAAAACCCACAAAAGCAAGCAAAAGTCAAAGCGCTGGAACGGGAGATTGACCGGATAGTGAATGAACTTTACGGCCTCACGGAAGACGAAATAGCCGTAGTGGAAGAGAATGTAGGAAATGTATGAATATAAAAATGATGAGAAACCAATGAACAAAGGGTGTCAAAGACGAGAGTCAATATCTCCTCTTTATCTTTTAGTAATATATACCTGAATTGAGCGATTCTCATGTCATTCCGTAGGAATCTTGCTGGTTTAGCGCACAGAACTAACAAGATTCTTTCAGAATGACAAAACTCTTTGGGTGGTTGTTTCAAGCTAAGAATCGCTCAATTTAGGATATAGTTATTTTAAAATTTCAGCATCAAAGGAAGAAGGAGTAATATGACCGAATTGGTTAGTTTTCAACCGACGAAGAAATTGTTTATCCATATCCTAACAAGAGATATTGATATACGCGATTGTATCTTTGAGTTGTTAGATAATGCAGTTGATTCTTACACAATAAATGAAATCGACGAAAAGAGAGAGATTCGATTAAATTTCGATAAAAATGAACTAAGCATTTTTGACAATTGCGGAGGTATCGATAAGAAGAAACTCCAGGAAGAAGTATTTCGATTTGGAACTAAAGATTTTTTGAATCATGCTCCCACTATTGGATTGTATGGCATAGGTCTCAAAAGATCAATTTTTAAACTTGGTGAATTAATTGTTTTTGAAACAGATGATGGGAAAGATTATTGTAAACTTGAAATTGATGTAAACGATTGGTTAAAGAAGAAAGACGAAGAAGGTAATGATATGTGGGACATACCATTAACCGAAACATCAACTTCAAGATTGATAAATGGGCAAAAACCTTTTACCAGAATTAAAGTAAAAAAATTACGATATGAAACAATAGAGTCTTTTGTTCCAGAATTTGAAAGAAACTTAAAAGAAACCGTCAAGATATACTATTCACGTTACATACAAAGAGATAAAATTAATTTTTTTATAAACAATGAAAAACAAAGCGGTTTTGAAATAAAGGTAAAGGCATCTGATGATTTCAAACCCGTAAAAGTTGAAGAAGAATATGAGGGAATAAAAATAGCCATTTTTTGCTGGCTTGATTTAAGAGAAGAGCAAACAAAAAGATATGTAAAAGAACCCGGACACCAAGGCTGGAATGTTTTCATGAATGAACGTTTGGTAATCTTTGATGATACTTCAGAAGATACTGGTTGGACCGGAGAGAAACCATTTCTTCCCAAGGTTCACAATATTTATAATCAATTTAGGGGAGTGGTTCTTTTGAATACAAATAATCCTTCAAAACTTCCTATTAATACTTCGAAAAACGGATTTAATACAGAAGATAGGATTTATCATCATTTACTGAACCTCATGGTGAAAGTGGCAAGACCATTTATTGATTTCCTATCTGATAAGTATAATAAACAAAAAGAAAAGATTGATGAAAAAGAAGATGAATTATTAAAAACTATTAGTAAGGATAGCGAAGAAGAAAAGAAAATTATTGAAACTTCTATTGACGACACTAAAACAGAATACCAGTCGACTTTCACACCACCTGAGACGGCAATTGTTACCCGACCTGTAATACCGCAAACAAGAATTTCATTTAAAAAACCCAGGAGACAAGTCGATATTATGAAAAAGGTTTTAAAAGTTAGAACTAATTGGCAAGTAGGGGAGAAGACATTTGATTATTTCTGGGAAAGCGAGGGCTTGGATGAAGAAGAGTAAACCTAGTTTTGGGATGATCAATTATATATTCAGACCAAAAAAGCAAATAGAGCGAAAAATACTTATAGAATTATTTCAAAAGATACAAAACACTTTGAATATTAATATACCAGAATATCAATATATCGGTCTTGGATCAATTTATTACTACGACTTTATTCTTTTTCATAAGTATTTAAACATCCGAGATATGGTTTCATTAGATAACAAAGATTATCCTAATAGATTTGAATTCAATAAGCCGTTTGACTTTATTACATTTAAAAATATGTCAACAACTGATTTCCTTTCAAAAAACGATTTAAACAAAAAATCATTTATTTGGTTTGATTATGATTCAAGTTTAATCCGTTATAAGAGTAAAACATTCTTGAACAAGGAAACAATCTTTGAAGATATTAAAATTATCACAAAAAAAAGCAAAGGACTGGACTTGTTTATTCTTACGGTTAACATAAAAATTCAGGACACTTTTTTTGACAGTCCAAGATTTAAGCAAGATTTTATAGATAAGTATGATGAATATTTATCAGATCAATATAAAAAGTTGAATAAGATTACTTTTGATAAGTATCCATTGATCATACAAAATATAATCATCAATATTTTTAGGAATAATGAACAATTTCACCCGGTAAAATTTAGAAAACTATTTTCATTTATTTATCAGGATGGAGCTCCAATGTATACAATTGGAGGAATATTTTCTAAAGACAATCTACAGGATAAACTCGTTGAGGAAGATAGTTTTTTCCAAACAGATGAGAATAAAGTCGTAAATATAGATGTGCCTTTGCTTACTTATTATGAAAAAATGACATTAGATAAGAATATTTTAAACATTAAAGAGAACTTGATTTCACTGAACAAAGAAAAAATCATTGATTTGCTGGGTTTTGAAATGGAACCTTCCGAATTAAGAAGTTACTTAGATTATTACAGATATTATCCCCAATATTATGAGGGAATAATATGACAAAAGATATATTGTATTTGATAGAAGATTCAAGGAATATAAGGGCAGCTTTTCTTAAAAATAAGTTTGAAAAAGTTGATCTTATCCTAACATCCCCACCCTATTTTGATGTTAAGAATTATGAGAATGCTGAGCGGCAGATTGGTTACAAGCAGTCTTATGATGAATATTTGAATGATATCGCACTTGTTTTGCAAGATTGCTACAGTATTTCAAAAGATCATACAACCCTATGGTTAGTAATGGATACCATAAAAAGAAAAGGTATTACTTGTCCATTGCCATTCGATATACACAAAAAGCTCATTGATTTGAAAAGCGGTAATACTTGGATTCTCAGAGACGTAATAATTTGGAATAAATATAAGAACTTGCCTTGGCACGCGAAGGGTCGATTTAAAAATCAATTTGAATACATTTTATTTTTTTCAAAAACTGATGATTATAAATATTATTTGGATAGAGTTCGTGAAATTGCTGATTATAAAAATTGGTGGCTGACATACCCTGAAAGGTATAATTCTAACGGCAAACCTCCTTCTAATGTGTGGGAATTTACAATTCCCATTCGTGGTTGGGGTAACGGTCGCCAGAATCACTTTTGCCCTTTCCCTTTTCCGCTAATTGAAAGAATTCTTTCAATTTCTTCAGATAAAAATGATTTTATTTTTGATCCTTTTGCTGGTTCCGGTTCCGTTATAGCTATGGCCCAGCAAATGAACAGAAGAGCAATTGGATTCGATATAAACCAAAAGTATAAAGACCAATTTGAGAAAGAAGTTATAAATGGCGCAAAATACTATTGGGAAAAAAGGAAGAAGGAATTGAATGAAATAAAAAGCAGAATTATACTTTTCAAAGAAACAAATCAACAATTGCGAAAAATTAAAGCTGGAATAAAGCTAAAGGAATTATTTCAAGATCAAATCCCGGGTGACGATATAGCTTTTATAGTTATAGACAGAGGCAAGAAAGCTAAAGAAATTGACTTCATTGTTTTTTCAAAGAAAAAGGACACATTCATTAATCTTTCAGCCTGCAAGGATACTGTCAATAAACTGGAAAGTAAATATAAAGTAAAAATTAGTATAAAGAAAAAAAATGTCGATGAACTTTTAAATAGCAATTATAAAAAATATAAGTTTTTCGGTTACTTAAGTGATAAAATATATAGTTTTGAAAAAGAATTTTCTATAGCACAAATTGTTTTAAATAGCGGAAAACAAGATATTCTATTTTCAAATATAAAGATAAAAATAGATAGGAAAAATATTTCTTTTGGAGTGATAAATAGTTTGGAACAGAGCTTTAAGTAATAATTTAATATTTGTAACTATTCAGGTGTTTTCTTTCAATCTTTTTCGCCTTGCCGTGAACGACAAGGCTAAGAAATGAAAGGGCGCTAAAGCGTCCTATTTACGATAGCATCCTTCAGGATGCTTTCATGTCTTAGCCTGAGGGTTCACTCTCAGGCGACCTGAATAGTTACTAATATTTAAAAATGGATTTGCATTTTTCACTTCAGTTCTTGCCATTAAATAGTGAATGTGTAAATCGGGATTGGTTTCACATCTATTTGTTTCATTACCTTTGTAGACCAAATCCTCTCCATGAAAATCCAATCTATCAACTTGCGTCCACGCATTGGAAGCCGCGATTTACCGGATGGCCTATCAACTCTATGGCCTGGATCGTAGAGGGGATAAATCAGCAGTGCCATCGACAACAAGACTGCCGCATTTATAGATATCCGGTCTAATATTGAGTTGCTTTTTCATCGAAATTGTTTTACTTTTTTTTGCATTACTCAGATACCCGGCATAAATTATTATGAAAGGTATAGGAATATGTAATTACCACGCACCATCAAAGCCGTTATCCGGCAGGGTGAACAATCGGGATCCGCTGCCGAATGTATGGAAATTCCGGTGGCAACCCGGGGGGCTGCACTTGATGAAGTTACACACAATTTTCAGGAGGCGGTGCAGCTCCATCTCGAAGGCGGGGATTTTGCGGAGCCTGGTTTGGTCGCCAATCCGTCCATCCCGGTGACCGTGGAACCGGAACCAGCTTATGCCTGAGTTGCGCCGATTATAACGAATAATTGCCACGAAGGTACTAAGGCACGAAGATGAATAATGGAAAATATTATTAGAACTTAGTGTCTTTGTGATTTGGCAGCTACCCAACCAATATTTCATTTTTACTCTTAATTTTTGAGCGGGTACAATTTATTTTATTACCATTCAGACATTTGAAACGCCTAACCATAAAAGGTGCCATCCATGAAAAACAGATTGTCAAAAATCTGGCCACAAGATAAATTCACTTCCCGGGGAGTCGTTTATGCCGCACTCGGTTTTGCCGGTTTGTTTTATGAACTTGTATTCCGGCAGCCGCCTGAATTGCTTGTCCTGATTTTCTATATCGTTATCACCGGTATCGGTTTCATCTCCATATTTTTCATTAAGGAGCATGTCTAAGTGCGGCGGCTTGTTGGATCGGTCTTATTATCCGTACCTGTGTTGCATTTTTTTGTCAGGATCAACACCCTGCCCGGCCGCAGGCAGGGATGATCAGGATTAAAAAATGTCTTGCCTCTTTTTTTCATTCTGTCAAAAAAGAACAGTTACCATATTGAAAAAGTCTGCTTAAAACAATGTTTTACAATGCAATAACATACAAACTCCCCGTCAGGTATCAAACCGGTACTACAATTATATGAAACGTTTTCCGATTACTATGTAACTGAGAATTGCACTGTTTTTTCCCGAACCGTTCATCAAGCAGAAAACATCGATTTTGTCATGAATCCCGAACCGGCGGATCAATAGTGGGAGACTAACTGATATTGACAGAATGGCATTCCATTTTGCCAAATGAAGGATTCATTGTAACTATTCAGGTGTTTTCTTTCAATCTTTTTCACCTTGCCGTGAACGACAAGGCTAAGAAATAAAAGGGCGCTAAAGCGTCCTATTTACGATAGCATCCTTCAGGATGCTTTCATGTCTTAGCCTGAGGGGTTCACTCTCAGGCGACCTGAATAGTTACGATTTATGTTAATAAAGTGTGCTTTCGCTGCCTGTCTGCTCAGGCAGGCAAAAAACGCAGCTAAAGCGGTTAATTTTATATTCAGTTAAGTACAAGTCTAATACTATAGTGCGTAAAATAACTGCTGACTTTCAATTCAACTTAATCAAAACAGCCGATGGTCCTTTGAGTGCCAAAAGTCGGTTTTGGTTTAAGTTTTATCTGTTTTACATACTTTTTCTCCTGCTGTCCTGGCTGATTAACAATGGCCGTTGCGAAGAACAAGATTTTCCCCCTCCCGGAGGGGGAAAATCAGCGATGATAAGATCAACATGTGCCGGGTCCGTTAAGCCTTCTTTCGAACCCATCGATGTTTTCACCGCCGGACAGGATGATATCGTTGGAGTGAAGAATGCGTGGGAAAAGGGTGTACAATTTCGGGAACAGAATGTTGTAGAAACAAACAACGTTACTTTGGTTGCGGTTTGTCAGGTGCGGAATGCGAGTAGATGGTCGGATTCGCCGGGACAGGATTTGGTCGTTAATAACGGCCATGATAGGATAGCAAAGGCGCTGCGGCTGTGTTCGGTTCGGCTGCGGGGATTCAATTGCAAAATGTCTGTTTCTCTCTGGAATGGTTGTTAAAAAACTAACTTTTGGAGCATCGAGATGGAAAGAAGAAAGTTTTTAAAAAATACTTGTATCGGGACTGCCGCTCTGTCTTTATCCCAACTTCAATTTTGCGGGAAAACAGGCGAAAAAAAGCCCAATATTATCTTTATCATGGCCGATGATCTGGGCTATGGCGAGTTGGGCTGTTACGGGCAAAAAATCATCAAAACACCCAATATCAACAAATTGGCGGCGGAAGGAATGAAATTTACTCAATTTTACGCCGGCAGTCCGGTGTGCGCTCCATCCCGCTGCGTACTGCTCACCGGCAAACATACCGGCCATGCTTACATTCGCAACAATGGGCGACCGATAAACCGGGGACACAATCCGGGAAAAGGTGTTTTTGCCGGACAGAATCCGCTTGCGGCGGATGAAGTCACCATCGCAGAAGTTTTGAAAAAGCATGGTTACGTAACCGGCGCCATTGGAAAGTGGGGACTGGGCGCCGTTGGTACGGAAGGAGACCCGAACAAACAGGGGTTCGATCTGTTTTACGGCTACAACTCACAGGTTCAGGCGCACAATCATTATCCGAAATATTTGTGGCGCAATGATAAAAAAGAAATATTGGCAGGGAACAACCGGGAATTAACCGGAAAACAGTATTCTCAGGATCTGTTCATTCGGGAAGCAAAAAAATTCATTCGTAAAAATAAAACCCGCCCGTTTTTTCTCTATTTACCCTTTATCGTTCCTCATTTGTCTATCCAGGTGCCGGAGGATGCGCTTGCCGAATACAAAGGCAAAATTCCCGAAACACCGTACAAGCACCGGGGCTACCTGCAGCATCCGTATCCCCACGCAGGATACGCGGCGATGATCTCCCGCATGGATGCCGGGATTGGTGAAATTATGGCTTTACTGAAGGAACTGGGATTGGATGATCAAACCATCGTGTTTTTCACCAGCGATAACGGCCCCACTTACAACCGGCTTGGCGGTGCCGATTCTGAATTTTTTAACAGCACCGGACCGTTGCGGGGGAGAAAGGGAAGCGTGTACGAAGGCGGTATTCGTGTTCCTATGATTGCCCGCTGGCCGGGTAAAATTACTCCGGACAGCCAGACCCACCTGCCGTTCGCTTTTTGGGATGTTCCGCCCACGCTTTGTGAACTCGCCGGAACAAAACCGCCGGCGCAAACCGATGGTATCAGTTTTTACCCAACGCTTACCAATAATAGCCGGCAGAAGCAGCATGCATATCTCTACTGGGAATTCCCGGCGTACGGCGGTCAGCAAGCGGTACGTATGGGCGATTGGAAAGGAGTACGCAGCGGTCTGAAGAAAAAAAACAGTGATAAATCGATCCGGTTGTACAATCTGAAAGATGATATCGGAGAAAAAAATAATGTTGCTGCGGCTCATCCGGAAATTGTGCAAAAGATACGGGAAATCATGAAAACCGCTCGTAGCGAATCGAAATTGTTTCCGTTTCCGGAAACGAAGTTGCACTAATTATCCTTTTTAGCCAGGGCCGCCGCGCTTTATTTGGTTAGCACTTACACCAACACACACTTCTACAATATATGCTACAATCGGTGTTGTTACAATCATGCTGTCGGATATGTCGTCAGTTTGGCCATGCCTGTATCGGTTCAGGATCTGACCGGATTGATTTTTTACACGCAAAACAGACAAGAGGGGAGATAGAGAAATTTTGCAATGTAACTAATATAAAATCATAATTTTAACAGAGAGGAAAAATGGAACGACGTAGTTTTTTACAAACATTGGCGGGGAGTTTGGCGTATGCGGGGTTGACCGGCTGTCGGCATGGTCATGAAAATAGGCCCAATGTAGTTCTGGTTCTGGTAGATGATCTGGGGTGGACCGATGTAAGCTGTTTCGGCAGCAAATATTATGAAACTCCCAACATCGACCGGTTGTGTGCCGGCGGGATGAAATTTACCGGCGCTTATGCAGCTTGCGCTGTTTGTTCTCCCACAAGGAGTTCAATTATGACGGGTCGCTATCCCACACGCACCGGGATTACCGATTGGATTCATTTCCGGGATCCCCGGGTAAAAGAAGCGCTCAAAAACAACACGGAAATCACAGGATACGATCCCGGCGGAAACCGTCCCATGCTCACTCCTGCCAACCAGTTCTGGTTGAAACACGAAGAAATAACTATTCCGGAATTGTTGAAATCACGGGGATATACTTCCTGTCATATCGGCAAATGGCATCTGGGACCCAAACCATATTATCCGGAAACGCAGGGCTTCGATTACAATATTGGCGGTTGCGAATACGGCCAACCACCCGCTTATTTCGATCCGTATGCCAACAAACGACTGAAAGGGATTCCCACGCTGCCGCCGCGAAAAGAGGGAGAATATTTGACGGACCGGGAATCCGACGAAGCAGTGCGTTTTATCAGAGAGCACAAAGACCAGCCTTTTTTTCTCTATATGGCTCATTACGCCGTCCATTCTCCGCTGCAAGCCAAAGAAAAGATGATCGAAAAATACAAAGCGAAAGCGAAAACCAATCAGAAGAATCCGGTTTATGCCGCTATGGTGGAAAGCGTGGATCAGGCGGTGGGCAGAATCATGGCTACGCTGAAAGAGCTGAATCTTCAGGAGAACACCATTGTTATTTTCAATTCCGATAACGGCGGTGCCAGTCATTTTTTCGCCACGGATAATTCTCCGTTACGCAAAGGGAAAGGCTTTCCGTACGAAGGCGGCATTCGTGTGCCGCTGATTGTCTCCCGGCCCGGTGTGACAAAACCGGGCTCCATCTGTGATCAGCCGGTTATCAGTATGGACCTGCTGCCGACGATTGCACGGGCCGCGGGTGCAGATTTGCCACAGAACCGCAGGATAGACGGTTTAGATCTGCTGCCGTTGCTGCGGCAAACCGGCACGCTGCCGCGCAAAACGTTGTACTGGCATTTTCCCCATTATTGGTGGGGCACTCATGTGCAGCCGTACAGCATCGTTCGCAACGGCGATTGGAAACTGATCCATTGGTATCAAAATGATCAGTTTGAACTGTACAATATCAAAAACGATATCGGTGAAACCACCGATCTGGCTGTCCGAATGCCGGTAAAAGTTGCTAATCTAAGAAAAAAACTGGCTGTTTGGTTACAGGAAACAGGAGCTAAAATGCCGGTGAAAAATCCGGATTATAAACCGGAAGAGAAAAAATAGCAACAAAAGTTGTTAAAATATTTCGGATTGTAGCGCAATTTCCACATAAGAACCAGCGGAAAAAATTTGGGAAAAATAGTATCATATCACCGGAGCGGAGGCAACATGCAAATCAATCTCACGAAAAAAGAATACAAAATTCTGTTGGAAGTTCTTACTATAGCAGATTGGGTTCTTCATGCACACAAAGATGAAGAGGACGCCGGCAGCAGGAAGTATAGAGCATTAGAACAGAAGATTTATTCACTGGCGGCTAAAACGGGAGCAAAAAATTTAGTGGAGTACAATGAAGAATATAATATGTTTTTCGCTACCTCAGAATTGGAAGAAAATAGTGATGTCGTGTATTTTATTGAGGAATTTGAAAATGATACATTTTGGGAAGAATTGATTGACCGCCTGGCGTTAAGGGATCAGATTGCAGAGGAAGGCGAAGATGCCTTTGCCTTTTTGAGTCCGAAAGAAAGATTCAGGAGAAAACAACCCCTGCTGGAAAAATACCAGGATGAATTTGCAGAGAACGGATTAGATAATCTGCGGTTGATTTTTTAACTTGGAATCTTGATTGTCGCACAAACAGGAGTTGCATTTGTTGCTGCCTGCCCCGGGCACAGCAGGAATCCAATAAAATCAAAAACTTATAGATTCATGCTTACGCGGGAATGACAGAAAAGTTGGGTTTTCGGTCAGGCACTAATTAGGACAAAGTTTTTATTTTACTCATTGGATGAGTCCTGTATTTCTCGTAAAATATTGTAATTATTAGACTGAACACTGAAAGTTGAGAGTTAATCACTTCTTTTAGGGAAAATTAAACAATTAATCCTGTCGGGAAAGGTTTTATGTCACAAACAGACTTCGACAAATTCGAAAATGAACTGCGCCGGAAGATAAAAGGCGATGTCGCTTTTGATGATGTTACGCTGGGTATTTATGCTACGGACGCCGGTATTTATCAGATCAGGCCGGTCGCGGTGGTTCTTCCCCGGGATGAAGAGGATGTGAAAAACGCAGTAGTATCGGCGGCAAAATACCGCGTTAATATTCTGCCCCGCGGCAGCGGTACCAGTCTGGGCGGGCAGGCGGTTGGTTATGCCATGATCCTGGATTTCACTAAATATATGAACCGTATTCTGGAATTGAATTTGGCGAAGCGCTGGGTGCGGGTACAGCCGGGAATTATATTAGATGTTCTAAATGCGGAACTGGCCAAATATGATCTGCAATTTGCCCCGGATCCGGCGACAAGCAGTCGCGCCACTATTGGCGGGATGATTGGCAACAATTCATCCGGCGCCAGGAGCGTCTATTACGGCATCACCAAAGACCACGTGCTGGAAGCGAAAGTATTGCTTTCTGATGGTACAGAAATGTGGTTTCGTGAATTCTTTATTCTCGATGATCCGGCAGGCTGGAGCACGCGGGAAAGAGAGATTGTTCGCCGGTTCAAAAAAATTATCGCCGCAAATTGTGACGAGATTAAGAAGCAGTTTCCCAAACAGATGCGCCGGGTGCAGGGCTACAATCTGGATGCTTTTGCAGATACGGTGCGCTGGAATCTCGCCAAACTGATCGTCGGCAGCGAAGGAACGCTGGCAACGGTACTGGATGCCAAATTGAATCTGGTGCCTTTACCCAAACACAAAGCACTTTGTGCCGTCCATTTTAATGATCTGTTGGCCGGCATCCGTGCTGTTGAAGCCATTTTAACTCACCGGCCGTCGGCTGTTGAAATCCTGGATCATGAAATAGTGGCTCGAGCCGGAAAGAATCTCAGTATTGCACCCCTGTGCAATTTTGTCCGGGGCGAGCCGCAAGCTATTTTGGTAGTCGAGTTTTTTGGCGACACACAAAAAGAAGCAGAGGAAAAAGCCGAAACTCTGGCCGAAAATCTGCAAAACCGGAAAAAAGGGTATGCCTGGCCGGTCATTGTGGCTGCGGAGGAACAGGCAAAAGTTTGGGCGGTACGTAAAAACGGCCTTGGGCTTATGTTAGGTATAAAAGGTGACCGAAAGCCGCTGGGCTTCATCGAAGACGCCAGTATTCCGGTGGAACATCTGCCGGATTACATCGATAAGATTCTTTCGTTTTGTAGAGAGAAGAATGTGCCGGTTGTTATGTACGCCCATGCCAGTGTGGGTACGATTCATATTCGGCCTGCTTTATCTATGAAATCCGGACAGGATATTAATACCATGCAAGAGATCGCCGAATTCTCTTTCAATCTGGTGCTGAAATACCACGGTTCGGTAAGCAGCGAACACGGCGACGGCCGCAACCGCAGTCCTTTTTTAAAACGCTATTTTGGCGGGCAGATTTACCAGGCTTTACGTGATGTGAAACAACTATTCGATCCGGCAGGACTCATGAACCCCGGCGTTATTGTGGATGCCAATCCCATGGATCAGGATTTGCGTTTCGGGCCGAATTATCAGACGCCGGTTGTGGATACCCTGTATCATTACCGGGAAGAAGGCGATTTTGCCCACGCGGTGGAGTTGTGCAACGGTGTGGGGGTTTGTCGCCAGGAGTTGGATGGCACCATGTGTCCCAGTTACCGGGCGACGCGGGATGAGGTAGATTCCACCCGCGGCCGTGCCAATGCGCTGCGCCTGGCTATGACCGGCCAGTTGGATACGGATGGATTAAGTAGTGAAAAATTATACGGCGTATTGGATCTTTGTCTCTCCTGTAAATCGTGCAAAGCGGAATGTCCCAGCAACGTGGATCTGGCCAGGTTAAAAAGCGAGGTTTTGCAAAAATATCACGATGAGCACGGTGTTGCATTGCGTGATAAATTGGCAGCCAAATCAACCGCTATGGCGGCTGTAATTGCCGGATGGAAAGCAGCAGTAGTGGTAAATTTTGTACAAGGGAATTTCCTTTTCCGTCGATTGATGGAGTGGATTGCCGGTATCGATAAACGGCGGCGGCTGCCCCGGTATGCGAAAAAATCGTTTCTTAAATGGTTCGAAGAACGCAAAAGAACACGGCCGGAATCAGCTAAAAAGATTGTTCTTTTTGATGACACGTACATGAATTTTCATGAACCCCATATTGGTTTCTCCGCTGTGGAGTTGCTGGAATCATGCGGCTACGAAGTAATTTTGGCCGGCGCCGGATGCTGCCAGCGGCCGAAAATATCCCACGGCTTTTTGCGGGAGGCAAAAGGGAAAGGCGAAAAAACGCTGCGCAATCTGGACCGGTATATTCAACATGGCCTGCAAATTGTGGTGTGTGAACCGGGCTGTGCATCCGCATTGACGGATGACCTTCCCGATCTGATCGATGATGAAAAATTGGGCGATCGTATCAAAGCCAACGTGAAGATGATCGATGTGTTTCTGGCGGAAGAAATTAAAAATGGAAATCTGCAAACCCAATTCATTTCACCATTTGAAAAAATTATAATTCATGGACATTGCCATCAAAAATCGCTGTTTGGCACCATCCGGATGAAAGAAATTCTGGAGCTTGTGCCGGGCATTTCAGTTTCGGAGATCGATTCCGGCTGCTGCGGGATGGCCGGTTCGTTTGGCTACGAAAAGGAACATTTTGAGCTTTCGTTAATAATCGGGGAAGACCGGCTTTTCCCCGCCATCAGAAACAGGGAGGAAGGAACCGCGGTGGTTGCCTGCGGATTCAGTTGCCGTCATCAGATAAAAGACGGCACCGGTGTGCAGGCGGTGCATTGGGTGGAAACACTGCGGGGGAAGTTTTAAAATAGGCAAGTAAAACCTGAATATAGTGATTGTAGGACGATTCGCTGAATAACCAACCGGATTTACATTAAAATGGATAAAAAAATGAAAATAGTTGATATTTCCGCGCCAATGAATGCAGACACAACTGTCTGGCCGGAGGATGTTCCGATTCGGGTGGAAACGCTATCTTCACGGCAACAAGGAGATGAATTCCATATTTCCAAATTTACTTTAGGTTCGCACAGCGGCACTCACATCGATGCACCTTTCCATTTTTTGGAGTCCGGTCGAAAATTAAGCGAGATTCCTCTGTCGCAACTCATCCTTCCGGTAAAAGTGGTTCAATATGATGAAAAGGAGCATATTACAAGGGAATTTGTCCGGTCGCTACCGCTGAAAAATGTGGCGGGAGTTCTGTTTAAAACCTCAAATTCGCGCTGGTGGGAAAATCCTTCCGAACCGTTCCATGAAGATTTTATTGCGTTAACACCACCGGCAGCGACGGAATTGGCCGGATCGGGTTTAAAACTAATTGGCATCGATTACTTCTCAATTGAACCTTTGGACAGTGAAAATTATATAGTACATCAAACTTTATTGCAGAAGAATATTGTTATTCTGGAGAATGCCAATCTTTCCGCCGTTGTGCCGGAAGATTATCAGTTAATCTGTTTGCCTCTCAAACTGGAGGTGCCGGACGGAGCGCCGGTACGTGCTGTTTTGCTGAGTTAGAAATGAGATGTTGTTTTTGTTTGATCTGTTGGGTAATGCCGGCGTGTTACTTCATTTCACTAAAGTAACTACTCCGGTATGCTTATTGTTTGATGTGCAGGAAGCCTTCGAATGAGTAACTCTTCGACAAGCTCAGGACAAACTTGTCGCAGAGCTCAGGCAGGTTTAAATAGCCATATTGCGGGCTTGCCCGCCTTTGCGGGCCTACCCGCCTGCTGCAGGCAGGGAATAGAAGCGTGATTACAGCTAATTCATGGTGCACATCTGAGTAGTT
Source organism: uncultured Deferribacteres bacterium (assembly GCA_913009825.1). Taxonomy (GTDB): domain Bacteria; phylum Zhuqueibacterota; class JdFR-76; order JdFR-76; family DREG01; genus DREG01. The sequence continues at coordinate 17,443 of CAJVYQ010000011.1, forward strand.
ACCCGCTAAATAATTAAAACTGTTAGAGATATAAATAATTGGTACTTGTAATGCGCTTGACATTTTTAAAAAAAAGTGATATATTTTTATGTCTGTTTGGAATATTGCTTTAGGCGGCCACTTTTTTTCAAGCGTAAAAAAGTTACGTAAATGATCCGAAAGAAGTAAATAGCCATGTCGAAGAAATTATCCTGTTTTTAGGATGATTTTATTGAGCACAAAGAAATATGAGGGACTTTTATGCATGAAAGCGATCTGAAATTTTTCACGGAGATTTCCGAGGAGAATCTTATTACCTTTCGCCAGAGACCGCGGGTTCGCGTAAAAATGGTTGAGCAACAGGAATATTTGGAGTTTGAAACGGATGGACGCTTTGTTCTCACGGATGAGCAGGAGCAGGTTCTGAATGATGATTTTGAGACGGACGGCGTTTGGCGTGCCCGCGTGGATGCTTTCACGCCCCCCACTTACCGGTATCTCCTTTTTGTCATCGAAGAGTTCCATATCGAAAAAGCAAAGGAAATAAATGCAGATTTACGCCGGCGTGGTTTCCAGTCATGGTATAAAGCATTCGGTTACCGGATTCAAATTGGCAGAGAAACAGAATTAATAGAAGTTCTCCGCTACCGGGTATTTGTCGGCCCGATGCAGGATAAACTGAAAGCGCGCAATATCCAAAGCCAACTTTTGGGTGTTTTTCATACCCAGATAATCAAAATTCCTTACCGTCACACGCGCGGGATTTTGGAAACAATCGATACGAAAAATACGGTTATGCACAAAGGAACCGGATTTCTTCGCCTCGCTCCCAAAAGCAGCAGCGGTAGGATCACAGTTTATAACCTGCGCAATGCAGGGAAAAGGATGCCGTATACTTTTCAATATAGCGTGGAATTCCATGTGGCAGACAACGGAAAGTTGTTTTTGGTTGGAGAGATGGACATCGAAGAATTTATAACCGGTCTGATGATTGCGCTTTATAAACCGGAATATCCTGTGGAATTTCTCAAAGCCATGGCAATTGCCTATCGCAGTTCTGTCCTTGCCAACCTGCGCATGAGCCATATCAACGAGCCGTTTGATTTCCGCTGCGCTGAGCCATTTTTCCAATTTGCCTGGCAGGATACGGTTCCGGCTGATCTTAAAAAAGTTTTGAAGGAAATGGCCGGTAAATATTTATTGAAAAGTGACCGGATTTGTGATGCCCGGCATACCCGGATTTGTGGCGGCCATACCGAACATATTGACATCATGATGAACCGGGATACCCGCAATAGTATCACCGGCCGTTACGATGTGATCGATGAAAAATCCTATGATTTTCCGTTTAACCTGATTAATGAAACAGACGCGGAAGAATGGATCAAATCCCACCCGCCCACATTATGTAACCTGGATGACGTAGATCTGAAAGGGGATTTTTCAAAATTTACCGATCAATTTCGTTGGCTTATGGAATACAGCCGTCAGGATCTGGAAGAGATTATCAGAAAAAAAACGGATGAAGATATTGGCACCATCTTTGACATTGTTCCCTTACTGCGCGGCGGTTCCGGCAGGCTGATTGAAGTGGAGGTGCTGGGTAGTCACCGGAATGTTCACCTGGTTGGTGATTATGAAATCCGCAGTTGTCTGGCCGGGAATCTGTTACCGAGCAGTTGTTTTGTTATCAAATCGACGCCCGGTGTGGACGGTACACCAGCCCAGTTTACCTTTATTGGCGCCGGAACGGGACACGGTGTGGGCTTGTGTCAGGCGGGAGCCGTTGCGCTGGCGCTGAAAAAAATGGATCATATCTCTATTTTAGAGCATTATTTCGGAAAGATTCAATTAGTATCGCGTCTTTCTTTTACCAAATCAGATTGAAAGATGGCATATTTCCCTTCCTCTTTTTTTACAAAGAATATTTTTAGTAAGGAATTTAAGAAATGAACGACGAGTACTTGATACAGTATGAAGGATTAAAGGGTCGATTGCAACACCTAAGGGGGTACCTTTGAGATCGACCACATCGAAGAAGACGTAGAAAAATTAGAAAAAAAGACAACCGGACAAGGTTTTTGGGATGACAATAAACAAGCCCAGGATGTGTTGCAGCAGCTCAGTCAGTTAAAAGAAAAGTTGAAAAAATTCAATGAAGTGAAAGAGCAGGAAACGGAAGTTGCTGTGCTCATTGAATTGAGTGGTGAAGCTGAAGACGGTGAGCTGGACGATGATCTGGAACAAGCCATTTCGATTTTTCGCCAAAAAGTGGAAGCCCTTGAATTGGAGAGCATGCTGGACGGAAAAGATGACGCCCGGAATGCCCTGTTAACCATCCATGCCGGCGCCGGCGGGACCGAGGCACAGGATTGGGCGGAAATGCTGTTGCGTATGTACACCCGTTGGTTGGAGCGGCGCCATTTTCAGTTTAAGATCATCGACCGGCAGATGGGCGATGAAGCGGGTATTAAAAGCGCCGTTTTGGAAGTGGAAGGCCGATACGCTTACGGATACCTGAAAGCGGAATCGGGCGTGCACCGGCTGATCAGGTTGTCGCCTTTCGATGCAAACCATCGCCGCCACACCTCTTTTGCTTCCGTGTTTATTTATCCGGAAATCGATGATGATATTGAAATTGAGATCGATCCCAACGATCTGCGGATAGATACTTACCGCGCCAGCGGAGCCGGGGGTCAGCATGTTAACAAAACCAGTTCCGCTGTTCGGATTACGCATCTTCCCACAAATATTGTCGTTCAATGCCAGAGTGAACGTTCCCAACACATGAACAAGGCGAGCGCCATGAAAATATTGCGGTTACGGCTCTATCAGAAACAAAAGGAAGAAGAAGAGGTAAAACTCTCTGAAATTGAGAAATCCAAAAAAGAGATCGCCTGGGGGAGTCAGATTCGTTCCTACGTTTTTCATCCGTACAGCATGGTGAAAGATCACCGTACCGGTATGGAGAAGGGCAATATCCAGGGTGTGATGGACGGCGACCTGGACGATTTTGTGAAGGCCTTTTTGGTGCATAAAGAGAAGTGATGATATTTACCGGTTGATCTGCCCAAACCATCTGCAGAAAACTGCTTGAATATCTTGTGGAAAATTTGTTTTTTAATATCACCTTTATTTGTTAAAAAGGTTCGCCATACTTTTCCCTTTGGAAAATTGCAATCAGTGAAAAAAATTAACCGGGTACCCCGTTTGTGAGACCGACTGTCGCCTCCATTGATCTTGATGCCATCACATTTAATTTGCAACAGGTAAAAAAACGCGTGCATCCCGCCAAAGTAATGGCGGTGGTGAAAGCCAACGCTTACGGCCACGGCGCTGTTCCGGTTGCCCGGTGCGCGTTGCAGGAAGGCGCTGATTTTTTAGCTGTAGCCTTGCTTGAAGAAGGGATTGAACTGCGGCATGCCGGAATCTCCGCCCCGATTCTTGTGTTCGGCGGCTTTTTCCCGGAACAGATTCCTGATTTTCTTCGCTATGATTTGCAGTTCACGCTTTACTCTGAAAATCATTTGAGGGCGTTGCGGGAAGCCGCCGGTGAAAAGAAACAAAAGCCCCATGTTCATATTAAAGTGGACACAGGCATGGGGCGTGTAGGCTTACAACCGGAACAGGCGTTTGATTTTATTGGCCGTGTATGGAACTCGCGGGAGATCGATTTAGTTGGACTATATACCCATTTCGCCACCTCGGATGAGCGGGATAAAACGCAGGCGAATCTGCAGCTACAACGCTTCAGGGAATTGATTAGGCAACTGGAGCGGCATAGTATCAACATCCCGCTGAAACATGCGGCCAACAGCGGGGCTATTCTGGATATGCCGGACGCTTATTTCGACATGGTTCGACCCGGAATTATGATGTACGGCTACTACCCGTCCACGGAGACATCGGAGAGTACACCGCTGAAACCGGCAATGACGTTAAGATCTAACGTATTGTTTGTGAAGGAAGTTAAGGCCGGAGTAAGTGTGAGTTATGGTCGAAAATACATTGCTAAGCGGGATACAAAAATAGCAACCATTCCCGTTGGTTATGCGGATGGCTACAACCGCCTGCTGACAAATAAAGGTTTTGTCTCGATTCGCGGAGTAAATTATCCGGTTGCCGGGAGAGTCTGTATGGATCAAGTTCTTGCTGATGTGGGCCTGAAGTCCCCGGTTGTTGCGGGGGATGAAGTGGTGCTGTTTGGTCCCGGATATGGGGAAGAGGTTGGGGTGCCGTTCCTGTGTGAGAAATTGAACACTATTCCGTACGAGGTTTGTTGTTGGGTTTCTCCCCGGGTGCCGCGGGTTTATCGGTAAAAATTGGCCAGTGTTTGAATGTTTAGTATGAAGGAGACGGAAAGTGCAATTACCTGAAGATTACAATGAATTGAAAATGATTCGCTATCAGAAAATAGAAGAATTGAAAAACATGGCGGTGAATCCTTATCCGTATAAATTTACCCGGACGCACACGGCAAAAGATGTTGTGAAGCAATACGATGAGTTGGGGGGAGAACAGGTCTCCGTGGCCGGGCGGATTATGAGTTTGAGGAAAATGGGGCGTGCCAGCTTTGCCCATATTGTGGACATGCACGGCAAAATCCAAATTTATGTGCGTGAGGATAAAATCGGCCAGGACAATTACAGTATGTTCCGGCTGTTGGATATTGGCGATTTTGTCGGTGTGACCGGCCAGGTGTTCCGCACCCGCACCGGTGAAACATCCATTCTGGTTACACAATTGACCCTGCTGTCAAAGTCACTGCGTTCTTTGCCCATTGTCAAAGAAAAGGTGGAAGCCGGCCAGCATCTTGTTTACGATAAATTTTCCGATGTTGAAATGCGCTACCGCCAGCGCTACGTGGATTTGGTGGTCAACCCGGAAGTCCGGAAGGTTTTTGTGAAACGGTCGAAGATTATCGGTTCAATGAGAAGATTCATGGATGAACTGGGTTTCTTAGAAGTGGAGACGCCCATTCTGCAGCCCATTTACGGCGGCGCTTTTGCCCGGCCGTTTGTAACCCATCACAACAGCCTGGATATCGATCTGTATCTGCGTATTTCCAACGAACTGTATCTGAAACGGCTCATTGTCGGCGGTTACGACGGTGTATTTGAATTTGGCAAAGATTTTCGTAATGAGGGGATGGACCGGTTTCACAATCCCGAATTTACACAGATGGAACTTTATGTAGCTTACCAGGATTATATTTACATGATGGAACTGGTGGAAAACATGATTGCCAAAATTGCCGGGGAAATCAACGGCACAACGAAAGTTACTTTTCAGAACCGGACCATCGATTTGAAACCGCCCTGGCGCCGGCTGCGCATGTACGAAGCCATCGAGGAAAAAACGGATTATAATCTTTACGGAAAGAGCGAAAATGAGATTAGAGAGATTGGTAAAAACCTGGATATCGATGTGAACGCATTGCCTAACAAAGGGAAAATCATCGAGGGGATATTTGAAGAATTTGTCGAACCTCATCTGATCGAACCCACATTTATCATCGATTTTCCCATTGAAATTTCCCCGCTGGCCAAAAAACACCGGGACGATCCCAATCTGGTAGAACGGTTCGAACCGTACATTTTCGGCCGGGAAATCGGCAACGCTTTTTCCGAGTTGAATGATCCCATCGATCAGCGTAAACGGTTCGAAGCGCAGATGGAGATGAAAAAGCAGGGCGATGATGAAGCCCAGGTGATGGATGAAGACTACGTGCGCGCGTTGGAATACGGCATGCCGCCAACCGCCGGACTGGGTATCGGCATCGACCGGCTGGTGATGATTTTGACCGGCTCGCCATCCATCCGGGATGTGATCCTTTTCCCGCAAATGCGGCCGGAATCTTTGGGGCCAAACTTAAAAATGGATGAAGATGTCTGATTATCGGAAAGAGATACGCCGTTATGTCCTATGAATTTTTCATCGCCAAAAGATATTTCAAATCCAAGCGCAAAACCGGATTTATCTCTTTAATCACCTACATCTCCATCGTCGGGGTTACCATCGGCGTGGCGGCTCTGGTGATTGTGCTGTCCATCATGAACGGTTTCGAAAGCGAAGTACGCTCCCGCTTTGTCGGTTTTGATGCCCATCTCCGCTTGCAGGCCTATCACAGCGAGGGAGTGAAAGACTACGAAAAGCTGATTGAAACAACGGAAAAAGAGGATCATGTGGTCGGCGTTTCTCCGTTCATCATCGATAAAGCCATGATAAAAGTCGGCCCCAATGTGGAAGGGATGATCCTGAAAGGCACGGATGCGAAACGGATTACACAAGTGACCGATATTGCCAAAAACATGACCTACGGGAAGTTGGATTTTTCCGAAAAATCAGTGGACGGTAAACGCCCGCTGCCCGGCATTGTGCTGGGGCGTTCCCTGGCGGATCGACTAAATGCTTTCGATCTGGATGAAAAAGTAATTGTGATGAGCCCCAAAGGAATGAATTTCCCGTTTTCCACGCCGCGGATCAAACAGTTTCGTCTTGCCGGTCTGTTTGAAACCGGCATGTATGAATTCGACAACACGTTTGCTTTCATTTCCATTGAAGCGGCGCAGCAGCTTCTTAAAATGCCCGGCGAAGTGACCGGACTGGAAATTAAACTGGATGATATGTACCGGGCGGATCAGGTTGCAGAAAAATTAAATGCTAAGCTCGGTTATCCCTACTATGTCATCACCTGGTTTGACCTGCATAAAAATCTGTTTTCCTGGATGAAACTGGAAAAGATGGCCATGTTTGTCATTTTAAGTCTGATCATCATGGTAGCGGCTTTCAACATCATCAGCAGTTTGATTATGGTGGTGATGGAAAAAACCAGGGAGATCGGCATTTTAAAATCCATGGGCGCTACAACACGCAGCATCCGGAAAGTTTTTATGTTCGAAGGGCTGGCGATTGGTATTGGCGGAACACTGGTGGGCAGTTTGCTGGGGTATTCGGTATGCTGGGCGCAATTGGAATATAAATTTTTCTCACTGCCGTCGGATGTCTATTTTATCGATTTTCTGCCGGTTTTGATGGAATGGCAGGACTTTCTTTTTGTTGCGCTGGCGGCCATCGGACTGAGCTTTTTGGCAACGCTCTATCCTGCAGTGAAAGCGGCCAAACTGGATCCGGTAACGGCAATAAGGTATGAATAATGAGTGAACAAAATATTCTTTTACAGGCAAGTGGGATTACCAAAAGTTATCTTATGGCCAGGCAGGAGCTGCCGGTGCTGAAAGGGATCGATCTTTCCGTTTATAAAGGAGAAATGACGGTGATTGTGGGCCCCTCCGGTGTGGGCAAGAGCACGCTGCTGCATATTTTAGGCGCGCTGGATCGTCCGACTTCCGGCAAGGTTTTGCTCGATCACACTGCGGTGTTTGATTTTGATGATGATCAACTGGCGCAGTTTCGCAATAAAACGGCCGGTTTTGTATTTCAGTTTCATCATCTGCTGCCGGAATTTTCCGCGCTGGAAAATGTGGCTATGCCGGGAATGATTGCAGGACGATCCCGCAAAGAATGTTTCGCCAAAGCGGAATCACTGTTAAGAGAGATGAATCTGGCCGATCGTCTGGACCATAAACCCAGCGAATTATCCGGCGGCGAACAGCAGCGTGTGGCCGTGGCGCGCGCGCTGATGAATGATCCGCAAATTATTCTGGCAGATGAGCCGTCCGGCAATCTCGACATGAAATCCAGTGAAGCGCTGCATGAATTGCTTTACCGGTTAGCGCATGAAAACGGCCATACCATCGTTGTGGCCACCCATAACCGGGAACTGACCGGACGAGGCGATAGAATTGTTGAACTGTACGACGGGAGAATTAAGAATGATTCCAGGAGCTCGTAATGTTGTGTCAACGTTGTTATAAAAAGACCGCAACCGTCGGCATTACCCAGATTGTGAACAATGAGCAAAAGGAACTGCATCTGTGTGAATCCTGTGCGCAGGAGATGGGATTCGAACAGGCTGTTTCCAATCTGCCGCAAATTTTTACCGGCCTGATGATGGAAATTCTCAAGTTCAAAGAGAAGGAAAATCAATTACCGGTTCGTCATGCGGAATCCGGCCGCTGCCCGGTTTGCGGCAGCTCATGGTCCGATTTTAAGCGCACCGGACTGTTTGGCTGTGACAACTGTTATCTGACCTTCAAAAATAAAGTAAAAGATGTCCTTATCAGTATTCAAGGAACGGCTAAACATATCGGTCAGCGGCCGCGGAAGGCAGGCAGAATAGATTCGGAAGAAAATCTTACTTTTCTGGAACATGCGCTGCAGGATGCCGTTGCCAAAGAAGAATTCGAAAAAGCAGCGGAATATCGTGATCGGATCCGGTCACTGAAGAAAAAATCCCAACAGTCTGTTTGAATTTATGACTGTTCTTGTCTGGCAAAATGTGCTCTTCACTATTTCTGATAAACGCAAGTTGCCATTGAAGGAACTTTCTTTCCTCTTTTTAAGCAAATTTCCCGCCCCAAAATTTGTAACAACTTTCGCGTGGAGTATCTATATGTACCGGATGATAAAAAGCGATCACCTCTCAATTTTGTGATGATGAACTGCGGTTAAAAGGAAAAGGTCCCCCCGTGATTAATTATGATGAACCTTAATTATCTGATTTACCTGCTGTTTTTTATCTCCGGCGCCTGCAGTTTGATGTATGAGCTGATCTGGCTGCGCAAACTGGCGTTGATTTTTGGTAACACTACATTTGCCACCAGTTCTATCCTGACCGCTTTCATGGGCGGTCTGGCGTTGGGCAGTTATTTGATCGGAAAATATGCGGACAAAGTGAAATCGCCGCTTAAACTGTACGGCTATCTGGAGTTGGGCATCGGCGGTTTTGCCGTAATTATTTTGTTTCTCTTTTTACCGGTTTCAGATTCCGTTTATATCTGGACTTTCCGCAATGTGGGACAAAATGGTATTTTGTTCAATGTGATCCGGTTTTTGCTTTCCGGTCTCATTTTAATTATCCCCACCACATTAATGGGCGGAACACTGCCGGTAGTAAGCAAATTCTTGATCGATGATACAGAAAAATTAGGCCGGAAAATAGGCTTGCTTTACGCGTTGAACACGTTCGGCGGCGTTGTGGGGGCTTATTTTACCGGCTATCATCTCATTCGACTTTTCGGAGAAACCTGGTCTTTGTGGCTGGCGATTCTACTCAATTTTTCCATTGCTGCCATCGCTGTCTATTTTGGTTCCCGGGAAAAAGGGACGCAGGCAATTGCGGATGAAAAACGGGAAAAAAGCAAAAAAGTAATTGCCGTGCAACCGGCAAAAGATGGGGCGAAAATTGGTTTCTATTCACAAAAAACCGCAAAGATAGTGCTGTGGCTGTTTGCTGCTGCCGGTTTCACCTCATTGGCTTATGAAGTGATCTGGACGCGGGCGCTCATTTTTTTCGTCAGTTCCACTACCTATTCTTTTACTATCATCCTGGTCACATTTCTTACCGGCATTACGTTGGGCAGCCTAGTTATTTCAAAATGGGTTGATAAAATAAAAAATCCGATTCTCTGGTTCGGCCTGTTCGAAGTGATGATCTCCCTGGCGGCCATCCTTTCCATTCCGCTGCTGCGCAATATGTATTCCATTCATCATTGGATTCTGGCCTATTTAAATACAACGCAATGGTGGCAGGTTACTTTTTTCCTTTTTGTCACCGCTTTTATCATTCTGATTGTGCCCGCGTTTTTTATGGGCGCCGTGTTTCCCATTGTCAACCGGATTTGCGTGCACAGCCTGCCGCGTTTGGGACGGGGAGTGGGCAGTGTGTATATGGCCAACACAATCGGCGCTATTTTGGGGTCTTTTTTTTCCGGCTTTGTGATGCTGCCCCTGTTGGGAATCCAGGAGAGTATCTTGATGCTGACAATTGTTAATCTGTTCATCGGTCTCTTTGTTTTCACACGGGAGCAAAATTTTGGCCGCAATAAAAGGAGCTATTTTCCGGTTATGGCGGCTTCGGTTGTTTTATTTGTAGTCATCAATTTGTCGTTCTTTACTACAAAATCGCTTTTTACCCACGTGCTGTCATTTCAGGACACCCGGATTTTGTTCCGGAAAGACGCTTCGGCAGCTACTTTGTCGGTTCTGGAGAAACAGGAAGACCTGAATATCTGGGGAGAAAATGTCCGCTTTTTAAATATTAACGGTCACAATACCGCCCATACAACGTATGCCGATATTATCATCCATAAAATGCTGGCGCACTTGCCCATGTTGCTGCATCCCAATCCGCAAAGCGCTTTGGTCATCGGTTTTGGTTTTGGTAACACGTGCCAGTCTTTTCTGCAATACGATATCAAAAAGGTCGATTGTGTGGAATTACTGGGCAGCGAAAAGGAATCGGCAAAATATTTTGAAGAAGAAAACCGCGGCGTCTTTACGGAGCCAAGATTCCGTTTCATTGAAAACGACGGGCGTAATTATATCCTGGCGACAGAAAAGAGGTACGATATCATCTCCGTCAATGCGGTGGACCCCAAATTCAGTCCTGCGCTCTACACCAATCAGTTTTACCGCTTGTGCAGAAACAATCTCAGGCCGGATGGTTATCTGGTTGCCTGGCTGCCCATTTCCGGCATGACTGAAAAGGAAGTATTGTCGCTGATTAAAAGTTTTGTCGCCGAGTTTCCCCACAGCTCATTGTGGTACAACAATCCCGAACACCTGCTTTTGCTGGGCAGCAAAACCGAATTGAAAATTGATGTATCCCGTTTGCAGCGGAGATTAGCGGTTCAGGCGATACAAAAAAACTTGCAACTGATCCGTTTCAACAATCCGTACACGATTTTGTCCACTTTCCTGTTGGGTGAAAAACAATTGGCCGAACTCACTCGTTCCACCGTCGGCAATACGGATATCCATCCGGTAGTGGAATTCAGCCGGGTGACTGCGCCGGAAATGTCACCTGAAATTTATGCAGATATTTTACGACGGAAAGAAAGCGTTTTACCGTACTGCACAAATTTCAACAAAGAAGAAGAAAAGGCGCAGCGGGAAGCCATCTTTTTACACGAGAAGGCCATGTTCGACATGTTAAAAGGCCTGTTTCAATACCGGATTGCAGCCGGCGGATCGATTGCCGACACAACCGCTACAAAAAAGGCTTTTCAGCTTATGAGAAAAGCGCTGGATATGACACCGGACAACAAATTCAATCTGCTCTTTTTTGTCGATTGGGTGCACCAGTACGATCTGACTGCCTCGCTGAAATATATCAGGCAGGCCGTGGCGGAGGAACCGAAATTTGCCAAAGCATCCGTTTTGTTGGGAATGGAATGCACCCAGCGCGCCGAATGGGACAGCGCGTTAACTTACTACGATGCGGCGCTTGCCGTCAACGACAGCTTCATTTCCGCCTGGTACAACCGGGGATTTGCCCTGGGACAAAAACAGAATTGGGCCGAATCGGCGGCATCCTTCGAAAAAGTGACGGAATTACAGCCGGATAATGTTTTTGCCCATTCCAGCCTTTCTCAGGTCTATTACATGCTGAACAATTTTCCTAAAGCGTTACAGCATGTGCAGAAATCCATCGAACTGGCTCCCGATGAGGCAAACTCTTACTTTAATATGGGCATGATGTACGAAAAAAACGGCCGGATTAAAGAAGCGATTCGGGCTTTCGAAGAAGGATTGAAACGCGCACCGCAAGACAAGAAAGCACAGGAAAAATTGCGCCGGTTGAAACAACGTTAGTCTGCAATCAGACATCGGTTCCTCCGGGTAAACAATTCAATTTTTTTCTTTTTCCCCTGGGTCGTCCTGTCTTTACTTGTGCAGAAGCCTGCTTGGGCAGGAGTTGAACGTCCCGGTCACAAAGAGATGACAGATTGACCTGTTTTTTTGGCTAAAGCACGGAGTAGAGTGATTGCAAATCTCCCACGAGCAAAAGCTCGTGGCAATGAAAAGGAAAGAAAATTATTTCATTAGCCACAATCTTTAGATCGTGGATTAAAATTGTGAGCTAATCTTTGGCGGCTTCAGCCTGACTGTACTTTTTATAACATTTTGGAAATTTCAGAAGTTCTGTATGAGAAGATAAAATATACTCAACAGCTTTCCCGGGAGTATTTTTCAAAGAACTAAAGTGGTATAAATTGCCAATTAGGAATATTTCGTTTACAATACAAATTCTTACCTGCCGGAGTTTCTTATGAAAATTTTGCTGTCGTTTTTTTGCGCTGTTTTAATGTTGACCGGGACTGCCGCCGGGACGGAAAAAACGGATGAATTAACCTATTTAAAAACCACGCTTGATTATGCCCTGCAGAAAAAAGGCGAAATGGTGCAGAAATGGCAGAAACAGTACACCGGTTCCCGGGGAAATGAAAACATGATGGAGCTGCTTGCCTATCGTCCGCCCGATTTCCTGGTCGGTATTGCTGCCATATCTGCTTATTTGTACGAGAAAACCGGCGAAAGAAAATTTGCTGAAATTACAAAAAAACTCCTCGTTTCGCTGGAAAGTTACCGGAAATATTTCCCGGCCCGCTTCAAACACCGGGTTGAATACAAGGAGGGCGTGCCGGTTGTCAACTGGTTTCGCACGCTGCCCGAATTTGTGGACTGCTATCAACGGACGAAAAAATCCGGCGTTTACTCGCAAGCGGATATACAAAAAATCGCCGAATCGGCAGCCGCCAGTGTGAATATTATTTTTGCTTTCCCCGAATGGGGCGCCATGAACCGGGCCATGCTGCGGGCGGAAAGCCTCATCGCTGCTGCCGTCGCTTTTCCACAACACAAGGATGCGGCAAAGTGGCGAAAAATGGCGGAAATTCTGGCCAGCGATAGTATGGAAAAATGGGAGATCGAAGATGCGCAGATTTATCATCCCGTCTGGCTGCATGCTTATGTGGATTATCTGGATCGCTCCGGTAAAACACGTCTGTTTCAGTCGCCCATGTTGAAGTTTTATTTTGATTATTTCGTCAGTCTCATTACGCCGGACCGGACTATTCCGGAATTCGGCGACGGCGCCTGGAAAGTGAATCTGTACGAATATTACCTGATGCTGGAACGGGGTGCAAAAGAATACCGTTCCGGAGAAATGAAATGGGCAGCCAACGAGCTGTTCGCCAATTTAAGCGGTTTGGCGCAGAATTCACCCTATAAAATAGACGGGAAATCGTTGTACGCGCAGCCCAACATCGGCTTCGCCAATCTTTTAGCGGCGCGCAACCGGTATATGGATGCGGCTATCAAAGCGGTGCAGCCCCATTACGCCTCCGGCGATGCCCTTGAAGAGGTGATCAGCAAAAAGATTGTATTTCGCTCCGGCTGGGGCAAAAACGCCGCATATTTACTGCTCAATTACAAAGACGAGGGTTACTACAGTATTTTGCAGAAAGATTATCTGAAACGAATTTTAGCGGTGGAAGAAGAGAAAATGCACCACGGTCATTCCGATGAAAACAGTATCTGCCTGCTGATGAAAAACGGCAGCATTTTACTGAGCGACGGCAATTACCGGGAGATTGCGCCCAGCGGAGAATACGGCGCTTTTCGCGCCGATATTTTCCACAATCGCGTGGTAGTTCGTAATGTGAAAAAATCCGCCGGTCAACATTACTTTGCCATATTACGGAACTCCGGCGCCTACAATGATCAGGTGCGGACAAGCAAAATCGATTTTCAATCCTTCCGGGAGATGGAATTTTCCCGCACACGGCTGGAAGACAGCAAGCGAAATTATCGCTGGGAACGGGTGATTATCCGCCACAAAAAGGATGATTATTTCATTGTAGCGGATGCTCTGAAATTTTTCAAATCCGATTATTACACGTCGGCGAACCTGTACCACACACGAAAAATTGTCACCCGCGGTAAAAACTGGTTCGTGACCAGAATGGATCAGATGTCGGGCAGTTTTCCACTGGGAGGAAGCATGGATTTGCTGATCATTTTTCCGCAGCAAAAATTTACCGGCACGGAAAAAGAATGGCGGGACAAACAGGATGAGATCGCTGTTTTTCAGGGCACCTCCCAATATTATGACGCCGGGAAAGTAGAATCGTTTGTTACTATTTTATGCCCGATCAAACGAGGAGCAGACCCGACCGCATTGGTGAAGCGTTTCAGTTTGATGCGCAACGACCGGAAAGGCGTGGCGGTTGCCGTGAGCGATGAACATACTAATGATCTGTACGGCGTAAAACTGGATTTGGATGTGGATTTACTGAAGGAAGATATCCGGCCGCGCTATAATTATGAATCGGGAAAAATAAAATACGGCGCCGTTGAAACCGATGCGGATATTTTCTTCCTGTCCGTGAAAAATGGTGAACCGTTCTACTCGGCAACTAACTTAGTGAAATTTGTCTATCAAAACCGGGTGTTATTCGATACGCCGGAAAGCCAGTTTTTCCAGGTCTGGGGAAAATCCGACAGAAAAGGCCGGGCCAAATGGCGACGATGGGATAATTACCGGTGAGTATAAACGGACAATGTTGTTGATTTAAGAAATTTTCGACGTCCGCCCCGCGATAAATTACGGGGCTAAGATTAGCAAGCGCCATAAATGACGCTCCCTCTACAGGGCGTTTTAGCGTCCTTTCTATTCTTAGCCTCGTGGTTCACTACGGGACAGTATTTTTTCCCTTAAGTCAACAACATTGAGTGTAAGCGGAGGAAAATAGTATTGCCGGTTTGGGGTGAGATAAAAAAATTAAGAGAAAAATCGATCAAGAATCAGAGATTGGAATAAATTCATAGAAATTGCAGTTTTAAAGATTAGTCAAAAAACTTGTAGTCTCAAGTGGTTGAAGGCTTTACAATAACGATCGGTTCAGGCTGAAGAACAGCCGGTGATTTTTTGATATTCAGACTGTTTGATTGGACTTAGATTCTACTTTCAAGTTCTCCGCCGCTGTTTTTTTTGAGAGTATAAAAAATTATTCTACACAAGCAAAAAAACAGATAATTCCTCGAAAACTGTAAAATTTTATGGGAAATTAGCATGGATAAAAAAAACTCAATCAGCACCTCGAAAAACGGTCCTCTGGTGGTTAAAAACCTTACAAGCCTGAGCGAAGCAAACGGAAATATTTTCCCTGTTGAAAAAAAGACAATTGCTCTTTGCCGCTGCGGCAAATCCAAAAACAAACCTTTTTGCGACGGATCACACGGCAAGATTGGCTGGACAGATGAAAAATTGGCAGACAGACAGCCCAGAAGAGTAGATACTTATAAAGGTAAAAATATTACCATTCACGATGATCGCGGCATTTGTTCACATGCCGGTTTTTGCACAGACAATCTGCCGGGAGTTTTCCAAATGGGTGTAGAGCCGTGGATTAATCCGAATGCCGAAATCGTCGGGGAAATTATCGAGACCATAAAAAAATGTCCTTCAGGAGCTTTAAGCTATTCTATCGATGGCGTTTTGTATAATAAATTTTCGGAACATCCGGAAATTAAAATTACTGAAAACGGACCGTATTTTGTAAGCGGTTCGATTGAATTACACGACAAAGACCAACCTGAATCAGAGGAACATTATGCTCTGTGCCGCTGCGGAAAATCAAAAAACAAACCATTCTGCGACGGGCAGCATTGGTATATAAAATTTACAGATGTTGGGCAGGTAACACCTATCGGACTGAATGAAGATGAGAAAGTAGCAAACATTCAAAAACTTGCTCAGAGTGGAAAAAGTGAAAATTCAGCTATGCGGACATTACGAACCTTTCCCGGTTTTGAAACGCTTGTTTTTAAAGGCGTCCAACTACATAAAATGCCGTTGAACGAAGATGTGAAAGTAAACACGAAAACACTAATTGGCAAAACAGCCGAACATCCTGTTGAAATCGATATGCCGTTTTATGTTTCGCACATGTCTTACGGAGCCCTTTCGCGCGAAGCAAAAATAGCATTGGCAAAAGGCACAACTCTTGTCGGCACAGCCATGTGTTCCGGTGAAGGCGGCATGCTGCCAGAAGCGCGCAAAGCTGCCGGTAAATACATTTATGAACTTGGAACCGCTGCTTTTTCACACATAGACAGTGTAATGAAGCAGGCCGATGCTGTGGAAATAAAAATCGGTCAGGGTGTAAAGCCCGGTTTGGGCGGACATCTGCCGGCGCACAAAGTAACGAAAGAGATCGCTGAAATCAGAGGTTTGAAACCGGGAGAAGCATCTGTTTCTCCCGGCAGGCTTGCCGGCGTAAACAATTTAGAAGATTTGCAAACCAAGGTTGCGCATATCAAAAAAATTACCGGAGGGAAACCTGTTGGATTAAAATTCGCCGCCGGCCATGTTGAAGAAGATTTGGAATTTGCCTTGAAAGCCGAACCGGATTTTATTACCATCGACTGCCGGGGCGGCGCAACCGGATCCTCGCCTAAATTTTTTAAAGATAATGTGGGTATCCCGCCCATTTTCGTCATTCGCAGGGCAAGAAAATACCTGGATAAAGTGAAAAGCAATGTGACGCTTTGTATTACCGGAGGGTTCAGAGATAGCTCCGACATTGCCAAAGGGATTGCCCTTGGCGCCGATGCAATTGCCTTAGCCACGGCTTCGATGATTGCTGTCGGTTGTATTCAGGCAAAAGTATGTCATACCGGAACTTGCCCGGTTGGTATTGCCACGCAGGATGAGCAGCTTCGCAAACTTTTTGATGAAGAGAAAGCCTTGACGCAATTCAAAAATTTTTATACCGCAACGAACGAAGAGTTAAAAGTTTTTGCCCGGACCAATGGTGTAAATGATGTACATCAACTTCAGGTTTCGGATTTAGTTACGGACAATACAGTTGTTGCAGATTTTACGGATATTGAGCATATTTAATTGTTATCTTCAAACAAACACAAGAGGAACGGAGAGAATTAATTGAATATCGAATAAAGATTAACGATTTAAGAATTTTGAAATATAGGCGGAAATGAATAAATTTAATTTGCCTGCCCGCTGCAGGCAGGGATTTCAATGCAAAATTGAAAGTGAATGCAAGTAGTGAAAATCAATAATAAATTAAAACGGAAGCGCTATATGGAACAATCAGGACTATGTTAAAATTCTTTATCGGAGGAAGCCAAATCGTAAAAGGATGAATAAAATGCAAAAAGAAAACCCAACAATGTCGCCGTTAAAAAATGGTCCATTTATTGTAAGAAACCTGCAAAAGTTTACTAACTCACGCGGTGAAAAAATTGAAACAAAATCTACAATGCCGTTATGCCGTTGCGGCGCTTCCAAAACAAAACCATTCTGTGACGGCACACATGCAAGCATCGGCTTTACCGATGAAAAAAGTGAAGACCGTATTGCCGACAAAAAAGAAACCTACAAAGGCAAATCCATTACTATTCATGATAATCGGGGAATTTGTTCCCATGCCGGTTTTTGCACCGACAACCTGCCCGGTGTATTCCGCATGGGTACAGAGCCTTGGATCGACCCTGATGGCGCCGATATTGAAGAAATAAAAAGAGTAATACGAATGTGCCCGTCCGGTGCATTGAGCTACTCAGAAAAAGGAACAGAAACAAATGAGTTCTTCGATGAAGCTGAAATCGTTGTCTCTAAAAACGGTCCTTTTTATGTGAGGGGAGGCATAGAAATAAAAGATGTAGATTTAGGTGATGAAGCATCAAAAGATCATTTTACTCTGTGCCGCTGCGGAAAATCCGCTAATAAACCGCGCTGCGACGGGGCACACTGGTATGCTGCATTTAAAGATGATGAAGCCCTCACCATCGCCGCAGCCAACCGTCAACGTGAGAAAAAAGAACCGCAGCGGCAAAAAGTAGCTGAAGTTGGCGAATTGAAAGATAACGATACCAAGAAACTCAACCTGTTTTCGCAACAGATCCTGCTATCGAGGGTTCATGGAAAATATGGCGCAATTGAAGGAATCTGTCCGCATCAGGGCGGGCCTCTTATCGACGGTAAAATTGAAAACGGTATTATCCGGTGTCCCTGGCATGGACATCCTTTCGATCCGATAAGCGGAAAATCGCTGGGGAAGGATAATGATCTGACAACTTACGAAGTAGAAGAACGCAATGACGGTGTTTACCTGAAGATTGCACCCGCTAAAAAATCCGCATGGACGGTAAGTCATGTCATTGCCGAAACGCTTGTGAATTGGGGCATTAAGCATGTTTTCGGCATAGTGGGGCATTCCAACCTCGGTATGGCAGAGGCGTTTCGTGTGCAGGAAGAAAAAGGAAATATCAACTACATCGGTGTTCGCCACGAGGGAGCTGCTGCCTTTGCCTGCTCCGGCTATTCAAAAATTTCGGGAAAACCTGCCGTTTGTTTTGCTATCGCCGGTCCCGGCGCAACCAATTTAATTACCGGATTGTGGGATGCACATGTTGACCGCACACCTGTTTTAGCTATAACCGGACAAGTAAAAACCCAGTTTTTCGGTCCCGGTTCATTTCAGGAAATTGATCTGAAGGAAGCATTTCAGACCGTTGCGCCATTTAGCAAAGTGGTATTGCCGGATAGCAATCATGCCGGGCTAACATCTCTGGCTATGAAGAACGCTATTGTGCAGCGTAATGTGGCGCATTTGATTATGCCCGATGATGTGCAAACATTGGATGCGGGGGAAAGCGGACCGGGCGTGCCCGACGGCCGGCTGGCGGATTTGCGTATTATGCCATCTGAAGATTCGGTGAATTTAGCGATGTATCGAATCCGGAAAGCCAAACGCCCGGCAATTATCGTTGGCTACGGGGCAAGAAATGACATGGAAACAATTATCGCCTTTGCGGAAAAGCTGCGTGCACCGGTTTTGACCACCTTTAAAGCCAAAGGGCAAATTGCCGACAGCCATCCGTTAGCAGCCGGTGTGTTGGGCAAAAGCGGTACGCCGGTATCTGCTTATTTTATGAATTCGGCCGATTTGCTCATCGTTTTCGGCGCGTCTTTCTCGCAGCATACGGGCATTGACAAGTCGAAACCCATCATTCAGGTAGATTTTGAACAAATGGCGCTGGCCAAATTCCACGCCGTGGATAATCCGATTTGGGGCGATGTTGGTATGACAGCAAATCTTTTTACAGAAAAACTTGCTGACTATTCACAATCTGAAATTACAGTTGCAGAGATCGACCGGCGCAAACAGGTATGGCGGGAAGAGAAAAAGGTTCGAGCCGCTAAAGCGGGCCGCAGCGGCTTAAATTCCATCTTCATTTTTAATAAACTAGCCGAACTTTTGCCGGATAATGCTATCATCAGCCTGGACGTGGGGAATAACACCTACTCTTTCGGCCGTTATTTTGAATGTAAAAAACAGCGGGTAATTTTATCCGGTTATCTTGGCTCTATCGGTTTTAGTTTTCCCGCAGCCATGGGAGCGTATTACGCTGAACCGGATATCCCCATTATTTCGTTAAGCGGTGACGGCGGTTTCGGACAATATATGACCGAATTCAATACGGCCGTGCTTTATAAAATGAAAATCACTCATATTTTACTCAACAATAATGAATTGGGTAAAATATCGAAAGAACAGCGGGATGAAAAGCTTCCGGTGTGGAAAACACAACTCAGCAACCCGAATTTTGCAGAATACGCAAATCTTTGCAACGGCTTCGGCATTCGGGTTACAAAGAATGAAGAATTGGAAGAGGCAGTAATCAAAGCCCTAAGCTACGATGGACCATCTATTGTTGAAATTATGGCTGATCCGTTATTAACGTAATTCAGGTTCCCGGTTCAAAAAGTTATTGGTTTAAATTTTTCGTTGTGAATTCTGAAAGTTTGTCTTTAACAATTGAATATCGAACAAAGAATGACAAATTCTGATTTTTAAAGCTGTTTTGTGTTTACTTCTCGAATCAAAATTCGTTGTTCGATATTCATAATTCAAAAATGATAACACTTTAGTCATTTGCAACGGCACATTAAATTGTCATTCCCGCATGATTTAAGCGGGAAGCCACATGAATTTAAAAATAGATTCCCGATAAGAGCATTCGGGAATAACAGCCTGGTCATTACTAACTGTTTTTCAAAGAACTAAAGTGTTCCCCAAAATGAACATCTTTGGTCCAGGGCTAAACGGTATAAAAATTCGTACATTTGAAAAAAATCAAGTGAGGATCTTATGACAAAATTAGTTGAATTATCTACCAATGAATTGGAAAAACTACTTGGAAACAAAGATACAAAGATCATCGATGTCCGTTCTGTCGATGCTTACAACGGTTGGAAATTGAAAAATGAAACGTTGGGCGGACATATTAAAGATGCAAAAAATGTGCCTGTGAATTGGACCAACTATATAGATTGTGTAGCAGTAGTACGATCTAAACATATTTTACCTGAGCATAAACTGATTATTTACGGATATACGCCTGAGCAAAGCAGAATAATGGCCAACCTGCTTTTAAAAGCCGGCTATAACCATATTTTCATATACGATCATTTTATTGAAGAATGGGCAGGTAATCCTGAATTGCCGATGGAAAAACTCGCAAGATACCGCCAGCTTGTTTATCCCGAATGGGTTAAAACCATTGTTGAAGGCGGAATACCACCTGAGCACAGCGGAGGTAAAACGATCATTTGTCATGCCCATTACCGCAATCGTGATGCGTATTTATCTGGACATATTCCCGGTGCCATCGATATAAACACTTTAGCGCTCGAAGATCCGCAAACCTGGAACCGCCGCTCTCCGGAAGAATTAGAAGAAGCTCTGAAACAGCATGGAATTACAGCAGACACTACGGTTGTTTTATACGGGAAATATATGGAGCCGGATAATGCCGATGAGTTTCCCGGAGCGGCGGCAGGACATATTGGCGCGATTCGTTGTGCATTCATTATGATGTATGCAGGTGTAAAAGATGTGCGCGTTTTAAACGGCGGTTTCCAGTCCTGGCAAGATGCCGGGTTTCAAATAACTACCGATGATTCAGCCGGGAAACCTGTCTCGGATTTCGGTGCAAATATCCCGGTACATCCTGAATTTGCCGTTGACATACCGGGAGCCAAAGAAATGCTGAAATCAAAGGAAGCAGAATTGGTTTGCGTACGAAGCTGGCCCGAATATATTGGAAAAGTCAGCGGTTACAACTACATCAAAAAGACAGGACGTATTCCGGGAGCTATTTTCTCAAATTGCGGCGCAGATGCCTATCACATGGGAAATTACCGGAATTTTGACCACACAACCCGTGAATATCCTGAAATTGCTGAAATATGGGAGGCATCCGGAATTACACCGGCTAAGCACCTGGCTTTTTATTGCGGTACAGGTTGGCGCGGAAGCGAAGCGTTCTTCAATGCCTGGTTGATGGGCTGGCCCCGCGTGTCGGTTTTCGATGGCGGTTGGTTTGAATGGAGTACCGATCCTAATAATCCCTATGAAACAGGAGTGCCAAAATAAAAAATGGAACTGCTCAGATTCCTGATGTGAAAATTCATGGGTCAGATTTTTCCTGATAATAAATTCAACTATTCAAGTTCAAATTAATCAATTTAAACCTGAATTGAGCGATTCTCTTATTTTTGAGTTTGTTTTTTTTACTAAACGGATTTTCATTTTTAATGTAAATCCGGTTGGCGATTCAGCGAATCGCCCTACAATCGCTCAATTCAATTTAAAATAACTTGCGGGAAGGTTTTCGGAATTAATCAACAGAATCATCTATCAGTTAAAATATGCAAAGCTTCCGGGCAGCAGATTTCTTTTAAAGTTATCGGCTGGAGTGTCATTGTGGAGCTAATTCAATAGCAGAAGTGTCATAAGTTCCGTTAGGGACAAAATATTTATAGTATTCGGAATGATAAAGAGAAAAAATTTGCCTGGCGACGACATGTGGGATGAAAGGAAATATGACAACAGCGACAGAGAAAGAAGAGAGGGGCTGGCAGCAAATACTGCGGGAAAATATGATGAGTCCGGTGGATATATGCAGGATTTGCGGGCTTGCTGATGAAGAGTTGGCAAAAATTACTGCTCTATATCCGGTAAAAATCAACAGAAATCTGAACAATAGCAGTGAAGCTGTCATGAAACAATTTTTACCGTCCCTCTTTGAACTGAATAACACGGGGGAAGATGACCCGTTAGCGGAAGTGAAGTATGAAAAAGTTTCCGGGATTATTCACCGTTATCCGAACCGGGTTTTGTTTTTGGTGACGAATATTTGTGC
This sequence comes from uncultured Deferribacteres bacterium, assembly GCA_913009825.1. Classification (GTDB taxonomy): domain Bacteria; phylum Zhuqueibacterota; class JdFR-76; order JdFR-76; family DREG01; genus DREG01. The sequence goes on from CAJVYQ010000011.1 coordinate 39,565, forward strand.
AAGTTATTGCCGCTTTTGTACGCGCAGAAGATTGGTGGGAAAACAGGCAGGTTTAAATGACCGCAAAATAGCGGCAGGGATAAAATACATCGCAGATCATGAAGAGATCGATGAAGTGATTTTATCCGGCGGCGACCCCCTTATACTATCCGATGTAAAATTGAAAAATATTCTGACCGCTCTCAGGGCGATTCCCCATATTGGTCCCATTCGCGTTTCAACACGCACGCCGGTGGCTCTCCCGGAACGAATAACCGGCGCCTTGATTGAAATGCTGCAACAGTTTCACCCCCTCTACCTGATCACACAGATCAACCATCCGGACGAGCTGACTGCGAAATCAGACGCGGCAATCGCCGGCCTGGTTGTTCATGGAATCTCCGTATTGAATCAGAGTGTTCTGTTAAAAGGGGTCAATGATCAGTGTGAAATTATGTTGAGATTGGTGAAAAAACTAATTGAGAGGCGCGTACGTCCTTATTATTTGCATCAGATGGATCCGGCAAGAGGAACCCTGCATTTTCGCGTACCGGTGAAAAAAGGGAAAGAAATTATCACTTATCTGCGGGAAAATATCGGCGGTTATGCGGTGCCCTATTACGTTTTTGACGATCCGCAACAAAAAGCCAAAACGCTGCTCTATCCCTGATTGTACAGGGAGATCATTTCAACGAAACAGGAATAAATCCTACCCGAAGAGATGGGAAAGTAAAATCCGGCCGTTCTAATGCCGATGATTATACATGGAAACCATATCCTAACTTGCAGCAGCGCCAGACTAAATTCGATAACCAGTGAGTCAATACTGATAGCAATGTGAAAGCATCACCAGTGTTTTGCCTCGTGATGGGTCATGATTGAGTTGTGATTCGGGATTTTGTGCCAAACTCGACAATATCCATTCCTGAACCGGCAAATGCCAGTAAAAAGAAAGCAATCCAATGATCTACGGATTGAATCATTTCGGCAAGCTGAATGCCGATGTACCAGCCGATCACCGGCATGAAGAATTGAAAAAATCCTTGTATTTTAATGTTTCTCTGAATAAAATATAATATCATTAGTTTCTTTCTTTAAATATCTTTCGCAAAGTTTTTGCAGAAAAGGATATTTTTTTTACTGAAGACAACTAATCACTGAAGTGTTGCCATGATTTAAGTATTTCGGGTCGGATGAGTATATGGGACGTAACCTGTGGATACTTCATAGTGAATAAACGGCATCATGACTACAATCTTTTTTTTGTGGTTTCTCATTTTTGCGGCTGAAGATGAGCGATTAAAACATGAATGAATTTTAGCAAAGCAGGGTTTTATAATGAGAGGAAATGTGGCTATCCCGGATCAAAAAAAATATAATGTGATTATCATCGGCGGCGGCATTAACGGTGCAGGTATCGCACTGGATGCGGCGCTAAGAGGATTGTCGGTGCTGCTGTTGGAAAAAAGCGATTTTGGCAGTGCAACCACCAGTGCCTCCACCAAACTGATCCACGGCGGATTGCGCTACCTGGAATATTTTGAACTGCCGCTGGTGCGTGAATCTCTGCATGAAAGAGAACGGTTGCTGAAAAATGCACCTCATTTGGTTAAGCCGCTGAGATTGAAACTGCCCATTTATAAACACAGCGCCCGCGGTTCTTTGGTTATTAAAGCCGGTATGATTTTTTATGATCTCTTATCTCTCGGTAAAAGTCTGCCCAATCACAAGATGATCTGGCGTGTTAGTAGAGGCAAAATGGAAAAGAGCGAACCGGGGCTGCTTCAGGATCAGTTGAAATCCATTGCCATCTATTACGATTGCCAGGTGAACTACCCGGAACGGCTTTGTCTGGAGGTTGTTCTCAGCGCAAGGGAAGCCGGTGCGCTTACGCTTAATTACTGTGAAGTATTTGCCATTGGCGAGATGCCGGAAGCAACCCGAAGTGTACAATTCCGGGACGTGTCGAGCGGAAAAAAATATCAGGTTTTCGGTGAAATCATTGTAAACGCCGGCGGGCCTTATGTGGATAAAATATGCGGTCTTTTGGATCCGAATATTGAACAGCGGATTCATGGCGCCAAGGGAAGTCATTTGATTTTTGGAAAATTTGAAAACGGACCTCATCATGCTTTGTATGTGGAAGCCATACAGGATGGGCGGCCGTTTTTCATCATCCCGTGGCGGGATTACTATTTGGTTGGCACGACAGATATCTATTTTGACGGGAGTTTGGATCGGGTATCTGTTTCGAAAGAAGAAATCGATTACCTGCTTTACGAAATCAATCATTTTTTCCCGGATGCCGATATTACGGTGAATGATATTCTTTACTCCTATTCCGGTGTCCGGCCCCTGCCGTACGAGCCGGATAAAAAAGAAGCTCAGGTGACCCGCAAGCACATCATTTTCGATCATGGCAAACATAACGGCCACCGGAACTTTATTTCCATCATCGGCGGGAAATTGACAACCTACCGGAATTTAGCTGAAGAATGTGTCGATCTGATCTGTGAAAAGTTGAATATATCTGATGCAAAATCAGAGACGAAAGCATTTCCCCTGTTTGGCAGCTACGGGATCGGAGATATGGAGAAATACAGGACCGAAATGGCTGCGACTTATGCGGAAAGTTTTCATATTTCTCCAACGCTGGTGGATCACCTGGTGCAGTTTTATGGCGCGAGATTTAAACTTGTACTCGACCTGACAAAAGATGACGCCGATTTAAAAGCACAAATCTGTGAGTATAATTTGGACATAAAAGCGCAAATCGTTTACGCCATCAAATATGAAGAGGCAAAAACGCTGGCCGACATTATCATACGCAGGACGAGCATCGGCACCAGTGCCTGCCTGGGATTGAATTGTGCGGGTGTTGTCGCGGATATCTCCGCCTCGTTCTTTAGATGGGATGAAATACGGAAAAAGGAAGAAGTGGAAAAATTCAAAGAAAGAATGATACAATTGCACCTGCCCGATCCGCTCATTTCCCAATTCGTTGAGGAATAGCGCATGGATACTTTTCAAATCGGGCAGCGCTGGATCAGCGAAATGGAACCGGAACTGGGATTAGGTGTAATCACTGAAATAGAGCGACAGACCGTACGCATCTGTTTTCCGGCTGCGGATTGCGAAAGAAATTATGCCATCGGTTCCGCTCCCATCCGGCGCGTGCGATTTAGTCCCGGCGACACGGTGAAGGCAAAATCAGGCACAAGTTTCATCGTGGAACGGATCGAAGAAAAGGAGGGCAGGAGGGTTTATTTCGGTGAAGGAATGGCGCTGCCGGAAAACAACCTGTTTGACGCCCTCAACTTTTCCACGCCAAAAGACCGTTTGCTCAGCGGATTTCTGGATGACAACCGGGATTTTGATCTGCGCTACCGCACGCTGCAGTTTTACAGCCGTATGCGTCAGTCGCCTGTGCGTGGTTTCATCGGCGGCCGTATCAGCCTGATTCCCCATCAGTTATATGTCGCTGCAGAAACAGCCCGCCGTGCGCTGCTCCGGGTACTGCTTTCGGACGAGGTCGGTTTGGGCAAAACCATCGAAGCATGTCTGATTCTGCATCGCCTGCTTTTGAGCGGCCGCATCGGCAGAGTGTTGTTGCTGGTGCCGGAATCGCTGGTGCATCAATGGTTTGTTGAATTATTGCGCAAGTTCAATCTGTTTTTTCGCCTGATAGACGAATCATATCTGGAATCTGCTCTGGAAATGGAACCCGATGCAAATCCGTTTCTGAATGATCAACTTTTCCTGGGCAGTATGGAATTTTTAGCTGAAGCGGAAGAATACCGGCGTCAAGCTAAAAAAGCGGGTTGGGATATGCTGGTCGTTGACGAAGCGCATCATTTGACAGAAGATAGCGCTGCCTATCAAATGGTGAATGAATTAAGTGCCGGCACGCCCGGTTTAATTTTGATCACCGCTACGCCGCAGCAATTGGGGCGCCGCAGTCATTTTGCCCGCCTGCAATTGCTGGACCCGGATCGCTACCACGATTATGCTTCCTTTGAACGGGAAGCCGGCCGGTTCGACAAAATTGTCAGGATCGCCGGTAAAATTTTGGACGGCCGCCGGTTGACTGCTACTGAGAAAAAATTGACGGGTGATTTTGTTCCGCAAGACAGGAACCTCTCCGATGAACAGTTGCGCAATAAAGTTATTGAAAATTTGCTGGATCGGTATGGACCCGGCCGGGTTGTTTTCCGCAACACCCGCGCGGCAATGACTAATTTCCCCGGGCGGCAGGTAGATCTCACCGCACTGGAGGGCAGCCGGGAAACAATCGAAAAGCTGACGGCAGAACTAAAATCCGATTTGGGGGATCAGCTTATCCCGCATGATTTCAGGAATGATCCGCGGATTATCTGGCTCGCACGGTACTTGCAGAAGAACGAAACGGAAAAAGTGCTGCTAATCTGCCGCACTGTGGAAAAAGCCCACGCTATTCAGGATGCTTTGCGGGAGCAGATCAATATGCAAACCGCTCTTTTTCATGAAAAGATGACGCTGATCCAGCGAGATAAAAATGCCGCCTGGTTCGCCAGACCGGAAGGCGCAAGATTGTTGATCTGTTCCGAAATAGGCAGCGAAGGACGGAATTTTCAATTTTTACACCATCTTGTGCTGTTTGATTTACCATTGGACCCGGAACGGGTGGAACAGCGCATCGGCCGGCTGGACAGAATCGGGCAAACGCAAACTATCCAGATCTGTCTGCCTTTTTTGAAACAAAGCCCGCAGGAAAACCTCATCCGCTGGCACCATGAAGGGCTGCATGCTTTCGAAAAAAATATTCCCGGCGCTTACGAGATCTTCCGGAAATTCAGGGATCGGGTTGCGGAAACTATTTTTCACCCCAACGGAATGGAGCAACTGATTGCGGAAACGCAAGTTGAAATGAAAACAATCGCCAAAAAACTGGAGAGCGGCCGGGATTGGTTGTTGGAACTGCATTCTTTCAATCCACAGGCGGCAGAGCGGTTAAAAAGAGAGATCGAAACGGTCGACGGAAACAGGGAGCTTGACCGTTATGCGCTGACTGTTTACAACCGGTTCGGCATCCGTTTTGAGCGGACAACGGCGCGCACCTATCTGATTAATTTTGATCTTTTGGATGATCCGGCTTTCCCTGTGCCATTGCTGCGTGAAGAAAATCTTACCGTCACGTTCGACCGCGAGACGGCCCTTCATCATGAGGATATTGAATTTTTATCGTGGGATCATCCTATGGTTACCGGCGCCATGGAATTGATCCTGGGTTCGGAAAAGGGCAACAGCAGCGCGGCTTTGTGGCCGGAATCCGGTGAGCAGGAAATTTTATTGGAAGCGATTTTCGTGCTGGAGTGTGTGGCGCCACCTGCGCTTCATGCGGACCGTTTTTTGCCGCCAACGCCGGTTTGTATGGTAGTGAATCATCTTTTAAAAGATAAAAGCGACACTTTCACTTATGATGAGATAAACAGGAATATCAAAGGAATTCCTTCCGATGCACTGCTCAATAATCCGATGATCAAGGCAAAAGTGCCTGTGATGATCGATCGCTGTCAGGAATACGCTCAAAACCATGCGCCGGAATTTATCCATGCCGGCTTGAAAAAAATGAACACTTCTCTGAATAGCGAAATCCAACGATTGCTCAGTTTAAAAAAAGTAAATCCCAACGTTCGGGAAGAAGAGATTGAGTTGTTACAAAACGAAAGAAGCGCCCTGGAAAATGCAATTCGTTCGGCACGTCTGCGCCTGGATGCACTGCGGCTGATTGTGAAAATGTGAGGGGGAGGGGGGTGAAATTGGGAATTAGAAAACAGTTTAGTTCTTTAAAAAAATAAATCCAACCCCTCCGCCCCTTCGACAAGCTCAGGACAGGCCTTGTAAAGGGGAGGAAAGGATTAAGCAAGCATTAACAGTTGGGCTATGAGTAGTGCAGGATTTCAACGCTAATCACTTTTCAACTGTTATACTGTTTAATTTTATTAATTTACTTTCATTTTGGCACTTAACCTCAAATTACTTATAGGTTTTGTTATTGGTAGTACCTCATTTAAAATCTATTATCTCTGATTTTGTAATTATTTCGGTTATTTCATACTGGAATAATTCTACAATTCTTAATCTTTCATCATTGAATATTACATAATTGACGCCTTCTGAAACAGAACTATTATAAATAATTCCATGAAATCCAAGATGTTTAATAATTTCAGATAAATATTGACTTGGCAAATATTCAAGATTTGCCTCTCTTGGTATTATCGGTTTTGTTAATTCTTCCCCTAATAATTCAAGAAATGGAAGATTCTTATATATTAGTTCTAATTCATCATCATCCAAGCCAAATGGAGTTATTGTTGTCTTTGGATTTCTTAAATCTGCTAATTCCAGATTATCTAGCATTTTAAATTTTGCAACAGTAACAGATTCTCCTTTATGTCCTCTAATTTCTGCAATGGCAGTTTCAGGGATAGATGCAACATATAAATAGGGTATTCCAATTGGATTGGCTCGTCCATTTGTTGACTTTTTTTTAGGAGGCTTTCCCATCTCTGAACTTTCAATCGGTTTACCTAAGGTATTAATTCTGGCTCTGAAAAAATACTCAGAACCTTTAATAATTTTTTTTCCTAAATATTTTCCAAATGGTTCAATTGTTCTAACTGATGGAGCATTTCTAGGGAAAAATTTATTATGATGTTTTAATTCCGTTCTAAATGTTTCCCATTGTTCAATATTTTGTTTTTCTTTCAAATGAATAGGATTATATTCATTGCATATATCAGACATAAGAATATTTTTAAGTAGTTCCTTTTGTTTTAAGTTATCAATTATGGAAAAGATATTCCAATCTAACTGAATTAATTCGTAGAGAGGACTTCCATTACTATCTTCCATGTATAAATCTACTAATGGAATGAATAAATCTTGTAATTCGATAGGTTCAACAAGTGGAACATCTATTTCGGCACAAAAAGAGCATTTACCCTTGCAGGTACTATTTGCATTAATATGACTTTGGATAAATGTATCATTAAAACAATTTGGGCAACAATACATATTATATTATGCTTGATTGAAAAAATTAACTATCAATTCCAAATGATGCTGCATGGAAAGTTTTTTAACATAACCAAGACCAGGATAATGTTGCTTTTCATACAAATTTTTAAATTCATAATAGGCATTCGATTTAAAAATCATAGAATTTTTATTTTCAGCTTTATCAATTAGCTTACTCAATGCTTCCAAAAATTTGCCACCAGGATCTGTTGGTGAATCCGAACGGTCAGAAACAAAATGATAAATAAACATATCATCTTCTTCATTAAGATATGTTAAATGAATTGCTACGGCATATGCGGGTCCACCAGTTTCAGAATAATCATCACCGACAATAAGGTAATCACCAAAACCATCCATACCTTCATCAGGATAAGTTATATGTAAATCAGAAAAATGTTCGCTTTCGGGATAAAGAGAATTTTTTCTTTGAGGTTTAAAGCCGTCACGAATTAAAATCCTAACAATTCCATCTTTTTTTAAATGTCTTTGATAAAGTTTACCAGCATAACCTTCAATAAAGATATGTCTTTTTATGTTATCAAAATCATTAATTTTATCGGCAATTAACTTGCTATTTGAAAAACCATAATGGATAATGGAAAATTGCTTGTCTCTATTCCCTTCTAGTAAAGTTATTAATTCTTCAATATTAGTCTCTGCATTAAGTATATAACCATAAGACAGATTATGAAAATTAATGTCACTAATATTAATAAAATTATGAAAGATTATTTCTGTAGCTACTGGCTTTTCTCCAGTAATTGGATTTAAAATTAATGTATAATTTACTCCATTTTCTTCAACAATTGTTAAAGCACGGTCCAAAGCTTTGAAATCGCATTTGACGGGTTCAATAATTGGATGTATATCATTATCAGCGACAATTTTTGCATTATCTCTAAGTAAAATCAATTCAAATTGCTTGCCTCGTAAAAATGGATAATACATATTGTTACCTTTTTATATTAAATAACAACTTAATTTTTGATCAAAAAGACTTATATAATTTCTTATTTTAGCCTGTTGATTACCTATACTTAATATATAAGCAACCACGGAAAAAGGAATTTTATCGATGGTGTTTTTTAGATATTCTGAGTCATTGCGTTTTTTTAAAACATCGATAGTTAACTTATAAGCATTAAATAATGGGATATCGCAGTAAAGTTTTTTACTTACTTCATATATTTTGGTATTTGGAACATCCGGTATGCAACCGTAAAATTTGTTGATAATACTAAGATATTCACCTTTTCTAAGTGAACCAAACAAAAAATCAAGATTTAAATTTGATAGGTTTGATTCTGGTTTACGAATTATAGAAATAGTATCTTCCTTTGTTAATGCGAGAATACCGACCTCTTTGGGCAAATGCTTTTTTGCGATATCAACTTGGGAAGGTGATGTAACCAAATTAACATATTCAAAAGCTTTTATATATGAGTTGATTTGATCATCAAGCCTTTTAAAGGAGTCATATTCCGATTTAATTTCATATATTGTCGATGTTCCATTTAAAATTACAACGTCAGCTTTGTTTTTCCCAACTCGAAATTCAGTTAACATCTGGGAAGTTTTTATGGAATGGCGGCCAAGTAAAATTTTATTTGCGATAATATTTTTATAAACATATTCATTTCGATAATTATTTAATAAAAACCGAAAAATATTATTCAAAAAATTCCCTAACGTTATAGTTAAATCTAAATATTTAATCAATCCGCTATTTTTACATACTTCTGATAAATAAGAAGAATATTCTTTTTTCTCAATATCAGACAAAACAACAGGAGAGAAAAAACGTCCTATCGAAGATAGATATCTTTTATCAATATCAAAATTGATTAAACTGTTCATATTACAAATATAACCTTAAAATGATTTTTGTGAAAAAAATATAATATATAATTTTCAAATTCATAATATTTTTCAATCAGCATTACCAACAACATTTGTGTATATATTATTGTATTTATCCGCCCAAATTAGCGGGATTAACGCTATTATTTACTTTTTCCTTTTATAATCAATATAGTTTTATTAGGGAAAATAATCAATAGGATTCCTAGTCGTATCATAGAATTTTTAGAAACAAGTGTATAACACAGTTTTAATCGAAGTTAAATAAAATTTTTCAAACAACTAAAATGTTACAAAATTAGAAATGTGACAACATTTCTCTATTTTGAAAATTGCAGCTTTATAACGGCTAAATACCCTTCATCGATGTCATTCCCTGCCAGCTTTGACAGGAAATGACATTGTGATAATTCATTTAAATGTTGAAAATGCCCGGTTTATCAAAGAATTAAGATACTGTCTAATTTCCAATTTTACATCCCCCCATTTAACAAAATAAGTAACGGCTGTATTCTTTTCCATTAATCCTCAAACCGCCGCTCTTCTCAATCTCTTTTTCAGGTTTTTTATTTGAATGCGAATTTCCTTCAATTCGGTATAATTGTGTTCTTTTATCACCTGGTCTCTTTTGGCTTTGAGCGCCCTGATTTTTGTTTTTAATTTCGATTTGTTGGAAACTGTCGCTACATGATGTTCGAATTTATCGATGTTCAACGCTTTGCAGATCGCATCTAAAAGGTGGTCTTTGTTCATTTGAGTATGTCCCTGCACGGCTTCATGCTCAATTCCCGCGGCAATTTCTCTCAGTTCAGCTACCGTTTTGTGCCTCAACTCTTTGAAAGTATACGCCATCTTTACCTCCTCTTTCACAGTTCGATTTTACTATTTTATATTACTGCGTTACACCGTTTTGTTCTCCTTCTCAAGTGGGACAAGTTCTGATAAAACATCTTCGACCTTAAAAATTACTGTCGGTTTGCAGGTCGATTCGCTGAACCGCCCCACACATTAGAATTTGCTGTTTCTTTATTTTAAGCAACCAAATTGTTGAAATCAAGCATTAATTTTGCACTATAAAAATTTTAAGCTCAACCGGATATTTGCCGATACGATGAATAGATAAACTGAAATACCCGAACTGCGTTTTACGTTTGTTGTTCGTTCAATTTTATTTAGCGCAGAAATTGTGATTATTCAGATTGTCCCGTAGTGAACCACGGGGCGGCGCTGCGGAAAAAACCTAAACGGAAAATACTGAGAAAAAGTTGCAATAAGATTGAATTTATATTTTTACTTTTTTCTGTGGCCCAATCTTTTTTACTTTCTTGAAAGTGATCCTATTTGTTTTTTTGCCGGATTAGTTAGTGAGTTGGTAATTTAGCCCGCAAGCGTATGATCTTAGTGTAACTTTGTTACCTATCCTTCCGTAACCCTGAATTGCTCATTGCATATATTGAAAAAAACTTCTACATTTTTAAAATTATTATTATTCAGCCCGCGCCTGTCTGCTTCAGGCACGGCAGGAATGACAGAAACAGGGAATTTTCAGACAAACACTAATTAAAAAGGTTTTAGTGTTTTTCGTGTATTTAGCGGGCAACCTGAGTAGTTACGCATAAAGATAAAATTTCCCGTTCGTTGATTTTTATGAAGATATTCTCAAACCGGTAACACACACAAAAAACAGGAGTGAATCATGCTTAAAAAGTATTTTCTACCGTTTTTTATTTTTTGTATTTTGGTGGATATTGCTGTTCCGCAAATTTTTGCAGCAAACAATCGACTTGTCGGCGCGCGCTACCCGGCAATTTCGCCGGACGGCAAACGGATCGCTTTTTCCTATCTGGGTGACCTTTGGCTGGTTGCCGCTGAAGGCGGAAAAGCGAACCGCCTGACAGACCATGAAGCGTACGAGCGGGAGCCGGTCTGGTCGCCCGATGGCAAGTGGCTGGCGTTTTCTTCGAACCGCTATGGCAACAACGATGTCTTCATCATGCCGGCTTCCGGCGGAAAGCCGAAGCAGCTTACTTTCCACACCGGCGGTGATCTGGCCACCGGATTTACACCTGACGGTAACTGGGTTATTTTTCAATCATCACGGTCTTCAAGCTCCTCCATTTTTAAAATCAACGTAAAAGGCGGAAACGCGATTCCTATTTTGGACACGTACTGGAGTTGGCCGTTCTATGCCCGTGTCAGTCCGGACGGAAGTTCGCTGTTGTTTTCGCTGGGAATGGAAAACCGGTTCTGGTGGCGCCGTGGCTACAGAGGAAGCAACAGCGCCAAAATCTGGATAAAATCACTACAGGGAGATAAAGCTACTTTGCTGATTGACGACAGAAGTAACTGTTTCTGGCCTGCCTGGAGCAACGGCGGACAAAATATCTATTTTGTCAGCGACCGGGAGAACGGCGTGAAAAATATCTGGCAGGCTGATAAAAGCGGCGGCAATCTGCTTCCGGTAACCCGTTTCAAGGAAGGCGATGTTACTTACATGACGGTTGCCGGTAAAACGCCCATTGCGGTTTATGAACGAAATTTCGGTGTCTGGGTCACCGGTCTGAATTCCGGAAAATCGCACCGGGTAAAAATCGACGCGCCCGCCGAACTGAAATCGAACAGCACATTTTTTGTGAAAAACGGTTCAGTCTCCGAATACCGGCTTTCACCGGACGGGAAAAAGATTGCCGCCGTTGTGCGCGGTGATATTTTTGTACTGTCCACAGACGGCGGATACGCCCGCAATGTCGGCAATTCACCGTGGCGCGAACGGCAGGTGATCTGGGACAAAGAGAGTAAAAATCTCATTTATGTGTCCGATGTAAACGCCAATCCCGATCTGTACCGTGTCTCTGCTCTGGGCGGCAATCAACCGGAAAGACTGACCGACAGCGCGGAAGATGAACTAAAACCGAAACTTTCACCGGATGGCAAATGGATCGCTTACTACCGCGGCAAAAGGCAGTTAAGATTGATGAGACCGGACGGCAGCAAGGATCATCTTCTCATCGAGGCCGATTTTGGCGGCCGCCGCGCCGGAGAAATTGCCTGGTCGCCGGACAGCCGCTATGTGGCGGTTGATGTGATGGTCAAGGCTAACCAGGATATTTGGGCGGTGGACGTTCAATCCGGCAAAACAATCAAACTGACCAACACCGCTTATGACGAAGGAGGCCCGGAATGGTCTGTAAATGGGAAATTTATTTTATTCGGTTCGAACCGTTTCGGGCACAGTTTCCCGGAATTCACCGGTAAGTGGGATATCTACAAAGTAGACCTGACGCCAAAAAAACAGGAGTTCGAAGAAACAAAATTCGAGAAGCTGTTCACCGAAAAAAAAGAGACCGGGAAAGAAAAACCGGACAAAAATAAAAAGGAAAAGAAAGAAAAAATCAGGGTGGAATTTAAGTTGGAAAACCTGGATTTGCAAACATCACGGGTAGCTAACACTTCCGGGAATGACAGCGAATATACTCTTTCACCGAAAGACACAAGCACTATCTATTTTATTTCAAATATCGATGGAAAACGTCATCTGTGGAAAACCAGTCTGAAAAAGGAAAAACGAGGGCAGTATAAACCGTTCATGGCCGATATCACCAATCTGAGCGATTTGCAGTTCGATACGAAAGGAAAATATATCTATTATCTTCGTAGCGGAAAAATCGGGCGCATAGATGTGGGCGCAAAAAAGAACAAGACCATTTCATTCAAAAGTAAAATTGAAGTGGATAAAACCGCCGATTATGAGCAGATGCTGGCTGAGTTGTATTATACCCTGCAATATTATTATTATGATGCGCAGCATCACCAGGTTAACTGGACAAAAGTTTATGAAAAATTTAGACCTGTTTTACAGCAGGTGCGCGAAGATGCCGATTTTTATGATTATGCCAATCAGATGATCGGATATCTCAATTCATCTCATTCGGGAATTCACGGACCGGGAAAATTCAAAGTGGAAAAGCCCAGCGCGCATTTGGGGGCAAAACTGGCCGTTGCCGGGCATAAAATTTTGCTGGAAAAAATTTACAAAGACGGCGTTTTGTACGCGCACAGAGACAGTGTTGCCGCCGGGGATGAACTGCTTGCCGTCAACGGGGAAAAAGTAGCGGCGGGAAAAAATATCTGGCGCCGGTTGAACGGGCAGATGGGCAAACGGATCAAATTAAAATTTGGCAGTAAACGGTTCAATAAAAATATTGAAATTGCCCTTAAACCGGAATCCGGCGGCGCGGAAAACAGGCAGGTTCTTGAGGAATGGATCCAAAGTAGAAAAGAGTTGGTAAAGCAGAAAACGGATGACCGGATTGCCTATATTTACATGCGAGCCATGGGCGGCGGCGATTTAGAGCGGTTTCTGAAAGAGTTGGAACGGGACGCCGTTCCCCGTAAAGGTCTAATTCTGGATTTGCGCTTCAATTTCGGCGGTAATGTTCACGACCGCGTACTGCAGGCTCTGACCAAACCGGTTTACGCCAAATGGCGCCGGCGCGGCTTATCGGAAACGCAGCAATCCACGTTTGGCTTTGCGGATAAACCCATTGTCCTGTTGATCAACGAAGTGACATTGAGCGACGGTGAAATGACGGCCAACGGATTCAAAACGCTGAAACGGGGCACCATCGTGGGCAACACCACTTACGGCTGGCTTATTTTCACCACCAGTGTCGGTTTGATGAACGGCGGTTCGTTCCGGCTGCCGTTCTGGGGCTGTTATACGCTGGACGGGCAGGATCTGGAAACTATCGGCGGCATCACTCCGGATGTCTCGGTGATCAATGATCTGAACCATGATTTGCACGGGCAGGATCCCCAGTTGGAGAAGGCGGTTGAAGTGATTTTATCGAAAATTAAATAGGAAGATTAAACCTTCCAGGTTTTCAAAACCTGGAAGGTTTTCTTCTTTGTAAGGTTTGTTGTGCTTCACGGGAAGGTTTCGTTTTGCCTGTTTGTGCATGGTTATTTTTCTTCACAGGCAAAGAAATTATTACCGTTTCCCGGTTATTGCACTTTAAAACTTTATTTCATGTCCGGACAGTAGTTTAGCTCCGGCTCAGGTTGCAGATTCAGAGAGGATAGTTCTATGACATCACGGCAACGAGTTTTAACTACACTTAACCACAAAACTGCGGATAAAATTCCCATGGATTTCGGCGGCACCGGCGTTACGGGAATTCATATTAAAATTGTCGCTGCATTGCGGGATTATTACGGGCTGGAAAAACGGCCCGTTAAAGCCTTTGAACCCTATCAGATGTTGGGTTTAGTAGAGGATGATTTGGCAGAAGCGATGGGCATCGATGTGGTTGGATTACATGGCCGCAAAACGCTGTTTGGTTTTGCCAATGAAAACTGGCGGGAATTTCGCATGCCCTGGGGACAGGTAGTACTGGTTCCCGAAAATTTCAAAACCACGGTCGATGAAAAAGGCGATCTGCTGATCTACCCGGAGGGTGACACCGGCGTACCGCCCAGCGGCCGGATGCCGTACGACGGTTATTTTTTCGATACTATTATTCGTCAAAATCATTTTAATGAAAACAACCTCAATCCTGAGGATAATCTGGAAGAATTCGGGCTGGTTTCCGAAGATGATTTGCAGTACTACCGGGCGGAGACCGAACGGCTTGCTCAAACCGGCAAAGCGGTGATCGCCGGTTTCGGCGGCATCGGTTTTGGCGATATTGCACTGGTACCGGCGCCGTTTTTGAAAGACCCCCGCGGTATCCGGGATATTATGGAATGGTACATCTCCACCGCCATTCGTCAGGATTATATTCATAAAATATTCGACAAACAATGCGAAATCGGTTTGGAGAATTTGCAAAGAATCCATGCAGTGGTTGGCGATGATATCGATGTCCTTTTTGTCTGTGGCACCGATTTTGGCACGCAGACATCCGGTTTTTGCTCTACCGATACTTTCAATTCACTTTATGCGCTCTACTATAAAAGAATTAATAATTGGGTTCATGAAAATACAAAATGGAAAACTTTCAAACATTCCTGTGGTGCCGTGGAGATGTTTATGCCCTATTTTATCGAATCGGGATTTGATATTATCAATCCGGTGCAGTGTTCGGCAGCCGGGATGGAACCGGAAAAACTGAAATACCGCTACGGCGATAAACTGGTTTTTTGGGGCGGCGGCATCGATACACAAAAAACGCTGCCGTTCGGAATGCCGGAAGAGATACGGGAAGAAGTGTTCCGGCGCTGCGAAGTGTTTTCCAAAGATGGCGGTTTTGTTTTTAACGCCGTGCATAATATTCAGGCGAATACCCCCATAAAAAATGTGGTTGCCATGCTGAACGCTTTAAAGGAATTTAATGGAGAAAAATGAAATTGGTTGTGGGGGAGGCGGGTGATTCAGGGAATATAGGCTGTGAAGATTAGGTTGGCGGTTATTTACACTCCCCTTGCCGCCGCCCTTAAGGGGGGTGTTTCATTTAATCGATGCTGAAAACTTCCCAGATCTTTCATCCCTGGTGACATTTTAATTCTTTTAAAAAATTCGCATTGTCATTAGTATACCACCTCATTCTATCGCTAAATCATCAAAGACTTGTCATTTCGAATCCCGACTCATTGGGATTTTAGGCAAATAAGACAACAGATTATAAGAAGCGCGTTGCTCTTGTAATTTAGTTGTCAAAACGGTTAGCGCTTCTACGTGAAAGTTTTTTTTAAGCGCATAATAATCTATCACATTCTCAATTCCCATGAATATTCCAGCCGAATTTGGCCCTCATAGCGTAAAACTTTGTTTTTTTGGGGTAAAGTTTTTCATCCGGTTGGTTTGTAGGACGACGAGTCTTGTCGCCTTACATAATTTGTTTATTGATTTAAAGCATCCGGCAGACTTTTCCCGATAATAAATTCAAAGTAACACTTGTCGAACTCGTAAAAAGTCAAGAAATGGAATATAAGATCAATATATAGTATCGAAAATATTTCACTATCTACTATATGTGGACACATAATAAACATTTTAGACTTTTTACGAGTTCGACACACTTTAGTTCTTTGAAAAATAGATAGTACCTAAATCGAGCGGTTCAGCTATTTATAATCTCGTTTTAAATACCAGACGGGTTTTCATTTATTAGTGTAAAATCCATAGAAATCAGACCGGCGATTCAGCGAATCGCCCTACAATCGCTCAATTCAGGTAGTAGTTATTCGGTTGTCATTCCCGAACGCTCCTATTGGGAATCTATTTTCTAAATTAGTGTGGATTCCCGCTTGAATCATGCGGGAATGACAGTTTCGTGTGTCGCTTCAAAAAACTAAAATGTTACAAATTTTCCAATAAAGCGCCAAAAGGTTTTCAAATTCACGATTCCAGTTAAAGTGATTTTTTACGGCCTGATAACCGTTTTCGCCCATTTGTCTGCCAAGTTCCGGATTGTCCAGAAGCCTGTCGATGGCATTTCCGATTTCTTTCACATTTGAAGGATCAACTATGATACCGCATCCAACTTTTTCGATGACATTTTTCCAGATCGGAATATCGGAAGCGATCAGTGGGAGGCGATTCATCATATAAGTGAACGCTTTGGTTGGCAGGCTGTCCAGATGGTTGGGAACAGGATAGTTCAAAACCAGTCCGATCTGTGCTTCCTGCAAAGCACGGGAAATGTGTTCCTGATCTGTGGTTACGGTTATTTTCACCCGGTCTGCAAGATTGTATTTCCCAATAAGTTTGCTTAATTCCCTTTTGTAAACCTCATCAACCGGACCAATTAATTCCAAAACAGAATTGTAGTGAACGACCATTGATAATGCACGAATCATTTCTTCAACACCGCGAATGGGAGTTGGTCTGCCTACATAAATGAGTTTCGCCCGATTTTTTGCATTTTTTATAGCAGCCGTTTCTGCAAAGACCGGATAATTCCGCACAACAGCGATTCTGTTTTGTGGAAAGGCGGCATAATCGGCAACAAATCGATCGGCAACAATCACCAGACCGTCGATCCAGGTAAACAGGACTCGTTCTAAAATAGAGTATATATTTGCCAAAACCGGGCGCAGCCACACAGGCAGCCAATATTTCGACCGGATGTCTTTGGCGACAATTTCATGTGCGTCGAAGATTACCGGAATCGAAAAACGCTGCTTCATGAATGGCGCCAGCAAAAGCAATTCAGGATCGTGCAAATGAATTAACTTCGGTTTTAATTGCCGCACCATACGCCAAATATCCCATAAGCGAAATATTCTATGCCGGCGTTTGGCAACCCTGTGCAGATGATAAATGGAAACATCCCTTTTCCGTTCATCTTTTTCCGCCTGCGCAACAAGAGAAACTTTAAAACCGGCTTTCGCCAGTGAGCATGCCTCCTTTGTAAAAATGCGCAAATCATCAGCCTGGTGCACTGAACTTAGATGTGCGACATGAATATTTTTGTTTTTCATAGGAGAAGATGTCTGTAGAATGAATATGCAGAATAAATATTCTGCCATGCGGTTCAGTTAAACCGGCTCTCCTACTTCCTGAAAATCAGTGATTTCCATTTTCGGGTAGGAATAAAGGTCGGTGAGCGGAAAGATTTTACAAAATTTCCCGATGCGCATCCCATCCGGCACAACGGATCGTTTGCCGATGAGGCATAAATTGGCTGAATCCGCATCCGGTTTTCCAAGCCTGCATCCGGAACCAATCCGGACATCTTTATCGACAATGCAATAATCCAAATGAGCGGACGGGCCGATCCGGGTATCATGAAGAATAATAGAATTATACACGGCCGCACCCGGCGCAACAGTAACTCCGGGCGACAGCACCGAATGTTCAACGCTTCCCTCGATGACACAACCGTGGGCGATGAACGAATTGCCAACCGAGGCGCCGGATGATAAATAAGTGGGCCCGCGGTCGCCGATTCTGCCCTCTTCCTCAAAATTTGTCGCTAAATTCCAGTTTTTTAGGTCAATCGGGGAATCCGCGGAAAATATTTCCATATTGGATTCCCAATAAGCCTGAACCGTGCCCACATCACGCCAATATCCGTTAAACGGATAGCCAAATGCCCGATGTTCCTGTATAAATATGGGGATCAGGTCATGACCGAAATCATCACCGGCAAGTTTGTGCAATTGTCCGATAAGGAATTTTGTTGAAAAAACGTAGATGCCCATGGAAGCCAGGTTGCTTTGAGGCTGTTCCGGTTTTTCCTGCCATGCGGTGATACGGTTGTTCCGGCTCAATGTGGCAATGCCAAAATGATGCGCATTCCGCAGCGGCACCTGTATCATGC
Organism: uncultured Deferribacteres bacterium; assembly: GCA_913009825.1. Lineage (GTDB taxonomy): Bacteria > Zhuqueibacterota > JdFR-76 > JdFR-76 > DREG01 > DREG01. The sequence goes on from CAJVYQ010000011.1 coordinate 57,735, forward strand.
CGATGGTCAGATCCGCCCCATGCTCCCGGTGAAATTGAATCATGGCGGCATAATCCATTTTATAAATATGATCGCCGGAAAGAATTAACAAATACCCGGCATCAAAGTTTTCAATGTAATTGAGATTTTGCCGGATAGCATCTGCTGTTCCCCGGTACCAATCGGAATCTTTGCGTCCCGTGCTGGGAGGAAGAATGTTAATGCTGCGGGTTCTACCGTTAAAATCCCAGGCAGTACCCACGCCGATATGTTCGATGAGCGAAAGCGGTTTATATTGCGGCAGCACCGTCACATGACTCAATCCGGAATTCATGACATTGCTCAGCGTAAAATCGATAATGCGGTAAATTCCGGCAAAAGGTACGGCAGGTTTGGCGCGCAATTGAGACAGGATGCTCAACCGCTTGCCGACTCCCCCGGCAAGAATCATGACCAGTGTTTTATTCATAAACCCAAAATTCCCGATAACCGCTCAATTACCCGATCAATTCACCTTCACCGAACACTTGCAGCTCAGCCGGGTTGGCAGCAAGATCGGTTTGATTTCCCAACGTAACACCGGGCGCAACCCGGATATCTACATCTAAAATCACATTATTTAAAAACGTGTTTTCGCCCAGTTTGGTATCGAACATAACGATGGAATTGTAAACTTTCGCTCCTTTGGCCACCCTCACTCCCGGAGACAACACGCTGTTCACAACTTCGCCCTCTATTACACAACCGCTACAAACCAGGCTATTTTTAACCAAAGAACCGAATTTAATCATTGCAGGAACCCGGTCTCTGATCCCACGGTGGTCAAGGTTGGTGCGAATCTGCCATTTCTCCGGGTCAATCTGCCGGCGATTGTTGAGCAGATTCATATTTGAATGCCAGAATTCCGGGATTGTCCGGGTATATCCCCAATAGCCTTCATATTTATAGCCAAACAGGCGGTACTTCCCACTTGCTTCGGTCAGCGTGGTAATCAAATCCCGACCGAATTCTATGGTTTCCTGATTTTTTGCCAATGGTTTCATCATCGCCAGGCAGCGGAGAAGAAATTCGGTTTCAAAAACATAAATTGTCAGTGATGCCCAGTCGAAGCGCTCTGTTTTCGGTTTTTCCAAATACCGGATGATTTTACCGCCGGTTCCACTATCTTCATCATCAATCTGTGCCACACCGAACCGGTTAGAGTAGGCAGGATCGATTTTAATGAACCCGACAGTTAAATTGGCCTTTTTCCGGGTATGATAGCGGATGATCTCCCGGTAATTCATTTTGTAAATATGATCGCCGGAGACGATCAGCACTCGCTTCGGACCTGCAGCACGAACAAAGTTGATATTTTGCTGCACTGCATCGATAGTACCGTTGTACCAATCCGAATACGTATCTCCCTTGAATGGCGGTAAAAGTGTGAGAGAGCGGTTTCGGCCCCAGAGGTCCCAGGAACGACCGTCCAGAATATGGTTGATTAGCGGAGAAGACCGGTACTGCGCCAACAACCCCACGGTACTTATGTGCGAATGCATCATATTACTCAATGGAAAATCGATGATGCGATACATACCGCCAAACGGAACAGCCGATTTAGGCCTGAATTTGGTTAATTTCTTCAATTCATCCACCCGGCCGCCGGCCAGAATAAAGGCTAAATCCTCCTGCATGAACACTCCGGGATAAACTAAAAAAATAGTTGAAAATAATATAAGTTACAAGCAAACTTAGCGAATCGCAAGAAGAAATCGGGTAGGTTCATAAAACCTGAATTATAAAGATAGTAACTTTCAAGAAACTTGATAAATCAGGCCACAGAATAGAAATGCTACAGAAAAAGCAAAATAATTATTTTGCCATCTTTTTCTGACAGAATGGATTCTTCGACAATAGCGGAACTAAACTTACGCCGAAAGCTCAGGCCAGACCCCCGTTAAGGACCGGAAATTCCTCCCCCCTTTATAAGGAAAGGTTTAGAGAGGTTAAATCCCTTTTGCAGAATCATTGAAAACAATTTGCATATCTAACCTGTTTCCGCTTCTATTTTGCTGCATTCCCGGCAATACCACTTCGGACAGAATGATTTGGCCAGGTGGATCATTCCCTGCTGTTTACAGGAAGTTATTTTACCATAAAAGTCGCTTTTACTGTTTATCTTTAATTGGTCAGACATTTTCCGGGTGATCTGGTTGGCGTCCAGTTTGGGGGATGTGAGGTAAACAGTTTTGGCAAGGTTATGTAATTCAAAATCATCGGCCTCTTCCGTGTAAGCCCAAACAATCGGCAGCACAACATTCACAAGAATCTCCTTTGCTTTTCCCGGGCCGATCAGCCGGGCATTTCTCTGAACCAGCATGATATTTTGTTCCTGCAACTGAAAGTGATTTTGCCAAAACCCGTAACTTTCCACAATAAAATGATTTTGCAACGCGGGGAAAATTTTCACCGGTTGATCCCGCAAATCCCGGAAAATGGACAAAACAGGTTCCAATAACCCGGCTTGTCGATGCAACAACAGGAATTTACACAGGCCCGCTATTCGCACAGTGGGGAAATTTTGTGGCCGGAGCCGGAAGAATTTCCAATCGATGAATTGCATTTCACTGATTTTATGATTTGATTTAAACCGGAGCCAGTAGAATTTCAAACGCTGCACAAATTGGACAATTTCCGTAGGCAAAATGGGAATTTCTTCTTCAGCCTGAGATAATATTCCGGAAACACCAAAGAAGACACTCTGCAATTTAAGTAATTTTTCATCCCGCTTGGCCCCATTCTGCCCGCTCAACTCCCAAACCACGGCAAGCGGTAACATCAAAGCCAGGCGCAAAAACGGCTCTCTATTCTTAGCATAGCCCAAGGCTTCACATAAACCCTGGTAGAGTAGATCATTGAATTGAAAATAATCTCTCTCCTCTATGAACCTTTCTTTTTTCAGCCGGAGCCGTTCCAGGCCCCAATAATCCAATATTTTTTCTTTTTGAGATTGTGTTTTATCGCTGAGTAAACAGATCTCCGGCCAACTCTTTTTATTCTTCGTAGAATCTATGCGGGCATGCAGTCTGGAGACCGATTCATCCAGATACCTGCTGAGAATAAGTGTTGGCAAAACCGTACCCGCTTCGGTTTGATATTCTTTTGCCTTCCGGTGGTAGAAGAATACGGCATGCAGAATCACATTATTGTAATGTTTATCGAGGTGATGTTTGTGCAAAAACCAATCCGGACTATTGATATGAATTTCAATGTCGCCTTTTTTCAATTCCCCATTAATTTTGATGATGGCGCCCAAAAAGTCAGGTCCGGCATCCATATTCCAACGGCCGCGGAAAATAATTTCCACCCTTCGCCCGTCGGTAGTCTCCAGTTTATCCGAACGTAAATGTTCACCGTCCCAAATATGATAGAGAAAACTTTCCTTGAAATTCTGTGATAAATCGTTCATTAAAAATAGATGTAGTTAAATAATTATGATGGAACAGAAATGTTTCCTTCACCCCGGCGATAAAAAAATGGTTTCAAAAAGCTCTTAAATGCTTCGCTCTGTGATGGGGATCCGATGATAAATTTTAACCGCGCGTCTGATTAGTTCAATCAATAAAGTTGCGCTTAAAAGAATGATAGCGATTAATTTGGAATAGGCTAATTGGGAGCCTAAAAATGCAAAGATAAGAATACGGGGGAGTCTGCCTAAAAATGTGGCCGTCAGAAATTTCCACAACTTATATTTCCGGGTAATTGCCAGCAAACGAATCACATCCACAGGGAGAGGGATCATAGAGGCGATCATGATACTCCGGAAGGAGAATTTATCAAAATAACCGGCATATTTTTTGTACTTCCCATTCTGTTTCAATTTTGCAATCCGGTCGAACCGCATAAGAAAATCGATCACTTTGTATTCCATGAAGGCGGCGATGGCCGCACCAATGGAGCCCAGAAGAACAATCCATCCTATGTGATAATCATGAGAAATATACAAAACAATGGGAAAGGTGGGTACGGGAACCAGGTTGCAGGAAATACTCAAAACTAAAAAATAGCTCATCAACTCATTGTATCTGGCGGGTAACAGATGCAGATAATAGATGAGAAAGGCAATTGCGGCAATGCCGACAAAAAGGAATATTTTCAGGTAATTAAGTTTTTTTCTGGATTCGTAACTTAATTGCGAAAACTGAGAGCCATTTTGCCGTGTATTTATACTTAGCATAAATTCATTTATCCGAACCAGAGAAAAATAAGCAGAGAAGACATTTTAGACTTGCCCTAATATAATGAACAGGATTAAAAAATGCAAATAATTTATTACAGAAAATTCATTTTTTGATGACGTTCAAAATATGCTGCTCAAATTCTTTATAGGATTTTGCTCCGATCAATTTTTTCTGCACTATCCCATTTTTATCGATGATAAATGAAGTGGGCACTACTTTGATGTTTCCAAAGGTACGCACAATGGCAGGATTCGCGAGTAAAACCGGGTAATTTATTTTCATATTCCGGGCAAATTTTTTAATATCTTTCGGATTGCCCGAACTGACGGCGATGGAGATAACGGAAAAATCCGGCCCTTTATATTTTTTCTGAAGCCGGACCAGATCGGGAATTTCATGGCGGCACGGACCGCACCAGGTTGCCCAAAAATTGATCAGCACGGTTTTTCCCTTCAATGTGGCTGAAGAAACCATTTTGCCGTCCAGATTTTTCAATTTGAACCGCGGCAGCGCACGGTTCTGAGCAATTGAAATATCCTTTTGGCTGAAAAACAACGCGATCGTTAAAAAAACAAATAAAATATATTTTGATCTCATTGGTCTCTCTCAGTTCATCTATTTTCCACCGGATAGAGTTGCCTGCATCCGTTTTAACAATTCAGCCGGTTTCATAAATCCGATTTCACGAAGGTTTGTTATCTCGTTCCCTTTGGCATCGATGAATACGAGAGTCGGCATCCCGGTTACATGAAACTTGTTCATGAACGCCCGTATTTTTGCGTTGGGAGCGGTACAATCAACTTTAACCATGGTGAAGTTCTTTGCTATCTCCACAATCTGCGGATCCGGAAATGTCTTTTTTTCCAACTCTTTGCAGGGTGCACACCAATCAGCATAAAAATCGATAAAAACCGGTTTCTCATCCGTAACCAATTCCGCAACACTTTCCCCTGAATATTGATGCCAATCGATTTCCGGCGCTTCATAATGAATAGCGCTGTCGACCCACAAAATACCAATCAGAATGAGCAGAGCGCCAAAAATCCCGCGGCCAATTTTGAATGCTTTTGTGTAGCCGGGTGCATGATCCAGAAAACCTAATAGTAAACCACCGAAAATCGCTAACAGGCCAAAAAAGAAGCCCTGCATATCCGCAATATGCCTGGCCTGAGGCAGGAAGAAATAGAGCGCTACACCCACCAACAGAACGCCAAAGAATTTTTTAATCCAGATCATCCACATCCCGGATTGCGGTAACTTAGTAAGCAGACCGGAAAAAGTAGCCAAAATCAAATAGGGTAAACCCAACCCAAGTCCCATCACAAAAAACAGCATTGTTCCTTTGACAACAATTCCCAGTTTTGCAACCAGGCCAACCAAACCGATGATGATCCCGGCCGCACAGGGAGCGATGACGACACCGACCGTCAGTCCCATAATCAGGGAACCGATTATTCCCTCCCGGGCCTGGCCGAATTTATTCATAAAAGATGCCGGTATCCGGATTTCAAAAGCGCCAAACATACTGGCTGCCATGGCCAGGATAATCACGGTTACAATGATGACAAACCAGGGATTCTGGAATAAAAACCCCCATTGTTTCCCGGCGAGACCGGAAATTAACCCTAACAGAGCAAAAATAATGGCAATACCAATCACATAAAAAGAGGCTCTCAGCAACGCATGCCCCCTCTTTTTGTCCGTCTGCCCGCCAAAATAACTAACCGTAATGGGAATCACGGGATAAACACAGGGGGTTAAATTTAATGCCAGGCCAAACACAAAAAAAGCCGCGATAGCATAAAACAGTCCTTTTTCAATAATCTCTTTGGCTTTTGCTTCATCGCTGGTTAAAACCTGTCCAGCCTCAGTTGACACTATTATTTCTTTTTCTACCGGAATCGCCTTAAAAATTTCCTGATTAATGGGAACCGCCGGTTGGGAAGCATCCACTACCTGAACTGTAAGTTGAAATTTGTCCTGCTGCGGCATAAAACAGTTTTGATCGGTACATGCCTGGTACGAAAAAACGCCGCTTAAAAGTAGCGGCCCCGGGGGAAAAGTATCCCGTAACGTGACTTCAGCAAAGATGGTAATTGTGCCCTCAAAAATCAATAATTCATCTTCGGAAAAACTGAACTTTTTCAACTCCCCTTCCGGATAAATCAATTTACCGAATGAAACGCCATCAACCGGATTGAACTTAATTTCCGTGGGAATAGCCGATTCATCCAGCGGTTCATTTGAATTAATGTGATATTGAGAATTTATGCCAACCTGCAGCGCTATTTTAAAGCTACCGCCGGCCGGGATTTTTTCCACAGAACTGAAAGGATGAACTTTGAGAATATCCATTTTAAACCGGGTATAACCCGCGTTAAAACTTAACATAAGCAAAAAGAAGATAATTCCGAAAATAAAACCGGACTTTTTCATTTACTCTGCTCTGCTCCTTTTCTTGAACTATATTTACTATTTCTTGTCCGTCAGTAATTTATACTTTTTTACTTCGATGATTTTAGCGTTATGATACAATTTTCCCCAAACTCTGATTTGCTTTTTGAAATTCTTTTCATTTTTGCGCAATTCCATGCCTACAGGATTGATCATAAAAGACCAAATAGTTCCATCCGATGTTTTCAATCCATAAAGATGGCCATATTTTTTGCAATTAGCTTTGACATGACGAAGCCTGGCCATCTCTTCATTGATGCAAACAATCCGCCCGTCTACAGCCACGATGGAATCCCTTACCGATTTTTGTGGAACGGTCGGTGCGCCAACCAGAGAAGATGGGGGCATTAGAATAAACAGGTAAATCAAAGCGGCGGCACCGATAATATGTAAACTTCTCATAACTTCCTCAACGGATAATTGTATTCAGAGCTAAACTGTTCACCGCAACAGTTTGACCCAAAATTTTGAAATTTTCAACTTCAATAAAATTGGCATTATGATAAACAAAACCGGTAATTTCCACTTTATTATGAGCATATTCTTCGTGATTTTGCAGCTCCCGGCTCATTTTATTGGGAATGAAAGAATATATCTCGCCCGTATCCGTAATCAAACCCAAATAATGACCGTATTCGGCACAAAATTTATGCGCATATTCCGTATTTGCTAAATAACAGTTGATACAATCAATTTTCCCGTGAATTTGTTCTTTGTAGTTAACGGCCAACTGTTCGGAGATTTGGCCGGTACGGTAAACCTGGTACGCCACCGAGACAATCATTAAAAGAACCACAACCGTTGCAATCAGTGCGGCCGGTTTTACAAGCAGAGCCCGGAAAAATCCCACTTTTGCATGCTGCTTGCTCAGATCCCGCCTCACACCTGACCGCAACGAGAATGGCGCTTTTTCAGGATGATAGAATTCGACCACTATTTGTTTCATCCTCTTCTCAGCCTGAAACAATGTTTGACAATTTGCACATTCAGATATATGTTGCTCGAATTCGGTTACAAGGTTTTCTTCCAATTCACCATCGATATAAGCGGAAACATAATTTTCGCAATTTTTACAATTCATAGTAGAAGCCTATTTTTACTCCTGTGTTTCATTTACCGGTTTCCCTAATAGATAACTAAAAAATAGACAAAATAATTCCCATTATTTCAAAAAAAGTCGCGTTTATTATTCACTTTTGCAAAAAAATAATTCATTTCGAACCTCTGATAAACCGCGAATCCGGGGTTAAATAGGCACTTAGTGAGAAAGCATTACTAACATGTTGGTGGTTTAATATTCAAACTTGAAAGCAAATCTTTCCTCTCCGGATAATTTATACCTTTCAGATTATGGATCGTTTGATGTACCCCTCCCGTTTAGCATAGTCCAGCAACAATTTTTGCAGCATTTTCCTGCCCCGGGAAATGCGGGACATAACCGTACCCATGGGGATGGCCAATATTTCACCGATCTCTTTGTAAGAGAAACCTTCAATATCACAAAGCAGCACAGAAACCCGGTAATCCTCCGGCAAAGACTCGATTGCCCGGACAATTTCATCATCAAAAATATTGCGAAATATATTGCTATCGGTGAGAATCGTATTTCGCTCGTCATCATTCAGGACATTTTCTACTGCATATTCAACTTTTTCAAATTGGACGGAGGGCGGCTTCCGCTGATCTTTGTGGTATTGATTGATGAACGTGTTCATCAATATTTTAAAGATCCATGCCTTAAAATTTGTTCCTTGCTGATAACGATTGAAAAACTGAAACCCCCTCAGGCAGGTATCCTGAACCAGGTCTTCTGCATCCTGAGAATTTCGGGTTAAACGTAAGGCGGTACTGTAGAGAGAATCGATATGCTCGAAAGCATTGTCTTCAAATAATATTGCGTCTTCTGCACTATTTTTTTTTAACGCCATGTAACTCCATTAAACATAAGAGAAATTTACTTAAAACCGATCCGAAATCAAAAACCGTCTCGTACCGTTTAAATTTTCAACCCCACAATTCTTTTGCAACCAAGACAACAAGTAGCACATTCATTTACGGCGAGACAGGCATACAGTTTAAAAAACCTGTTTCCGATAAACGATAAAAACCTGCCTCGTTTTGCTGTTGGTTCACCTGAAAATTTCAGGCAACATCCTGTTCATTCAGGTTCTTTTTCCTAAAATTCAGCGCCAAGTGAAAAATAGGAACGGGGTCCGCCAATTGTTCTCCCCAGATCGGTTTTCCAGGCGATATCATATCGTAACAAAAACATGCCTAAATTTATCCGCATACCAAAACCGATACCGGCCAACGGAGTAACCAGTCTGGGTAGAAATTCATTACCCGATTTTGCAAACATCTGGAATTCTTTGTCCTTTGTCCATGCAGCTCCCATATCCAAAAACAGAGTGCCCCGGATGTTGGAAAGAAACATGGGTGGAACCCCTAAAATAAAATAACGAATGAAAGGAAACCGCAATTCTATATTTGTAAGGAAAAATCTGGTGCCGATCTGTTCGTAATAATCCGTGCCCCGCAGTGGTGTTTCGAAGGAAGAAAAATAAATATCTTCTACATCATCAACACGCAATCCACCCTGGGCAAATCGACGGTTGATCCAGTTATCCATTCCGCCAAGAAAATAACGCTGCGCATTCCTGCCAAAAGAAGCACCACCGGCAAGACGAAAAACAAAATTGTACTCTCTGGAAAGCCGGAAATACTTGCGATAATCGAGGGATACCGAACGAAAATCCAGACTATTTTTGCCAATAGACGGACTGAACAGAAAAGAAACAATGGATCTCTTGCCATTCACAGGCCCCGTGTAACCCCAGAGCGCCGTATCCTTTACGTACTGCAAACCGGTTACTAAAACACGACGTTGATAAATATCGACACCATAAGTGATATCACTTCGGTCAACACCCAGATAAGTTGTACTCAAATCGATTCGCCGATACCGATCGAAGGGCCTGGATAAAAAGAGACTCAAACCAAAATTGCGGTCCCGGACAATGCTGCCGAAACTGGTCAGAAAAAAGTAAGTATAATGGAAAGCGCCGACACCCACATCGGTTTGCTTTGGCAGATAATTGTAGGATACCTGAAAATCACTGTTTCTCACATCATAAAACAGGTTTGAATAGATATTGATTTTATGATCTCCCAAAACATCGGAAAGGGCAATAATCATCGATCCCTGCACGCCAAAGAATTGGCTGTAACCAGTATTTCCGTAGATCAGATCCGGGGAAAAAGTGATTTTATAATCGTTGGTAATATAATCGCCGCTTGCTAATTTGTATGCAGTGGAGTCGGGAAACAGCTCGGCTAATTTTTCATTGGTTGGTTTAACAACTCCTCTGCGAAAATTTTTATCAAATACAAAAGAACGATAATCATCGGAAGCTAATTTTGGTTTCGCTTTCGGCCTCTCATCAATTTTTCGATAATTTTGAAAAATCGTCGCAATTTTACCTTCTTTCAACTTTTTGATGAATGCGGTATCTTGTAATTTTATGGAACCGGGTTTAATATCCTCCGGATTCTTCAGCAGAAAAATATCGTACCCGCCCTGGTAAAAAGTAGTAAATGCAATTGAATTTTTCCGCCAATCGGGTTGAAATACGCCGGTAAGAACGTTCGTGATTGGATAGGTTTCCGCCGTCTCCATATTATGGATGAACAGATTAAAAATGCCATTCTGATCGGAAACAAAGGCCAGCTTGTTTCCATCCGGTGAAAAGCAGGGATCCTGCTCCAGGTATTCGGTCTGTGTAATCCGCTGAATTTCCTTCGTTTTTGTGTTGATTACGTAAACATCATGATTGCGATAATTTTGCTTTTGCATCCTTTTCAACTTCCGGTTTTCCGGCGCAATATTGGGACCGCGATCGCTGATGAAAGTTAGCCATTCACCATCCGGCGACCAACGTGGCTGCAAATCACTGAACAGGTCGTCCGTCAGATTGCGATAACGATTGGTATTGACATTGTAAATGTACAAATCGCTGGCACCATCTTTGATTCCGGAGAAAGCAATTTCATCTCCGTCCGGTGACCAGGCAGGCGAATAAACTCCATCAAATTCAAATTCGTATGTAGTAACAATTTTCTTCTTTTTCACATCCACAATGTGCAGAACATCATAGGCTCCTTTTTTGGCGGAAAACACCAATTTTTTACCATCGGGAGACCAGGAAATACCCGGCTGCAACCAGTGCAGTTCTTCCAAATCCATGGTGCGCTGCCCTTTTACAACCCGGTCAAGAAGTTTACCATCGATGGCGCTCATCAGGTAGACATCAAAATATTGCGAACGATCCGACAAAAATGCGATTTTATCACCTCGCGGCGAAAGAGAGGGACTGTTATTAATGAAATTGAACGTCTTGGAGTGGTCGGTCATTCTCTTGGCAAAATCTTCCGGTTCATCCCTGTTGGCAATATCCGGCCAATACTCTTTTTTTACATGTTTTTGCCAGCGCTTACTCAATTCCTCCACATCGACACCGATGGATTGTTTAAATCCGCGATCTAAACTTTTGGTCAATTTTATCTTTCCCAAAATCTCCCCGATTTTTTCAGAGCCGTATTTTTCGGCCAGATAAAATAAAATATTCTGTCCGGCTTTGTAATTTAAAAACCCGTAAATCGAATTGATCGGCGGTAAATAGCCGTTTAGCGCTGCATCCCGGATGTACATATCACTCTCCGTATTCCAGCGCAGACTGGTATATTCAGCCAAACCTTCTACAAGCCAGAGCGGGAGTTGAAATCTCATCATCCCGGTAACAATGGATTGCATACCGGCGCCGTAAATCATTTGCATAGAGACCGCATGTGTCAGTTCGTGATGTATTACATGACGGAGTTTGGAATAATCTCCTTCGAAAGGAAGCACAACCCGGTTTTTGAAAAATTCAGTGAACCCACCAACCGATTCTTCCGGTACGCCTCCCGAAACATTGGTTTGTTCAAAATCATTGTGACTTTTATAGACAATAATCGTGACCCGATCCAACAGCTCATATCGGAGATCATGCACCAGAGAGACATAACTGGTTTCTGCAACATCCGCAACAAATTCTGCTACAGACCTGCCTCCTTCATAAAAATACACATCGAAATGTTTTGATTGCAGATACTGCCAGTTAAAATTCAGGTATTGAACTTTATTCTTACCAAAATATTGCGCATTTATATTTGTTGTGAATCCGAAGAAGACAAGGAAAGCAACCATCCATATTTTTCTCATAGAGGACTCCTAACTATAAATTTGATTCATCTTTCCACTTAACAATACGCCATTTATTTACACCGATACTTTTCCGGAAACTAAACACCGCCGCTCCGGCAACCTGAATATCATCATCCTGCGTCAGTATAGTCAAATTAAAACTTTTAGTGATCTGACCGGTTGTCTCTTGAACTGATTCATAAATGGTTGAGTTCCAAACTAAATCGATCACATCGAAACTTCTAAACATTCTGCCGGTTGTTTTTAAATCCAAATCACGTCCCCAGGATACGAATTGCCCCGATGTGCCTATATCAGGATCGAAATACACAAAAACAAAAGAACTGTCTAATAACTCGCTGTATAACAACGAATCTTTGAATATATACGCATATCTGAAATTTTGCAACACTTCTTGTGGTGTCTTTTGCTCGGTAATGATCAAATCCGAATTGCTGTGCTCATTCAACAATTCGGGTGCAAAAGGATTAAGACAAGATTGCCCAAAAACTGGTGCAAATACCAGCGTTAAAAAAAATATTTTCCTGCAATTTTTCATCACTGCTACATTCATAAATGATAAATCCAGGCATCAGGAAAACCGGTTTCCCGCAGAACGTCCCGCAATGCTTCCGCATCCTTCCGGTCCCCAAAATTCCCGGTCAGAATTCGCCACAAAGATTCGGAGTAAAACAACCTGAATTTATACATGGGGAATTTATTCGTAACCTCCCGGTAAAAAGAACGGGCATATTCTTCGTTGTAAAAAGAGGCAACTTGAACTGCAAAATAAACTTTAACAGCGGTAGGTGTTTCCGGCTTCTTTTTGGGCAGAACAGGTCTCTCAGGAGATTTTTCTTCATTTTTGATCAAAAGGCTGTCCTGCGAGGCAGTATCTTCAGCTAAAATATCAATGGGCTGATTGTAAAGCCATTTGGAATATTTTAATCCCTTTTCATATTGATCCTGCGATATTCCTCCACTGCTGTTTTGATTTGTAGCCGCACAACCGAACAGAAAAAGCGGCACAGTAAATGTGACAAAATGAGATAGTTTCAACTTCATTTTTCCTCAATACATTTTTTTTAACTCAATTCCGCGGTAATAATGTTTCAGAATCTGTTGATATGAAAAACCTCTCCGCGCCATGCCAATCGCTCCCCATTGGCACATCCCAACACCATGACCGTTACCCGCACCGATTAACATTACTCCTGTGGGCGCTTCTTTGGGTCCGTAACCTGAAATTTTAAACAGTGTACTGCGCAGAATTCTTCCATCTTTTTTTCGCAACACTTTTCGCAGTCGATCACCAATGAGGATCAGTGGTTTTTCCCGGCCCATAAAATAAATACTCATTTTTTTTATCCTGCCCGATTCGAACCGTTTGTTGACAATGATTTCTTTTATATCACCTAAATTCCCTTCATCAGGCACAAATTCCTTTACATTGGTTTTAACCATTGCATTCAATTCATCAAATGGAAACGACTCAACCCACCGGTAATGGGGCGAATCTTTGCAAAAATCTCCATTGCCAAAATTATCAGATACGCCGGTTAGATAGGGTTTGTCCGCACCGGGAAAAATATTTTTCCCGGTTTCCGTTCTGCCGCCACAGGTTGAATGAAAAAATGCGGCAATGAATTCATTGTGATAGACAGCCGTTACGCCTGTGGTATTTTCCACGGCCCAATCAGACCACTTGTAGCGATTTGCGCTGCCGGAATAAACCTGATCACCCACGCCGGCAGTTAAATCAAAATTTTTATGATTTGTTGATTCTCTGTTGACTGCTATTTTTCTTAACGCGAAAGTTCTGGAACCCACAGCCTGGGCTTTAAGCGCTTCCATTTCCGGTTTTCCCAAATGTCCCAATTCACTGGGAATAGTACCTTTTAAATAGGTTTCCACAGCCAATATATTGACAAACTGAATTTTGCCATTTGCCAGCACAAGCTTCAAATCACCTGGATATTCCCCTTGTTGCAGATGAAACCGGTCGTTCCTGCTCCGCGTCCGCAAATAAAGTTCACTTCCGTTCAATCGATTGGTTTCACTACCCGATTGAACAATGAGTGCATTACCTTCATTTGAGACTTTAAATGTTACCGGTTTCTTTTTAGTAAAGGACAGGTTAAATATTTTTTGTGTTGTTGCGGTATATTCTCCCATAAAAGTCACCTCACCGGAAGCCTTTTCCATTAACAGAACTTTAATTTGCGGAATCTTTGTTTGCAAATAGGGTTTTGGGGCAATGCCGGCGCAATGAATTCTGAGAATGGCAAGAATGAACAGGGGTAAGAGCGATAAATGTTTTCTCATTTAATATAATCCGAATTTGTATTTTTTATGAATCCAGACCGCAACATATTTATCATCCTTTTTGGCCGGAATAAATCTGGTTTGATAAGCGGCGCGGACGGCGGATTGTTCACATTTTTTACTGCCGGTTAAATTTTTTACTACCTGAACATTCTGAACTTTGCCGGATTTGTCCACTAACAATGACAGTTCGATTTCTCCCACAACACCTTTTTTCCTTTCATCTTCCGGATACTCAGGGAAAACATCTGCAATGGGTCTGGGCGGAATAATCCTGTAAAAGCCGTCTCCTTCCGGCATATTTGGCGGCGATGCATTAAAATCCAGTTCAGTAGTTTCGATGGTTAAGTCTTCCGGAACGGTTGGTTCTTCCACAGGGATCGGCACAACCGGCCTCTGCGGCCTGGGTTTTTTTACTCCCTGTTTAGTAACCGGAATATCATCTATTTGCATATAAATGACTTCATCCGCGATGGCAGGGGGCGAGCTTTTTATGTTGAACCGTTTAGAAATTTCAAAAACAAAGATGCAGAAACAGAGGACAATAATAAGACTCTTCTCTATATTTTTCCTGAAATTATTTTTCAGCTTTGCATATTCACCGGAATGAAAAATCGGCGCGATATAAAAAGTTTTGAGTAAATCTTTGCGCCAAAACATCGTTCAATGGGTATCCTCAAATTTTCAAAATATATTTTATAACATTTTAGTAACTACTCGGGCATGCACTTTGAATTAGCTGTAAATTACGCCTCCGACTCCCCGGCCTGCAGCAGCAGGCGAGCCCGCAGAGGCGGGCAAGCGCTCAGTATGGCAATTTAAGCCGCACCCGAGCCCTTCGTCAAGTTTGTCCTGAGCTTGTCGAAGGGCTCAGGATAAACTCAGTCGAAGGCTTTCTGCACATCAAACAATAAGCATTCCTGAGTAGTTACACATTTTAGCGCGTTGAAAAATTCTGCAAAACTTCCATTTGAAATATGTGATTAATAGTTGATAGTACCCCCCTAACCGCTTCCTTCGTCCAGCACAGGACAGGCTTGCATGGGAGGAGGTAATTCCTCTCCTTACCAGGGGAAAGTTAGGAGGATTGAATGCTATATTTTCAAAGGACCAAAATGTTACAAGTTTTTCCATTTATCGCTAAAGGACAAAAATGTTAGTAACCAATCACAGGGGTAAGTGAATGATCTCTTATAAACCGCTGAAGCAGTTAAAGAAACTTTTTCTTTTTAGCCCGCGACTGAAGTCGTGGGCTAACGTATTGACACTGATTTGGGATGTATTCATATTTCAAGGAAATTCCTTTTCATCATTTCCAAAACTTTTAACTGAATATAACCAAACAGGGTTTCAAATTCCACATCTTTTGTCAGGCGATACAGCAGAAACAAAAAAGGCGGTGAGAACACCGCCTTATAAAAAACCAAACAATTTGTTTTTATTTAGATTCTTTTAATTTGAAAATCACGGGAATACTCACCCACACTTTCACCGGTTTATCACGCTGCAGGGCGGGTTTCCATTTTGTCCTTTTAATCGCAGATATCGCCGCTTCATCACAACCATTATTACCCAGAGATCTTGCGACCCTGGTTTTATTTACATTACCTTTTGTATCAATCAATACGTAGATAACCACGGTTCCTTCCACACCGGCTCTCCGGGCGATTTCCGGATAAGTCAAGTTCCGCTGGATAGATACAAATCCGCCAATAGGACTGGGGGGACTATCGTAAGGAACAAACATGGGCGTTTCCCCCTCCGTTTCCGGAGGTGGCGGTGCCGGCGGCGGTTCTTCATTAAAATCGATTTCCGTTTGTTCCATGGTCAGGTCTTCCGGCACATTTTCATCTTCGGTAGGAATCGGCACCGCCGGACGCGCCGGCGGCGGCGGTCTGTTAATTTGCTCGGTCAACGGAATATCGTCCACCTTGATGATCACTTGCTTCTCTACCAGATTCCTTCTCACATGCTCAAACCGTTTAAAAGCCTGAAACATGATGATCATCAGGAAAAGGGAAATCAGCATCGCAACTTCTAAAACTTTCCGGTAGTTCAGCTTAAATTTTAGTCGTGTTGAAATATTTTCCATCGTAATCACCTCACTTGCTAAATTTAGCTGAGTAATTTATTTTTAGTGCATCAGCTTCGCGTAATTGCTGCTGAACATCGGACACCCAACCCATATTCGCACCTTGATCAATTTTTAAAGAAACAACAATCCTGGGGTTCGCAACCCGCTTATTATACATGACCATAGCCACTTGTTTCACTTCGACCAGCTTATCATCGATCGAAATATCGCCCGCGCTATTGATCCATATATAAGAAACATTTCTTTTGCCGGGCAATTTCTCGATCTGCTTTGCTGAAGGCAACAGCACATTCAAACCATTTAATTCTTTAAAAACGGTCGTCACCATGAAAAAGAGTAACAACATAAAAACAATATCCGGCATGGAAGCCGTCGGAATTTCCGGAGATGCTGTTTCTTTCTTTTTGAATTCAACTTTTTCAGGTGGCAAAGAAGGTGCGTTTACCTGTTCTTGTTTTTCCTCCACATCAGGCATTTATACATTCTCCTGTTTATTCAACCATAATTACGATTTTATAGTTCCAATTATGATTGTTCGGGTTCAGCTAATGAAATTCTCGTTGTGCCTATTTGGGCAATCATGGCTTGCTTAACTCTATCCAATACCTGAATATAAACATTGTATTTCGTTTCTCTATCTGTTTTCAAAGAGACAATCAGTTTGGGATTTTCAATCAGTTTTCGAATAATTACATCCTTCACCATAGGGATTTGCGTCGCTTCTCCATCAATTAATACTTGTCCTTGTACGTTGATAAGCAAATTGGTAATATTTTTCTGACGAATTTCGATCTTCTCGCCCTTCGGCGGCAATGTTAAACCCAAGCCTTTGTCAACATCAATGGTAGTTGTAACAAGGAAGAAGGTGAGCAAAAGAAAAGCAATGTCCGCCAAAGAAGAAGTGGGGATTCCAGAATCTCTTTTCCTTCTATTCTCTAACATCATTTGGTTAGCCCTTTATATTTTTGCCAATTATTTACCTTCACGAGCCATTAAAATGTCAACTAATTCAATGGTGCTTTCTTCCATATCGATCACAATGCGATCTATTTTAGAGATAAAATAATTATGGAAAAGTTGAACAATAATTGCAACGATAAGGCCAAATGCTGTTGTTAAAAGCGCGATACCAATACCATCGGCTACGATAGCGGGAGAAATGTCATTGGCGGCGGCAATATCATTAAATGCTTTGATCATACCAACAACCGTTCCTGTAAATCCTAACATAGGAGCCAGACTGATAACCGTTGCCAACCACACCAAGCCTCTTTCTAAAAAAGCCATTTCAATGGAACCGGAATTCATAATTGCCTTTTCTACGTGTTCCAACCCTTTGTTGGCACGCATTAAACCGGCATGAAAAATGGAAGCAACCGGACCGCGTGTATTTTCACAAACATCTTTGGCCGCTTCAATACCGCCTTCATTCAGGGCATTGCGAATCTTTTCCATAAATTTTCTTGTGTTTACCGATGCACGGGTTAAACTGTAGAACCTTTCAAGACTAATAGCCAAGCCAAAAATCAACAATGCCAGGATCGGCCACATAAAGGTTCCGCCTCTTAAAAAATACTCAACCATGTTCTTCTTACTCCTCCGATTGATTAAACTAGAATGATTTAATTGGAAACTATTATTTTTCAGTAAGAATAGTAGTTAATTTTTTTGAAAAAGTCAATATTTTTTTAAATTACTTGAAAATAATATTTCATCCGATTGGACATTAATTTAACATTCCCATAAAATGTCTTTACTTCATCCCATTCATTAACAATAAATTGCTTCTAACATCTCTAATTATTGTCTGTCCGAAAACTATGAAAAATAAGAAAAAATGTTGTTTCCTGTCTGCTGTACGTATTCAGACAAGCGGCAATAACAGAAAAAGGGAGTTTTTGAAAAAATACGAATTAGCGCATACCCAGAGAAAGGACCGCAAATCTATCCGCCAACGGAAAAGATGCAACGGCAGCGTGGAATTGTGAGTCCGTTTCTAATCTTACCCTGAAATAATGATCATTTCCCCAAATTTGTCGCGCAATTTCCGATTTGATTTCCTGTTGAATATAAGGGATTTGACGATCAGTATAATAAATATTTTTTTGCCGCAAAAAATTCCAAAACCGGCGAAGAACATCATTACTGATTTTGTAATAGTGCAGGAAAGAACCGAAATCGGGATATCGCTGTTTTATTTCTTTGGCATGCGAAGAAGCGAATTCAAAAAACAGCATTCTCGCTTCTAACTTTGCCGTTGCCGCCGAGATTTTATATGAGTTTTGTTCCACGTCCGGCTTAATTCCACCGCCGCCGTAAACTTTTCGCCCTGAAAAAGTAGTGAATACTTTTTTGCCCGTATTCTCCCGATTCAATCTTTCTCCGGATTTATTTTCAAAGTAATCCTTAAAATTGCTGCCAAAGGCTCGTTGTATAAGGCGACCGGACGGAGAATAATAACGGGCAATAGTAACCCGCAATTCTGCGCCATCCTGTAAAGTTACCTGATTTTGTACAAGGCCTTTACCGAAGCTTCTCTTGCCGACAATGACAGCCCGATCCCAATCCTGAAGAGCAGCAGCCATCACTTCAGCAGCAGAGGCAGTACCACCGTTGATCAGCACAACCAACGGGTATTTTTTCAGTTGCGTAGTACTGGTTGAATAAAATTCTTCATTGGCTGTTGGAATGCGTCCTTTGGTATAAACAATTTTTCTGCCCCCCGGTAAAAACAGGTCTGTCACGGCAACGGCCTGGTCCAGATACCCACCGCTGTTGTCACGGAGATCAAAAACCAATTTTTTCAGACCTTTTTTTTCCAATTTGGAGAGTGCGTCCCTAACCTCACCAAACGTGGTTCTTGCAAAACGGCCTAACTTAATGTAGCCGATTTCCCGATCGATCATAAAAGAACATTGCACACTCTGCAAAGGGATTCGGTCCCGGACCACATTGAAGATTAACGTTTCTGCAAAATCCGGCCGTTTGACAGTCAATCGGATCATCGAACCGATTTCACCGCGTAACAGGGATTTTACTTCACCTTCCGACAAGCCATAAGTGGAAACACTGCCAATTTTTTGAATGATATCCCCGGAATGCAAACGCAGCCGCTGGGCGGGTGAATCCGGAAACGGGGCAATCAGAACGGGATATTTGTTTTGAATCATAAAATCGACACCGATACCCGCGTAAGAACCGGCAATCTTTTCATCGATTTGGGCAACCTTATCTGCGGGGATATAAACGGAATGAGGATCCAATTTCCCAAGCAATCCGTAAATAGCGCCATCCACCAGGGACCTTGTGTCGACATCATCCACGTAATAATCCCGTACCACATTCACAACTTCAATGAAACGGCGGATATCCGAGTAAACATTTGCACCGGTCTGGATGATTGGCTGCCGGAATGACGCAAAAATTCCGGTTAGGACGACAAAAGGAAGAAGATAATATTTTTGTCGTAATTTTCGTTTACTGTGCAGCTTCGATTTCATAGGAAAAGGATATCCTTTTTTCTTCGCCGTCATTCAGTGCAAATTTCCAGTGGGATAAAACAACCGAATTTTGATACACCCGTTCAAAGCCGGCCTCCGAAAGGGAGATGGTTTCAATGGGGAATCGCCAGATAGTGGTCGGTTGATGGTAGGCAAAGGTTATTTTCAGATTTTGCCAGAGATCGATTAACGATAACCTGTATAATTCGGGCAGTTCACCAAAACTGTCCAGATAATTATCTTCTATTTCTACATCCGGCGACCGGTAAAACCTGTCTCCATTGTGTCCGGCAAGCAAACCGGTGTTCCACTCAACGCCAAAATGTAAATCCAACTTTTCAGCAGATATATTCCGTATGCGGTATTCAATCTGCACCAGACTCTTTTCCTGATAGATTGTCAATTTTTTTGAAATCCGAACCGGAACCTGCTCTTGCTTCATCCGAATAAAACCGTCACGACTTAAAATGATATTTGCTCCAACCGAATCTGATTTTATATCGAACTCATACGGATGATGAATAAAGTCGCCTATTTCATGATATTGGGAATCTGCAAACTTTCGGATGCTTGTATTGGGAGCAAGAAAATGATCAATCAAAGCATTGCGGTCGTACCAGTCATACTTCAAATATTGCTGCAAATTCTCTTCTTTGGAGATAATCAAATCATGGATCGAAGCAACGCCATCCGCATGATTATTTTGATGTTCTTTCAACAATTTCCGATGGTAAGCTTCTTCACGCCGGGTCATTGTATCGATTAGATTGACAGCGCCGGGTTTGTAATCCAATTCAAAAATATTTCCGCCGATGGCCGGATCGATATAAAGATTTAATATGGGTGATTCAACTATAATATCTTGCTTTCCGTTTCCAGTTAAATCAAATACCGAAGTAGTGATATTCTTTTTCTCCACTGTTTTATCCAGGATATTTTCCGCTTGAATCAGGTTTTTGTAAATTGCATAGCGTAAGTGCGTTAAATACAAACCGCCAAATACGCCGTGCCAATAAGAACAATTGCATTGACCGGCCCAAAGGTGATCCAAAGCATCGATCTGCAAATCCCGGCTTAATTTTTCTTTATTCTGTTCTATTTTTCTACTGACGTACAGCATTTTTTTATGCATGCGATTGGATTCAGGGTATTTGGCTAAAAAATTACGCCAGAAACCACCGCGCACATAAATTCCGTATCTGTCAAACAGATCGGATTCTTTCAACTTGTTTTCAAAGTCTTCCAATTCCCGCGTTGCCCGGAAGGGTAGCGCCCATTCCATCATTTCCCGGTAAGAAGCTGCCGGCAAATAAACCCTGCCCTTTGGTGCAATCCGGCGGAGAACTTCGCTAAAATGAATCATCTCCACCCAATCGCCGGCCTGTTCAACAGCGCTAAAAAAGTGTTCCAGCCAATTGTTGGTAAAAACATGATCGTAAGTGCCGGGCCAGACGCCGAACTTTTCGCCGTCATCGGCAAAAATGGCAACCTGATCATCTCCTCTTTCCGCAATTTCCCGGAGATAATCCAGCGTAGCTTCCGGATTTTGAAAAGGGATGGTATAGCGTAACTTTTCACTGATGGGAAAAACATTTATAGTGGCCCCCTGTTCCTCCGTCACATAATAACCGGCTAACTGATCCTCCTTCAATCCGGCGTATTTAAAATGGGAATCGTCCACAATGGTGTATTCAACATGCGCCTCACGCAGCACTTTAGGGAGATGAGGTTCCCAAACCCGTTCCGCCAACCACAAGCCTTTTGCATCATACCGGGTATGCTTTTTTACGGTTTGGGTCAATTTCAAAATCTGACCGATTTTATCCCGATCCGGAATGGTCATTAGAATCGGTTCAAAATGGGCGCCGGTCATCATTTCCACCTGACCGGATGTGGTTAATTGAGCCAATCGCTGAATATAATCGGGATGATTTGCCAAAATCCAATCGAACAGAATGCCGGAATAATGTTGTGCAATTCGGATTTTAGGATGCGCTTCCAGTTTCTCTAAAAAGGGCAAATAAGATTTCTGATAAGCATCTTCAAAAACAAAATTAAAATTCCCAATCGGTTGATGATTATGAATTCCAAAAGCGAAATAGACTTTAGCCAACAGTGCAACTCCTAAACATTTTTTATTTTCTCACAACCGCTCTAGCGCAATTAAGAATACATAAAATATCTTTTTTTAGTCGTGAAAGCAAGTCTTATTTCTTGGCGTTAGCGAAGGGAAAGGGGACATTTTGGGTAAAACCTCGGTTACGGGTGGAAGTATGCATAAACCTTATTTTTATTTTTTCAACCTTAATAGCTGCAAGTAGCCCCACCCCATTTTTACCTTATTACCTTATTTTTCATGCTTTCATATCACAACTAAGGTAATAAGGTTTAGAGACTTGGTTGCAAATCATGCTATTAAGGTGTAAAAGATAAAAATAAGGTTTTTAGAACTCTAAAATGGATAGCTCAGGCTATAAAATAATGAAGCGAAACCACTTTTATCCACCCGTAAGTGAGGTATTACCATTTTGGCGATACCAACCACATTTTAACCGGAGAAAAATATGGGCAAAACATACATAGGAATTTCTAATTAGTGTCTTAACGAAAAGTATCTAAATTGTATATCAAACATCTTGTTTATATTATAATCTTATTGAAAAGCAGGAAACTAAACAGTTTATAAAACAAGCAAGATGCATGTTTTCCACTTTTCGTTCAGACACTAATTAACTCCCTGCGTAATTGCTCACAAACCGCCAATTTTTTATCATTTCCTCCGGTAATATGTAATTACTTTCTGCAAAATTTCATCGATGCCGATCTCCGGTTCATTCTGGATAGTGTCGATGACCAGATGGAAGCGGGGATGATCCGGCAGATGACGACGGGTTTCCCGTGGACAGGTTGTCGATCACATAAACATCGTGACCCTGAGAGAGCAGCTTTTCACTGAGATGTGAGCCGATAAATCCGGCGCCGCCGGTAACTAATACATTCATTTTTACTCCTGTTCTCTTGAACCGGTAACAAACATAATAAATGAAATGATGACAAAAATTAGAATGGTTTGCAGTAAAATGACAACGCTTTCCCAGGTTTGTGCAGAGGGCAGCAGCAGCGCCATCAATCCCACGGTGAGTGTGACCACATAAATGAAAGTAACCGCTTCGCTCTGCCGCATGCCCAGTTGCACCAGGCGATGGGAAAAATGATTTTTATCGCCCGCAAACAACGGTTTCCCCCGGCGCCGGCGGATGAGCATCACGGAAAATGTATCGAATAACGGCACGGCCAGAATGATCAACGGGATGAGAACGGGGACATAAGTGGGACTGGCTGCGGTGACATACGAACCGTTCACGGTTACGCTGCCGAGAAAAAAGCCGAGAAACATGCTGCCCGCATCGCCCATAAACAGTTTGGATGGATACAGGTTATACGGCAAAAATCCGCCAACGCTGCCGACAAAAACAGCCAGGATGAAAGCCGTAAAAACCTGTCCCTGAAAAATGGTGATGATGAAAAGCATGATGCCGGCAATGACGGCAACGCCGGCGGAAAGACCGTCCATGTTATCCAGCAGATTGAAGGAATTGGTGATACCGACTATCCAGAACAGGGTGATAACATAATCAAGAAAATGGCCGGGCATAAAATTTGTTGCAATTCCTCCGGAAATGACGATGGCGGCAGCGACAAACTGTCCCAGAAATTTAATTTTTACCGGAAATTGCGTGCCGTATTTGTCATCCCAAAAGCCCAACAAAACGATGAAAAATGCGCCGGCCAAAAAGAATAACAACCGTCTGCTGGCCAGGGGGAAGGCTGAAATCATAGATAGATGAGGCTGCAGGGCCGCGCCGGAAAACGGCAAATGGTTGCGCAATAAAAAAACGGCGAAATGAAACGCCAGGGTAAATAAAAATGCAGTGAAGATAGCCGGCCCTCCCATCAACGCCTTCGGCTGATGGTGCATTTTCCTCTCTCCCGGTCTATCCACAATTCCCCGGCGCACGGCCAATTTTTTAGCCGCAGGAACCAAAATCAGCGACAGGATGAAAGAAAAGAGAAATAGCTCCAGGCCCATTAACCAAACCGACATTTTAGTACACCTCTTGCAATTTTCTATCCAGTTCACGGGTTAAGGCCCGGCGATCAAAATGTTTCACTACAAATTTTCTGCCGTTGCGTCCCAATCTTTTTGCCCGCTCGGGGTTTTGGTAAAGCTGCAAAACAGCCTGCGCCATGGCTTCGGCATTGTCGGGTTCCACAACAATGCCTGCGTTTGCAGCGCGCAGCATGGTCTCCCCTTCGCCAACCACCGATAAAATCACCGGTACTGCGCAGGCCATGGCGGAAAACATTTTAACCGGCAGAGTGCCGAGGGTCAACGCCATCTTTTTTGCGGTTGCCAGGGCAGCATGCGAAATTAAAATGTACGGCGTCAGTTCTTCTTCCTGCATGGCATCCATAAAAATTACATTTTGCAGACCTCGTTCATTCGCCAATTGTACCACTTCATTTTTTTTAACGCCGTCGCCGATAATCAGAAATAAAATATCGGGAACGCTTTGCAGCCGTTCGGCAGCACGAATCACCGTTTCCACACCATGAATGAGGCCGATGATGCCGGTATAACTCACGACAAATTTATCTTTGAACCGTTCTCTGAGCCGCGTTGGTACCGGAAAGTCCGGGCTGAATATTCGTGTGTTGGCGCCATTGGGGAGAAAGAACAGCTTTTTTTCGCCGACTTGAGCGGCAATGTAATCAAAAATTCCCCGGGTCACGGTAACATTCAGGACCGCTTTACGATAGTAAAAAGATTCCAGTCGTTCCGCCATTTTTATCACGGCTTTATTGGTTAGTTCACCAAGATCGACGGCAGATTTGGGCCACAGGTCTCTCACTTCAAAAATGAATTTCCCGCCACGCAAACGGCTCAAATACCAGCCCACTAATCCGACAAAAATTGGCGGCGATGTGGCGTAAACGATTTGGTAGCGTTGCCGTAAAAATATGCTGCCTGCCGCCATCCCCATCAGCATGAAACTCAGATAAAACAAAATTCGAGTAAGAAAATTTTTCTCCGGCCTGGTAAAAACCCAAACCCGCAATACGGGAATTCCCTGCCATTTTTCCCGAACCATTAATTTGCGCCGGTAACGGGGATGAATGATACCCTGGGGATGGTTGGGCATTTCCGTCAGAACGGTTACAGAGTGGCCCAATTCGCGCAGATGCAGCACATTTTCTTTAGCCCGAACCTGCGTTGCCCCGATCTCCGGCGGGAAATACTGGCTGATGTACAAAATATTCATAAATCAGAAACACATCGTCGATGGTTTATGCTGCATTCAATTGTTTTCGGTTCAGGAAAATATAAGATAAAATAATTATACTGTAAACAACAAAAGAAACGGTGGAAGCCTGTGCCGCTCCGACAATCCCGTGCAGCGGGATCAGGAAATAGCATAAAATCAAATCGGTCACCACGGAGATCAGCGGTACCCAGATCGATACCGGCGGAAATCCTCTGCCCCATAAAACCGTGTTGTAAATACTGGTGACGCTGAACAGAATAATTCCCGGCAGGAGCCAGGCCAGCGGGGCAAAGGAAGCGGCAAAATCTTTTTTATACAAAAAAACCAGCAGCCGTTCACCGGCAATGTAAAATATCGCCGCGGCAAGCGCGCTGACGGCAAAAGAAATAACCGCAACTTTGCCGGTCAAAATCAATTTGTTTGCGGTCTCCTTCTCCGAAACTCTGGGCAGCAACACGGAGCAGGCAACATTCGGCACCTGCTGAATCAGTGTGGAAAGATTGACAGCTACGGCAAACAGACCCGCTTCGGCCAGGCCGTGCCAGTAATTCACGATATAAACATTCATCCGTACCATCAAAAAAACCAGCAGATAAGCAAGGGTTGCCCGCCAGCTTGTTTTAAAATTTTCTTTCAGGAGCGTCGCGCCTAAATGAAATTGAATCCTGTGAATTTTGAAATAGCTGAAAGCTGCGCCGGTTGCGGTCAGGATCATACCGGTCATATAGTTGATCAGCACCATGCGGGTTGTCAGACTGCCGTACAAAGCCAATGAAATGAGATTCAACAGAAAGAACAGGAGAACCGGCAGCACATTGAACAGGTTGTAATGCCAGTATTTTTGTAAACCGAGATAAAACCCCTGGAGCTGTCTCAAAAAAATAAAAAAGAGGGCGGACCCGAATCCCACATAAACATAGAACGGTTTGATCCCGGGAAGAAAGAAGCTGTACCATTTCTCCGGCAGCAGGATCAAAATTAGAAACAGCGATAAAATAACCGCATTGTAAAATAATAAATTAGCGCCTGACTGACTGAGATTCTTTTCCGATTTGTCCCGGCTGGTAAGATAAATATTGGAGCGGTACAGTCCTTCGCCTAAAATCACCAATAAAATGGTGACCATGAAAATAATCATGGCATATTCGCCGCGTCCGACGGTGCCCAGATTCCGGGTGATGAGCACGCCGTTCAGGAATCCTGAAATCAACAGAATCCCCTGGGAAAATAATGTTAATAAAAAACTATCACGAAAGCGCATATTTGACCGAAGTTCTGAAAATCAATTGCCGTTCTGTTTTTTCACACTGCCTGAATAGTTGCTGTTTGGCAACAACCCGTTTTTGGGAATTTAAAACGATTAAAATATATACATTTTTTATACAAAAAACTATCACTATTTGAACACAGCCGATTTAATTTTTTGAACAAACAACGGCTATTTCTAATTCGGTACAATTTTTGAAACATTAGGAAACAAAATGAGAAAACAGAAGTGAAATAAAGTAAAAATATGGGAAGAGTTTTCCGTATTTAATTGAAGGAGAAGAAAAAAATGCAGGATAAGCATCATTCGGAAAAACGAAGGTACTTTCGTGTAAATCCATCCCTGAGTAATCCTGTGCTCACCACAATTTCGGATTCCGACACAACCTTTAACTCCCTGCCTGTAAAAGACATTAGCCTGGGTGGTGTGGCATTCTATTATCCTCTGGATGCGCCTATGTTACAAATCGGAAAATCAATTTCAAGGCTGCAATTGACATTGCCGCAACAAGGTGCAATCAACGCCAGCGGTATTGTTCGCCGGGTTGAACAGGATAAGACGAATCCCCGTGTTCTTTATGCGATGGAGTTTTCAAGATTGCCGGTGAATAGTGATCGAAAATTGTACACCTATCTGAATCAACGCCAGCGGGAAATTAGTTGGGTCGTATCGAGTTGAGGTAATGAAATCGAGCCGGTACCGGCAAAAACCGGATAAAAAAGAACGGCGCCACTATCTATCTTTCTCTTTGGCTTTCACGAAAAGCATCTAAATTGTATATCAAACATCTTGTTTGAATTATAATCTTATTGAAAAGCAGGAAACTAAACAGTTTATAAAACAAGCAAGATGCATGTTTTCCACTTTTCGTTAAGACACTATTTAAACGCCAATTGATCCGGAGAAGGTAAAAAATCAGATATTACTCCGACATTCTCCATTGGTTTATCGTGTATTTTCTTCATCATATATTTTTTCCCTCTTCGCCAATATTTTGCGGGAGGCTTTTTAGTTCCTCGATGTGTAAATTCAAACTGATCCTCCGAAATTCACCTTTTTTGATCCATTACAAATCAAAAAATTTGCGGTACTCCCTTTCTATTTCATTTTAGCCATTTTACTTTCTTTGCACCGATGATTCTATATCAATCCTGAATTGAGCGATTCTCTTGTTTTTGACCCTGTTTTTGTTACGAAACGGATTTTCATTTTTAATACAAATACAGCTGGCGATTCAGCGAATCGCCCTACAATCGCTCAATTCAGGTCAATGTTAAATGAACTGTAAAAACGTGTCGATAATTAAATGAACAGCTATGAATGTGGAAAAAAATATTGCAAAAAAGGGAGAAGAAACAATAATCGGGCAGAATTGGGTGACTAGTCCCCAAATTACCGGACAGCTTGCAACCGGTGTTCGTCAATTGTATTACTGGGAATTGAAAGGGATTGTCGAACCGAAGACGGTTACCATGGGGGCGCGGGAATTTAACGTTACGCACCGGAGGATATAAAAGTGTTGAAATCCGTGAAAAATTATCTGTATGAAGGATATATTTTTGCCAGGGCAATGGAAAAAACTGTTTTCATGTTTTCAATGGTTCAGGCGGAAAAATGATGTAGGGAGAAAATATGTTCATCATAGGCGTTCTCTTTTTTGTTTTTGGCCTGATTTTCGGCAGTTTTCTGAATGTTTGTATTTACAGGCTGCCGCGGGGAGAATCAATTGTCTGGCCTGCCTCCCACTGTCCGGTTTGTAAAGCGGAAATTAAACCTTGGGACAATGTGCCGGTACTGAGTTTCATTGCCCTCTGCGGCAAATGTCGCAGTTGCAAGGCCAAAATTCACCGGCGCTATCCGTTAGTGGAAATGCTGACGGGAATTCTGTTCGCGGGTCTTTTCCTGAAATTCGGCCTGACCGGGGAGGTTATCACATTCCTGTTTCTGGCCGCTTTATTAGTGGTTATTACCTTCATCGATATCGAATATCAACTCATTCTGAATAAAATTACACTGCCGGGTTTGCTGTTGGGCGCCATTTTAACCTGGCAGCTTGGTTCGGTGCATTTGTGGCAGATCGGCCTGGGATTGGTTATCGGCGGCGGCTCGCTGGTGCTTGTAGCGTTGTTGGGCAAGGGCCTGTTCGGCAAGGAAAGCATGGGTATGGGAGATGTAAAAATGGCTGCTATGATCGGGGTTTTCATCGGCGCAAAAGGTGTGGCAATCTCTCTCTTTTTGGGATTTCTGATCGCCGGTATTTTCAGCTTTGTGGGTATGGCCACTAAAAAAGTGAACCGTTCTTCATACATTCCTTTCGGGCCTTTCATTGCCGGGGGAACGCTGGTGTACATTTTTTGGGGAGAAAATATTATCACCTGGTATTTGATGTACGCCGGTTTGAAATAACTATTTTGTCCACTAAACGATTGTAAAATGATGAAACAAAAAGAAAAGATTAAAAATACGGAATCGGATTTGAATAAAAACCTGATTGCGCTGGATCTGCCGCAAAATCAAAAAGACAGCGACCGGAAGATAATTGTGGAGTGGTTAAATTTATTGATCGATTCGCTCTTCAAAGTGTTTGGCGAGGAGTTGCTGATTTTAAGCTGGTTGAAAAATGAAAAACATTTTTTGCTGCGCTCCGTTGATGATTTTGAAGAAAAGAGCTTGCAGAAGCCCACTCAAATGTTTCGCGATATCCTGATGAAAAATCAGGAAATCCCCGCCGGCCAGGTTTTTCCCGTTATCCATAATGATGGAAGACATGCCGGATTCCGATCCGGGAAAAAATTTTATAACCACTTCAATCAGGTTTCCATCGTTCTTTCCATGTCTGATAAACAATTTGGCTATTTGAGTATTTTTTCACCTGCTGAAGATGGGAAATGGCAAGGGTATAATAATCCGGCGTTGTTAAAATCGCCCACCGGGATAACCACCGCTTTAAAATTTCTCTGGAATTTGGTCATCCTGGACCGGGACCGGCTGAATGCAATTCTGAACGGCATGATCGACGGAGTGCTGTTCTTAAATGAAAGAGGTGACATCCTGTTCGCCAATGAACGGGCACGCTATTTTTTGGGATTAGGGGCAGAAACCTATTTGAAAATTCAAAATTTGCATCAGGCAAAAAATCTGGACATCACAACTTATCTGGAAGAGACTATCGAAAACCGTTACGAGGCGTTAAATAAAATTAAAAAAGTTGCGTCACTGAATAAGATTTTGGGGATCAACATTCAAAAACTCCACGATCCCAATCACCCGTTGTTGGGTTGGATGGCTATCATTCGGGATGTGACATCCGATTGGGAAATGGACCGGCTGCGACAGGAGTTTATTGCCAAAATTACCCACGAACTGCATTCGCCGCTGACGGTGATTTCCGAAGGCGTCGCTCTTGTTTTGGAAGAGAAGGCGGGGAAGATCAACCGGGATCAGAGAAAATGCCTGCAATATGCCAAAGACAGTATTTCCAGAATGGACCGGCTGATCGAAAACCTGCTTAAAATAACTAAATTAGAAGTGATCGACGAGGAACTGGACCGCAGGAGAACGGTCTCTGTGCTGCGTGTTTTGAAGAGATTACTGGATTCCTACGAAGGAAGGATAAAGACAAAAAAGATACGGCTTGAGAAAATCCTGCCGGAGTCAACGGTTCAGATAAGAATGGACAGAGATCAGTTAACTCAGGTTTTTGTCAACCTGTTAGAAAACGCTTTCAAATACACGCCGGAAAATGGTGTGATTGAAATCGGTTTAAAAGAAGAATTCGAGAAAATGGTGTGCTGGGTTTCGGATACGGGGATCGGCATTCCGGCGGATCAAAAGGGGAAAATATTTGAAAAATTCTACCGTGTTGAGAATGATACCAATCAAAATATCCGCGGTCATGGATTGGGGCTGGCCATTGTCAGGGAGATTATTGTTAGATACAAGGGAAAGATTTGGGTAGAGTCCGAAGAAGGAAAAGGCAGCCGGTTTATTTTTACCCTGCCGATTGTAACGGTTCAGGATGAAGAAATTTTGGATGAATAACCGATGAAAAAGAAACGAATATTGGTGGTTGACGATCACCCTCCGGTTGTCGACATGATCAAAATCAGACTTGAATATGAGGGATATGAAGTGCTGGAAGCGTATGACGGCCAGGAGGGGTTGACCAAAGCCAGGGAGAATAATCCGGATTTGATTATTTTGGATGTGATGCTGCCCAAAATGAACGGGTACAAAGTAAGCCGGTTTTTGAAATTTGACAGAAAATACCGCCATATTCCCATTATCATGCTGACTTCCCGGGCGAAACGGTCCGATGCCGAGAAGGGGAAAATAACCGGTGCGGACGCTTACCTTTTTAAGCCGTACGACCCGAAACGACTGTTAGGATTGATCGAAAAATTTACGCAATAATTTTTAGAAGAGGTGCGTGATGGTAAGTACCGATGAAATGGTTGAAATTTTGGACAAAGTGTATGATTTACCCACTTTACCGACGGTTTATATGCGAATAAGTAACCTGATGAACCGGGATGATATCTCTGTAAAGGATATTGGTGATGTGATTGCTACCGACCAATCGATCACAATAAAAATATTGCGATTGGTGAATTCCACGTTTTACGGCTTCAGCCGGAAAATTGTGTCCATTCAGCAGGCGATTGTTTTGATGGGGTTTAATACCATTCGGAATACGGTTTTGTCTGTTTCGGTATTTGATGAATTTTCAGAAATGGACAATGAATATTTTAATCTAAACCGGTTTTGGCAACATTCCATCGCCTGTGGGATTATTTCCGCTACCGTGGATAAAAGCTTGAACACCGGTTTCCGGGATGAAGTGTTTGTTTCCGGACTGCTGCACGATATCGGGAAAATCATTTTAAATAAATATTTTTCCACGGAATTTGGTCAAATATTGGCTCATGCAAAGAAGAATCATACCTCTTTTTATGAGAGTGAACGGGCGATAATCGGTTTTTCCCATAATGACCTGGGTGAATATTTATGCGATAAATGGAAATTACCATTTCCCCTGGTTGAATCCGTTGCCCTGCATCATCAGCCGGATAATATCCGCAGCAGTCCCAAGTTGGTTTCCATTATCCATTTAGCGGATACTTTTTCTTATTATTTGCAATCAGGATATTTAAATGATTTTAAACAACCACAACTGTCCCCTTTTATTCTGGAAGAGCTGGACATTAAAAAGGAAACCGTGCGCGACCTTTTTAAAGGCGTTAAACAGGAATATGAAAAGAGTATGGAACTGTTTTCTTTCATTAATTAGTGTCTGAACGAAAGCCCGTTTTTTTATCATTCCCGAATAGTTACCAGTTCATTTTAAGAACCTCATCGACAAAGTGAAAAGCACGAATGCTGAAGAAGAAAACCCAGATGATTGGCGAAATATTAATCGGTAAGAACATCATTTCACCCGATCAATTGCATCAAGCTTTGGAAGAACAGAAAATCACTCAAAATGAATTGGGGCAGATTCTTCTTAAATTGGACTATATTACAGAGCAGGATCTGGCTGTTGCTTTATCCGAGCAGTTGGAAATTCCGTTTATTGCATTGGAAGATTACGAAATCGATGAAGACTCGTTAAAGTTTCTTCCGGTAGAGATCGCCCAGCAATTTTCCGTCATGCCTCTTTTTACTATCGATGGTGTGCTGACTGTCGTCATGGCCAATCCTCTTAATATTACCGCCATCGATGCAATCCGCAGCGCTTCCGGTAAACAGGTGGAACCTGCCATCTCCACGCCAAAAGAAATTCAGATAGCAATCGAGCAATTCTATGGTTCAACGGCGCAAATTACCTCTTCGATGGATGAAGTTTTACAGACGCTGGAAGCGGAGTCGGCAGACGTAGAAGAAGAATCGCAGCCGGAGGAGGATCTGCGGCAATTAGCTGAGGATCAACCGGTGGTTAAATTGGTGAACATGATCCTGGCTCAGGCGATTCGCGATCATGCATCGGACATTCATATCGAACCGGAGGAGGATATTGTGCGGGTCCGTTTCCGGATAGACGGGATTCTTCATGAAATTTTTACACCGCCGAAACATCTGCAGGCCGCCATTATCTCCAGGCTGAAAATATTAGCCGAGATGGATATTGCCGAACACCGTATTCCTCAGGATGGCCGGTTTCGTATCCGGTTAGACAACCGTGAGATCGATCTGCGGGTGTCCACCCTGCCTACAGCGTATGGTGAGAATGTGGTGATGCGCTTGCTGGATAAAAGCAGCATCCTGATGAATATCAAAGACCTGGGATTTACAAATGAAAATTATGCTACAATGGAAGAGATTTTATCCAGTTCCTATGGTATTATTCTGGTTACAGGGCCAACAGGAAGCGGAAAAACAACCACCCTGTACAGCGGGTTAAACTATCTGAATTCCATTGAAAAAAATATTATAACCGTAGAAGACCCCATCGAGTACCGTCTTAAAATGATTCGTCAGTCTCAGGTAAATCCCAAAGCAGGCATGACCTTTGCAAGCGGTTTGCGCTCCATTCTGCGGCAGGATCCGGACATCATTATGGTTGGGGAGATCCGGGACAGCGAAACAGCCAATATTGCCCTTCAGGCAGCTTTGACCGGCCACCTGGTACTATCAACATTGCATACCAACGATGCAGTTGGCGCGCTCTCACGGATGCAGGAGATGGGAGTGGAGCCATTCTTACTTGCTTCGGCCGCCGTCGGTGTTATTGCCCAGCGTCTGGTGCGCAAAATCTGTGACCGATGCAAAGAAAAGTACAAACCCGGCAGACATCTTTTACAGAGGCTTGGGATGAACCCGGATAAAGTGTACACGTTTTACCGCGGCAAAGGTTGTGTGGCATGTAAGGAAACCGGATATCGCGGCAGACAGGGTATTTATGAAATCCTAAAAGTTGACGATAAAATAAAAGAAATGGTGATTGCCAATTTTTCTGAAGATAAAATTAAGGCGTTTGCTATTAAAAACGGGATGCGCATTCTGAAACATGACGGCATTCTGAATGTATTGCAGGGAAAAACAACAATCGAAGAAGTGATGCGGGTAATAAATATTGATTGATGAGGATGAAATGGTGAAAAAAAGAATTTTGGTTGTCGACGATGTGCGGGAAACTTTGTTAGCCCTTAAAATCCGGTTGGAGTATGCAAATTACGAAGTGTTGACCGCCACCGACGGGGAAATGGGCTTGAAGATGGCCAGGGAAGTAAATCCGGATCTGATTCTTTTGGATGTAATGCTGCCCAAAATCGACGGTTTCTCCGTTTGTCGTCTGCTGAAATTTGACGAGGATTATGAAAATATCCCCATTGTCATGTTGACGGCGAAAGGGCAGGATAAAGACAGAGAGACCGGCAAGCAGGTTGGCGCCGATGTTTATCTGACAAAACCATATAATATCAAGGAGTTGCTTGGCCACATCAAAATGCTTGCCAGTGATGCCTATATTCCGCCCAAATATAATAGTTTACTTCATTCTCAATCGAAAAACTAACATTTCACGGAGGGAATTTGCCGCGTAAAAATGTTTTATTAGGCGATTTTTTACTCGATCAAAAACTGATCACTCAAGATGAACTGCGACAGGGATTAAAGCACCAGAAAGAAACCGGAAAACTTTTGGGCCGGTGTTTTATTGAACTGGGAATCATAGATGAAAGGACGCTGATCAAAGCGCTCAGCGAGCAGATGGGAGTGCAGTATGTTTCGTTGAAGAAATACAACATCGATGATGGGGTGATCCAACTCGTGCCGGAAGATTTTGCCCGTAAGAACAAAGTGATCCCCCTGTTCCGTATTGAAAAAAAATTAACCGTCGGTATGGTTAATCCGCTGGACATCATCACCATCGACAGCCTGACCCAACTTACCAGGATGCAGATTGAAACGATGGTTTGCCACGAACGTGATGTGGAAAATGCCATCAATCAATATTATAAAAGCACGGGAAATTTTAGTGATGCCATGGAGGATTATGATGTCGAGCAGGCAGAAGAGAATGATCCTGAGCAGGATGAAAACCATCTGCGGTTGCAGGCAGAAGAAGGGCCTGTAATTAAACTGGTGAATCTGATTCTCATGCAGGCCATCAAAGACGGCGCCAGCGATATTCATATCCAGCCGCGGGAAAAATTAATTAGCGTGAAATACCGGATCGACGGCATGTTGTACGAGGTGTTCTCGCCGCCTAAAAATATGCAGTTGGCCATCGCTTCCCGTGTGAAAATTTTGTCCAATTTGAATATTGCCGAGAGGCGTCTGCCCCAGGATGGCCGGTTTCGTCAGAAAATGGACGGCCGCGTCATCGATTTCCGTGTTTCAACTTTTCCCACCGCAAATGGTGAAAACATCGTTATGCGTTTGCTGGACAATTCCAAGACGATGCTGGGTTTTGATGAATTGGGCATGGGGGCGCAATCGATCGAAGATATTCGTGTTATCGTCAATAAACCGTACGGCATCTTTCTGGTAACCGGGCCTACCGGGAGTGGTAAATCTACCACGTTATATACTGCGCTTAGAGAAATAGATACGCCGGATAAAAATATTATCACCATGGAAGACCCCATCGAATATAACCTGGACACCATCCGCCAGGCTCAGGTGAATACAAAAATTGGGATGACCTTTGCCAGGGGTTTGCGGGCTATTCTGCGCCAGGACCCGGATGTAGTGATGGTTGGTGAAATCCGTGATCTTGAGACGGCGGAAGTGGCCATAAAAGCAGCGCTGACGGGTCACCTGGTTCTGAGCACCCTGCACACAAATGATGCCGCCGGGGCGGTGACCAGATTGATCGATATGGGGATTGAGCCGTTTCTGGTTGCTTCGGCAGTGCAAGGTGTACTGGCGCAGCGGTTGGTGCGTAGAATTTGCAAATATTGTGTGCACGAATACCAGCCGGAAAAGAGATATGTGGATGTTCTGGGCAAGGTTGGCGGCGAAAGTGAAAAAAATGAATTTGTGCGGGGAAAAGGTTGTCCGCGCTGTAAAAAAACCGGTTACAAAGGCCGCCTGGGAATTTATGAACTGTTAAAGATAGATGATGATTTGAAAGATATGATTAACAAAGGGGTGAATTCAACAGAACTTAATAAAGCGGCCCAAGCGAAAGGTATGAAAACCATGCTCCAGGATGGTCTGGAGAAAGTGGATGCAGGCAAAACAACGATTGAAGAGGTGTTCAGAGTAACCCAGGTGTAACCGCGGAAGGAAAGAAAATGAAAGTAAGACCCAATATTTTGGTGATTGATGATGAAGAAGAATTTTTAGAATGCGTGCGTGATATTTTTGGAAAATGGGGGTATGAGATCGATACGGCCATAACCGGGTACGAAGGGTTGCAGCGCATGAGTTTGTATCATTATGATCTGATTTTGTTGGATGTTATTATGCCGTTAATCAACGGCATAGAAACATTGAAGAGGATCAGGAAAACAGACAGGAATGTGGCGGTGATTGTGCTGACGGCCGATGGACGGGTAGATACGGCGGTTCAGGCTATGAAAAGCGGCGCTTATGATTATGTCACCAAACCGGTCGATTGGAATAAATTGAAAGTCATTCTGAAAAATGCCATGACTATTCGCTCCCTGCGCAAAAAAGTGGACCGTCTGCAAAATCAATTACGCAATAAGTATGAAAACGCCAATATCATCGGCAGCGGCCCCAAAATGCGGGAAGTGTACCAATCTCTGGACCGGGTGATCGATTCGAATGTCACCGTGATTATCCGGGGAGAGAGCGGTACCGGGAAAGAGCTGTTGGCCCGGGCCATCCATTTCAACGGTCATCGTAAGGAGATGCCTTTTGTTGCGGTTAATTGCGCCGCCATCCCGGAGACACTGCTGGAAAGTGAACTGTTCGGCCATGAAAAAGGTTCTTTCACCGGGGCAATATTCAAACGGGTGGGGAAATTTGAACAGGCACACCGCGGCACTATTTTTCTGGATGAAATCGGTGAAATGAGTAAACCGACGCAGGCAAAAATTTTGCGGGCGCTGCAGGAGAAGCGAATCGAACGAGTAGGCGGCAATACCAATATCGATGTGGATGTGCGTGTTCTTTCCGCCACTAATAAAAATCTGGAAGACGAAATTAAAAAAGGCAATTTCCGTGAGGACCTCTATTACCGTTTGAGCGTTTACCCGGTACAATTACCGCCGCTGCGGGAGCGTCGCGAGGATATTCCTCAGTTAGTCGCTTTCTTTTTGGATAAATTCAACAAAAGAATGCGGCGGAAAGTGAAGTCGGTTTCGGACCGGGCGCTGGAACATTTGATGAATTACAACTGGCCGGGCAATGTGAGAGAGCTGGAAAATATTCTGGAACGTTCCATGCTTAATTGCGCCGGCGAGATGCTTTTACCCGAACATCTGCCGATCATCGTATCGGCTTACGAAATAAACAGTCTGGCCGACAATTTTCATATCGATTTCCAAAAAGCCATCGCTTTGGCCCGGAATGTTCCTGCCTGGGACGATGTGGAAAAAGAGGTTTGCCGTCTGGCGCTGAAGCTGACAAACCGCAATATTTCCGAAGCGGCGGTCCGTTTGGGGATCGGCCGTACTACGCTGTACCGCAAATTGAAAAAGTATGATCTGTTTATATAAAAAATGTGGTTGTAAGCATGCCTGATTTTGATTACAAAGCAATTGGAGATGACGGAAAAATCATCGAGGATGTCATCGAGGCATCTCATGTGGGCGCCGTTGCCGATAAAATTGATCAGCTTGGTTATATTCCTCTTTACATTAAGGAACATAAAAGTAATGGAATTAAATTTTTTAATCAAAAGCCAAAAGTGAAACATGATGAAATTATTCTGTTTACCAATCAACTGGTTACGCTGATGAAAGCCGGTGTGCCGTTTTTGACTTCGTTGGAAGCATTGACCGATCAGGCCTCCAGTGAAACAATGAAAGAGGTCATCCGGGACCTGTATGTTTCAGTGGAGAGCGGCAAGAGTTTTTCCGATGCGCTGGCGGAACACAGTGATGTGTTTCCCGGTCTTTATGTGAGTTCTGTCCGCGCCGGAGAAATAAGCGGCCAGATGGATGATGTATTGGACAGAATGACGTCTGTACTGGAACATGAGAAGGAAACCCGTGAGAAGATATCCTCGGCAATGCGCTATCCTATTATTGTTGTCATTGCCCTTGCCATCGCCTTTGTTATTATCATTGTCATGGTAGTGCCTAATTTTGCCGCCATGTTTAAGCAGTTTGGCGCCCAGTTGCCGTTACCAACCAGAATGCTCATCATGATCAGCAATATTTTTAAGCATTATTGGTATGCGATCATCATTCTGGCAGGTGGTTCCTTTGTTTCATTCACAAAATGGAAAAATTCGGAACCGGGCAGAAGAAAATGGGATGAATGGAAACTGAACCTGCCGTTGGTGGGGGACCTGATGATGAAGAATGCCATGTCCCGATTTGCCAAAATGTTTGAAACGCTTAACCGCAGTGGTTTGCCCATTTTGAAGACATTGGATATTGTTTCCGACACCGTCGGCAATGTGTTTTTAGGTGAAGTGATTAAACAGGTTAGTACCGGCGTGGAAAGCGGCGAAGGGATTACACGGCCGCTGAAAAGAACCAAACTGTTTCCGCCCATGGTAGTACGGATGATTGCCATTGGCGAGCAGTCCGGCTCTCTCGATGAAATGCTGAACAAAATTTCCGAGCATTACGACATGGAAGTGGATTATTCCATTAAAAAGTTAACCAGTATGATTGAACCCATACTGACCATCGGCATCGGTATTTTTCTGGCAATTATCGCTCTTGCCATCTTTTTACCCATGTGGGACATTATGGGATTGATAAAATAAGCATGAATCCCATTTTGAAACTTTGTGCCAAAATGGAAAAAGAATGTTTTAACTCTATGAATAAATAGGAATTAAGAAAAATCGGCACAATAATAGCGGCTGTGAATGCCAAAATGGAACAATGCAGAGATGGGACACCAAATGTTTTTACCTGACAAAACGTGAAAACGTTACTAAATAGGGCAACGTAACTATTTGATAATATAAAATATATAGAGGCGCGTATGGCAGAGTAAGTAATATTGGCATGGTAGTTGTAAGAGATAGTGGTAAATCTAATTCGGTAGTCTAATCCAAAGGAGGTAGAAAATGCTGAGAAAGTTCAAAAAAAGTGAAAAAGGTTTTACATTAATCGAATTGATCACTGTTATCGTGATCATCGGTATTCTTGCTGCGGTAGCTGTTCCCAAGTTCATCAGTTTAACCGGCCAGGCCAAAGCGGCACAATGTAAAGCCAATCAAGCGGCATTGGAATCTGCAGCAGCAATGGCTTACGCTACGGCTGCTGCCAGTGGCACTCCGGCTTATCCAGCCGCCTTGTCCGATCTGTCCAGCTATATGACCAGCGGCTACACCGCCACCTGTACGGACGGAACCACGGCGCTTACTTACAGCAGCACCACCGGGGCGGTTAGTTGTTCAAATCATTCCCGCTAAATAATACCATGAAACGATTCAATTTTAATTGGGGGAGTTTTTTAACTTCCCTTTTTTTTGCAGCCAATCACAGGGTATCGGGAAGTTATAGAAGC
The DNA here is from genome assembly GCA_913009825.1 of uncultured Deferribacteres bacterium. Lineage (GTDB taxonomy): Bacteria > Zhuqueibacterota > JdFR-76 > JdFR-76 > DREG01 > DREG01. The sequence goes on from CAJVYQ010000011.1 coordinate 96,753, forward strand.
CAAGCTGAACAAAAGATGTCATTCTGTAAGAATCTTGTTACTTATAACCACTAAACCAACAAGATTCCTTCTGAATGACATTCGAAACGCTCAATTCAGGTTATAATAATCAGACAGGCGGGATATCCTGTCCCAATCATCCATGGTAAACCGGTTGTTTTTTGAAATTTTTTCTATGAGGCGGAATTTGCGAACAGGCAAAGTGAAATATAGAATATTATCCGAAGCGGGCACTTCTCTGATGGAAATGACAACGGTGATTGTAATTGCCGGGATACTTTCAGCCGTTGCTGTGGTAAGTTATGATTCCGGCAGTACGGCAATTAAGCTCGATGCCGCATCAAAAAAAATTGTTTCCGATGTTTACTATGCGCAGGATCTCGCCATGAATTCCGGCAGACCGGTAAAAATTGTCTTTAATATTGCGGAAAACAACTATTGTCTCAAATGGGGTAACGACGCCAATATTGATAATATTATGGGCGGAGGGAATTTTATTGTTGATTTTGATAAGCCGGAATTTTCGGGTGTGCAGGAAAGTTCGACCAATTTGCCGGCTTTAACACTTACATTTAACACATTGGGGGTTCCATATACCGGCGGGGAAGAAATTCTTGCTGAAACAAAAATTATCTCTCTGGGAAATCAGGTTTCCATTTATATCACACCGTACACCGGAAAATTAAGAGTGCAGAAAAATGTTGATTAATCTGAAAAATCGCATTTTTGTTCTTTTTAAAGTGAATCTGCTAAAACCTCAAACAGGGTTTACCTTAACCGAACTATTGATCACGGTTGTTTTTGTCGGTGTTGCCCTGGTTGGTTTGCTTAATACGTATAATGTGGGGCTTCGCTCCGCTTCGGATTCGGAATCCATAAGCATGGCCACACAGATTGCCGAAAAAAAAATGGAAATAATTAAATCTGATAAAGCCGCTTTTGGTTACTCCTATTTAATTTCAAATAATTATCCGCAAGAGGAAAATCCGGATAATTATTCCGGTTACACCCGGAGAGTGATAATTACAACTTTTGCGAATTATAAAAAAACAAAAGTTGTTGTCTCCCATAATAGCTTCCCGGATGTTTCGTTGGTTACCATTTTTACAAATTATTAATTCAGGATATAGAATGAACCTGCTATTACATACAAGCAGAAAAACTCAGCGGGGATTTTCGCTGATCGAATTAATTTTTGTAATGGTAATTTCATCCATAATTGTTGGCCTTTTAGGCAGATTCCTTCTGCTGGGTGTGAACACTTATTTTTTTCTCGATAAAAGTAAAGAAATCATGCGGAATACACGTTTATCTATTCATTACATGAACCGGGATTTTCGCCAGGTTCGTCAGACAAATGGGATCAACAACGCTACAGCCGCCCAATTTGATTACTGGAATTATGAAGATAAACATATTGTATATCAGTTTGATGATCATAAAATAAAACGAAATGGGAATACTCTGGCGGATAATATTTTGTCTTTTCAATTTCGTTATCTCAAAGCAGACCGGCATTATTTACAAACACCGGTAACGTCTGATTCACTCAAATTTATTTGGAATGTGGCAGCAGTCTTCACTGTTTCCGAAAATTCCCGGAATAAACGGGTAGACCTACTGGTTCATCCGCGAAATTATTGAATCATTTATGTATTGGTTTCAATCAGGCGATTTTAAAGTTATTTCGCCCGGCTTCTACCGGTTGAAGGTGCAGAACGAAAGGAATCCCCGGAATACCAAACTCCGAATGATCGTAGAAGCGGATAAGAATATTGCTCAAATTAAAATGTGATAATGTGATGGTATGATGCGTTCATTCGTCCGGATAAATTTGTAGTATGTTTATGAGAAATGATCAGCACAAAAAAAGGGGGGGACTAAAACCCGGGAGAAAAATGGACCGGTTCCGGTTCACTTCTCAAACGGGTGTTTCTCTGGTTACGGCGGTATTGGTGACATCGTTACTGTCGACGATTATGGTTGTAACCATTTCTTTAGTGGTTTCCAATAATAGGATGTCTGTCAGTCATATCACTTCTTCCAAAGCAATTTGGCTGGCGGAAGCGGGACTGGAGAAAGCTTTATACTGGTTGAGAAATCAGGATCCACCGCCGGGCGGTGTGGTTCCTTTTACACAGTATGATCATGTGTCTTTGGACGACGGCACATTTACGGTTGTCATCGATCCTGCCGATCAAAATACAAATACATACATCAAACAATATTTAATTCGCTCGACAGGTACCGTTGCTTCTTACTTCCGTAAGGTAGAGATCCAGGTCAGAATGAATACATTCGGCAAATATGCCTATCTTACCGGCGACGAAGGGTATAGTGTGATCTGGTTTACTTCCGGTGATGTAATTGAAGGTCCGCTTCACAGCAACGATCAGATTGCGATCACGGGTGCACCTGCTTTTATGGGCAGAGTTACCAGTTCGGCCTCCTCTTTTTTAGTGGGTAGCGGGTATAACCCGACTTTTGTTGAAGGATATCAATTGAACGCTCCGCCGGTTCATTTTCCTACGCAGCAGGAAATTGTGGATAACTATTGGGCAATGAACGGCGATCCGCCTCAATTGATCATCGACGCCAGATTTGGTAAAGATGCCAGCATTGATTTTAATTCTGATGGGACGATTACTTACAATGTATGGCATTGGTCCTATGGTCATAAAGTATACGATATTCAGAATGCCTCTGCATCTCTGTCAAATTTGAACGGAATTATTTTTGTAAAAGGAGATGTTCGGATCAAAGGGACAATCAACGGCCGGGTTACATTAGCCGCAACCGACGATATTCTGATTCAGGATGACCTGGTATATGCTGATGCCGGAACCAATGGCCGGCCAAACTCAGGTTGTGATGATATTTTAGGCCTCATTTCAATGCAGGATGTAGTGATCTCCGATACGTCGCCAAACCGAAACAATGTTATTGTAGATGCCGCAGTATTAGCGCTAAATAATTCATTTTATGTGCAAAATTACAACTCGGGTTCGCCGAGAGGATATATCCATTTATGGGGTTCCCTTAGTCAGAAAGTGCGCGGTCCGGTGGGAACTTTCGGTTATTACGGAATGACGGGATATTATAAAGATTATCATTACGATGAAAGATTTTTGACTATACCGCCGCCTTATTTCCCCACAACCGGCGGGTATGAAATTTTTTCCTGGCGGGAAGTTGTAAATTAAATGATTGAAGATGAAATGACTTAACGGCGCTTTTTCTCAGACATTTGTTTAACCTGAATTGCGCGATTGTAGGGCGATTCGCTGAATCGCCAACCGGATTTACATTAAAAATGAAAATCCGGTTAATAACAAAAGCAAGTTCAAAAACAAGAGAATCGCTCGATTCAGGTTAAAATTAAATATTGAAAAAGTAGTATTCAGGTATACCGGTTATTTGTTGTGTTGTAAACCTTCGATTTCGTCCGGACCGGCTGGAAGAACCATACGGAACTATTCGGCAAGCTCAGGATAAACGTAGTCGAAGTGTGATTGAAATTCATTTATCAAATATACCTGAATTGTTACATTGAAAAAATACATTTTTAATGTTTATGGGAGGCTATCATGTTCTATTTTTTTGGTTTTCTGTTTTTGATATTTTCATTTCTTTTCCTTTTTTTTCCGGAGGCGCTGATAAAACTCAGCGAATGGGGAAATAAATTAGTGATAACGGATCATGAAGCCGTTATTCATAGAAAGGGGTTGGGAGTGATTCTATTCTGTCTGAGCATTTTTATGTTTTTTATCTCCTGGAAATACTGAACTGCACTATATTCCTATTCCTTTCATTGTTTTAGCGGAGATAGCTAAACTAATTTTTTACATAGGAGTGAATGATGCGGAAAGTTTTGTTGAGCGTTGTGTTGATTTTAGGGTTCCCATCTTTAATTTTAGCCGGAAATATCAGCGGTTCCGTCAGAGGGACATTATCTTTGCAGGATTCTCCCTATGTGGTTTCCGGTGATTTGATCGTCAACGATTTTGATACTCTCCGAATTGAACCGGGAGTTGTGTTTCGTTTTAACCGGAATGTCTCTTTTTTAGTTTACGGCTCCATGAAGGTAACCGGAACTTTATCGGATTCAATCAAATTTGTCGGCAACGATACAACCGGTCAATCCGGTTTTTGGTCGGGAATCTATTTGTACCGGGCACCTGACGAATCATTGTTTTCTTTTGTCGCTATTCGGGGCGCTTCGGTAGGCATTACTATCGATCAGTGTAATCCTGACATTTCTTTCTCGAACTTTTCACAAAATCTAACCGCTATCGATTGCAAAGCGGGAGCTGTACCGGTTCTCACTCAGTGTCTTTTTCGCAATAATATGAATGCCGGTATCCGGGTGAACGGCTCGTCACCGCAAATTATCCGGAATGAATTCTATTATAATTGCAGTAGCAAAATTGAATCTGTCATAGTATATAATACAAAATCGGCGGGGGTTATCAAACAAAACATTCTTGCGTTCAATGATATGTCCGGTATCGATTGCAGTGACAGCTCCTCGCCAAAAATTTACCACAATACCATTACCAACAATGAATTTGGTATCTCCGTGCAAAATTCCCAGCCGGAGATTACCAACAATGTTATTTTTCAAAATCAAAATGGCCTGGTTATGGATAATTCAACAGGTTCTGTTTCTTATAATGATATTTACGGAAATTCAATTCAGGATTTATTTGGTGTGCCGGAAGGCGTCGGAAAGAATGAACGAATTAACGTCAGAGGTGATAGCTGTGATCAATATTACAACTTCAGTAAACCTCCCCTTTTGGTGAATATTTACGCATTCGATTTTTCACCAACGCCATCTTCACCTCTAATAGATACCGGCGATCCGCAAAATCCCGGAAAAATTGTCTATCTTGGCGGCGCTCCGGATATTGGTGCAATTGAAACCACTTATGTTTTGCCGGTTGAATTGGCCTTTTTTCGCTACAAAGAAGGCAAACTTGAGTGGATGACTGCCGGAGAGAAAAATAATTACGGATTCAATATCCGGCGCGGAGAAGATGAAACCATGGCTCATGCTCAACAAATCGGTTTTATTCGGGGGAATGGAACAACAATCCGGTCGAATTATTACTCTTATTCTGATCCGTCGGTGCTGCGGGGGAAATACTATTATCAACTGGAGCAGATCGATTTAGACGGCCAATTTCATTTATCTCAGGTTATTGAAGTTGTTACATCCTCAATTGTTCAAAGCCCCGTTGTCTACTCAGCCTATCCCAACCCTTTCAACAGTGAGACCACTTTCGATTGGTTCCTGCCTAATTCGGCTCGGGTATCTTTGGTGATTTACAATATTCGCGGGAGAAGGATCGCGACACTTTTGGAAAAAACAACGAAGTCGACGGGAGAACACAGGCTTATCTGGAACGGAGCGAATGATTCGGGGCAGAAAATTTCTTCCGGTGTTTATTATGGAATTCTGACAATCGGCCGATATAAAAATATGATACCTGTATTGTATATCCAATGAAAGAAGTGTCCGGCATGGCGCAAAACAGTGACATCCTCAGAACAGAAAGTGGATTTTCATTGATCGAAATGATTACGGTTATTTCCATTATCGGGATATTGGCTGCGGCGGCATACATTAATTTTGATTCAGGTACCTCTGTCCGGTTGGAGGCGGCGACAAAAAAGATGATGTCCGATGTCGCTTATGCCCAGGAACTGGCCATGTCCAACGGAAATTCGGTGCAGGTCGTTGTCAGCACGGCGGAAAATCAATACAGCCTGAAATGGGGCGACGGCAGTTATGTTGATAATATCATGGGCGGCGGAAATTTTGTTGTCGATTTCGACCACAGCAATTATACCGGTGTAACGCTTAATTCCACCGGTTTGACCGGCGGAATTCTGACGTTCAATTCTATCGGTATTCCTCTGACGGGCGGCAGCATCATTCAAACCGAACTGATTATTGCTCAATTGAACAGCCAGAATTCCATAAAAGTAACGCCGTACACCGGCAGAGTCACCGTCACGGAAAACGGGCAGTAGGTGTATTTTATGAAACCGCCGGCAACCCGACCTCAATTTTCTTCGCAAGCAGGGATGTCTCTTATCGAGATTATCATCGTCATCGTTTTCATCGGCGTTGCTCTGTCGGCTTTGTTGAATTCGTTCAATGTGGGCATCAGTTCATCGGTTGGTTCCGAGTATCTCAGCGTTTCCGCCCAGCTTGCCAATTATAAAATGGAAGAAATCAAATCGGATAAGGCGGCGCATGGTTATGATTATCTGGATGAAGCCAATTACCCGCAGGAAACCGGTCCGCAGAATTTTACCGGTTATGCGCGCACCGTTACCATTACAGCGTATACGGATTATAAAGAAGTACAGGTAACCGTTTCTCACGATGGTACTCAGGAGGTTTCCCTGACGGCTCAGTTTGCCAATTATTGAAGATATGAGAAAATAGTGAAAAAAAGAAAACGGAAAAATTGCCGCGGATTTACTATTATTGAATTGATCACCGTGATTGCCCTTTCCGGAATTATTGTCGGTTTGCTGGCGCGGTTCGTCGTGCAGGGGATGGATACGTATCATTTTGTGGATGACCGCAAAACCCTGCTTCGGGATGCCCGATTGGCGGTTCATTTTATGAACCGTGATTTTCGCCAGGTGAAAGCGGATGCCGGCATCCAAAATGCCACGGCCACCCAATTCAGATTTACCAATTACGATGAGGATGATATCACTTATCAATATGCCGATAATAAAATTACCCGGAACGGTTATACGCTGGCGGATCATTTAACTTCTTTTCAACTTAGATATCTGCGTGCCGACGACGGATATATGACGCTGCCGGTAACCTCGGATTCTCTGGCATATATCTGGAATGTGGAAGCGGAATTTACCATTTCCGCCGACGATCATTCAAGAAGAATGCTGGTAAAAGTTTATCCGCGTAAATATTAAACCGAAATCACAGGGACGGTTATTGAACATGTTCTCCGGCAGCCAAAAATCGCAACAAGGAATATCGCTGGTCACAACCATCATTGTCGTTTCTCTGCTCACAACTTTCAGCGTGGTTACCATCTCGCTTGTCATTTCTAATAATAAAATATCCGCCAATCATTTTGAGTCCACACAGGCTTTCTGGCTGGCGGAGTCCGGTTTGGAGCGCTGCTTGTATTGGTTACAAAATCAGGATCCGCCGCCTGCCGGTACCTCGCCTTTCACCCAGTTTGAGGAAGTCGCCGCCGGCAACGGCACATACACGGTGGTCATCGATCCTGACGATCAAAACGACAATACATATCTCAAAAGATACCTGCTCCGCTCCACAGGCACCATTGCCACTATATCCCGCCAGTTGGAAGTTTTGGTGAGTATGAATACATTCAGTAAATATATTTATGCTACCGGGGATGAAGGAATCGGCACAATCTGGTTTACAACCGGCGATATGATTTCCGGTCCCATGCACAGCAATGATCAGATTGCCATTTCCGGTTCTCCTGTCTTTTCCGGAAGGGTAACCAGTTCGGCTGCCAGCTTTCTGGAAGGTTCCGGATATAACCCGACTTTTGCCGAAGGGTATCAGCTAAATGCGCCGCAGGTCATTTTCCCGACCGGATCGGAAATTATGAACAATTATAATAGCATGAATAGCGATCCCCCGCCCCTCGTGATCGATGCCAACGGCAGTAAACATGCGGAAATTGTCTTTAATACAGACGGTACCATTACATACAATGTTTATCACTGGTCCGGTCGTTGGTGGCGCAGACACAAGGTATATGATGTTCCCAATACTACGGTTCCCCTCTCCGGTTTGAATGGAATGATTAAAGTTGAAGGCGATGTGTATATTGAGGGCACTGTAAATGGAGATATAACTCTGTATGCAACGGACGATATCTACATTACGGATGATATAAAATATCTGGATTCCGGCACTAACGGTGAGCCCAATTCCGGTTGTGATGATATGTTAGGTATTATTTCCGAAGGCGATGTAATTGTTGCTTACACAACCCCGAATCAGAATGATGTCATCATCGACGGCGCCGTTCTGGCGTTGGGAAATTCCTTTACCGTAGAGTCTTATTATTGGGGGTCACCGCGGGGGTACATTCATCTTTGGGGGGCTCTTGGCCAAAAAATAAGGGGGCCTGTCGGAACTTCCGGACATTGGGGCGGCACAGGATATTTAAAAGATTACAACTATGATGACCGGTTTTTAAGCTCAAATCCGCCCTATTTTCCCACAACCGGCGGGTATGAAATATCTTCCTGGCGGGAAGTGGTGAATTAGTTGAATTAGAAAAAAATGAATGTTTATAAGGTTTTCTCTCAAAAACATAGCTTAGCATATTAACAAAAAGTCATTTGGCTTCGCTGTTATTAATAATGACCTAAATTGAGCGATTCTTAGCTTGAAACAACCACCCAAAGAGTTTTGTCATTCTGCCTGCCCGTCCACAGACGGGCCTGCCCGTCCACAGACGGGAAAGAATCTTGTTAGTTCAGTGCACTAAACCAACAAGATTCCTACGGAATGACATTGGAATCGCTCAATTCAGGAATGAATAAAACGCGGATAACACGAATGACACAGGTTCACTTTGCAATTCATAAATCGTTAATTTTTATTCTGTAATCAATTGATTTACGATCGGGGATTATAAATCAAACAAGGTAACTATTCAGCCTGGTTTCCTTTTGCCACAAAGACAGTAAGTCACGAAAGTTTTAAAAAAACTATTGTAACTATTCAGGTGTTTTCTTTCAATCTTTTTCGCCTTGCCGTGAACGACAAGGCTAA
>CAJVYQ010000012.1 GCA_913009825.1 uncultured Deferribacteres bacterium
CGGTATTGTCACTACTCAGGCAGCCCGCGAAAGACTCAAAAAAAAACAGGAAAAAAGTTAGATGAGATCTTTCGATTGTTTCGTGTGCTTTCTGCCTGTGTCAGACAGACGTGAGCTGAATAGTTACTATGAATCTTTGTGCCTTGGTGTTTTAATGGCTAAAACTAAAAATACCACTAAATATTGAGTGGATACAAATCTTTGTGGTAACTGTTCAGGCAGGGTGGAGAAACACACTCCTGAATCCCCTGTCAAGAGGGGACTTTTAACTCCGGGAATATAATGGAGAGGGCTTCAGTCCACCCGAATCGTTACATCAAATTATTAAGCTTGCCCACCAAACATTCTAAATACATTGAAAGATCAGAAATTGAATAGAACCTTTTGTATGTTTAATATGTTTCGTTGGCTGAACGGCACCACAAATTTAATAAAAAATCGCGTTAAACAAAAGCTTAAAATTTCCGTAAGACTGACACCGGTTATGAACATTGAAACCGAACAGCACCACATCACCTTTGCCGAACGGGACATTTAAAATAGCGGCTTTGCGGCGGATCAGTTTATCGCCTAAAACCCAACCGCTGATGAGAAGGTTTTCATCGGGATAGCTGGCGATAATTTCCGGCTTCACTTTTGCGTAGTGAATTTTTTCTTTTTTCGCCGTTTTTTTTACTCCTTTTTGTGCATTATTTTCTTGTTTGGCTGTTTCTTTTTTCCCGGCCTGCTTTCCGGTGTCAACCGTGTCGGAAATCATTACAAAAGCCCAACCGCGGGAAAAGAAGGCAAACCCTTTCTTTTGCTGACCAAAAGCCAGCGGATGAGTGATATCATAATTAACTTTGAGAAGTGATCCGGGACAACTGAAACTGTCCGGTTTTACTTTCTGCAACCGGTTCCTGATCGGAAATTTAAACTGTTTGACAGGCAGATCTACCGAGCCTTTATTGCAAATAAGCGTGCCGCCATTCAAAACGAATTCTTTGAGATTTTCCACACCGTCCAATGTGATGCCGCCCACATAATTGAGTGGAATGGTTCCTTTACGGAACCCGTTGATAATGGAAGATGGACGTTGATCCGGCAGGATAATCACATCGAATCGTTTATTCAGATTTCCCGCCTTCACTTCTGCGTTTGTCAGTTCGTGGTAAGGGAACTGGTATTTTTCCAGCATATAAGAAATCCAACCTTCGTCTATGCTGGGTACCCAGGATTTATAGAGAGCAATTCGCCTTTCGACTATCGGCCTGGTTTTTACCTGAATTTTCCCTCCGTGCAAAGAAATATTCGCGGCTGCAGAAATTTCCTTTAATTTGCCTCTTTTCACGCTGCCTGCCTGCAGCACGAGTGTGCCTTTGGGATATTTTTTTTCGCGCAGCGTAAAGCCGGCAAGCGCGTAGCTCACTTTTCCGCCGGCTTGCAATAAACGGTTTACCGCGAGGAAACTGCCGTTGTCCGCCGGACTGAAAACATAGACGGAACCGCCGCCCTTCACGGTTCCGGCCGGAGCGATAACCGTATCCACCAGGGTTGTTTTAACAGGCAACGGGCTGGTAATCTCATGATAGTCAGCGCCCATCTGAATCGGCAGGGTCCATCCGGCGCCGTCATAAGCCCGGATAGGTTCCTTGCCCGGTTTTTCCGTACCTACAATTCCCTGCCACAGATAGGTGTATTTGCGTAAATCGGGGTAATCCTGTCTTTCAAAAATATGTTTCACAAACAGGCCGAAAGGCTGGCTGGTCGGGATGATGTACGTACCTTTGGGATAGGTGATGCCGTTGTGTGCAAATTTTTCTTCCGCTTTGTACACTTCGGTGCCGTTGAGGATGCACCGGTTCAGCATCTGTGCGGTTGAATTTTGATCCCGTTGATCGGCGGAAATGATCCAGCCGTAGGGCGGCTCCTTTTTGAACCGTTCGATCACATCGGTAGCGATCCGCCATTTGTTGAACAGAAATTCATATTTGAATTTTGCCGCAACTTCGAGGACCGATTTGGAAGCGGTTAACTCGTAGGCGACCGCATCACCCAGATGCCACCAGCCTCCCCACCAGGGATCGGGATAGAAAACGCCCTTCACCAAATCCTGGTATTTTTTTGGAAAATCGTACAGCGTGTAGTAGTGCGGTGTGGCGTATCGATAGTTAGCCGTCTCGGTTAAAATAGAGGGGATATTGTGACCACCGACAAACTGGGTGACGTACCCCGGATACCAACTATCGAAATTGATTCGGGAAATAGCGCCCGGCTGGCCGGCTTCTTCAAATGCTTTGCCCATGGCGGCGCCGATGAGGTTTTTCCAGCGCACAACGATGGGATGTAAATTGGGATTCATCGGCTCCGATTCCGGTGGAATCCAGATTCGGGCCGGGAACGGCGCCGTCTCGTGCTGGTTGAAGAGAATCTCCGGATACCATTCATGGCAGGTTACACGGTTCATATTTTGCACCTCCTGCAGATTAGCGATGAAAGAATCCCGGTTGTTGTCATGTCCCGCATATTTCTGATACAGCCTGGGCAGGGGACTCACTTCGTATTGGGTGCCGAGATTTTTTTTATACCAATCGGAAATCATGGTCAGACCATCCGGATTGGCGAAAACCAGCAGGAAAATTACATTTTTCCGGATCAGGCGGGTGCGGCGGTCGTTGCCGGTGACAATGTCGTAAGCAAGCTGGAGGGCGTGCTGCGCCGGGGAGGTTTCGGAAGCATGCAGCCCGCAGTCGATCCACACCACCGCTTTCCCTTCATCGGCCAACTTTTCCGCTTCCGCTCTGGAAACACCGCGCGCCAAACTCAACTTCCGGTTTATCTCTTTGAACCGTGCCAATTTAGCCATGTTTTCTGCCGATGAAATGACGGCGTATTTCATTCTCCTGCCGTAGGAAGTCGGGCCCATATCGAAAACCTGCATGCGGTCGGTCTGGCCGGCAATCAATTCAAAATAACCGATGGCCTGTTCGTAATTTGCCAGATGGAAATCGGCGCCCGGTTTAAATCCCAGGTAGTCCTCCGGCGGCGTAACCTGCCCGAAACAAACCGCAGCAGACACAATAAAAATGAAAAAGAATGAAAATAAAAAAAATGACCTGCCATGTTTGCGCACGTTCATTGTTGCCTCCATTTTTTGTTGTTTCCGGTTTTTTGTGATAAACTTTTTCACATCATTACTATATTTAAGCAGTACCTGATTGTTCTCTGATTTTATGTAGTATCTGAGCGAAAACTCCCTTTCTTTGTCATTCCCGCATGCTTTTAGGGGAATCCATCGCTAGATTCCCTGCCCGCAGCAGGCGGGCAAGCGCTCAGCAAGGCTATTTAAGCAGGCCTAAGCACTTTCGGCAAGTTTATCCTGAGCTAGCTTGTCGAAGGGCTTCAGGATAAACTCAGTAGAAAGCTTTCTGCACATCAAACAATAAGTATACCTGAGTAGTTACCATTCAAAATAATTTACCGGTCGATATTTCAATATTTCCATTTTTGCGTATCCGCCTCCCGGGGCGCATTTTGGGTTACCTGTTCCGCCATCAGTCTAATCGCCTCAATGCCGAACGGTCCCCAGCAGTGGGGTTTGCCGTTGCCATATTTTATGGTTCCGGCATAATAAGGATTTTTGGTATTCTCAAGAAAATCTTCCAACAGGGTGACAGCGTTATTCAGGTAATAAGTGTCCATGTCGCCAACATAGATATGGAGTTTGCCAACCAATTTGGGACCAATCTGCGCCCAGTTTTTTTCCAGATGGGAACGTATATCATAGTGCTCCCGCCAATAATCGGCCACGGAAGAATCAATCTTTCCGGTTATTTTATCGAATAACGGTTTGACGTAACCGTCGTCGCCAATGGGGCCAAAGGCTGCTTCGAAAATATCAATCTGCCCGCCGGAGCGATTTTTGGTGCCCAACACCAATTCCATATAATTTCTCTGTTTGTAGGTGAAGTGTACGATACCATCGGTGGAACGGTCGCTGGCTGTCGGTACTTTCAGCCAGCCGAATTTTTTGTAGTAGGCATTTTCATCTTTGTAAATATTGACACACTGAAAATAGTTGAAATCGACCGGATCGGGACAGAGAGAATAAACGCCGCCGAAGAAATCCGGTTGGTACACTTGCAGCATCAAAGAAATCCAGCCGCCGGTGGAGCCGCCGGAAAGAATTCGGGCATATGGTTGGTCGATGATGCGAAATTTTTTTTCCACTTCAGGAATCAGCTCCTGCATAATTGCATCATGATAGGGCCCCACATTGGGAGAATCGACCGCGTACGAATCATCGTAGTACGGGCAGGGATGCTGAAACGTAACCAAAATCATGCGGGGACAGGAATCTGACAGCCAGAATTTCGAAAATTTCATCCTCCCGGGCAGCCAGGGATTTTTACTTTTCACTTGTTTTTCCGAAAATCCGTTGGGCGCCCGTAATGAAAAATGTCCCTGAATATAATTTACCGGGTAATAAACATTAGGATGAGTATCATAACCCGTTGGCAGCAGAACGGTAGCGCCGAGATAAATAGGCTGACCCCAGAATTCGGAAAGCATTTTGCTTTTAAATTTGATCCGTTTAACAAATTTCGTGTCCGGTGGAATTTTGACGGGAGGGATCACTTTGTCGCAAATCAGGCGGATCGTTTTCCCGAAGTCTGAATCAATTTTAATTTTTTGCGGTTCGCTGTAAAGGTTGCCGGGCGACCGGTTCCAGTGCTGGCCTTCCCATTGATCGTTGTGCAGCCACAAAGTATGATCATCGGAACGCCTGAATTCTGTGCAAATATCGATGAATCCCTGCACATTGTATTCACCCGGAGGTAAGTCCCGTAACCTATTGATGGGAAAGCCGAAAACTTCATCGCCGATGGTGACTGTTTCTCCGGCGGGAAGCGAATAGATGTTTTTACCCCACATCAGTGAATTCCTGGGATATCTCTGAAATCTTGGTTCCCGGCTCGAATCAGCACTGAAAATCAAGTAGGCCCGTCCGGTAATCTCAGCAGAATGAACGCTACCGGAAAATGAAATTTCAAATTTTAAGTCCGGTTTTTCCCGGCCGGAGACCAGGCTGCCGTTCAGACAGATCGCAAAAAATAGCAGCGCAACGGATGCTATGGCCAAAATACGTTTTTGCACAATTCATCCTTTCAAATCTGTTCAGCGGTTAATAGTTCCACCACAGTGTTTCCACGTTCCGCGGCGTGTTTTTGGCAATATATACCGCAAAAAATTTAATGCGCTCTGCCGAAGTAAATGGTCCGGCCCAGCAGTGCGGTTTGCGCGGCGCGTACCAGAAAAATCCTTCGTAATGGGGATTTTTTGTCTTCTTTAAAAAAGCTTCGAACAGATGTACGCCATTGTTCAAATAAAAAGTATCCATATCTCCGGTGAAGACATGGAGTTTACCGACGAGTTTGGCACCAATCCATGACCAATTTTGCTCCAGATAATATCGTAAATCAAAATGTTCTTGCCAATAGAAAGCTACGGTAGAATCAATTTTCCCGCTTACTTTATCATAAAGGGGTTTGAAATAACCGTCGTCCCCAACCGGTCCGTAAACGGCCGACCAGATATCGAACTGTTCTCCCGATCTGCCTTTTGTGCCTCTTACTAATTCATAATAATTTTTTTGTTTTGCTGAAATTTGTATGGAGCCATCCGGATTTCTGACACTGATGGTCGGCGTTCTTACCCAGTTATTCACTTTGTAGTAGGCGTTTTTATCTTTGTAGATATTGATCCCTTCCACATCGCTGAAATCGAGTGGATCAGGACAGTAACCGAAGGCTCCGCCAAAGAAATCGGGATGAAAAATCTGTAACGCCAGCGTTTCCCAGCCTCCGGTGGAACCGCCTTCCAGAATGCGGGCGTAGGGCTGGCGGATCACACGGAAACGGGTTTCAATTTCCGGGATCAACTCCGTCAGAATGGCGTCACCGTACGGGCCGCAATTGACAGAATTTACGGCGTAGGAGTCATCAAAATAGGGACAGGGATGCTGGAAGGTGACCAGAATCATGCGCGGGAAATTGTCCGATATCCAGGCCTGGTAGAAATCGAATCCCCGTTTTCCCCAGCGACTTTTGCCCTGCGGCGGTTCTCCGGTGAATCCATAAGGAGAACGAGTAGAAAAGTGTCCCTGAATGTAATCCACCGGATAGTAGATTGCCGGATGATCTTCATAACCCCGGGGTAGAAGAATCGTTGCGCCCAAATACATGGGTTGGCCCCAAAAATCGGATAGCAGCTTGCTGCGGATTTTAATTCGTTTGACCCATTTGGTGTCCGGAATTTTTTTGATTGGCGGTATTTTTCTTGTTGCAATCAGTTTGAAATTGTAACCTTTCTTATGATCCAAATGGATTTTTACCGCCGGACTGTATAAGTTGCCCGGTGAAATGTTGAACCGCTGTCCTTCCCATCGATCCTTGTGTAACCATACCGTGTGTCCGTCCGCTCTTTTGAATTGAGTGTAAATATTCACGATGCACTGCACAAAATAATCACCTTCTGGAATTTCTGTTAAACTCTCCACCGGGGAACCCAATGTATGTTCATCGATAGTGACCGGGCTGCCCGGTTTAAGATTCCCGATGTCCAATCCAAAAAAAGGCGTTCCTCTCCGGCTTATCTGTGTTCTCGGTTCCCGGTTGTTGGTTTTGGAGATAACCACATAAACCCGGCCGGTAACCGGTGTGGCATGGATCGATTTTGCAAAAGATATTTGGAAGCGTAGATGAGAGGGAGTTCCTTCTCGTCCGAATAAAAAAGATGTAGATAAAAATACTATCAGAATGGAAGGTAAAAAAATACGTTTGATCAACTGCATACTCTGTTCTCCTGATAAATTTTCAATAGTTGTTCAGATTCCATGATTAAATAACCTGTGCCGGAAGGAGCGATGGGTGAGACACTATTTATTCCACCACGCATTCTTCTCATTCCCGGGTGCATTTTTAACGATTAAATTGCCGATAAATTTCATCCGTTCCGCTTCATTCCTGAAATGACCCGTCCAGCAGTGGACCTGTCTGGGAGCATAAACAAAAAAGCCGGCATAATGGGGATTCATGGTTTGTTCCATAAATTTCTGCATTTCATGTACCGGATTGTTGAGATAATAAGTGTCCATATCACCGACAAAGAAGAACAGCTTGTCTTTAATTTTGGCTCCCACCGCAGCCCAGTTTTGTTCAAGATAGTAGCGTAAATCGTAATGCTCTTTCCAATATCTTGCCACTTCCGGATCGATTTTGCCGGTGGTTTTGTCGATCAGTAATTTGGTGTAGCCATCGTCGCCCACAGGTCCCCAGACAGCCTGCCAGATATCCCATTGTTCGCCGGATCTGCCTTTTGTGCCCAGCACGTGTTCGTATTGTTGAATCTGCCGTGAGGTCAGAATCAGAGAGCCGTCAAAACGGCGGCTATCCGGAATGACGGTTTTTCGCCAGCCGATTTTTCGGTAAAAAGCATTACGATCCTGATAAACATGCACACCCTCCACATCACTGAATTCCACGGGATCAGGACAGTAAATAAGAGCGCCGCCGAAAAAATCGGCATGAAATATTTGCAGTGCGGCGGCTTCCCAACCGCCGGTGGAACCTCCTTCCAAAATGCGGGCGTATGGTTTGCGAATAATGCGGAATTTGGATTCGATTTTAGGGATCAGCTCTTTCATGACAGCATTGCCGTACGGCCCGCAGTTTGCCGAATTAACAGCGTAGGAATCATCAAAATAGGGACAGGGATGCTGGAAGGTGACATAAATCATTCTGGGCACGTCATCGGAGATCCAGCTTTTGTAAAATTCGTATCCCCGTCGTCCCCATTTGTTTTTGGCACCCGGGTCCCCGGTGCTAAAACCTTTCGGTGCCCGCAGGGAGAAATGACCCTGTAAGTAATTAACCGGATAGTAGCGTTTTTTATTCTTATCGTAATCCCTGGGCAGCAGAACTGTAGCGCCGAGATAGATCGGCTGTCCCCAAAAATCAGATAGTATTTTACTTCTAAATTTGATCCGCTTCACCCATTTTGTGTCTTTAGGAATCACTACGGGGGGGATCACATGATTACAGTTCAGCCGGATGGTTTGATCTGCGGAAGGATCCATGTGGATTTTGATCACGTCGCTGTAGATATTGCCGGGCGACCGGTTCCAATGCTGTCCTTCCCATTGGTCATTGTGCAGCCAGATGGTGTGACCGTCGGCGCGGTTGAATTTTGTGTAAATATTGATGAATCCCTGTACAAAATAATCGCCGGTGGGAATTTCGGCAAGATTTTTCAGCGGGAAACCCAACACATCATTGTCGATGATTGTCGCTTCGCCCGGCATCAGATTTTCCACATCTTTGCCGAAAAAAGGTGAGCTGTGCGATCTGCGCGTCTGAAATCTGGGTTCGCGCAGTGTATCTCTGGCGATGATAACAAAAACACGACCGGTAATATTTTGCGGATGAGTTTGAAATGGGAATGAAATCTCAAATTTCAATTTTGTTTGATTTCCCGGTTTGCCTGCTGTGGAAAAGAAGCAGATGAACAGGGCGGTTAGTAAAACGGCTTTGCTAAATTTTGCAATGTGTTTCAACTTGCTCTCCTTTTTTGGTATGTTGATATAAAGTTTTTCACTGAAAAGGGAAAATGGATTGTGAAATTTTTCCTCATTACACTTTACACTTTTTTTATTTTAGAATGCGTTCATTTTGTAAACATTATTCAATTATTTTATCAGGTCTTTTTACACTGCCCTGTATCCCCCCTCAAGGCAGGGAATATAACTAAAAATCCAACCCCGGCCCTAATAAAATCGCATTCAGAAACAGTTTGTTCAATCCGTCATAAGAAGCGCGGAAATTTGGGTCTTCGGTGAACATAATCAATTTTCCGCGACCGAACGGTTCATTGTAAAGAAATACCTTTCCCGCCAGATATTTTTCCGTTTTTGGCCAGATGAAACCGCTCAGACGCAGTTCATTCAGCCCGGCGAACAAACCTACATTTTTTCTTTTGTCATTTTCAAAAGGAAGATAAATGGTGCTTGAACGCAGCAGAGCCGCAACGTTTGGCCGGCAGCCGTAACTGAGAAAACTGTTCCGATTCAAATTTACTTTCACAATAGCGCCGGGCGTGCGATCCGGTCGGATATTTTTACCTTTGTTGTTTGGCTCCGGCATACCGTTGAGGATTTTAGCTCTCGACAACGAATCTTGCCGCAGCCAATTTACGGCGCCGGAGACGGCAACCACTGTACCGCCGGCGCGAATCCAGTTTTTCAGTGAATGCAGCGCGATTTTGGAAACATTGTCGACATAATTTCCGCCGGGCAGCACCAGTACATTAAAATCTTTGAGGTTGCCCAGACTCTTCATATTGATGCGGGTGAACGGCAGGTCAAATTCACGTTCGAAAAGAAAGTTTATCGCGCCGTAAGAATAGGGCGCCGTAGGCGCTTCGGCCAGCAGCGCGATTTTGGGCTTAACAATGGTAGCAATATTGTTGGAACCCAGATCGATCCCCCTCTCTGCCAAACCGTGGTGGATGGCAGTTACGGTCACGCCAAATTTTTTTGCCAATTGTCGTATTATTTCGTGGATCGATTCCCGGTTTCGGTTTACACGTACAACCAAAGTCCCTTTTGGCCATTCTTTCCCGTCGAGGGCAAACGATTTGCGGGCGATGCGTACCCGGTAGTCTCCGGCAAGCAACTGAATCAACAGCTTTGACGCCGCCAACGTATTGAATGGAATAAGATAAGCCTGTTTGGCCCGACCGTTCGTAACGCTGCCGACAATTGCCGGAACCGACGTAACCGTTACCGTTTTCACCGGTAATGGAATTCCGGTCCAATAAGCGTCTACTCCGTACGTCAGCGGCATGGACCAGGCGGTGATATCGTAAAAATGGCTTCGCTCGCGGTTAGCTTTTCGCTGCTTTTCTTCTTCGATAAACGCTTTGTTAAGCGGCGATTCAGGGGCGAGTATCGCTTTGATCAAAACCTTCTGCGGCTGATTAAGGCTGATGATATAGCTGCCGGCCGGAAATGATTTGACGCCGGTCTTTTTTGTAAAATAAGAAGTGACTTTTTTGCTGGAAAAAGAGGCGGTTGCCTGTTTTATTTCTATCCCTTCAACAAGAAGATTCTTCACTAATTTGGCCGTAATTTGTGGATCGCTATCGGGAATCAGGACGATCTCCTTCATGGGATCGGTTTTCGCTTCCTGTAGCGCCGTAACGAAAAACTTATAAAAATCTTTTACCTTTTCCCGCCGGTTTTCGGCGATTATCTTCAGAGTAGCCATGGAGGTGGTAAAATGATGCCAGGCAGCTTCGCGCAGGGTAAGGATGGAACCATCGTCCCGCTGAATACTGACGCCTCTGGCCGCTGCTTCCTCGTAGGTCATGCCGATGGCGCCGTTGATGGAGGGGTAGGAGACCCCGTAACCGGGATAGAAGGCATCGAAACTCTCTTTGGTGTAGTAGCCCCAGCTAAAATGATCGAACGCTTTTGCATTGGCTGCGGCGATGATGTTCCACCATTTCTTCAATTCCGGCTTCACATATTCATTGTAGGGCGACATGGGCGGCGCAAAGAAGTAGGTTGAATTAGAACCCATTTCGTGGAGATCGGCAAAAACATGGGGCATCCAATGATGATAAACTTTAGCTTTTTGTTGCGATTCCACTTGGGTTTTGAGGAAGAAGTCCCGGTTTAGATCGAACAGATAATGATTGGTTCTGCCGCCCGGCCAGGGGCTCGAATGTTCAATATCGATGGGATCCGGATGTGAGTGGAGCGTAACAATGGAGCGAACGGTCTGCACGTAGCGGTCGTGTCCATCCGGGTTTTGTAACGGATCGATGATACAAACTACATTTTTCATGATGCTTTGGGTAACTTTGTCTGTTCCGGCTGTTAGTTGATAAATGGTACGAATAGCCGCTTCCATGCCGGAGGCTTCGTTGCCATGGATGTTGTAGCCCAACCAGACAATGGAGGGCAGCCATTGGGAAATCCGGTCGGCTTCGGCCCGGCTTGTTTTTCCCGGGTCGGTCAGTTTCAGGTTTGCCTGACGAATTTCCTTCAACCGTCCCATGTTTTCCGGCGAGCTGATGATGACGGTATATAATTTTCTACCCTGATAAGTTTTCCCGTAACTTTGAACCTTTACCCGATCGGATTCTTTGTCCATCGCCAGAATGAAATCTTCCATTTCCCAATAGTAGGTGTGCAGTTGGCCGAAACGGTGACCGGTGAGTTCCGCCGGAGTGGAAATGTTGGGATTATATTTTCCGCCGGGGAACAGGTCTTCGTCCTGACCGGGAGAAGAAAAAGGCAGAGAAAATAAAAGCAGGAACAGGAACAGCAGTTTAAATATCTTCATATCGACTCCTTAAATGGAATACATGCTGAATCACAGTAACCGGAAAATAATGGTGGATCGCCCGGCACAGGCCTTAATTTACTTCTGTTACAATAATGCCTGCCATGTCATTTTGTTTTAAAAAATTATTGAATGCGGGCAGATCACTTTTCAGGATTTGCTCAAATTGATCGCTGTAAGTATGCAGTCGTTGTTTTAACAATTCATGCACTTCCCGTTGTTGTTTGTTGGGTGCAAAATCCACGTTCTGTGCTACATCTCCTGCCAGCACCGACAGCTTGGAATAGAGCAGATTAGGGTAACGAAAAGATTTGGAATCGCCTTCTCTGGACATGGGTTGCAACATTTTATCTTCCAATCCAGCCAGTTTTTTGTCAAAATTGTTGATTTTCTGCTGAATTACTTTCCGGCCGCCGCTTTTCAAAATCTGCTGCAAATCGACAAGTTGTTTTCTCATCCATTCCATTTTATTGATCAGGTCGGCAGTGGCACTGATATTATTCCGTAATTCCAGTTGCATGGCAATCAGTTGCTGAATATTATCCGGAGTGCCTGCGGATTTGGGATCTTTTTTTACCGTTAATTTTTGGCCGAACCGTTTGCCGTCCACGGTTAATTCTACTATGTAGGTTTGGGGAGCAACGGTTACACCCACAAAACCGCCGCCGGTTCCCCAGCTTTGCAACGGGTACCAACCCTCTCTGGCCCAACGAGTACGAAATCGTTTTTCTTCAACTACAGTAGGGTTGCCCGGTGGTTTAATTCGTAACTTCACCTGCCGGGGCGGAGGATAGCGAAGATTCCAGATAACCCGGTTGATCCCTTTGTTTTTGCTGCCTTTGAGTCTGCTAACTAATTTCCCATTGGCATCGAGTATTCTAATAAATACATCGTTTTTGGGTTGAACGTTCAAAAAATAATTGATTGTGGCTGAACTATTTACCCCCGGACCTCCGGTGATCCGGTGCATCCGATAAGCAGGACGAGGCATGAAGAGATGCACATCGGATTTTAACACCTCATCCGTTAATTGCTGCAACGGCGTAATATCGTCCATAATCCAGAAACCTCGACCATAAGTTGCCAAAACCAGATCATTAAATTGCTGCTGCACGACTATCTGAGAGACCGGCGCATGGGGAAGATTGTTTTGCAGCGGGAGCCAGGTTTTGCCGTCGTTCAGAGAGAAATAGATGGCATTCTCGGTACCAAGATAAAGCATCCCTTTGCGCACCGGATCTTCGTGAATCCAATGACAGTAACTGAACACGCCGGCAGGAAGATTGGCCCGGATTGATTTCCAGCTTTTACCATAATTGGTAGTTTTGTAAACAAAAGGATCCCGGTTATTCATTTGATGAAAATCAACCGTGATGTAGCAGGTGCCGGCGTCATACCGGGAGGGCTCCACATTGCTGATTGTGCCCCATGGTGGTAGATCCGGTATATTTTTAGTTACGTCGGTCCAGGTTTTTCCGGTGTTCCGGGTTACATGAACCAGACCGTCATTGGTGCCGGCCCAGATGCAGCCCTGCTCGACGGGGGACTCGGCAATGGCAAAAACGATACAGCCGTATTCCACACCCAGGTTATCTTTAGTCAACCCGCCGGAATAGTCCATTTTATTCTGATCGTTTGTGCTTAAATCGGGACTGATCACCTGCCAGCTCGCACCGCCGTCGGTGGTAACATGCACAAACTGGCTGCCGGCATAGACCTTGTTATGATCAAAAGGCGAGATGGCGATGGGAAATGTCCAGTTGAATCGGTATTTCAGAATCCCTGCCGGAGCGCCGTAGGCGGATTCCGGCCAGATTTTCACGGTTTTCTGATGCCCGGTTCGATAATCCACTCGTGTAAATCCGGCATTGTAACTACCGCCCCAGACAATGTTGGGATCGACCGGATCCGGCACAATAAAGCCGCATTCGCCGCCTGCCGTTGCCTGCCATTCCGCATCATTGCGGCCGCTTGCCGTGCCGGGACCTTTGTAACCGCTGCCATCCTGTTTGCCGCCGTAAACATAATAGGGAATCTGATTATCGACCGCCACGTGATACATCTGGGCGTTGGGTAATTTTATTCTTTTCCAGGATTTTCCACGGTTCAATGTGATAACTACGCCGCCGTCGTCACTGATCATCATTCGGTCGGGCAGCAACGGATCAGCCCACATATCGTGACTGTCACCGCTCCAGTGAGACCGTTCCGTAGTGATGCCGCCATCGTAAGTAATACTGTGACTGTTCGCCGCGAAATATACTTCGTTTTCATCGGCGGGATTTACCATGATGCGCGAAGCGTAGTGGGGACGTTCGTTTAAGATTCTGTCGTAACTCACTAATTGCCAATTTTCTCCGCCATCGCCGGAACGCCACAATACGCCACGGTTTGGTGTGCCGGTTTCCATAAGAGCGTAGACTACTTTTGAATTACTTGGCGCGATAGCAATGCCCACTTTACCGATGGGAGGATCGGGTAAACCATGTCCGGTGAGGTGTTTCCAGGAGACGCCCTCATCGCGGGACATCCAGATGCCGCCGTTTGGGCCGCCGCTTTCCCGTCCCCAGGTTCTGATAATGATAGGCCACATGCCGGCAAAAAGGATGCGAGGGTTATTCGGATCCATAGCTATCTCGAAGCAGCCGGTATTTTCATCTGCAAACAGAACCCGTTTCCAGGTGTTCCCGCCGTCCGTGGTACGGAAAACACCGCGTTCCTGCTGCGGTCCGTAACAATGACCCAGAGCCGCCACTAATACGATGTTCGGGTTTTGTGGGTCGATGACAACCCTGCCGATCCTACCGGTCAGTGCCAGTCCTTTATGCTGCCAGGTTTTTCCGCCATCGGTGGATTTGTACACGCCGTTGCCGATGGATATATTGCTGCGTACAAACGGTTCTCCTGTGCCGGCCCAGACAATATTGGCGTCGGACCGGGCGATGGCCAGAGCGCCGATAGATTGCGCCGGTTGGTTATCGAACACGGGGAACCAATTGATACCGCCGTCCCCGGTTTTCCAGATTCCGCCTGAAGAAGCGCCGATGTAATACACCATTTCATCGCCGGGTACACCAACTACCGCAGATGTACGGTTTCCAGGCGGGCCGATGTAACGGTATTTCAACCCGCTGTAAAGTTCCGGCTTGAGTTGCTGCGCGCTGCTTTGAAAAACAAAGCAGACGGTCACCAGCAAAACAAGTAAAACCGCAAGATGATGATGTCTTGACATGAAAAACAAATTTTTGTGCGACATTTTTTCCTCCGTTCTTTGTTGGGAAGTGCTTTTAACTTGATGGAAAATTTGCCGGGTTTTCCCGGTCGGTTTGCCAATTTTTAGAATTCGCCCAAATATAATTGCGAATTATAGACAACTCCTGCTGATTCCGAATGATATGGTCATGATAATTTCTTTGCTAAACTTTTGCACACGGTGTTCCTCTCAACCGATTAATCTTTGTGGTTACCGAAGATTGAAATCCTGCCATTAATGATGAGAGCGATTTGGGCCTCATTTAAAATTTGCGTTGATTTTTGGCTGATTTGTGTTGGGGAACATTATTTATGGTGGAATCGGTTTGTAGGGGCGAACGGCCGTTCGCCCCTACAAACCAATTAACCTACAGTTTTCCAACAGTTTTTTCATTTCCCTTTATATCCCAAATTCACCGGTGGTAAAAAAAGTTGCGCAATGGCATTGCCGTATTTTACCGGATCGAATGGCAGAATATTGGTAATCAGAGCGATCACCAGGTCTTGTTCGGGATAATTTAAAAAATAGGAACGGCATCCTTTTACGGTGCCGGTGTGACTGATAAATTTTCGTCCCTGGGCATCGGTGCGGATAAACCAGATCAGCGCCTGTTTGTGGTTCTGCTTGATCGGCCTTCCTTTGGGATTGAATTTCATCACCGGGTCAACCTGTACTTCATACATTTTGGCGAGGGTTTCCGGTTTCAGCAGTTTGCCATGATTAAGAGCAATCCCGAAATGCACCAGATCTTCCACGGTTGAAATAATACCGCCGCCCGCATATTTGTAACTAACATCCACATACGGAGTGTTGATTAAAATTCCCTGTTTATTGCGAATGTACCCTTTGCCGCGATTATGAACGATCCGTTCCGGCACATCAAATTGAGTACTCAGCATACCGGCCGGTTCCCAGATGTATTTTTTTAAGTAATCCTCGAATTTCATGCCGGTGACGGTTTCGATAACGCCTTCCATCAAATTGGCAGCATGAGACGAGTAAAACCAGTAACTGCCCGGTTTGAAGAGCAAGGTGTCGTTCTTAAAAATGTTGATAGCATCTTTAAAATGATCATAATGAATTTTTTCTTTATACCGTTGTTCGCCGAATTCTCCTTTCCGGTAGTGACGAATACCGGAAGTATGGGTGAGGATGCTGCGCAGTGTAATCTTCCATTTCTTTTTGGGAAAATAGGGAACATATTTCTGGATCGGTGCGTCCAGATCTACTTTTCCCTGTTCTACTAATTGCATGATGGCTACAGCGGCGTTGGTTTTGGAAATGGAAGCGATATTGTGCACGGTTGTACCGGCAGCCGGAGTAAGATTGTCCAATTCCGCATAACCGGTACCATCGGAAAAAATGATTTTACCCTCCCGGGCAATAGCCAGCGAAATACCCGGCGCCCCGGATTCGCTGCGGATTCGCTGCAGATAATCTTTGATCTGTTGTGAATTTACCTGCGCAAAACCGGCGGAAAGCGGAGAAAAAAGGAGAAGTAAAAATAGGAATACAAAGGTGTTACTTTTGGGGGATTGTTTTTTTTGTCTCATGATAAACTTTAACCTGAGTTATTCATAAACTTTTGCCACAAAGGCACAAAGACACGAAGAATATTAATAATAGGGCAGCCTGGTAATTTAAACTCTGTTTATTTTACATATTCATTAGTAAAGAACAATCTCATTATAACCGTTTGTTTTTGAAATTTTAGTGTCTTTGTGCCTTTGTGGCGAATATATTTTTCAGGTTAAAAACATTTAGCCCACGAAAAACACAAAATACACGAAAAAATCTGCATCAATCCTTTCTGTAAATGGGGTAAATATCCTTGGGAATATTCTTGTACGGCAGCGATGTCAAATCAGCCGGCCCCCAACCGGGCGCATCCACTTCGAAAATGGATCCTGCAAAACCGTTCTCGTAATAACCGCGGCGAAAATGAACCCTTGATTTCAAAACAATAATATCCAGACCGGCCGGATCGATCCCCAGCGGCTGAAAGATTCGGGTATTGGTAATCTGCATCAGGTGCTCGGTAAGGATGACATGGTTGTTACTGCCAAAAGAAAGCACAACCGTTTCATCCCGGTTATATTTACCGATAAATGTAATTTTGCCGTTGATGGTTACCGGATCTCCGGCAAATTTATCCGTGTAGCCGCCTACATCGATTTTAATCGGCTCTCCCATACGATACGATTTTTTAATTTTGTCGATGGCTTTCTCATCGCGCAGGGTTGTAATACAAAAATTTTTGGCTCCCTGTTTGATCAACTCCACTAATATCCAGGACGAACCGCCGGTGCGGTCGCTGTGATCGGCGATGACCACCGGCGCTTTTCCCTCCTTCACTGCTTTAATTGCCAGTGCAACTCCTTCTTTGGTTTTGGGCAGTTTTTTCCCGGCAAACTCTTTGCGCACACGCCAGATGTACTCAGACATATCATCGGCAATCTTATCCGCCAATTTTTGATCGTTGTTGGTGACAACCATCACCGTTGCACCCACATTGGGCACGTCGGCATAGGCAAAACCGAACGCAACGGAAACGTAAGCATCGTTGGTGCGGCATTCCCATCTTCGGGCGCGTTCCATGATATCCATTGCCGGCGACACACCGGTTCCCTGAAAAACGCTGGGTGTGATAATGCCCGGTTTCCGTGTAGCCATGGTGGGTTTGTAATGGCCTCTCAGCGTTTTTACCATAATCCTGGCGGCTCGCTCTCCCTGCAGGGCGGAATCGTAATGAGGATAGCGTTTGACAATAAAAACGGCGTCGGCAACATCCGGTAAAGAATGATCCTCGTTGCCGTGTAAATCCAGTGTGATCATGATGGGGATTTTACCGGCAACTTTTCGCAATCGACGCACAATTTCCGCCTCCGGATTAGCCAGGCCGGCAACAGCCATGGCGCCATGTAAAGCCAGGTAAATGCCGTCGAAAGGTCCCTGTTTCCGCAAATCTTCCGCCATTAAATTGGTGTATTTATCGAATGCTTTTTTGGTGATCCAGCTTTTTGATGAACCGCCGCGGGACCGTTCCGGCGAAATGACCGGCACCAATTCTAAGCAGCCAAATTCCGATGCCATTTGTTTGAACCCGTCCACATACGGGTTGTGCCGTTCCAGGACATCGCGCGCCGGCGGGCCGTAATATTCCCAATCTGCAATGGTAGTAGAATCGGGACAAAAAGTGCAGGTTTCGTGCATGAAAGTGGCAACCGCCACACGGAATTTTTTCTCTCCCTGATTTGTGCAACCGATCGTTGCCGGAAAAATAAAAAGAAGAATTGAAACCAACCATAAAGTTTGGCGGAAATGAAAAAGAGGATGGAATGTTTTTTCCATTTTGATCTCTCCTTAATATTACAGTCGTATATAATTTTTGTAACGATTATTGATTATGTGTCCATGGTTTGCAGCCCGATCAACCGAACCGGCCGGTATGATGTGTTTTTTAATTACCAGGAACCGTTTCCTCCGCTTTGTGGTAATTAGACTTCATGTTGAATAGTTGCCCGGCAAAAATAAATGAGAGGGTGACAAAAATGAATACAACGACAAATGAAAAATAATTTGCGCTTCTTTTTTATTGATTGCATGAAAAATTCCTCTCTTAATAGTAAAAACGGATCGTCCCGGAGGTTCAAATATGTTTTGAAAATATTATTGCCTGATATTCCGTTTAGATTATTTCTTTTCAGTTTAACGGGTTTCAGTCTAAAATGCAAGGACAAAATTTATCAGTATTTCAATGATTAAAATAAAATTGTCTTTCGATTTTGCCAATAATGTTTTATACTATAACTATGAAAGTCTACAGAAACATTTTGGGCATAATAATATTTGGTCTTTTTTTGGGCGGAATAGCTTTTGCCCAGTCTTATTCTCCGGGACAAATTTATTATGGTCGTAATCAATATATTGAATATCATGCCGGAGATTTACCACTGATTTTTTCTGCACCCCATGGTGGAAAATTAATCCCCGATGAAATTCCCGATCGCAACTATGGAACAACAGTGACAGATTCATATACCAAAGAAACCGTTTTAGCTATCCGTGACGCAATTTTTAGTTTTACCGGCCATTATCCTCATATAATCATCGCCAATCTTAAACGAACGAAATTAGACCCGAACCGTGAAATCGAAGAAGGAGCACAGGGGGATCAATTTGCCGAGCAAGCCTGGAATGAGTATCATGATTTTATTGAAATGGCGGAAGATTCCGTAACTGTGAATTTTGGCAAAGGATTCTATGTGGATATCCATGGCCACGGGCACGCCATTCATCGATTGGAATTGGGATACCTGATTTCGGGATCGAGTCTGTTTAAATCCGATGAACAATTGAACACAAGTACTTATATTAATTCAAGCAGTATTCACGCTTTGGCTCTGCAAACATCCGTTGATTTTTCCCAATTGCTGCGCGGTCAAAAAAGTCTGGGCACGTTATTTGAAAAAAAAGGAATTCCGGCCGTACCAAGTTTGAGTCAGCCGAATCCGGGGAATGGGAATCCATATTTTAGCGGCGGTTATGATACAAAAATTCATGGTTCCCGTGATGGCAGTATGATCAGCGGTGTACAGATAGAGGCATATAAAATTGGCCTGAGAGATACTCAGGCCAATCGGGAGAGATACGCTCAAATCATCACAGAAGTTTTTGATGAGTTTTTTAGTGAATATTTTGGTTGGGATGGGATCATCACCAGTGTTCAAAAAGATGAACCGATAATCCCTGCTGAATTGAGCCTGGAGCAGAATTATCCTAATCCTTTTAATTCGCTGACAACTATCACTTATCGAATCGCCGAAAAGAGTTTTGTAACTTTGATTGTTTTCAATCCATTAGGGGAGGAAATCGCTCGATTGGTTGCGGAAGAGAAGCAACCAGGGGAACATGTTATTAGTTTTGATGCTTCCAATTGGTCCAACGGCGTGTATTTTTACCGCTTGCAAAATAATAGAAGAACGATTATAAAAAAATTATTGTTACTTGAGTAAAGAAATTATTGCTAATAACGCTGAACAATAAAAATGGTGTGCTTTTTATTTTTATTCGGATGATTCGTGGAAAAAGCGGATTAACTAATTTCCGTTGAAATAATTGGTTTCTTTGTTTGCATAGCAGGAGATGTTTCTATTCCATTCCGATTAAAACCACCGGAACTCCGCTCAACATGACAATTTTCAACGTTGTCACCCTGAGCGCAATCCCGATGGTTTTTATCGGGATGAGTCGAAGAGTCTCATGCCTGTTTTTTCTCATCACAAGTTTGAATTTTTCCAAAACTAAAATATTAAAAAAATAAAGGATCAAATGAAATGAAAAAAAATTATCTGAAGTTTGTAGCCGTATTAAGTCTGCTTGTTTTTTTATTTTTGCAATCGCTTTACGCCACCGGCGGGAAGCTTCCTGCGTATGCGAAGCACGGCATGGTAACTTCTTCATCCATCATTGCTTCGGAAGTCGGCAGGGATGTATTGAAAAGCGGCGGGAACGCCGTCGATGCAGCCGTGGCTACAGCGCTGACGTTAGCCGTCACCTGGCCTTCGGCCGGAAATATCGGCGGCGGGGGATTCATGATATATTACAGCCATGATGGAAAGGCAACTGCGTTCGATTTCCGTGAAAAAGCGCCCCTTGCCGCTTTCGAGAAAATGTATCTGACACCGGACGGGAAAATCAGAAACAATTCCAATCATGATGGGATTCTTGCCGTTGGTGTGCCCGGAACCGTGGCGGGGCTTTATCTCGCCCATCAAAAACTGGGCCGGAAACCATGGAAAGAATTGGTGGCGCCGGCAATCAAACTGGCTGGGAAAGGATTTCCATATACATGGGCTCTGCACCGGGCGGTAACTTCATACTATGCAAAAATATTTAAAAAATATCCATCCACCGCAAAAAAGATGCTTAAAAAAAGTGGACAGGTTTATGAGCCGGGGGAAATCTGGCGCCAACCCGATCTGGCGAAGACATTGAAACGTATTCAAAAATATGGGCGCGACGGTTTTTATAAGGGTGAAACCGCCAGAAAACTTGCGGATTTCATGAAAAAAAACGGCGGTTTGATTACCGGGGAGGACCTGGCAAAATATCAGGCGGTTGAACGGAAGCCGATCCACGGTACCTACCGCGGCTACGATGTCTATTCCATGTGTCCGCCAAGTTCCGGCGGTGTTGTTTTGGTGGAAATGTTGAATATCTTGGAAGGATATAATCTGAAGGAAATCGGCTGGAATTCTGCGCTCTATCTGCACCTGTTAACCGAAGCTATGCGCCGGGCTTATGCCGACCGGGCTTACTATTTGGGCGACCCGGATTTTAATCCGGATATGCCGCTGGACAAACTTACTTCCAAATCTCATGCCGCCGCATTGCGTAAGAGCATCCAGTTGTTCAAAGCTTCGCAGAGCGATTCCGCATCGTTCAGCCAAATTTACGAAGGCGATCATACAACTCATTTTTCCATCATCGATGCCAACGGCAATGCGGTATCGATGACATTCACACTGGAGCGAAGTTTCGGTTCGAAAATTGTGGCTGACGGACTTGGATTTTTACTCAATAATGAAATGGGCGATTTCAATCCCATCCCCGGTGTAACCGATTCCCGCGGTCATATCGGCACGCCGCCCAACCGAATTGCGCCGGAAAAACGGATGCTGTCCAGCATGACGCCCACTATTGTCGCCAAAGCCAACAAACCGGTATTGCTGATCGGCAGCCCCGGCGGCCGTACGATCATCAATACGGTGCTGCAGGTGATTCTGAACGTGATCGATCACGAAATGAATATCGCCCAGGCTGTGGAAGCCGGTCGCATTCATCACCAGTGGCTGCCGGACGTGACCTCTTTTGAAAGGTGGGCTGTCTCCAAAGATACGCGCCAGTTATATGAAAATATGGGACATAAAGTTCGTATCCGCAATTATCAGGGCAGCGCCATGGGAATCTACATCGATTGGAAAACCGGTCTCATCACCGGCGCCGCCGATTCCCGCAGTCCTGACGGCGGCGTGGCAGGATTTTAATTTCTGCCGGCGCTACTGAGTTCTTCGTGGTTTGAATAGTCAGGCTGGTAAAAAAAATACTGCTGTATTCTTGCTTGTTTTGTTTGCCAGAGATTGGCTTATGATTCTTCCCCTGTAGCCGATGTTGCATTTTGGCCATCACCGGTTTTATTCATACACGGAAATGATGACCGAAATGTAGATTTTATTCAAACCGCGGATTTAGTACAGAGGCTTCGCCATCTGGGACGAGCCCATGTGGAATTTTTAATCTTTCCGGATGAAGTACATGGCTTTCTAAGACATGAAAATTGGTTGCGCGCATACCATGCGGCGGCAGACTTTTTTGACCGATTCTTAAAAGTAGAATGAGGGTGACTCTTTAGTCAAGCTTGCCGAAAGGGCTCAGGCTGGCCTAAATAGCTATGCTGAGCACTTGCCCGCCTCTGCGGGCCTGCCTGCTGCGGGCGGGGAATCGAAGCGTGATTAAAGTTGAAATTTTAAGCATACCTGAAAAGTTACAATATTTTAATAATTCGATGTATAAATCTATCTCAGAAGTTTTATTTGACGATAAGTTTTTATGGAGGATTTAAAAAATGAATCGAAAAGAATTAGGATATTTCCGAAGCCTCATTCTGCAAAAACGAGAAGAAGCATTACAAAATGTAGAATTGATGGAATCAAACAGCAACGGCAGTAACAAAGCAGATGCCAGAGAGGATTCCCGTTACACCTCACATTTGGCGGAACAGGGCAGCGTTACCATGGAAAAAGAACTGAATTCATATTTTGGTACGCGCACCAGAAAATATATCGCCCAGTTGGATGCCGCTTTGCACCGTATTGAAGACGGCTCCTACGGTATTTGTATCGATTGCGGAAAGCCAATCTCCCGTGAAAGGCTGGCAGAGGTTCCTCATACCCGCCATTGTGTCCCGTGTAAAACGAAAAAATCAGGGTGATCCTTTGCGATACTCTGTTTTCATATAAACGAGTGGCAATGCAGACACTGAAAAAACAGCCCAAATTAAAATTACCCGAAAAATGCAACAAACGTTTTGATGTTATTTAAACCTTTATTAATATATTGTTTAACAACTTAAACTCAGCATTTTTCGGGACAAGTGTACTTTCATCTAAATTCAATAAAATTAAATACGAAACATATAAATTTGCTATTCGTTGCAGTTTTTGGGAATTAGATATTTTAATTGAGAAACGATCAAACTGAACTAAAACCTTTTTAACCTGTATTATTCACAAACCGTTGCCACCCCGCCTGCACGGGCAGGAAAGACACTAAGGCACGAAGAATATTATATTTAAAGTAAAAACCTAATATTAACTCAGTTTATTTTGTGTATTTTTCTATTTACGCATAATTTTATATAACACTTTATTTTTTCAACCTTTGTGTCTTTCCTGCCCGTGCAGGCGGGGTGCCTTCGTGGCGAATGAATTTTTCAGGTTAAGATACTTCTTATTGATTCCTGCCATGAGTAAAATAGCTTGATTCTTCCGATAAAATAATTAACTTAAAACTACAGTATTTTGGCATATTTTGAAACGGCGACATCATTCCCCGCCTGCGTCGGGCCTGCCTGCTGCAGGCGAGCCTGCTGTTGCAGGCAGGTGAGTGTTTTGAAGAATCTCTGTTGTGGGATCAGATTCTTTGCTGTGTTCAGAATAACATTTTTGTCAGACTAAAGTGTTACCAAAAATATTACCTGCCCAAATTGAACAAGAAAAATCAGAAGATGAAACGGGGCGTTCATTCTTATGCGTAAAAAGAATTCCCAAAATCCTTCCAGAAGAACATTTTTACATATCCTGTTAGGGCTTCCATTTGGTATGTCCGCGGTAAAAAAAGTATATGGCCATAAAAGAGAAAAAAGGAAGCTGCTGCTTAATGTTTTCTCCGTCGCCGGTTATCAGTTTTATGACGACGACACAGTAGAACACAGATTAAAAGCCGGCGAGCTCCTCACACTCAAAGCAGACCCTGATAATCCCTACGATGAATTTGCAGTTGAAATATTGACGGCAAATGGCATAAAACTGGGTTATGTACCAAAAAGCGATAATAAAGCGATTAGCAGGTTATTGCGGCAGGGAGCGAATGTGGAAGCCCGGATAGAGAAAGTGGATTTAGAGGCAGTGAGTTGGCAGAGGATGAAGGTAGGATTAAGTTTAATATTATAAGATTTTGAACAAAAATGAAAAATTTTAGGTTACTTTGAAATTAGATGTAACAATACAAGATTTCCATAAAAAAAAATAAACTAAAAAATATAGCATCCAAAATAGAATTTAACTTCTTAGGAGAAACAATGAATACATCCCTATCTTCCTTACTTATTCAAGCTGATGCACTACGCTTTAAATTGCTTGCGATTCTTGGCAGAAACGAATCTAAGAAGAAGCATATTATTTCCCAATTAAAAAAGGATGGCTGGACACTTGTAGACGTTGAGGCTGAGTTGCTTTCTATTCGCAAAGAATTGGAGCAAGAAGGTAATGAAGCGGATATCGAACTTGGGCTCAAGATAAAAGAATGGTTTAATTCAAAACCCAATAACATCATTCTGACAAATGCCAGCATCCTTTACCATGACATGTTTCTTAAAACCTCCCCTATAGGGGCTTTTAAATACAATTCAAGAAATAAAAATTGCGTACTTTTTCTGGAAGATGAAAAAAAATTAGGTTCAAGGATCTATTATAGTACTGTGGGAAAAAGTGATTATTACGATCGGGAAATTAACGATATTCGACTTGTGAATATTGAGGATGTGGATATCGATGAAAGCAATGCTTATTCATTGGCTAGTGAATCAGCTAGTAATATTGCTGAAAAAAGTGCTAATTTTGTTGACGGTATTGGATCGCTCTTTCAATTCAATCAAATCAAAGATGTTGTTGATATTGATTCCGATCTGATCGAAGAGAACAAAATCAGAGAATTGGTTCGTAGTTATATTATTTCCGAATCTTTAGAAAAACAGATTATTGAATTCTTTGAAAATGTGCAAAAGCCAACGCACAATGGAAGAACCGTTATAGGCAACTACGGCAGCGGTAAATCTCATTTGGTGGGATTTTTGGTTAGTTTAGTCGAAAATCCGGATTTAACTGGTTCTATTACAAATGAAAATATTAAACAAAAAGTAAAAGAGCTTAATCATCAATTTTTCACCGTCCAATTTGAATTAGGCGCCTCTCAGGTTCCTTTAAAACGTTGGTTTTATGGGAAGGTGCGCAAACAGTTAAAACAAAAATACAACATAGAGATTCCTGTCTTTCATGAAAAAAAAGATTTTGATGATAAAGAAAATATCATCCGTATTATGGAAATTGTCAAACAGAATAATCCAACGGCAGGGCTTCTTGTTGCCATTGATGAAATTTCAGATTTTTTAGCTACCCGCCAAAAAGAAGAAATGAAGGCCGATTTGCAGTTCCTGCGTGTTATCGGTCAGGTGTGCCAGGATCAGGATTTTATGTTTGTCGGTTCCATGCAGGAGGATGTGTTTACCAGTCCAAAATTCAAAGATGTCGCTTCGGAAATTGGTCGTGTAGGAGAACGCTTTCAAAATATCATTATCCATAAAGAAGATGTTAAGCAAGTCATTTCAAAAAGAATCGTTCCAAAATCTAATGGACAAAGACATACGCTGGAAGAAAAGTTTAAACCTTTTGCTGAAAAAATTGATCAGGTGAGCCGTAATATTGACGACTATATCGATTTGTTTCCATTAACACCGTTCATCATCGAGCTATTTAGTGATCTGCCTTATTTTGAGAAGCGCGGTGTTATTCAATTTGCCATGTCGGAAATTAAATATATTCTGAAGAAACCTTTTCCCTATTTTATCACGTTCGACAAAATTTATGATTTGCTGGAAAACAATCCCAATAAGCGCAATCTCGAAGAAATTTATGAGCTTGCCAAAGCGATGGATATCCTGAAACAAAAAATCAGTTTGCTGGAATCCAAATATCAAAACGATGCCCTGAAGGTGGTGAAAGGATTAGCGGTCTACTCTTTATGGAATAAACAGGAACGAGGCGCCGCCGCTAAGGAATTAGCCAACAATTTAATGCTTCTGCCACAAAACAAACATTTCAGCGCAGCGGATAACATCGGATTAATTGTTAAAAAAATCCGCGAAGTAACAGAAGGCGAATATATCAAAATCAACAAAGATAAAAGCAGCGGCATTGAATATTTTCGTTTTGACACCAAAGCTGGGATGGACCCTGAACAAAAAATAGAACAAAAGGCAGCCTCTGTTTCCAATGACGAGCTGGAGCATGAGCTGTTTGTACAACTAAAAGATATATTGGAACTGGAGCCATATAACGGTTACCCGGATGTATTTGAAGACGAAAGCGTTTGGCAATCCGTTAAATCTTTTCGTATAGGCTTTGTCATGTTCGTCAAAAAGGGTTTTAATATACCGGAGCTGCCGCCACGGGGTTATGCCATCATTTTTGTTTCGCCTTTTGTAGAGGGTTTTAAACAAGCCATTTCTAAGAATCAGTTTGTGATTAAGCTGCATTTGGAAGGTGTCGAGAATATTGAGTTGCTTAAAGAAATCGTGGCCATTAATAATTTGATTAATAATAATTTTCAAAAATCTGTAATGGCAAAAAAACTACAGGGACGAATTGAGGGTTATTCAATTGGACAAACAAATAATACAGGATTCAAATACAGGCTTTCCAAGCTCTTGATGTACCATTCAGAAACCAGTTTAAATGGTAAAAACTATTCCATAAAAAAAGTCATTGGACGTGACCATGCCAGTGTACTGGAAATTGTTGAAGAATTGAAAACAGCGTTGTTTGATAATTTATTTAACCAAAATTATCCGCTGCATCCCAACTATCCCATTCAGCTTTCCAGCCGCAATATTGAGAATTCATTAAGTTCCATTGCCAATGAATTAACGCGTGGTAATTTTACCGGTCTGGGCCGAAACAGCAAATTCTTTTTACAAAGCCTGGATTTACTGGATGCGCAGGAATATCCTGATTTATCCCATTCCAAGATAGCACAAAATATTCTGGATATTCTCAAAAAGAAACCGAAACAGGTAACGGATATTGATAAGGAAATCGTAAAACCTTTGCAAGCGCCAGATTATGGATTGGAAACGGAAGTGGTTTATCTATTTCTGATTGCGATGACTGTGCTGGGGAAAATCTATTTGCAGGCCAAAGGCGGCGACCGCATTGACATTAACAATATCAGGGAAAAAGTAAAATCTTTGGCGGCCTTTGAAACCATCGCTTATGCCCGCTTGCAGGAAAACTATTCTTATGACTTTGCCGCCCGGTTGCTAAACGCTTTGGGATTGAATGGTAGTAAAATTACCATTGAAAAAGAACGCCTAGGCGCCTTTAAAGAATACAAAGAAAAAATCAATACCATTTTGCAGCATATTCAGCGATTAGAACAAATGATCGGAAAATTAGCGCAGCGCCCGCAGATTTTTTTGGATATGGATGCTGTTCGTAAGGCTTTTGGTAAAATTCAGGAAATTGACTGGGACAAGCTCAACATTAGCAACCATGCTCAGTTTGGCAGTATTGAATCGTTTAACGAGCGACTTCCCAGGATAACCATTGCTCTCGATGAAATAACCAATTTATCCGCAGCCCTGCAAGATTATGATGAACACATTCACGATGCCATTCTTTATATGGAAGATGCTTTAAAATTATTAGCGGGAAATGCGATTCTGGTAACGGACGAACAAAAGCTGAAAACCTTGCAGGATTTTCATGATGAAGTGAAATTGATTTGCAGTGATTTTTCTTCATTCGTTGACCGCGGACAGCGCAATCCTATTCGCGGTAAGATTCAGCAGTTTAAAAAAAGTTATATGTATGATTTCTATTTACCGGCGCATGAAAAATATGTGGGCAAAAAAGTAAATTGGACGGCATTAGATACTTTCCCACAAAATGAAACGTTTAAAAAACTCACGTTGTTTAAACAACTCAACTGCATTAACAGCGCTCTCTTTGATCAGATGGTCATCAAATGGAATGATTTGAAACAATATCAATGTTTGAACACCAATTTGGAAGAAAACCTGCAAAACAACGTACGCTGTCCGCGCTGTTTGTTTCCTGTTCATCAGGGCGCCTATGCCACCATTCCTGCAACACTTGAACGTATTGAAGACGAATTGGATGATTTGTACAAATCCTACGAAAAAACAGTTTTACATGAAATGCGCGCTTACCGCGATAATATTCAGTATCTGGATAGTAAACAGGAAAAACAAATGGTGGAAGCCATTCTGAAGGAGCAAAAACTTCCGCTAATGCTCACACCGCATATGGTGCGGACCATCAATAAATTATTTAAAGAGATTGATGTGGTGGAAATAGACCGGGAGACGCTGATCAAAACATTGTTCCCCAACCAGGAAATGACGACCATTGAAGAATTGCGGAAAAGTTTTTTTGCTGTGCTTGAAGAATTGAAAAAGAATAAAGATGAAAACAGTATTCGCATAAAACTGAAATAGCAATGACAGACTGGATATAATTACAACGGAGATGGAAGCATATGAAAAACCCCACAAAACCACTCAAAAAATTACTCGATTCCATACGCAATATCGAAGGCTTTCCCATTGGCAAAGACGAAGACATTTTAGCTCTGTCCGATCCGCCGTATTACACGGCCTGCCCCAATCCGTATATTAACGATTTTATTGAGGAACACGGCAAGCCCCTTCGACGAGCTCAGGGCAACGCATACGACGAAGCAACCGACGATTACCACCGCGAACCCTTTGTGGGCGACGTGAGCGAAGGCAAGAACGACCCCATTTACAACGCCCATTCTTACCACACCAAGGTGCCGCATAAAGCCATTATGAAATACATCGAGCATTACACCGAAGAAGGCGACATTGTGTTTGACGGCTTTTGCGGCACGGGCATGACCGGCGTGGCCGCACAACTGTTAAACCGTAAAGCCATTTTATCTGACCTGTCGCCCATTGCCACCTTTATTGCCTACAACTACAACAAAAAAGTGGATGTGGCCGAATTTGAACGCGAAGCCAACCGTATTTTACAGGAAGTGGAAGACGAATGCGGCTGGATGTACGAGACCAACCATGTTCCCGCTGTCATTTCGAGGAGCGAAGCGACGAGAAATCTTTCCACCGAACAGGAGAAGATGCCTCCCCCGAATGCTCTTGGACAAAATGACAAGATGGATAATAATAAGACTGTTGAAGGCGTGCAAATGAATGCCTTTGGTAAAGATGAAAAAATAGGCAAGGGCAAAATAAACTACACCGTCTGGTCGGACGTGTTCATTTGCCCCTATTGCGGAGAAGAAATTGTCTTCTGGGAGGTGGCGGTGGATAAAGAAGCCGGCAGCGTAAAAAAAGAATTTGCTTGCTCACAGTGTAACGCCACAATAACAAAAAGAGACTGCCAACGAGCCACAGTCACTTTTTTTGATGCTGCCATTGGACAGGAAGTAACGCAAACTAAACAGGTGCCGGTGCTCATTAAATACACCTACAACGGCAAACGCTACGAAAAAACGCCCGACGCCGATGATGTGGCTTTGATCAAAAAGATTGAAGAAAGCGAAATCCCCTATTGGTTCCCGACAAATCCAATGATGAATCAGGGCGAAAGATGGGGCGATACATGGCGGAAAGGATACCATTTTGGCATTACCCATGTGCATCATTTTTATACGAAGAGGAATTTGTGGGTATTTTCTAAACTATTTAAAGAAGGTGAAAAAATTAAATTTATATTAACATCTTTTTCAGATAGACATATTGTTTTGAGAAATAGATTTTTATTAACAGGTCCAACTCGACCATTATCTGGTACGCTCTATATACCAACATTAAAAACAGAAGTAAACGTAATAAATATTTTTAAAAGGAAAATTAATGATATAATAAAATCTTATAATTCTTATTATGTAAAAGAAAATCTTGTAATTATCTCAACTAATTCACTTACAAAAACAAGTATAAAGAAAAATTCAATTGATTACATTTTTATTGACCCCCCATTTGGGGAAAATATAATGTATTCTGAATTAAATTTTGTAAATGAATCATGGTTAAAAGTTTGTACTAATAATACTAAAGAAGCAATTATTAATGATACACAAAAAAAAGATATAGATGAATATGGTATATTAATGATAAATTCTTTAAAGGAATGTTATAGAATTTTAAAACCAAATAGATGGATAACTATTGAATTTCATAATACTAGTAATAAGATTTGGAATCTAATACAAAATTGTGTGACAAAAGCAGGTTTTGTTATTTCAAATGTAAGCATATTAGATAAAAAGCATGGAGGAATTCAACCGGTAGGAGCAAATTATGCTAATAAAGACTTAGTCATTTCCGCTTACAAACCCAAACAGAGTTTTGAACGGCGCTTTTTGGAGCAAACCGGCGCCGGGCTGGAGGAAGAATTTATCCGCATGCATCTGTCTCATTTGCCGGCGGAGCCGTCCATCGAGCGCACCGAGCAGATGCTCTATTCCAAACTGTTGGCCTATTACGTGCAGCGCGGCTACGCGGTTAAATACGACGCCAAAACCTTTTACAAAATGCTGCACCATCATTTTAAGGAAGAAGACGGCTACTGGTTCAATGCCGATCAGTTGGCCGCTTACCGTGAATACAAGAAAAAACTCAAATTGGAAGGCCTTGCCGATGTAAAACAGGGACAGTTGAGCCTGTTCGTGTGCGATGAAAAATCGGCTTTGCAATGGCTGTATGTTTTTCTGGATAGAGGGAAGGATTTAAAAACTACCCATCCGGCTTTTACTAAAGTATCCAATATCAGCGGCGATCAGGTGCCGGATTTAAAAGAACTGTTAGAAGATAATTTTATCCGCGAAGGCGACGCCTACCGCCGTCCAAAATCGGAAGAAGAGAAGACGAGCATCATTCAAAAACGGGAAAAAGATTTGTTACGAGAATTTGAGTCGTTATTGTTGCAGGCCAAAGCGTCGCAAAAGAAAATCAAGGAATGCCGCAAACAGGCCGTGCTGTTTGGTTTTGAGCATTGCTATAAGAATAACCGTTTTCAGGATATTCTCACTTTGGCCAAACGCCTGGACAAACGCATCATCGAGAACGATGCGGAAATCAATGATTTTATCGAAGTGGCCGAGTTGAAGGTGGAGGGATTTTAATGGGCGTAGGTATGGGCATCCCTATTTTGTCATTCCGAGGGACGCTCACCCACCGTGTCATTTCGACGATCCCGCTTTAGCAGGAGAGGAGAAATCTGATCACTCAGGAATGAAAGATTTCTCGCTACGTTCGAAATAACAAGATGACGCAGTCATTCCGAGGAGTCAGCGACGAGGGATATTTCTACGGAAAGGGAAAAGGATTTCTCGTCTCGAGGACTCGGGGCTCGAAATAACTGTTATTCCGATTCAAACGAAATATTCTTCTTGCATCTTCTTTTTTATTTTTATATTTTAGCTTAAAGTGAAATTATCACCAAAACAAACAATATAAAGGTAAAATACATGTTAATTCGTTATTCAGTCGAGAATTATTTGTGCTTTAATAAAAGAGCGGAGTTTTCTATGATTCCCGGGAAAGGCAGGTTATTGCCGACTCATCGAATAAAGGGGAAAAATACCACGGATATCGATGCGCTTAAGCTTGCTTTGATTTATGGGGCAAATGCTTCCGGGAAATCCAGTTTAATTAAATCTATGAATTTTGCTAAAAATTTTATCTTACAAGGTGTTAAAGTCGAGAGCAATATTCCCCTTCGTAAATTTAAACTATCAAAAAAGGCCGAGACCAGTCCGAGTCGCTT
This sequence comes from uncultured Deferribacteres bacterium, assembly GCA_913009825.1. Lineage (GTDB taxonomy): Bacteria > Zhuqueibacterota > JdFR-76 > JdFR-76 > DREG01 > DREG01. The sequence continues at coordinate 31,533 of CAJVYQ010000012.1, forward strand.
TGAATTTGAATTTAAAATAAATGGTTTTAGCTATGCATACGGATTTTTAGCAGATTATGATAAAGTTAGCGAAGAATGGCTTTATCAGATTACAAAATTTTCTGAAAAGGCCATATTTGAAAGAATGATTTTAGAAAACAATAAAACAAAAATTAAATTCCCGGGAATACGGTTTAAATCGAAAGAAGAAAAACAGTTTTTAGATTTTGTTGCTTTAGGCACCAGGCCCAATAAACTTTTTTTAACAGAATGTCTGGAAAGAAATGTGTCTGCCAATGTTCGGGGAATAGAAGCTATTACAGATACATTAAATTGGTTTGGCAATAAACTGACAATCATCTTTCCCGATTCAAAATTTCAGGGATTGGAATTTGAATTCGAAAAAAGCAGTAAGTTAGCGGAAGAATTTAGAAAGTATATGAAAATCTTCGATACGGGTATTGATGACATTGAATTAAAACCAATTGATTTTGATAAAATAAAAGATATTCCGGAGGAAATAAGGAATGACATTATCGGCAGGTTGAAAACCAATAGTAAAACAATTATTTCCAATAAGGCTAATAATATTACATATACTTTATATAAAGATAAAAAAAATAATGTAAAGGTTTTCAGGCTTAATAGTAAACACAAAGTAGTTGATAATGACGATTATGCATATTTTGAAATTAATGAAGAATCCGATGGCACGCAGAGGTTAATCGATTTAATCCCTGCATTAATAGACCTTTTCAAAGACAACAAAGTCTTTGTAATTGATGAATTGGATAGGAGCTTACATCCGAATTTGTCAGCATCTTTTATTGATATTTTTTTAAATGCTACAACTGGGGTTGCAAGTCAGTTAATTGTCACAACCCATGAATCGAGCCTGTTAAACCTTCGCAAGGTTAGAAAAGATGAAATCTGGTTCATTGAAAAAAATAAAAAAGGTGAGGCGGAGTTATTCTCTTTGGAAGAGTTTAAACCGAGATTTGACAAAGAGATTCGCAAAAATTATTTGGTAGGGCGTTTTGGCGCGGTTCCTTCGATTTCATTACATCAGGATTAACAATTGCACAAAGAGAATTGATATGGGAAGAGAAAGAAGAGAATTTAAACGCCCTTCGTTTAAGCGTGATGTAAATAAACTATTTGTTATTGCAACGGAAGGCCAAAAAACCGAAAAGGTATATTTCGAAGGATTGATTTCAGAAAATCCGCATCCAAAGACCAAAATATATATGGAAATACTACCAAAACTTGATTCAAAGAGTTCACCGAGTGCGGTGTTAAGAATGTTAGATTCTTTTAGAAAGGAATTCCTTCTTCGCAATGGTGATGAATTATGGATGGTCATTGACAGGGATAAGCAAAGCTGGCAAGTTTCTGAAATCAGTGAAATAGCCCAAATGGTATCTCAGAAAAAATATTATCTTGCATTAAGCAATCCTGCCTTTGAGGTATGGTTGTTATTGCATGTAAAGGATGTCAATGAATATTCCCCGGCTGAGATTCAGGAATTATTTGCGAATAGTCGAACAGGGTCCAGAACAAGATTGGAACGGGAATTGGTTCGGATATGTGGCAGCTACAATAAAATCAAGCCGAACTTAGGCCATTTTTTACCTAATGTTAGGACAGCTATATCGCGGGCCGAGATCTTAGTCAGAGATCCAAGTGAAAGATGGCCGGATTATTTTGGCACTCATGTGTTTAAATTGGTAAAGAAACTAATCAACATAAACTAATGAAGAGTTCTTCATTCCGATAAATTGAGATTCTAAATGACATAATGGGGTGTGGATATTTTCCACCAATGTCCCATTCCTTGTCATTTAGACGAACGAAGTGAGGATAAATCTTTCCACTACAAAAGACTAAGATTTCTCGCTTACCTTCGAAATGACAGTACGCATTTTGTCATGCCAGAATCATAACAACGAGGAATCTTGAATGATAAAAAAAACTTGTTAAAAACGCATACATTCATTAATTTGTGTGTGCACTTTTAACATGAGGCAAATTGTGAGTACCGACGAAGTAGTAAAACTATTCAAACAGCATCACTATTATCTGAGATCAGGGCAGCTTGCCAAATATAAAGTTCATACATCCCTTATTCGCAAAATGCTGGACAGCGGTCAACTGGAAAAGATAAAGCGCGGCCTGTACCGCCTGCCGGTTGCAACGATTCCCGAGCATGAGAATTTCACTTTTGATTATTTCGATGCAGCCGTAGCCGTTCCCAAAGGCATTTTTTGTTTGGCAACGGCTCTATATTATTATGGTTTGTCCACGCAACGGCCTGCCGTATTTGATATGGCCATTCCGCGCACACAGCGTACTCCAAAAATATACACCGTTTCCGTCCGTTTTTACCGTTTTCTTGAGCCGTATTATTCCTATGGCGTGGAGGAAATACAGACCGAATTGGCGCCGTTGAGAATCTATAACAGGGAAAAATCCATTTGCGACGCCTTTCGCCAGCGACGCATCATCGGTGAAGATATTGCCTTGGAAAGCCTGAACGCCTATCTGAAACAGGGTAAAAAAAATATTAACAAATTGCTCAAAATGGCCGCATTCTGCAAAATCAAACATATCATTGAACCGGTCGTCAAAGCCATGGTCGGATTTTAGCATGGCAAAAAGACCGGTGAAAAATATTGAGGCGTCGATTCGGGCCAGGCTGTTGAATCTTTCCCAAAAGACCGGCGAGAACTATAACGCTGTTTTGCTGCGTTTTTTTCAGGAACGTTTTCTCGCCCGGCTTGGCAACTCTGCCTATCGCGAACATTTTGTACTCAAAGGCGGATTATTGCTTTTAACGCGGTATATCACCACATTCCGGCCAACGGTTGATATCGATATGCTCGGCATCGCCATTGCCAATGATCCCGAACATTTGTCAGCGGTCCTAAAAGAAATTGCCGGACTGGTATTGAACGATGGCATTCGTTTTGATACGGATACAATCAATTATAAGATAATTAAAGAAGATGCTGAATATGAAGGGTTACGTTTTACTTTTGATGTTTTTCTTGGTGTCATAAGATCGCGTATACAACTTGACATTGGCTTTGGCGATAAAGTTCCCACGGTATTTTCAAAGAGCACTCTGCCGCCGCTGCTTCCGGATTTACCGGCGCCTGAATTATTGTGTTACCCGCTGGAATCCGTGATTGCCGAGAAATTTCAAGCGATTGTATATCTTGGCTTTGCGACCAGTCGTATGAAAGATTTTTTTGATATTTTGTTCCTGGCGGAAAATAACGTGTTTCAGTTAAACAGACTCAAATCTGCGCTTGATACAACATTTTCAAGCAGAGAAACCGCTATGGAAAGCCGTTATTTTATTTATCAACAGGAGTATATTTCAGAAAAAGATAAACTCTGGAAACCGTTTTTAAAAAAGATTGGTCGTCATGAATCTTCTGATTTTTCACAGGTCGTTACTTAAATTAAAGAATTTCTGGAGCCGGTAATAATGGCCAAAGAGAGTAATAAAAATCTAATATGGGATACAAAGGCTTGGAGTTGGAGAATTAATGCTTAATCCTAAAGTTTCTTGGGAACTCGATATGATACTCTGTATAAGAAATGACAATAGTGGGTCTGTCCTTGCGGGACGCCCACTTTTTGTCATTTTGACGAACGCCCTTATATCCTGTCAATTAGACGAACGCGTGAGGAGAAATCTTAGCGCTTGGCAGGAAAGATATCTAGCTTCGCTCGAAACGACAAAGGGAAGAAACAAAAAGCACACTAAAAAATCAGGTAGATGTAAATGAACATTGGCGACAAAGTACAAAGTCGATTATATGCTGATAAAGGCATAGGAACAATTATTGGTTTTAACACCTTATTCGGCGAACAGTATGCGGAAGTGCTGTTTAATGATGGGATGACCTTGTCCACCAAAACCGGTGACCTGCGTATCGAAAATGATCCGCTTCAGCTTTTACAAACCGGCCAGGTCAGTCTACCGCCCATTTTTTTCGCTAATAACATGCTGTTACGCTTGAAGGCCAATATTTCTGAAAACGCCATTGTTACTTCCACCAACTATAAAATTCAACCGTTACCCCATCAATTATTGGCCGTTGATTTTGTTATCAATCGTTTTGAACCGCGCAGCCTGATTGCCGATGAAGTGGGCTTGGGAAAAACCATTGAGGCCATCCTGGTTTATGAAGAGTTCAAATTGCGCGGCATTATCAAAAAGGTTCTGGTTGTGGTGCCGTCCGGTCTTGTTTTACAGTGGCACGCAGAGTTGCAGGAAAAATTCAATGAAAAATTCATCATCTATACCAAAGATTACATCCGTACGCTCAAGCAAAGCTATGGGGAAGAAACCAATGTCTGGAAACTGCACGATAAAATCATTGCATCCATCGATTCTATCAAACCCTGGAAAATAGACGATGAGCTGGATCAGCAGGAACGTAAACGGCGTGAATGGCACAATAAGCATATCTTTGAAGATATTACCACCGCCGGTTTTGATATGGTTATTATTGACGAAGCCCATAAATTAAGCAAACATGGCGACGGGCATGAATCGGCTCGTTTCAAATTGGGCGAAAAGCTCAGCGAAGCCATTCCCATTCTTCTATTGCTCACCGCTACACCGCATCAGGGCGATGAACATCTTTTTTTGAATTTATTACGCCTAATCGATCCCGTCTTGTTTGCCAGCAAAGCATCTCTTAAACCGGATATGGTGCAAGAAGTAACCGTGCGTAATAAAAAACGAGCCGCTGTGGATTTTGACGGTAATCGCATTTTTAAACACCGCATCACATCACTCATGGAGATTAACCGAACTATTCCCGAAAATCAGGAAGAAATTGAGCTCTATCAGTATGTAACGGAGTATACCAGTCAATATTATAATCTTGCCCGGCGCAACAATAATCAGATTATGATGCTCTTGGTTATGCTCTACCAGCGTATGGTTTCATCCAGCAGCTTTGCTTTATTAGATGCCATGAAACGAAGGCGGCTCTTTTTGCAAGGTGAATCGGCCAGGTTGGAACAGATGCAGCCTGAACTATTGGATGAAGAAGAATATGAAGTTGAAGAGCTATTAAACAAGAGTATTTCCACATCGCGTGAGGAAATTGAAACCGAACTTCAATTTGTGCGCGCCTGTATAACGATGGCCGAAAAGCTGACCGTATCTTTCAAAGATGCCAAATTCCGCAAGCTGATCGAGGTAATCGATGAAATTAAAAAACGCGAGCAAAAACCTGAGTTAAAATTTATCATTTTCACAGAATTCAGAGCAACGCAAGATGCTATCATCCGGTTTTTAAGCCAATTCGGCTATTCTTGTTCCTACATCAACGGTTCGCTTTCCCGTGAAGAGAAAGTGCAGCAGGTGGAATTATTCCGCACTCAAAATCAAATCATGGTTTCTACCGATGCCGGCGGCGAAGGCATCAACCTGCAATTTTGTTATTGTATGATCAATTTTGATTTGCCCTGGAATCCTTCGCGCCTGGAACAGCGCATAGGACGCATTGACCGTATCGGCCAAAAACACGACAGTCTCATTTTTAACTTTCATCTTACCGATACGGTGGAAGACCGCGTTCGTCGCATTTTGGAAATCAAATTGGAGCGAATTAAAAATCAATTTGGTGAAGATAAGTTCGCCGACGTACTTACTTTAATTCAGGATGAGTTTTCCTTTGACCAGATTTATATAGATGCCGTTAAAATCAAAGCTGTTGAGGATCGTCAACTTGATGAAATAGCCGATAGAATCTATAAACGGGCCAAAGAAATACTGGATAAAGATGAATTACTGTTGCCTTTTTCTCAATTCGCACAGGATGCAAAAGGGTTGGTCAACAATGAATTAAACACGATTATCCGAGAACTTACGCTGAATTATCTTGCTCACAAAGGTATTCCGGTTAATTGGTATAAAGACGAGCCGGGATTTTGCTATTTCCAGAATCCATTTCATTCATCAGATGACGAACCTTCCATTTACCGCAATGTAACCTTCGATAATGCCCGCTCTATGGATAAAGCAAATGTCGAGTTTATTAATATAGAACATCCTTTACTTACCCATATTCAACAGGATATTGAAAAAAATACAAGCTCCGGCAATACAACTGCTGTTCGTGTTCGTATCAATAAATTTCAAAATATGAGCGGTTTTTGGTTTGTTTACCGTTTACGTATGACCAACCATTTAAACAAAAATAAAATAGCGCTTGTCTCGGTTTTTATGGAAGATGAATCTTTTCCCAATAATCGCATCAGTAATTATCTCGAGCAGAACTACTTTGAAGAAGCAGAGCTCATTCAAAATTTCAGTTATCAAGGCGATATTCAAGCTCTGGCTGAAGCTGCCCTGAAGCTTGCTGAACAGAAGGCCGGTGATATTTTTACCGCCACGAAGTTAACCTGGTTAAATGAAATTAGTCAGTACGAACAAAAATTTAGGGATTATTTTAAGTTTAAGCGCAATGCCTATGTCAAAATTCAAATTGACAATATCCGAGAATCCAAATTAAAATCCCTTGAAATGGAAGAACAGGAGCAGCAAAAGAAATTTCAACTTCAACGCAATATTATTCCCAAATTGGAATTGGTTCAGATTGCCTATGTGGAGTTTGCCTGATGACCTGGCCGGAAATTATTTTCAATCGCCTGAATTTATCACTGCAAGTAAAAACAATAATAGTCGACCATATTGGGCTTTTGGACGATTTAGCTTTTACAAATTATTTAACCGGTCAAGGATTTAAATGGGATTTGGCGCAGGATGTACAAAATATTTTGTACGCTTTTAAAATAGCTCAACTTGTTATTGTTCCGCACACCGTAGAACTACCGGACTATCTAAAAAAACAAGTGTCCCTTATTCATTTTGATATTCAAAAATTGCCATTCGAAATAGATCCGGCCATTCTCGAAAATTTATCTAAGGAGCAGCTTGAAACTTTGACCGAGTATGCCAATGATACCGGATTAATGCAGCTTGTCAGTAAAGCCAATTATAAAAAATATCTTGCAAACACCGAACGTCATTGTTGGCAGAAAGAACTTAGGGAACTCGAAACAATCATTTTAAGGCAATGTCAATCGGCTAAAAGCTATAATGACCTGTTAAACATAGGGAAATTATGGGGACGTTTCATTTATCTTAATTATCAATTAGATCAGTCCCCTAACCCCAAAGTTTTAAATGAAACCGATCAGATAACCGAAATCCTTGTACTTAACCACGTTGTACGTAATGCTTTTTATGAATCCAGCGCTAATCTTAAAACAGTCGATAAGATTATTCCCCATATTAAGTCTCGCCATCCGCAAAAAGTAGCACTTGTTTGCTTTGATGCCATGGGCGTTGCCGAATGGCATTTGCTCAAACAGTATTTAAAGAGTAGCGGCTTTCAATTTAATAAAAAAATGCTTTTTGCCTTAATTCCAACCATGACGCGCATTTCCCGCTCGGCTATTTTTTACGGGAATGCTGAGCAGGTTTATCATTTAAATTCACCTAATGAAGATAAAGCTTTTACAGAAATTTTTTCGGATTATACGGTACGTTCGTTTCGCGAAGGTGAACTTTCTTCTGAAGAACAATTATTAGGCATCGATGCGGTTAAAGTTATTTACAATGTGTTTGATGATTTAGCGCATAAAACCATCCTGCCGCCAATGGAAACGACAAAGCATCTTTATTTCAAAAATGTTTTGAATTATTTGGCAAAATCCAGCATTAAAGACGAATTGCAATTACTTATTAATGAAGGATTCAAAGTATGGCTTTGTTCCGATCATGGCAGTGTGGTGGCCAGAGGCAATGGACAAAAAATAGATAAATATTTAATCGAAGCATCCAGTAAACGGGCAACGATTATTGAGAAGTCCGACTTAGCTGAGTTTTATGATGTCAATCAATATGAAATTCCTTTTGGCCAGGGAAAGATTGTCTTATTGGCCAAAGGTCGGACGTGTTTTTCGACAAAAAATAAAACAGAAATTACACATGGCGGAATTACACTGGATGAACTCATTGTACCATTTATTGAGGTGGAAAATTGATTGGATTGGACAGGCCGGTAAAACCGGAATGGATATACAAAACGTTAAAAATGGTTAATCCCGGAGAAAACCCATCGGTTTATAATGAACCCTTTGAGCACATTGCTAAAGAACTGGTTGGCAAAGAAGGAAAACGTAAAGTACGCACCATCATTTTTCGTAGCTTTATCTATTCATTTCAAGAGAAAAGAACGGTTATTGAAAATAATATGTTTATTGAATGGGCAAAACAGCACCCATTGGAATATTTGCGTCCGTTGTTTTTAGCTAAGTTGCTAATGGATTATGAAATCACCCGTTTTATTACCAAGAAAATTGAACTAAGCTTTGATCATACCAATCAACTCTCTTCGGCCATTCTTTCGCAAAAAATGATTCAGGAATTTGGTGACCGGGAAGTCGTGCGCCATTCTGTAAATGATTTTCTTAAAACCTTGGTGCATTTTAAAATATTTGAGAAGATAAAATTAAGGGAGTTTCGATTTGTTAAGAAATTTAACCTATCAAATGAACAAGTAAAAGATTTTTTGTTATTATATGCCCGTGCATTTCTAAAATCCAATTTTGTTGATTTATCAAAAATAGATTTAACTATTTTATATTTTTATGAAGATATTGATTTGAAGAATGTTGCACGAAAGTATCATGTAAACACCTGGGAATACATCAGAGATGTGAATAGAGATATAGTGATGTTAAAAAATAACAATTATATGAAATAAGCGATCAGTGCATCAAAGCGAATATCCCTTTTTTCTTTAAGCAATGGGGTGGAGTGAATAAGAAAAAGAATGGGAGGGAGCTTGAGGGAGTGACCTGGGGGCAGGCACCGGGAAAAAATATTTAGCATTTGATTTAAATAGAATTGCGATGAAACTTGTTGCCAGACAAAACATCAATAATTGTACAGTATTTCTAAAATCCACCTGGGAAAATTTACTTTACCGGGCGAGCTTTATTTATATTTAAATCCTTCTTTTTCCCCTTGCATTCGTTCCATATTTCTGCATATATTCATAAGTGCAGAATAATAGAACGGAGAAAATTATAACGGAAGTTATTCAATATTTTAAACGTAACTACGGCTATGCGTATCTGAAAGATCTGAAAAAAGAGGGCGTGCATACGGATACAGTGCGTAAACTTCTAAAAGATGGTATCATTGAAAAAGTAAAACCGGGAGTTTACAAACTTACCGATCTGCCGATGCTTTCCAACCAAAGCATGATAGATATTTGCATGGCAATGCCAAAAGCAGTCGTCTGTCTGCATTCCGCGCTATCCTATTATGGCCTGACAACGACGCTGCCTTCTTTAGTGCTGGTAGCCATTTCCAGAGATTCTAAACCGGTAAAAATTGCATACCCTCCGGTTGAGGTGTTCTATTTTTCCAGGCAAAATTATCGTACGGAAATTGATGAAATCCATGAGAAAACCGGGAAATTCAAAATCTACAATATTGAAAAAACAATTATCGATTGTTTCAGATATCGTAATAAACTTGGCGAGGATACGGCATTGGAAGGTCTAAGAAATTATCTAAAAGGAGAAAATTCTAATATAAATAAATTGTTGAAATATGCAAAAATCGGCAGAATGACGAATATAATAAAACCCTATATTGAGGCAATGCTAACTCAGTGAAATCAAAGAATATAAAAAATCTTCCGGCTTTAATAAGGAAACGACTGCTTAATTTGGCAAGAGAGCTTGGTATAGATTTTAATCGGATATTATTGCTCTATATTCAGGGATGATTCGCACAAACAGGTTTTATGGAAAGCTTTTTTAAGAAAGCTCCATTTAGAAGTTCCCTCTGATTTCTCAAATATCATATTTCAAATCGCAACTTTTCTCGAGCCGATTACAAATTCAATTATTTCAGAGAATAAATTTTATAAAGTATGGGACCCGTCACTACAGAAATGGGCATAATCCCATTAAAATGATGGTTTCTCCCCATTTGGAGAGGGTAAAAAATTTTTGCTACTTCATCATTGTGTGTGGGTAATTTGGATAAATCTATTACCAATATTTAGTACACTCAATAAAGGCAGGCGCAACAGTTTTTTTCTTTAGTCGCGCTTATATCTTCTTGGCACCATCCTTTCTGTGAAAATGAGAAAAGAGCGTTTCGAAAACGATCGGAACGATTCATAAATTTACCCACCCCAAATGGGAAGGAGCCGAACTCGAATTGAAAAGTTGCTAAGAGAGCTTCATAATTATGAGAGGAATTATCTCTATACACTGGCAACCCCAAAAATCGAAATCGATTTGGACGACGGCGTGAAAGTGAATTATTGCAGGTTTGGCAAAGCGCTTTACCCTATCCCTGAATTGAGAGAGAAATGAAAACCGGAGATCGGAAAAAGAAAACCGAAAAATAGATTAATTTGCGAACCTTAATAAAAAGTTCGATATGTAATTCCATAATAAATAAATTATTGTGAAGTAAGTGGGGTTCGCAAAGTTCGGTAGTTCAGAATAAATGCTTTTTATGCTATTTCCGAACCTATAGAGAAAGTTCGATTGCATATAGTATTGAAATTTATTATATTACCGATAATATAAAGTTCGGAAAGTTCGAAAGGATTATTTCATGCAAGATATAATAAAAGAATTTCAGAAAATAAGAAAACTCAAACCCCAATTTATTTCAGTATTAAATAGTGAATGGTATGCTCTGTTTAAAGATGAGATTCGGAATTCAATCGCCATTGAAGGTGTGTTTGCCAATCGAAATGACCTATTGGATGTGCTGGAGAAACAAAAAAGAATAAGTGATGAAAAGACTGCCGCCATTCTTGGCTATTTTGAATCCGCCAGCACAAGCTACGAATATGCAAACAATCTTTATAAAAATAATGAATTCAGACTCAGGTTGTCTGACATTAAACAGATTCACACGCTGTTAATGCGTTATGAACAGCAGGTTGGAACATTCAATGGCATTCTGGGAGAATTCCGGAGTGAAGATGTTGAAGTCACTGAATCCAGGTTTACACCTTTGAAAGCTGATTTCCTGGATAGAGTGATGAAAGTCTATGTCAATTGGCTGAACAGTGAGATTGAAAATGGTAAGAACGAACAAGTAAAACTTTTTGCCGCCAGCCATGTTTTGTTTGAAACAATTCATCCTTTCAGAGATGGCAACGGCAGGGTTGGTAGAATTTTGCTTTCATTTTTAATGATTGGCCTGGGGTATGCAAATATTGCCATAAAGGGAATAGCCAAAGCCGCAAGAGAAAAATATTACCATGCGTTGGAAAGCGGTGACGGCCGGTTTGAAGAAATGTTAAGGAAAATTGAAAAAGGAGAATCGATCACACCTCAAAAAATTAGTTACTATATGGAAAAAAGTAATCTCAGCTTTTTGGAGCAGATGATCAAAGAGGGATTAAACGATTCACTGCAGCGCTTAAAAATCAATGAGTTGGTGCAATATGATGGTGATGCACTTCTACCGCTAAGAGATGCGGCAAAATATTTTGATTATTCACAGGATTATTTAAGAAATTTGATTAATAAAGGCAATCTTGCCGCACAAAAAAAGGGAAAGTTATGGTATGTCCGGGTCAGAGATTTAAGAAATTATATCGACTCAATGAACAAGTGAGAGTTTATGAATATGATTATTGAAACATTAGAGAAACTATTTTAAAAACATCGAATTCTGTTCTGGTATGATGATAAAGCTGAGATGCAGGAAATTTCTAATGAAATATTTATTACTCAAATTATCACCTGTGAACCTTTTCACCTTTCAAATCCAGGTTAATCACCTTTGATACTACAAGAAAATCTTTAAAAGAATAGATTAAAATGTAAGAGGAGAAAAAATACTTGCTAAAAGTGCATATACATATTAAAATAGTTATGCAGTTTTAACAAGAAAGGAATATCCGTTGCAGCGTGAAGAGATAATTAAACTTTTTAGGAAAAATAAGGGATACCTGTCCTCTGCAAATCTGCAAAAATACAAGGTGCATACTTCAATTATTCGGGAAATGGTAGAGCAAGGTGAGTTGGAGCGCATAAAAAGAGGCATTTACCGATTGACTCCGGAGAATCTGCCACAAGATGAAACCTTTACCTATGATTACTTTGACGCTGTTATGTCCGTTCCAAAAGGTGTGTTTTGTTTGAGAACAGCCCTTTATTATTACGGACTTACCACATTTAATCTTGCTGGATTTGATATGGCAATACTGCCGACAAACAGGAATTCAAAAATATTGACGGTTAATGTCCGTTTTTTTCGCTTCCAGGAACCATACTACTCAAATCATATCGAGACAATAAAGACCTCGCTTTTCCCGCTCAAGATATACAGTCAGGAAAGAACCGTTTGTGATATAATAAGGCTGCGGCATTTAGTCGATGAAGATATTGCTATGGAAGGGTTGAACAACTATATAAAAAAGTCACAGAAGGATATTAATAAACTTTTTGCCATGGCAAAATTCTGCAAAGTAAGACACATCGTCGAACCAGCGGTTAAAGCGATGACTGGGTTTTAGCATGCCCCAAAAGGTCATTAAAAATTATGGTAACATTTTAGTTTTTTGAAAACCCCTGTTTCACTTCTCTTCATTTTTTTTCATAGAAAACTCAGGATAAACCTTGTTAAGAGCTGGGAAATGAGAGACTATTATTGCGCCCCTTCAGGGCTTCAGAAAATAGCTATGATTTTACCCGGGGCGTTGCCCCGGGCGGAGTTATTTCACCCTTTCAGGGTAATAAAAACTTCTATGAATACGCTCTGAAAGAGCAAAATATACCAGCCCGGTGCGGAGCGCGGGGGTTCAAAGTAAAGACATGTTTTTAGCCCTGAAGGGGCGAAATAGATTGTAAAAAACAATATCTTTGTGCAACAATGAGTGAGAAATGAATCACCCTTTCATGAAAGAGTAATTTTTTTTCAAAGAACTAAAGTGCTACAAGATAAAAAAAACTGTTTTGCAAAATTGAAATTTAAAGATTTGAATCTTATTGATCACCAAAAAATAATTTCCGGTGTGAAGAAATGGCGATTAAGCAATTGTATTTGATGGTTTAATTGAAGGGAGGATATTAATATGGGAAAAAAAAAGAGGGATATGAAAATCGAAAAATAATTCTATTCCCTTTCAGAAAAATCTTGCAATGCTACTTCAATATTATTATTTTACTTAGTCATATTTTTACAGTTGCAGAAAATCTGCCCCTGTAGCTCAGGTGGATAGAGCACTGGTTTCCTAAACCAGGTGTCGCAGGTTCGAATCCTGCCAGGGGTACTTGGGGTTCGAAAAGTTGAATAATTTTTTTGGAATTAGAGTAAACAGGTAAAGGAAAACAAAATGTTACAACCAAAAAAGAAGCTGAAAAGAAAACAGATCAAAGAAGATAAGTTGATGACCAATATAAACAATGCAATCAACTTTTTTAATGAAAACAGCAAAATAATCACCATGGCGTTATTGGGTGTGGTGATAGTGGTTGTTATCGGTTTCTTTGTTATCAAGAGTAAAAGGGACGCAAACATTGCCGCCTCCGGCAGGTTAATTATGGCGATCGACCAATTTCATGCCAACAATTACGATCAGGCAATTCCGCAACTTTTGGATATTACGCAGCGATTTGACGGCACAGAAAATGCAGGATACGCCTGCTTTTATCTGGCCAATGCCTATTATGCCAAAGGAAATTACACCGAAGCCAAAAAATACTTTAATACCTACATTGACGATTATGGTGACAACAAACTGTTTGAAAGCGCCGCTCTGGCAGGGATTGCGGCCTGCTATGCTCAGGAAGGCAACAAAGAACAGGCCGCCAGCTACTATCAACAGGCAGCGAAAAAAAACCCGGAATTGTACACCGCAGCAGATTATCTTTTTTCCGCCGCGCAGAATTATGTGGAACTGAACCAGAAAGAAACGGCAAAACAGTTGTTACAAAAAATTGTGGATGACTATTCGAAATCCGAAAAAACAAACGAAGCAAAATTATTGCTGGCACAATTATCGGCGGAATCCTGATGCTATTGCTTCAGTTTTTAATTAAGATATGTATTAAAATGGATAAAGCCGGTGATACCGGCTTTTTTCAATTTGGTTGCAAAAAGCGAACTATCATACAACTGGATAACGGATTTGAATATGGAACCTCTTAATGTCGCTATTTTATGGCACCAACACCAGCCAAATTACAAACAACCGGATCAAAATATTTTCATACTGCCCTGGGTTAGGTTTCATGCTCTAAAAGATTATTATGATCTTGTTGCCATTCTGGATGACTTCCCACAGATTCATCAAAACTTCAATTTGGTTCCATCGCTTGTTATGCAACTGGAAGATTACATCCATGACCGATGCCGGGATAAAGTGGAAATACTCAGCAGGAAAAAAGCGAAGGAACTGAATCAAGAGGAGAAAATCGAACTGCTGAAATATTTTTTTCAGTTAAATCCTGCTACCATGGTGGAAATCTATCCCGGTTATCTAAGTCTGTGGCACAAGAGAGGCGAGCAGTTCGATGAAAACAATTCCATTCATGCTTTGAACCGTTTTTCCGACCACGACTATCTGGATTTGCAGGTTTGGTACAATTTAAGTTGGGTAGGGGAACAGCATAAAAAAGAGGCTCTTTTTATAGATCTCATCGCCAAAGATCACCATTTTTCTGAAACGGACAAACAAAATCTTTTTACGGCGCAAAAGGAAATTCTGAAAAAAATCTTACCCAAACATGCAGAATTAAAAAAAAGAGGCCAGATTGAAATTTCCACCACACCGCTGTACCATCCCATTTTACCGTTACTATGTGATACCGACATTGCCCGCGTATCTCAGCCGGAGATCAAACTGCCGAAACGCCGGTTCCGGTATCCACAGGATGCAAACGAACAGATAGCCAAAGCCATCGCGTTTCACCGGGATCATTTCGGGGAAAAGCCGGTAGGAATGTGGCCTTCAGAAGGCAGCATAAGCGAGGAGGTTGTTCAGCTTTTTGCCGGGAATCAGATCAAATGGATCGCCACCGATGAAGAGATTCTGTTCCATTCCTGGAAACAGATGAATATCCACACCAACATGAAAAGGGAAAACTTATATGCTCCCTGGAACTTCAAAACACTGTCAGGGGATGTGTCTATTTTTTTTCGGGATCACACACTGTCGGATCTGATAGGATTTGTCTACCAGACCTGGGATGCTGAAAAAGCTGCGCAGGATTTTGTTGCCAGGTTGCAGTCTATCCGTAAAAATATTGCCGATAATTTTGGCGAACCACATCTGAAAAATGCCATCGTTTCCATTATTCTCGACGGTGAAAATTGTTGGGAATATTACCCAAATAATGGCAAAGATTTTTTGCAGGCGTTGTACCGGAAATTAACCGATACATCTGAAATCAAAACAGTTACATTTGCAGAATTTTTACACAGAAAAATTGAACAACCCAGCTTAACAAAAATTTTTCCCGGTTCGTGGATCAATCACAACTACAACATTTGGATCGGTCACAAAGAGGACAACACGGCTTGGGATTATGTCACCGAAGCAAGGGAATTACTCGATCAGGCCGAAAAAGAAAAAACAATTCCGGAAGAAAAATTACAACAGGCGAAGGAAGAAATATTTATTGCGGAGGGCTCCGACTGGTGCTGGTGGTACGGCGAAGATCATGAGACTGAAAATGCGCCGGAGTTCGATCAGATATTTCGCTCACATGTGATTCGCGTTTATGAATTATTAGGCAAAGAAGTTCCCGCGAAGTTGTTCGATCCGATTCGTAAACAAACGCATAAAAAACTTGTTACGACGAAACCGACAGGCTTCATAACTCCGGTGATCGACGGATTGGAAACCAACTATTTTGAATGGATGGCTGCCGGACTTTTTGATGCCAACCGTCAGGGCGCGGCCATGCACCAGACGGCGCAAACCATAAGCACCATCCATTACGGTTTCGATCTGGAGAATTTTTATTTGAAAGTGGCTTTTCATGATAACGCAACTATGGAGGCACTGCGTAAATATGAGTTGGAGATCAATATTTTAGCACCGCAAACCATCGGTCTTTTTGTGGCCATTAATCAGTTGCTGCAAAAAGATTTCACCGATGAAATTACTATCCGCAAAAACGGTAAAAAAGCAAAGATGAAAAATGGAGTTGAAGCGGCTTTCCGGCATTTTTTTGAGATAAAAATCCCCTTTAAGCTATTGGCCTGTTCAACCGGCGATCTGATCAAATTACAAATCAGTCTGTGGCAGCAGGGACAAAAGCAGGAAACCTGGCCACAAAACGGTGTTTTAAAATTTGAAGTTCCCGGCCCCGATTTTGAACAGATTGAATGGAAAGTTTAAATTCCCTTACGCCGTTAACGCTACAGCTAACCACTACACGATATTTTTGTCTGTTCTGTTTATCGCGAGTTTTAAGCCACAGCTATAAAAAAAGTATAAAATACATCTCTCGCATTTTCCGGTGTTTGGCATGTTTTTCCTTTTTTTCTGCAATTTTCTCTTCAAAACCGGTAAGTTACAGTAAGTTCATTATTTTTATTGCATTCTTATTATTTATTTGTTATCTTAATGGCCGAAGTGGGTTCAAAAGACCCACTTTTTTATTGGGTAAAAGTTTATGAGTTTTGTGGAGAAAATTAAAGAAATTATTGAACCGGTAATCAGGAAAGAGAACGCCGAGCTGATTGATCTGGAATTACACGGAAAGCCGGGCGGTTACCGGTTTTCTGTTTTTGCCGATACGGATCACGGAATTTCCGTTGAGCAGTGTACAAAGATTTCCCGGAAATTGGTTCGCTTACCGGAACTGGACAAACAGTTAGGTGAAAAATATCGACTGGAAGTTTCTTCGCCGGGAATCGACCGGCAACTGAAAACTGAAAAAGATTTTAAAAGAAAAATAAACATTGAAATAGAGGTTCAATACAGGGACGGCGAAACGGTTCAAAAAATAAAAGGAAAGCTGAAAAAAATAGCTCACGGCTCGCTTTTTCTTACCACAAAAGACAGTGAATTGACAATCCCTGTTAAAAAAATTGAGAAGGCAGTGCAGGCATTACCCTGGTAATTTAAAAGCCCAAAGAAATTATTTTGGAGGAAACCTAAAAAATGAAGATCGAAATTGCCGAAGCGATTTCTTTATTAACCAAAGAAAAAAATGTAGATCGCGAGGTGTTAGCTGAGATATTGGAAGATGTCCTCATCATGATGATTCGGAAAAAATATGGCACGGCGGACAACTTTGATATCTTTGTGAATATCGATAAGGGGGAAATCGAGATATATCAAAATAAGGTAATTGTTGAGGAGATTACGGACAACAGCCTTGAAATTGACGTTGATACGGCAAGAAAAATAGAGCCGGACCTGGAGTTGGGTGACGAGTTTGTTGAAATTATCGATCCGCGTTCGTTTGGCAGAAGATTGGTGGTTGCAGCCAAACAGAATTTAAGTCAAAAATTACGTGAGCTGGAAAAAGATCATATTTTTGATGAATATAAAAATAGGGTCGGTGAAATTATCATCGGGGATATTCGACAGATCAACCGAAATGAAATTTACATGAATTTAGAAAAAACCGAAGTGGTTCTTCCCAAAAGTGAGCAGATTCAGAACGAAAGATATCATCGAGGCGAAAGCGTACGTGCCGTTATCAAAGACGTTGTCAGATCGAGCAGAGGGCCGGAAATAATTGTCTCCCGCAGAGATCCTCTGTTTCTGATTCGATTGCTGGAACTGGAAGTGCCGGAAATTTATGACGGTGTCATCGAGATTAAAGGTGTTATCAGGCATTCCGGCGAGCGGGCAAAAATTGCCGTTTATTCCAACGACAAAAGAATCGATGCCGTCGGAGCTTGTGTCGGCATGAAAGGAATTCGCATTCAGCAAATTGTCCGGGAGTTGAATAACGAAAAAATCGATGTGATTAATTGGAACAGGGATCCGGAAATTTTTATTTCTCGTGCGCTCAGCCCCGGTAAACCATTGTTTGTTACCATCGATGAAGAGAATAAAACGGCAACGGCAGTGATTCCCGATGAATTTGTTTCGGTAGCAATAGGACGAGGCGGAGTAAACCGGAAATTAGCTTCTCAGCTATCCGGTTACGAAATCGAAATATTAAAAGAATCCGAACACCGTCAGATTGTGACGCGCGCGAGGAGAAAACTCGACGAATTGGAAATAAAGGGGTTGGGACCATCAGTCATTGCCAAATTGCAGGCAGGAGAAATTGAGACGGTGGAAGATGTGTTAAAAACGAATGGAGACACTCTCACTGCCATACCGGGCATTGGTGCAAAAACCGCAGTAAAAATAATTGAAACAATAAAAAACTATTTTGAGCAATAATGGCAGAAGTCGAAGAAAAAGTAGCAACCGTAAAAAGAACAAAAAAACAGCGTGTAATCAAAGTTGCAAAAGAATTCCGCATTTCGGTAGAATCTTTGGTGGAATATCTCCAGACAGAGGGTTATGACGTAAAAAATCCCATGAGTCCTGTTACCGAAGAGATGCATGAAAAGATTTCCGAAAAATACGGCAAGGAAACAATGAAGGTTCCTTCTGAGACGATGGTGGAATTGGATATGCAGCGGAAAGACCAGGAGTTGCGGAGAGAGCAGGAACGGCTGGATTCGGTAAGAAAAAAATTACTTGATTTGTCGAAAAAAAAGCCACCCTCTTTAGAAGAAGTCCAGCGTGAAGCGATTCGCATTGCGAAAAAAGAGAAAGAAGCCGAGAAGGAGAGAAAAGCTGAAGCCGTTAAAGAAAAACAAAAGAAGGAAAAGCTTAAAAAGAAACAGGAAGAAGCGAAGCGTTTAGAAGAAGTGGCGAAAAAGAAAACCGAAGGGGAGAAGAAATTAGAAGAGAAAAAAACGCGGCGTTTGGAACAGCTTTTAGCTCACTCAGCCACAGAAAAGAAGAAAGAAGCGCTGGCTAAAAAAACTGACCAGGTTGGACCAAAACCGGTTGCTAAAATAGAAAAAGAAAAACCGGAAGAAAAAGTTGAAGTAACCAAAGGAAAACCGGTTGAAAAGGTTGTTGCAGGAGAGGCACCAACTAATAAAGTTGGTAGCGAAGCCGCAACCAAAAAAACCGGCGAACAGAAAAAAAAGAAGAAAAAAAAGAAAGAACGTCTGGCCGAAGAAAAGAAAAGAGCGGCAAGCCGGGAAGGTGTTAAAGGCAATCGCAAGAAAAAGAAAAGAGAGAAAAAGCGTAAGGTTTCGGAAGAGGATGTAACTGCCGCCATCAAAAAAACCATGTTGGCGATGGAGGATAAAGGTAAAACAAAACGGAAACGTCATCAGTCCGTAAAAGAAGAATTCCAGGAGGAGCTTGAAGAAAATGTGATCAAGGTTAGTGAATTTATTTCGGTTTCCGAGCTTTCCCAGGCGATGAATGTGGAAGCAAACGAAGTGATTAAAAAATGTTTAACTCTGGGAACCCTGGTTTCAATCAATCAACGATTGGATATGGATACTATAATTATGGTTGCTGATGAGTTCGGTTTTGAAGTCAAGCAGGAAGAGATGTATGGCATGGATGTGATTGACGACCTTGAGGAAGAGGTTGATGAGCCGGAGAATCTTGAAGAACGGCCGCCTGTGGTCACCATCATGGGGCATGTGGATCATGGAAAAACTTCGCTTTTGGATCATATCCGTAGTAGTGACATCATTGCCGGAGAAGCAGGCGGAATTACACAGCATATTGGAGCTTATGTTGTGACCTTTAACGAAAAAAAGATTACCTTTCTGGATACACCGGGTCATGAAGCTTTCACTGCAATGCGAGCACGAGGTGCACAGGTTACGGATATCGTGATCCTTGTAGTTGCGTCTGATGATAATGTGATGCCGCAGACTATTGAAGCGATCAATCATGCGCGTGCCGCAAATGTACCAATTATTATTGCTATCAATAAAATTGACAAGCCGAACGCAAATCCTGAACTAATCAAAAAACAGCTTTCTGAAATTGATATTTTAGTCGAAGATTGGGGGGGGAAATATTCATCGGTTGAACTCTCCGCTAAAACCGGAGAAAACGTGGATCAACTAATGGAATTAGTTGTATTGCAGGCAGAACTTCTTGAATTAAAAGCAAATCCGAACCGCTATGCAAAAGGAGTGGTTATCGAATCCGAACTGGACAAAGGGCGCGGCCCCGTTGCAACTATTTTAGTTAAGGAAGGTAGTCTTAATATTGGTGATGTTGTGGTGGTTGGCACTATTTTCGGAAAAGTCAGGGCTATGTTTGATGAACGAGGAAAAAAAGTAAAAATAGTACCTCCGGCAATGCCGGTTCAAGTATTAGGATTTGATGATATCCCCAATACGGGTGATGTCTTAAACAGCCTGAAGAATGAGCGCAGTGCAAGAGAAATAAGTACAAAACGGCAACAATTAAAAAGAGAACGGGATTTTAGAAAAAAGAGTTATATCACTTTGGATGAATTCTCTAAACGAATGAGAAATAAGAGCTTTAAAGAATTGAAGTTGATTGTGAAAGCGGATGTGGCAGGATCTGTGGAAGCGTTGAGCGATTCACTGATTAAGCTTTCTAACGATGAGGTGAAGGTGAATGTGATTCACAAAGGAGTTGGCGCAATTACAGAAACGGATGTGCTCTTAGCCTCTGCTTCTGAAGGGATCATTATCGGTTTTCAAATTCGACCCAATGCAAAAGCCTGGGAAGTTGCCGAAACAGAAAAAGTTGATATAAGAACATATTCAATCATCTACGATGTGATCAATGACATAAAAAGCGCCCTGGAAGGTATGCTTGAACCGGAAGAAAAAGAAGAGCTATTGGGAGTTGCAGAAATACGGGAAGTATTTCGTATTCCCAAGGCCGGAAATATTGCCGGTTGTTATGTGCAGAATGGTAAAATTATGCGTAACGGCAGGATAAGGGTGGTAAGGGAAGGAAAAGTTGTTTATGAAGGGATGATCGACTCCTTGAGAAGATTCAAAGATGATGTTAAAGAGGTGCAGTCCGGTTACGAGTGCGGCATCGGTGTAGAAAATTTTAACGACATAAAAGTTAGTGATTCTTTGGAAGTTTTTAAAATTGTTCAGATTAAAAGAATGATTGAAGCATAATTATTATTGCGGATATGGTTGGTTTCTATCGGTTGGAAGTTCATATTCCCGGCGCTTTATCGCTTAAAGAGAAACGCTTTGTAATAAAGAGTATAAAGGAAAAGTTAAAAAATAAATTTAATGTTTCCGTTGCCGAATTGGCAGGCGAGGATAAATGGCAAAAAAGTCTCATCGGTATTGCCATGGTTTCCAAAGACAGACTATTTATTGAAAAGAATTTTAGCCGGATTTTAAATATGATCGATGCTGACAGCAGAGTGGAAGTCGTGGACCGGTCAATTGAATATTTTTAGCTTTGGTTGCAATATGTCTCATCACAGACCAAAAAGAGTAGGGGATTTGATCAAAAGAAAGATCGGCGATCTTCTTTTGAAAGAAATAAAAGATCCACGTATTGGTTTTGTTACAATAACCCGGGTGCGGGTTACGCCGGATTTGAAAATTGCCAGGGTTTATTTTTCTGTGTTGGCTGCGAAAGGTGACCCCGAAGAATCTTTAGCAGGCCTGCTAAGCGCGACTGAATTTATTCGTTCCGAATTAAAAAGGCGGGTGCGTTTACGGTTTATTCCAAGTTTGGAATTTATTCTGGACGACACACTCGATTATGCGGAAAAAATTGGCACTTTGTTGGCCAAAGTGAAAGAGGAGAAAGAATAACCTCCGGTGACCGGGAAAGAAAAAGGAATTTATCATTTTGAAAGCGGCGAAGTGCTGAATATCAATAAACCGGAAGGTGTTACTTCGTTTCTTGTGGTAAAAAAAATCAGAAGCCGTTTTAAAATTAAGAAAGTAGGCCATGCCGGCACGTTGGATCCATTTGCAACCGGAGTTTTGCTTATATTAACCGGCAAGGCCACAAAGAGATCGCAAGAGATGTCGGCCCTGGAAAAGCAATATGTGGCCGAAGTTGAATTTGGTATGGAAACAGATACATTGGACAGAGACGGCGAAATAGTTAATCGTTGTAGTAATATGACGGAACCGCAACGGGCTACTCTGATCAACATTTTCCGATCGTTTGAGGGGGAAATCGAACAAATACCGCCTATTTATTCCGCCATTAAATACAAAGGACGCCGTTTGTATAAATATGCCAGAAAAGGCGTTGCGGTTGAGTTAAAACCAAGAAGGGTAAGGATAGGAAAAATCTCGTTATTAAAGTTCAACTGGCCGTTTATTACCATCGATGTTACCTGTTCAAAGGGAACCTATATCCGCTCGCTGGCAAGAGATCTGGGCAAAGAATTACGGACGGGAGCATACTTGAAATCATTGGTCAGAATCAGAATCGGCGAGTATTCAATTGACGACGCAATGGAATTAGAGGAATTTTTGCAAATAAGTAATGACAGGTGGTGCGGGTGATGAAGGTATTACGCAAGCTTGATGAAATTGAGCAAGTTTCAGATCCTGTAATTACAATTGGAACTTTTGATGGGATTCACTTAGGGCATCAGCAGCTAATTAAACATTTGCAGGAAAAAAAGCGGCGTTATCGAGGTCATTCGTATGTCATCACATTTGAGCCGCACCCCCAATTAATTTTGCAATCGAAAATTTCTCCCATTCAGATATTATCCACACTGGATGAAAAAATTGGCTATATCAGCGAATTTAATATTGACTACTTGCTTGTTCTTGAATTCACGCCCGAGCTTTCGCGCCTGACCGGGGAGCAGTTTATTGAAGATGTTCTGATAAAAAGAATCGGCATGGTTGATGTGGTTATCGGCTATGATCATGCGTTCGGTTATAAACGATCGGGGAATATCGATACGCTGCGCCGCTTTGGCAAAAGTCATAATTTTAATGTGAATGTTGTCGAACCTTTTTTACTGCAAAACACCGTAATTAAAAGTACCGTAATTCGAGACGCGATAAAGAGCGGCAGCATTGAGAATGCCAACAAATACTTAGGGAAAAGTTACCAACTTTCCGGGACAGTGGTGAAAGGACGAGGGCGGGGGAGAGAATTGTCATTTCCTACCGCCAATCTGGAACTAAACAATCCCAATAAATTAGTGCCGGGCAATGGAATTTATGCTGCTCAAATCGATATCGACGGCAAGATATATGATAGCGCTGTCAGCATAGGTATCCGGCTAACATTTGATGAAACAGACAGAACCATCGAAGCATATATTTTCGATTTTTCGGAAAATATTTATGGAAAAGAAATTACCATAAATTTCATAAAAAAATTGCGTGATGAGAAAAAATTTTCAACAATTGATGCTTTGATTTCCCAGATGCACAATGATATTGAATTTGCTAAAAAAGTTTTGAACGAATATTAAAAATTAATCGGAGGAAAGATGCCTTTAACAAGCGAGCAAAAAACTGAAATTTTTAAAGAATATGGGCTTCATGGCAAGGATACGGGTAGTGTTGAAGTTCGTATTGCCATGTTAACCCAAAGAATCAATGAATTGACGGAACATTTCCGCAGCCATTCCAAAGATCATCATTCCCGGCGTGGGTTGTTGAAAATGGTTGGCCAGCGCCGTCGATTATTAAATTATATAATTAGCAAAGATATTGAAAAATACCGCGAACTGATTCGTCGGTTGAATATTCGCCGGTAATGTACGTTATTAAAATAGGACTAACTCATCATAGTAGGTGAGTTATTGGAGGATTAATGGTACACAGGTTAGAAATGGAATTGGGGGGAGAACAACTCATTATTGAAACCGGAAAAATGGCAAGGCAGGCTTCCGGTGCTGTAACGGTTCAATTTGGCGAAACAGTTGTATTTGCTTCTGCTGTTGCATCAGACAAACCGGTCAGTCAACGGGATTTTATGCCATTGCAGATTGAGTACAGGGAAAGAGCGTATGCCGCAGGTAAAATACCCGGTGGTTTTTTTAAGAGGGAAGGTAAACCCAGTGAAAAAGAGGTGGTTAGCGCCAGATTAACAGATCGACCCATCCGGCCTCTATTTCCTGAAGACTTTAGAAATGAAGTTCAGGTCATTATTTTCATTCTATCAGCAGATAAAGAACATGATGCCGATATCTTGGGAACTATCGCTGCTTCTGCAGCTTTGTCTATTTCGGATATCCCATTTCTCGGCCCCATCGGCGCTGTTCGGATTGGAAGAATTGACGGAGAATTTGTATTAAATCCAACGTTCCAACAACTGGAATCTTCAGACCTGGATGTTGTGGTTTCCGGCACGCGTGATTCAATTTTAATGGTCGAAGGCTGGAGCAATGAATTATCCGAAGAAGAAATGGTGGCCGCTTTAGGATTTGGCTCGAAGGAGATCACAAAACTTGTTGAATTACAAGATGAATTGGTAGAAAAAGCAGGCAAGCCCAAAATGGAATATATACCGGTAAAACCACCGGAAGAATTGGTTAAACTGATTGAAGAAAACTATTCCGACCGTATTGTAGAGATTCTTGAATTGAAAGATAAAGCGAATAGACAAAAAACATTCAATACCATCGTTGAAGATATCACAACCGATATGACTGAAAAATTTCCGGACGATCTTGGTTTTATAGTTCCTGCAACCGAGGATATTCTGAAAGGAAAAATGAGAAACCGGGTTTTGGCAACCTCGCAGAGAATAGACGGTCGCGGCCTTGGCGATATCCGGCCCATTGCATGTGAAGTGGGCCTGATCCCGCGGGCACATGGCTCGGCTCTTTTTACCAGAGGACAAACGCAAAGCCTCTCTGCCACAACGCTGGGAACCAAGGTGGACGAACAAAAAATAGAAGGAATCGATGGTGGATCCTGGAAACGATATATGCTTCATTATAATTTTCCGCCATTCAGTGTCGGTGAAGTTCGCTTTATTCGGGGTCCGGGCAGAAGAGAAATCGGCCATGGTCAATTAGCGGAACGTGCATTGAAGCCGCTCATTCCTTCGGAAGAAAAATTTCCATACACCATTCGCATTGTGTCCGATATTATGGAGTCTAACGGTTCATCGTCCATGGCCACTGTTTGTGCCGGCTCACTTTCCCTGATGGACGCAGGCGTGCCCATTCGTACCAATGTCGCCGGCATTGCCATGGGGCTGATCAAAGAAGATAATCAGGTGGCTATCCTGACGGATATCATTGGCGATGAAGATCATTTGGGTGATATGGATTTTAAAGTAGCGGGTACAACAGAGGGAATTACCGCTTTCCAGATGGATATTAAAATTCATGGCATTACTTTCGAAATTATCCGGGAAGCTTTGCAAAACGCCAAAGCAGCAAGATTTCATATCCTTAAACTGATGAATGCAACCATTGATGCACCAAGAAGTGATATTTCTCCACATGCACCCAGAATCATGACTATTCAAATCCCGGTTGATTCCATCGGGTTGGTTATTGGACCCGGCGGCAAAAATATACGGGGAATCATCGAGGAAACCGGCGCAAGTATTGATATTGATGATAACGGTGTTGTAACCATCGCTTCAGTGGGCGAAGAGGGAAGCCATGAAGCGCGGCGTATTATTGAAGAGATGACGGCTTCTCCTGAAGTTGGCAAAATCTATAAGGGTAAGGTCAAGAAGATTACAAACTTCGGCGCCTTCGTGGAAATCATTCCCGGCAAAGAAGGGCTACTGCACATTTCCCAAATTGATAATCGCCGCATCGAAAAGGTAGAGGATGTGTTGAAGGTTGGGGAAGAGGTAGAAGTTAAATTACTTGCAGTCGAAAATGGCGGGAAAATGAGATTAAGTAGAAAGGTTTTGTTGGAGAGAAAATAACGTAGCAATGAACTCCGACAACATTTGTTTGAATGACAAAAGACTTTCTCTACAATAAAACTACATTGAATAATGGCCTGCGAGTTGTAACTGAAAAGATCCCTTATGTCCATTCGGTCTCAATCGGTTTATGGATTTTAAGCGGAACTATCGATGAAACCCGTGAAAACAATGGTGTGGCTCATTTTCTTGAGCACATGGTTTTCAAAGGTACCGAATCCCGCAGCGCTTTCGAGATAGCCGATTCCCTGGAAGCATTAGGCGGACATCTGAATGCCTTCACCGGCAAAGAGATTACCTGCTATTATGCGCACATTTTGGATGAGAATATCGATCTTGCCGTCGATATTCTCACCGATTTAATCATGAACCCCGGTTTGTCGGAAGAAGATATCAGCAAAGAAAAGCAGGTAGTATTAGAGGAAATTAATGAGCTGAAAGATTCACCGGACGAATTAGTGCAGGAATACTTCATTCAATCGCTGTACGAACCCCATCCGATAAGTTTCTCAACCCTTGGGACAAAAATATCTGTTAATTCATTGACACGCAAAAATATTCTTGATTTTCTGAAATTAAATTATACGGCTGATCGCATTGTAGTAGCCGCTGCAGGAAATCTGAAACATGAGAAAATTGTCGAGCTGAGCCGAAAATTCCTGCAGAAACTTCCTGTTTCATCCAAGAGGAATTCAAGTTCGCTGCCGGAAGAAAATCAGATCACCAAAAGAATATCAAACAATTTTCAGCAAGCTCATATCTGTATGGGGAGGCGTAGCTTTTCCTATTCTGATCAACGTCGTTATCCCATGCTGCTATTGAATACTATTTTGGGATTTGGCATGAGCTCCAAATTATTTCAAAATATCAGAGAAAAACACGGTCTTGCTTATTCCATCTATTCTTTTGCCGATTTTCTGAAGAATACCGGCGTTTTTGGCATTTATCTTGGCACCGACAAGGATAAAATTGATAAGGCTATTGAACTTGTCGAGTTTGAATTGGATGCGTTTAAATGTAATCCGGTCGGAGAAGAAGAATTGATAAAGAAAAAGAACCAATTGAAGGGTAATTTACTCCTTGGTCTGGAAAGTACTTCCAACCGGATGAACCGTCTGGCCAAAACAGAGATTAATTACAACCGATTTTTCTCAATCAATTCTATTATTACTGCAATCGATTCGGTTACTATTGATCAGATATACGATATCTCCTGCTGGCTTTTCGAAGAAGGGAAATTAAGCAAATTTATTTTGGAACCGGCCGGCTGAAAATCCCACTACCATAATTATGACAAATTCGATTTCGAATATCAACCCGGTTATTTTAGGATACCATCATGTGTGCAACCACATATATCCTTCTATCACCAGGGCTACCGTTAAGCAATTTTTAAAACAGGTACAATATTTAAAAACACATCATTACAGTATTTCTGTTTTATCTGAACTACTACTTGATAATCAATCGATAAACAAAAACAGCATATTCTTAACATTTGATGATGCGTTATCCTGCCTATATGAGAATATGATCGAGCTATTATTGGCCCGGGAGATGAAAGGAACTATTTTCGTTATTACAAAATATGCGGGGAAAGAAACTCATTGGGATTATTACAAATCATCCAAATGCAGCCAACTGAATTGGCGGCAATTGCAGGAGATCGCCAACGCCGGATTTGAGATTGGCAGCCATTCCCATACTCACATCGATTTAAATTCTGTGACTCATAAGGAAGTGAAATTTGAAATGGAGTACTCAAAAAAAATAATAGAAGATAAATTGGGCCGGCCTGTTCATTTCTTTTCCTACCCGTTTGGCAGGTTTAACCATGAGTTAACCGACATTTGCCGGGAAACCGGATACAAGGGAGCAATCACGATGAAACCGAAAATATCCCGACAAAATATATTCCAATTACCCAGATCCGCCGTCTACCTGTTCGATACGTTGACACAGTTCAAAGCAAAATTAAATCAATCAGTTATGGAACAGAAAAAATTAGAATTCATCAACTTTTTTTCTCTGGGAACCATCATTATAAAAAATTTCCGGAAAAATAATGGTTCCAATAAAAATTTCTTGCAATTTTAAGAAAATATGCTTAATATAAAATATTATATTAATTGGGGTTATATATGCAAAATAAACCCATTAAAAAGCTGTACTATTCGATCAGCGACGTTAGTAAGATTGCAGATGTAAAGCAGCATGTTCTGCGCTACTGGGAAAACCAATTTGATGAATTACGTCCAACGAAGAATAGGGCAGGGAACAGGATCTACCGGCTGAGAGAAGTTAAACTGGTTTTTTTGATTAAGCGTTTGCTGTATCAGGAAAAATTTACCATAGAAGGTGCAAAAAAGCAGTTGAAAACTAGGCTAAAAAATGATGCCGATTTAGATACAATCAAGGTGGAAGCTCCAAAAGACGATGTGAAAGAAATGGTTCAATCTTTGAAATATGATATTTGGGAATTGAAAAAGATCATTTTTAGCGAAGTCGGGGCGTAGCGCAGTCCGGTTAGCGCACATGACTGGGGGTCATGGGGTCGGAGGTTCAAATCCTCTCGCCCCGACAAGTAAAAGCCTGTGACAAAAGTTACAGGCTTTTTTATGTTTATTCCCGGAATTATTTTTACAATTTTTGGAAACTATTGAAGAAAGCAACCTTTTTGTACAAGGCTACATTCTTTTTATTTGTGAGTGGAATTTGTCATCCTGATTACTTTTTGTATTGATTTTCAAAAAAAATAATATTAAATTTACCGACATTTAATTTTGCAGTAAATTATGAAAAATGCAGGGAAGCAAATTCAGAATAGGAACGATTTTTTAGTTATCATCCCTGCTTATAATGAAGAAGAAAATATAGAAAGTACGCTTCGACGTGTTTTAGCTGTTGTTAAAGAACCCGGAAAAATTGTTGTTGTAGATGACGGCTCAACGGACGGTACTGTTCAAATAGTAAAAAAATTTGATCTTGTTCTTTTAAAACACTGCCAAAATAAAGGGAAGGGAGCCGCAATAAAAACCGGTTTTGATTTTGCCATCAGATGCAAGAAACCCTTCGTATTTACTTTAGACGCTGATGCGCAGCATGATCCGGCATTCATCCCTGTTTTTTTGAAAAAGGGCGGGGAAGAGCAGGATATTGTTATCGGTACGAGAAAGATTCGAACCCATCTGATGCCTTTAGACCGGTATGCAAGCAATCAAATCACCAGCCTGGTTATTTCGCTTTTAGGCGGAGCTCGGATTAAAGATTCGCAGTGTGGTTACCGATTCATTAAATTAGATTTGTTGAAGAAAATTCATCTGAAAACAGATCATTTTGAGATGGAAAGTGAACTGTTGCTTAAATATCTTCTCTGCGGCGCGAGAATAAGTCAGGTTCCGGTTTCGACGATCTATTCCGGTGAATCCAGTTCAATTCGGCGCGGTTTGGATACATTCCGTTTTATTTTGATGATTGGGAAGACGATTTTACATGGATGCTGAACAGGTTGCACAAATTTTTAATTTCTTACCCAAAGAAATAACCACACTTCTTTTGGCGATGCTCCCCATTTTAGAACTGCGGGGCGCCATCCCCTGGGCGTTGGCAGGCCCGCCGTTCGGCGGTGGATTGGATTGGCAAAGTGCCTATCTTTTTGCGGTGATTGGAAATTTTATACCTGTGATTCCGATCCTGTTATTGCTGGAACCGGTATCCAATCGTTTAAGAAAAATACGGTTGTTCGATCGTTTTTTTGAGTGGCTTTTTAAACGCACCCGGAAAAGGGGGAAAATGATCGAAAAATATGAAATGCTTGGTTTGATGTTGTTTGTGGGGATTCCGCTACCTGTAACCGGGGCATGGACGGGCGCAGTGGCTGCCTTTATCTTCGGCGTTCGTTTTTTTCAATCGGTAACATCTATAATTTTGGGAATTTGTATTTCGGGAGTGATTGTAACACTTGCATCTTTGGGTATAATTGCTATATTTTAACAGAATCGGGGCGTAGCGCAGCCCGGTTAGCGCGCATGGTTCGGGACCATGAGGTCGGAGGTTCAAATCCTCTCGCCCCGACATTTAAAAAAAGCTGAGGATTTTTCTTCAGCTTTTTTCTTATGAACAACTTTATAACCGAGTGAGGAAGGAATGAGTCAATATCCGTTTGAAGAGATCGAGCAGAAGTGGAAAAAATATTGGGATGAATCTAAAATATATCAAATCGATCTTAACGATGTGGCAAAGAAATTATACGCATTAGTCATGTTTATTTATCCGTCGGGTGACCGGCTTCATATCGGGCATTGGTACAATTACGGGCCGACAGATACATGGGCCCGCTTTAAAAAAATGCAGGGCTACAATGTGCTCGAACCTATCGGATATGATGCGTTTGGTCTCCCTGCCGAAAATTTTGCTATCAAAAAAGGAGTACATCCGGCCGAAAGTACGGCAGAGAATATCAAAAAAATACGCGGGCAATTAAAATCCATTGGCGCCATGTATGACTGGAGCAAAGAAATTGATACAAGCTCGCCCGAATATTACAAATGGACGCAATGGTTATTCCTGCAGCTTTATAAACACGGCCTGGCATATCGCAAAAAAGCACCGGTAAACTGGTGTCCCGGTTGCAATACGGTTCTGGCCAATGAACAGGTTATCGACGGCCATTGCGAGCGCTGTGATACAGAAGTTACCCGCAAAGATCTGAAGCAATGGTTTTTCAAAATTACCGATTATGCCGACCGTTTGTTAGCGGATCATAAAAAAATCGATTGGCCGGAAAAAACCATTGCCATGCAGAAAAACTGGATCGGCAGAAGTGAGGGTGCACTGATCAAATTCAGGATTACCGAAACGGATGATCAGATTGAAGTGTTTACCACCCGGCCGGATACACTTTTTGGTGTAACATATATGGTATTGGCGCCGGAACATCCCCTAGTGGAAAAAATCACAACGGATGAGCAAAAAAGAGATGTCTATACTTATGTTAAGAAAACAAGAAAACAATCCGAAATTGAGCGAACCTCAACGGGTGTGGAAAAAACCGGCGTTTTCACCGGCGCGTATGCCGTCAATCCGGTGAATGATGAAAAAGTACCTATTTGGATTGCGGATTATGTACTGCTTAGCTATGGCACCGGTGCGGTGATGGCGGTTCCTGCTCACGACCAACGGGATTTTGAATTTGCCCGCAAATACAAACTTGAGATTCGTATAGTAATCTCTCCGGATGGACTTGAGCTAAAAGATGAATTGACAGAGGCTTTGTCCGAACCGGGTGTTATGATTCATTCCGGTCGGTTTAACGGATTGCCTGTAAAAGAAGGAATAAAAAAGGTGACAAACTTTTTAAGAACCAATGGAGTAGGGAAGGAGCATGTGACATACAAATTGCGTGACTGGCTCATTTCCCGCCAACGCTATTGGGGCGCACCTATTCCGATTGTTTATTGTGGCAAATGCGGGGAATTGCCTGTGGATGAAAGAGAACTGCCCGTTAACTTACCGGAAGAAGTGGATTTCTCCGGTAAAGGTAAATCCCCTTTATCAACTGCGTCTGAATTTGTCCATACAAAATGTCCCAATTGTGGTGGACCAGCGGTGAGAGAAGTGGATACCATGGATACTTTTGTTTGCTCCTCGTGGTATTTCCTGCGCTATTTGAGCCCTCATAAAGATGATCGGCCGTGGGATAGGAATTTGGCGGACAAATGGCTTCCGGTTGACCAATATGTGGGCGGCGCGGAACATGCCGTGATGCATCTGCTTTATGCCCGGTTTGTAACGAAAGCGTTATACGATATGAAACTCATTGGGTTTGACGAACCGTTTAAAAAATTAATTCATCAGGGGACCATAACCAACAAAGGGGCCAAGATGTCAAAATCCCGGGGAAATGTTGTCAACCCGGATCATTTTATCAAAAAATATGGCTCGGATACATTTAGAATGTACATGATGTTTATGGGTTCGTACGAGGACGGGGGAGACTGGAGCGATGAAGGGATTACAGGAATAGCACGCTTTTTGAATCGAATCTGGCGTTTAGTTAATGGGTATAAACATATAAATATCCAGAGTAATGATGAATCTAACTCAATGAACGTCAAAAGAATACAGCATTATACAGTCAAAGAAGTTACAAATGATCTTGAGCGATTCCATTTTAATACGGCAATCAGTCGTCTGATGGAGTTTTATAATGAAATTAATAATTACAGATCTAGAAATAAACAGAATCAAGCTGTCATCAAAGAGGCAATTAAAACCATTGTAATTTTGCTGGCGCCATTTGCGCCGCATATTGCTGAGGAGTTATGGGAAAAATTGGGAAATAAACCGAGTATCTTTCAATTAGATTGGCCGGTTTACGAAGAATCACTATTAAAACAAGAGACGGTGAAAGTGGTTATTCAAGTTAATGGCAAATTAAGAGATCAAATTCAGGTCGATGCAAATATTTCCGATGATGATTTAATCGCTAAAGCGGTGACAGCGGATAAAATACAAAAATATACCAACGGCAAGAACATTTTGAAAAAAATCATTGTGCCGAAAAAATTAGTTAATTTTGTTATAAAATAAAGAAGGGGAAGCCTTTTTGTGAACAAATCAAGATTAAGAATTTACAATTGATTTTGACAGTAGGGGGTGATTTCAATTGTTATTATACATAATATATCTTATACGACAAATAAACAGGTTGGAGATTATGTGCTGCCATTGCTTCTTATTTTATATTTAATAAGGTGTGTTTATCCGGAGTGCTTCTGCTTTTTCTCTCAGAGGCGTTTCTAAGGGATATTCTTTGATGAATTGCAAATGAATTTTAGCCAGATTTGCATCACCCCTATCGATCAATATTTTAGCTAATTCACATCGGGCCGATATGTTGTTTCTATCATATTTAACCGCTTTCCCCAGCTCTTTTTCCGCTTTTTCAGGCTCTCCCATCTTAAGCAAATTTTTTCCGTACAAATAGCAAACAACTGCGTCTTCTTTGCCTAATTCTTTGCTTCTGGCCAAAATTTCCAGTACATCTTTCGGCTTACCGATTTTATCTAATAAAATGGCTAATTCTTTGTAATACAGTCCATATTTTGGATTATTGAGAATTGCTCTCTTAAATGAAAAAAAAGAATCTTTTAATTTATTCGTCCGTAATTGACCCTGGGCCAACAAAAAATTTACCAAATGGTCTTTGGGGCGACTTACTAAATAAGTAGCAAATTTTTCTGTAGCATCGTTGTAATAACCGGCAATGAGACTTTTGTAACCCATAACATACAACTGTTCCAGGTCTTTTTCATCTTTTCCGGCACCTTCACTCAATAATAATGCTTTTTTGGCGTAATTACCCAACGGTCCGTTGGGATCCAACTCAATGACTTTCTTAAAACTAATATTTGCTTTTACGTTCTGTTCCGTGATAGAATAGATTTTGGCTAAACCGAGATGCGCCCGTTTTTCACCGGGATATTCTTCAATCACTTTTTCAAACATTTTAATAGCGTCATCGAAATTTTTTTTGATGCTGTAAATAGCACCAAGATTAAGATAGGCCAATTTTTGTTTCGGATTGATCTCAATACTTTTCTGGATGAACTCTTCTGCAATGTCAAATTTGCGTAATTTTAAATAGGCTGTGCCGATAATCAACATGGCTTTGTAATGACCGGGAGAAAGTTCCAGCAAATTGTTTAAAAATTCCAGAGACTCTTCGTACTTTTTCAGTTCGAAATTGATAATTCCCATGCTGTAAAGTACTTCAATTTCCTGCGGATTAACTGACAAAGCCTTCTGCCATAATTGAATGGCCTCGATAAATTTTCTCTCTTTGTAATAAGAGATCGCCTTATTATGAATATTTTTGATTTCTTCGTTCATTTTCCCTTGTTTTCCATAATTATCTCAATAATTCTTTGTGATAGTTTTTCAAGTTCAACAAATTCCTTGTTACCCGTTTTACGATGCTTCAATTCCGCCTGTCCGTTTTTAAGATTCTTTTCACCAAGAATCGATTGAACCGGCATACCCAAAAGGTCGGCATCGCGAAATTTAAAACCGGGACTAACATTCCGGTCATCCAGTAAACACTCTATCCCCAGTCCGCTTAATTCCTGGTAAACAGCATCCGTTTTTTCCCGAACCAACCGATTCTTATAATTGATCGGTAAAATATGCACCGCAAACGGCGCCAGTGTAAAATTCCAGACAATTCCGTTTTCGTCCGCATTTTGCTCAATATAACCGGCCATTATGCGTTCGATGCCAATACCGTAACTTCCCATAATGATGGGAATCTCTTTGCCGTTCTGATCCAGCACGTTGGCGCCCATGCTTGCCGAATATTTTGTGCCAAGCTTAAAAATATGACCCAATTCGATGGCATGCACAACTCGTAAAGAATGGCCGCATTCAGGGCAGAGATCGCCGCTTTTTACCAAAGCCAGATCGACATACTCTTTAACCGGAAAATCTTTACCGGGAGCAATACCGCCAATGTGAAAATGATCTTTATTGGCGCCGCTTACAAATCCGGTTTGATCCTTTAGAGTATTATCGACATAAACCGGAATTCCTTTGATACCCACAGGACTGATAAATCCCACGTGAGCATTACAGATTTCAAACACTTCTTCAGGCGTTGCCGGCCTGAACAGATCGCTGAATTTTGTTAGCATTTTCATTTCATTCACTTCATAATCGCCGCGAATAACAATGAAAACCGGTTTGGAATCAATAAAATACAGCATCGACTTCATGAAATATTCAGAAGATAAATTTAAGAATGTTGATACTTCATCGATGGTACGTTTCTCCGGAGTAGAAATTTCCGTTAATTCCCGGTAAGGAGAATCTTCAACCGGTTCGAGTCTGAACCCGGCAATCTCCGCATTTGCGGCGTAACTACATTGACCACACAACGCCACATTGTCCTCCCCCATCTCAGATTCCAGCATAAACTCCTGTGAGGAAGCCCCACCCATCAAACCACTGGAAGCTCCTACTTCAAAAAATTTTAACCCACAGCGACCGAAAATGTTTCGATAAGCCCGCGCATGTTTGTCATAAGCAATATCCAACCCTTCCCAAGTGTAGTCCAGTGTGTAAGAATCTTTCATCAAAAATTGACGGGTGCGCAGCAAACCGGAACGCGGGCGCGGTTCATCACGAAATTTATTTTGAATTTGATACCAGATTTGTGGCAGCTCTTTGTAGGATCGGATATCGTTTCTGGCGATGGCACAGATCACTTCTTCGTGAGTCGGAGCCAGACACATCATTCTGTTTTTTCGATCAGGAAAATGAAACATTTCATCGCCAAAATTTTCCGCCCGCCCGGTTTCCTGCCAGATATCCAATGGATTTAACGCGGGCAGAAAAACCTCCTGTCCCCCAATGGCGTCCATCTCTTCACGCACAATATTCATAATTTTTTTCAGTACGCGCCAGCTTAACGGCAAATAAGAATAAATGCCGGCCGCGAGCATTCTTACTAAACCGGCCCGTAACATCAATTGGTGACTTTTGATTACTGCATCTGAAGGAATTTCCTTAAGAGTGGGAGAAAAAAATTCGGACATCTTCATAAAAAACAAGCTCCTTTTTCAAAGTAACCTTTTATCTAATAAATTTTAAATATCCATATTTTTTTGTTTTAAATCAAGTTTTTTATCATGTTATGTTTGAATCTTCCGACTTTTTTTATTATCAATTACAGCCTGCCGGACATGCGAAATATTATAAATAAACGTAACTATTCAGCTCACGTCTGTCTGACACAGGCAGAAAGCGCACGAAACAATCGAATGATCTCATCTAACTTTTTTCCTGTTTTTTTTTGAGTCTTTCGCGGGCTGCCTGAGTAGTGACAATACCGTAACACTTTAGTTTTTTGAACAAATCCGCTCCCTTTGCGCTCTCTGCGTCTCTGCGTTTTAAAGCGCCTGTTTTTTTAACGCAGAGACGCGGAGGGCGCAGAGAAATTGAAAAAATCGTCTACCTGTTCAGCACGCGAATTACACGAAATCGTACGAATAGGACAAAATAGTTAACGATTCGCGTTTTTTAGCGATATTAGCGGGCAACCTGAATAGTTACAAATAAACTAACAAATTAATCATAATTCAGAAATTTTTTCCCCGGAATTATCTGATATTTCGACTGATACGATTGCCTCTTGATTTTCTGCATTTATTTTATCAAATTATGTTTAAAAAAGTACGGAGTGATCGTGCCGAAGAAAGCCGCTAAAAACAAATACTTCATTTCCGTAGCCGGTAACATCGGAGTCGGCAAAACCACTTTTGCTGAACTTCTCAGTCAACATTTTGGCTGGAAAATGTTCTATGAAAAAGTGATCGATAATCCCTATTTACCGGCTTATTATGCAGACAAGAAAAAATGGAGTTTTCATCTTCAGGTATATTTGTTCAATCAGCGGTTCAAAGAGCAGCTTGAAATAATGAATAGCCATGAGTCCTGTGTTCAGGATCGTTCCATTTACGAAGATCCGGAAATTTTTGCTTACGTTCTGAACAAGCAAGACAATCTCAGCGATCTGGATTATGAAACCTATCTCACTCTGTTTTCCAACCTGATTCCCTTTCTGCCTGAACCTGACCTGCTTATCTACCTGCGCGCTTCAACCTGGACGCTGCTTTCCCGCATTCGCGCAAGAGGCCGTGAATTTGAAAAGTCCATCACCGGAGAATTTTTACACGATCTCAACCTTGCTTATGAGAGATGGATGAAGAAACTGGCAAAGAAGAACAACCTGCTCATCGTCGCGACGGACAATTTCAATGTTAAGAAGCACACATACAAACTGACGGAAGTTTATCGAACAATTGAAGAAAAATTGCATCTTAGATAAATACCTGAATTGAATGATTGTAGGGCGATTCGCTGAATCGTCAACCGGTATTGGCACCGAAGAGTGAAAACCCGTTTCAAGTTCAAAAACAAAAGAAACGCTCACTTCAGAAAATAATGATTCTCCTCCCTGTCGCTATTTTAGCAATGTGCATTTTTTTACCATTGATATACGCCTGATTGCACCATTTTTCTGAACGGCAACCGTCAATTGGTAAAAATAGATGGCACTGGGTAATCCTGTCGCCTGCCAATTGAACTCATGATATCCTGTTTCCTGCCAGCCTGTTTCTATGGTTTTAATCTCTCTGCCACGCGTATCCAAAATGCGGAAAACAATTTCAGATCGTCCGGGCAGGTAATAAGAGATTGTGGTGGATAAATTAAACGGATTGGGGTAGTTTTGTTCTAAAAGGAAATTCACCGGTGGTTCTATTTGATCGACAACAACGGTCCTGTTTTCCAAAGCCAAATAATTGCTGATTCCATGTATTATGGCTGCGGCGGTTTTGCCATAATTGCCGGCGTTTTCACAATTTATATCTTCGTAGGTGAGCGCCATCACATTTTCGCTATAATTCAGCCAAAACCAGGATTCGGGGTATTTCAGGGGCGTGCCTGTCTTCCAACTGACAAAGTAATTCCACGGTTCAATTCCAAACAAATAATAAAAACGCACATCTCCGATGAACAGCTTTTCATAAACGGAGTAAGCCGGAGAGGTGCCAACAGGATCGTGATAAACAAAATAACGTTTACAGGCGTAAGCAGAATGCATATTCAACGCAACCTCAATGGGAGAGCCGGAGTTCATCAGTTCGATAAAACGATTTCGCAGAGTCGCCACTTCCGGTTCCACGGTAGCTGCGTACCAATTGCTTTCAATATCCACATGATGGGCATTTTCACGGGGATATTCCAGTTCCACGCCGTCAGGGTTATACATGGGAATGATATAAAACACACATTTCCGCCGCATAAATTTGGCGAAATCACTTTCCGAAGTTAACAGGTTGATGATTTCATCAGTTACCCAAAAGCCTTGCACCTCTCCGGGATGAGTACGGGCGTGAATGTAAATGGCTCTTTTGGGTTTCACTTCATTTGTATCCGTGATAGTCAGTTCCCATAACGCACGATTTTGCACACTGGCGCCGAGGGAGTCAACTGAGACGTAAGGACTTTCCCCCCACCTTTGTAAATCTACTAAAAGACTGTCGTAATCGTAACCCCAATGATCTCCAAACATTTTCAATAAAGATCTAGCTAAAATTTCATCGAAACCGCATTTGTCCTGTTCAAGATAAACTGTCTGCCGGTTGGTTTGGGAAAAGGATTTTATTGCCAGTGAAAAACAGACCATTGTAAAAACAGGAACAATCGTTGAGAAAAATTTATCTTTTAATCTTTTCAATATCATACTTTCAATATTTTGAAGAGTTTAAAATGATTTGCCCGTTGCTGACTTTAGGGTTCTTCAATCAGAAAGGCTACTTTTCCATCCATATTTGAAAATACAATTTGATTTTTATGCACCGGCGCTATTGTGTTAATCAGAGTATTGCCGAATTTATAACGCCAGTTTATTTTACCGGTCACTCCGTTAAGAGAATACAGCAAACCGTTCTTGGTTGAGAAAAACAGGCTTCCCTCCTTCTCTGTCATCATGGAAGGCGCGATATCGTAACCAAAGTCACAATTGGTTTGCCAAATCGTTTGAAAATGATGCGACTGTGTCGATACGGCAATGACCGTATCCCGCATGCAGCGAGCGTAAATCCGGCTGCCATCCGCGGAAATACCTATGGTTTCCCTTACCATATACCGGTTGGTACGCCAGACAGTCTTGCCGGTGTTTGCATCAATTGCCGTCATAAACCGATCAGGCGCTACGATGAAAACGTGGCCATTTGCCGCAACCGGCCAGCAGGCAGCCGGGGAATACAGAACACCCTGTTTGCCACCCCGCCAGCGCCATCGTACGCTACCATCTGCAGAATTAAGCGCATAAAGTGTTTCGTCCCATGCGCCGAAGATGATTGAATTTCCTGAAATTGCAGGTTTTGTTTCGACAAAACCATCAATTCCGTTTGTCTGCCAGTTTATTTTGCCGGTCACCAGATCGATGGACCTGAAAATATGATCGCTGCTACCGATAAAAGCGGAACCTTGAAAAAGCACCGGCGAAGCTACCACAGGATCTCTGGTTTTCACTTTCCAGATTGGGCGCCCTGTTTCGCGGTTCAAACAATAAATTGAACTGTCCACCGAAGCGATGACAATGTGACTATCTGCCACAGCAGGCGTAGAAAAAACGGCGCCGCCTGCAAAAAAACGCCAAACAGGTTTGCCGTCGCTTAAATTAAGACATGTCACAGTTCCGCCGGCATCGCAGGAATAAATTCTGTTGCCGGTTACTACCGGAGCAGAGACTACCGTTCGTTTACTGTTAAATACCCATTTTATATGCAGGTTGGGATATCTGTCATTGATGGAAAAATCCGGTACTTCACTGTTCTTCACCTCGTTGGGAGAATATTTCTTCTCCAGAGAAAGTTTCAGCCATGCCGGTTTGGTTTCCGTATTTGTGATCCTTGCGCAGAAGAAAACGCTGTCGCCGCGCATGGTAACCAAATTGTACCCTCCCGCCTTCTCTTTCCGGCGCAGACTGGAGCGTCCCATAATTCCCGGAATACCGGCAAAAGTGGTAAAACGGTTCCGATGACCGTGGCCATGCAGGATCATCTTCACATTGTAATTTTTTACAAGTTCGAGAAATTGATACCAATTGTCTATGGAGCGATCAACGGGATAGTGCGTAACAAAAATAAGCGGTTGTTTTTTGTTTTTGAGATTGAGCAACAGATTTTGCAGCCACTGTAAATCTTCCACCGCAAAATGACCGTCCGCCATGCGCATAACCGGCCCCTGATGCAGACCGATAAATTTATAGCCTTTGTAATCGAAGACAAATTTATCGCTTCCCCAGAATTTTATAAAATTTGCACCGCCGGACTGTGTCCATTTCGTATCATGATTGCCGGGGATTATGTAGTATGGTTTTTTCAATCCGGATAAAATATTTTTGGCGGTTTTTAAATTATCATTCATGTCGGTTTCGGCAATATCGCCGGAGATGATGGTGAATTTCACATCAGATAAACCATTGATATCCGCAACAGCATTTTGCAGATCCTCCTCCCCGCTGCCGCCGGCTGTGGATACATGTGTATCGCTGAGCCAGGCAAATTTGAATGATTTCTGTGATGAGCAGGACAGCAATAAAAAGGTAAGTAAAACAAGAATAAATGTTTTGTGCAGTTTCATGGAATTTTTCCTTTTATTATGTACCGCCTTTTGGCGATTCAACGAATCGCTTTACAACTATCCAGATTTTGAAATATTTTTCTGAGAACAAAACAGTCATCTCTCAGCGCAACAGGATCATTTTTCTCTCTGTTTTAAATGATCCGGCTGTGATTCGGTAATAATAAATTTCGCTGGACAAGTTGCCGGCAGTCCACAGGAACCGGTAATGACCGGCGGGAAGCGTTTTGGCAACAAAGGTATCTATCTCCCGGCCCAGAACGGAGTAGACTTTCAAAACAACAAACTCCTGTTTGGGCAGCGTAAATTCAATTGCTGTTGTTGGGTTGAAAGGATTGGGATAGTTCTGCTCCAGCTCGTATGAAAGGGGTACGAATGAAGTTTTACTTTTCCTGTTAAATCGCATGATAATTCTTTTTTATGTTTTTTATTTCGAGCCGCTCAGGCGAGTGGTTAGTAGATATTATTTCATCTCCACAATTTCTTCTATTCCTTTTTCGTAGGTTGTGGCTGGGAAAAATTGCTTTTCAAATTTCGAACTATCAAACAGGTATTCATATTCAAGCTGATACAACATTTCCATTGATTCTTTAGCTAACGAATTAAATAATCCTGCTATCGTAATCATAAATTTATTCAGCACCGAATATTTGGGATTAACCCCATACTTTTCGGCAATTAATTTAATAAATTCTTCACCTGTTAACGCATTTCTATCTGTCGGCAAATGCCAGACCTGATTATATGCGTCAACTGTATTTCCCAACAATGCCGTTGCTTTACCTGCATCGGGAGTATAAGTCATTGAATGTTTAGCCTTATCATTTAATATCCAATTTGCTTTTTTTCCATTTTTCAACTTTTCAAATACCATTGGTGATACCATTGTATTCACAGCATTTGGACCATAAAAATCTGCAGAACGGGCTATTAATGCTTGAATATTTCCTTTCTTAACTTCATCCATTAACTGCTCAGCAATTTGAGTCCTAACTTCGCCCTTTTTACTGCAAGGATTGATTGAAGTTTCTTCAGTCATCCAACCATCAACTTTGCCATACATATAAACATTATCAAAAAATACCAGTTTAGTTGAATGCTCTTTACAAGCGTTTATTACGTTTGACATAATTACAGGCCAGCTTTTCATCCAGATTTCCGTTTTGTAATGAAGTCCAACAGTCAAATACGCAATTTGGGAATTTTTTACTGCATTCCGTGTCTCCTGTTGGTTGGTTAAATCTGCTGAAAATATGTCATCGGTTGGATGAACTTTTTTAGGATTTCTGCTTACTAATCGGATTTCTGTATTATAATTTTTTAGAGATTTGGCCAATTCTTTCCCAATTACTCCACCAGAACCTAAGATTGTCTGCATAATTTTCCCTATTGTTCTTTCAGTTTTTTCTTCTCTGATTTTTATTAGAGCTTTACCCTGTTCAGTTAATTTAAGATATTCCTTATTTTCTCTCCTCATGAGAAATATGAATAGTACAGTGATTATTTCTATTATTATTTTAATTTTATTGCCCCCACACATACATAAAAATATAGCTAAATGAAAATAATTTTTTTTCAATTTAGACAAAACACTTAGAAAATGCAAGTAAAACAGCAGAATGACTGTAAAACCTCCGTTATAGACAGGCAAGAAGATAATCTTCATTTCTTTAAAAGGTTGAAACGGTTCATTGATTCGTAACATCTTATTAACACGTGCTTTAAGTCAGAAGATAATAAAAAAACAAGATTGAGTACAACTGTTTCAAAGGTTTTCCAGACATGTCCTCTAGCTAAAACTGAGGTATTACGAACGACTACATCTACCAACTCTAATCAGCAAATCAAACCTGAATAATTATTCCACTTGATTCATAATGAAAGATTGTTAATTTAAATAAACGATCAACTTTAAAAGTGTCATGAATTCAAAAGGAAAAGAAATTGTAACCACTCAATATTTAGTGGTATTTCAAGTTTTAGCCACTAAGATATCAAGGCACAAAGATTCATAAAATATTATTTTTGTGTTTCTTAGTGTCTTTGTGCCTTAGTAGCACCTGAATTGAGCGATTGTAGGGCGATTCGCCTGTCTGCACAGGCAGGCTGAATCGCCAACAGAATTTACACTAAAACCATAAACCCGTCTGGTAACAGTAACAAACTGAAAAACAAAAGAATCGCTCAATTCAGGTAGCAATAACTACACTACTATGATTTATTGAGCGGATACAAGAAATTGTTCCGGTTCATCGTTGCCAATAATGAAATGAACTCAACAATCTTCAGATTCTGTTACAGAGATGCTGCCGAATTTCCAATTTCTTAGGTCTGATTTCATATTTCTGCCGCAAAACTTGCGCCCATAAAAACAAGTAATTCCCAATAGCGCAATATTTCAAAATCCAACTCAAAGAAAGCAAAATGGCGACTCCAAAGAATAATCAGGAAGCAAACAAACCCACTTTTGCCCGTGATCTGGGTTTGTTCGATGCTTCCATGATCGGCATCGGTGCGATGATTGGGGCGGGCATTTTTGTATTAACCGGCATCGCGGCCGGTGAAGCGGGTCCTGCCTCCCTGATGTCCTTTGCTTTGAATGGAGCCGTCACCTTGTTAACCGCCTTTGCCTATGCCGAACTGGCCTCTGCCATTCCCCGTGCCGGCGGTGGTTACTCTTTTGTACGTATGGCCTTTCCGGGCGGTGCCGGATTTGTGTCCGGCTGGATGCTGTGGTTTGCTTACATTGTAGCTTGCAGCCTGTATGCGCTGGGTTTCGCCGGTTATTTCTGGGAATTCTTCGCCAAATATTTCCCCTGGCTTACCCATCTCGTGTATGGAATCATCGGTCATCATTCCGCTAAATTGGGCGTTACTTTTTTAATCGGTCTGTTTTTCATTTGGCTGAATGTGCGCGGCGCCGAAGTAACCGGAAAAACAGAAAACGTACTCACACTGTCCAAACTAACCATTCTGGCGATTTTCATTTTTTTCGGCATACACCGGATATTCTCAGAACCCGGCCAGGTTAG
Organism: uncultured Deferribacteres bacterium; assembly: GCA_913009825.1. Taxonomy (GTDB): domain Bacteria; phylum Zhuqueibacterota; class JdFR-76; order JdFR-76; family DREG01; genus DREG01. The sequence goes on from CAJVYQ010000012.1 coordinate 74,674, forward strand.
TGAAAGTTTTACACCATTCCTGCCGAACGGTTTGGGCGGCGTCCTTGTCGCGATGGGACTCACATTCATCGCCTTCGAGGGTTACGATTTAATTGCCACTGTCGCCGAAGAGATCAAAAATCCTGAGAAAAATATTCCCAAAGCGACCTTCATTGCTCTAAGTGTTACCCTCTGTTTTTACCTGTTAATCCTGTTCGTCTCGCTCGCCGCCATTCATCCGGAATCGATGACCTCCTGGCAATTTCTGGGTAAATACAAAGAGACCGCTATTGTGCGGGCAGCCGAAGCATTTATGCCTGCATTTGGTGTGGCGCTTATCGTTTTTGGCGGCTTGCTTTCCACCATGTCGGCGCTTAATGCTACGGTGATGGCCGCATCCCGGGTTTCATTCTCCATGGGCCGAGATTTGTGGCTGCCCAAAAGCATGGCCGCCATTCATCAAAAACGGCGGACGCCGCATATCGCAATTATGAGCACGGGTGTAATTTTGTTGATTATGGCTATGACCCTGCCTATCGAAGCAGTCGGTTCGGCAGCCAGCCTGATTTTCCTTCTTACCTTTGCCATGGTCAATCTGTCGGTTATTGTTTTGCGCAGAAAATATCCGGAAATTCCCCGGAAATATCATGTGCCACTCTATCCGGTAGTCCCATTATTAGGTTTCGGTTTAAATATTTTTTTGGCTCTTTATCAATTTAAATTTCAACCGGTTGCCTGGTATATCACCATCGGCTGGATTGCATTTGGCCTGTTTCTCTACTATGCAATTTTTGAAAAGCGAGCCGCTGTATTTGAACCCCAGGTTATACTGCCGGGCATCCAGGCAGTCACAGAGGAGGGAAAAACCTGCATTATGGTTGCTCTGCACAATCCGGATACAGTGGATATTTTACTGAATATTGCCATCCCGGTTGCCCGCCGGCGCAGCAAACCAATTCTCGCTGTAACTGTTGTGGATGTCCCCCGGCAAATGCCCATTCATGAAGGGATGCGATTTGCCCATCATAAGGAACCGCTTTTGATTCGCGCTAAAAAAATTGCCGCAGAAAGAAAAATTGACTTGTCTACCCAGTTAATTATTGCCCACCGGCCGTCGGACGGTATTCTTGCCTCTATTGAACAGCACCATGCTGAAGCGCTGATTATGGGCTGGAAAGGCTATACTAACGCCAAGGATCGTATTTTCGGCGAAATTGCCGACCGCATCATCCGCTTTGCCACCTGCGATTTGATGGTGCTCAAAATTGGCGAGAAGCTGGAGATGCAGCGCTGTTTACTGCCGACTTCCGGTGGCCCCAACGCAAAACTGGCCGCCTCTATTCTGAGCGCTATCAATAAAGAAATGAAAATGACCATAACTGCCGGATATATCATCCCGGAAAACGCCACACCCAAACAAAAAGTAGAGGGTATGCGGCAAATGGAAGCAACGTTAGCCAATCTGAAACCGAAGGGAAAATGTGAGAAAAAATTGATCGAAGCTAAGGCGATAGCCGGTGGCATCGCCTCGGCAAGCCGGGATTACGACCTGGTCGTAATCGGCGCGGCAAAGGAACCATTCTTCCGCAAAATGCTATTTGGCGAGATTCCGGAAAAGGTGGCCCGCTTCTCCCCCACTTCCGTGCTGGTAGTGAAAAAATACGAAGGGCTTGTGAAATCAATTTTGAAAAAAGTGTTGGGGTGATTATTTTGATTCAAAAGATATCGCATATATCAAAGCGTAATATTGAGATATTGTAACTACTCAGCCCAATAAACACACCAAACACAACTGAGCGATTAAAGAATTTTTCTTTTTTCATTTATGATATTTCTGCCCAGCCAAAATAGAAAACGCCCGGTACAACTGTTCTGTTAAAATCAAACGGGTCATATCGTGGGTAAAAGTCAGATCGGACAAAGACAGCACCCGGTCTGCCCGTTTCAGCAATGTTTTATCCAATCCCAGTTCACCGCCAATGATAAATACCACCGGGTTGCGATTGTGATTCATGCAATTTTGTAAAAAATCAGCTAATGCAACAGAATCCAGCCTCTCTCCCGCCCGGTCAAGGGCAACAATATAATCAGTATTTTTAAGATGGGGAAAAAACTTCTCGGCTTCCAGCCGCATCACTTTTTCATCGTCCATTTTTTGGGGTTTTGCCGGTTCACGAATTTCGACCAACGCAACCCGGGCATAATGCTGCATGCGCTGTAAATAATCGGAAATCCCTTCTGCCAGATACGACATTTTAGGCTTTCCCATTGCAAGGATTTTTATTTTCAGAGACATCTGTTCACTGCCTTTTGAATATGGTGATTATATGTTGGGTAATAATTTAATTTTTTGAAAAATTTCACCAAACTCCCGGTACTCACCTTTCAAAATACTCAAACGCATCGATAATATCCAGATACACACCGTCAAATCCGGCATTGATAATTTTTTGTAAGTAAGAATTTTCTCCCGTTACGATGATTTGCTGCCATTGATTGTTCCAGTATTTCACTTTGTAATTCCCAGGCCAATCGGGATTTTCCGACAAAAGCCAATTGGGAGGATTGTTCTCCCATTCCGGGCGCCAGTAGTAACGATAATTTTCCGCTTCGCCGATACTCATGTACGCAATCACCAAACGGGAGCTGCCATTCTGTTTCTGTTTCAGCAACGTTATTTCCGCTTTAGTAAATGCATCATCATCTTGAAAAAACAGATCTATAACCAGAACATCGTAGTCCGTATGCCGCAGAGTGTCTAAAAAAGAGGTTTTGGTAACATATTTTCCGGCATTTAACAAGTACAAAAAATTCTTGGCATCTTTTAAAGAAAGAATATCTGCTGAATTCACCTTGTACGGAACGGCAGGATAATCAGGAATATGATCCAATTCACGATGGTCTGCGGCAAAAGACAGATAATCTTGCCGGTCATTCCAGTGATACGAACTATCAATTTTCGATCTTGTCCAACAGTAATCAGTAATCAAAACCGTTTTTCCTGCTTCTTTGGCCAAATTCAGAAAAGAGATCATTTCACTACGCGCAGATTGCGGCGTTTGCTCATCATCCCGATTGTAACCGAAAAACAGATCTTCCCGGCCAAGGGCATCGATAGCGTACAGGTACGGTTCCACAAGTCGTCCGTCCGCATCGCCGGTATAGGTAATTAAATCATGGCCATTCTGTGGGATTACCAGAAAATCGGCCGCTGTTCTTTTGCCTGCAGCGCTGATATCCTGCACGAATTTCCGCATTTCAGCCCGGTAATCGATCACCGGTTCCGGCTCGATCATCTTGTGACAGGCGATATTTTGAGAAAGGACAACAAACAGGAACACGATTGAGAAACAGTGCAGAATCATTTTTTTCTTCATGATCAGGTTCCTTTGTTTATGTGAGCGGGTAGAAGCCTGCCGATCCAGCGGAAACCAAATCCGGCAACCACAGCGACACCGGCGATGATCCCCCACAATAAAAATTTTGCCTGAGTAAGGTGGTCCATCAAAATGCCGCCGTAAAAAGGGCCGATGGATCTGCCGAACGCCATAAACAGTCCGTAAATGCCAAAATAACGACCCCTAACTTGTTCGGGCGCCCAGCGGGAAACCAGGGCAGCCCCCGACGGTGTGATAAAAATCTCGCCGAAAGTGATAAAAATAATGGCAAAAATAAGATGGCTAAATCCGGTCGCAAACGGAACTATAAAATAACCCGCTGCGATCAGCATGGCTCCGGTAAACAAAGCGGAAGTAAACGGAAAACGCCGGATAAACCGCGTGGTATGGAATTGAAATAAAACTATGATCACTCCGTTCAAAGAGAACAAAAATGCAAGCTGAGATTTGGATATACCAATCTGCTCCACACTAAAGACGGCCATTGTAGAGATAATTTGTGTCATCACGGAAAAGACAAGCAGACTGAACCCACAAAACAGAAAGAATTTTTTTATTTTAGCAAACGGGATCCGGATCCGCTGTTGACCGTCCTCTTTTACTCTTTTCGCTTTGCTCTCTTTGATAAAAGCGACAACCAGAGAAACAGGGATCACGAAGATGAAAGCTGTAATAAAAAACAGGGAATAAAACGGCAAATGCGCCAACAAACCGGCCGCCGCCGGGCCAATAGCCCAACCCAGGTTGATGCCAATTCGCTGCAAAGCATACACTTCCACCCGGCTGTCTGTGACGACAATGTCCGAAACCATGGTATCCGCCGCAGTGAAGAACATACCGCCAAAAACATAACTGATGACAATCCCCAGTCCGATCCATACAAAACTGAAATTATAAAAAACGACAAATCCCAAGAACACAAAAACCATCACCCTGCCTACTGCGCCAATAATCAGCAGGCCCCGCCGGCCCCATAAATCCACAATCTCCCCGCTAAGATATTGGGAACTTGCGCGTCCAGTCGCAGAAATCAAAAAAATGGAACCGATGATGCTCATGGAAGTGTTCATTTCCTGGTGCATGTACACGCTGAGAAAGGGTAACACCACGGAAAAACCAAGTGCATTAAAGATACGGGTGACAAATAGATACCAAACCCGGGAATCATACATTTCATATCCACGGGTTATTTTTTGCATAATTTGCATGGTTTATAGGAATCAGAAATCGGACGGTTTTTTTACTGCGCGTTTTGAGTTAGTGGTGGATATTTTTTTAGTTTCTATCCGGCAGACAAAACAGAAATCAGCAAAAGAGATAAAAACGGCCGCCGTTTTTGCTGATTACTTCTCGTCCTTTTTCGGGAAAACTTTTTCTCCGGCCAACAAAACCGACTCATAAGCGTACAGCGCCGGAGAACCGCCCGTATGCAGAAAAAGCACATTCTCACCCCTTTTAAAATAGCCCTTGCGCACCAGGTCGATTAAACCGGCCATGGTTTTTCCGGTATAAACCGGGTCTAATAAAATACTTTCCAACCGGGCCAGCAATTTAACCGCTTCAATCATGCCGTCTGTGGGCAGAGAGTAACCGGCGCCTGCATAATCGTCAAAACAGGTAATCTTTTCCCGCGGCACCGGTTGATCCAACCCGATCCTTGCTGTCGTTTCATTGGCAAGCTGGTAGATCAATTCCTCCTGCACATCTTTCTTTCTGCTCACATCGATGCCGGTCACCGGGATATGCGTATTGGTGCCGATAAAACCGGCGATCAGACCGGAGTGAGTACCACCGCTGCCGCTGGCCGTAACTACCTGATCGATACAAAGCCCCAGGTTAAAAAGCTGTTCCGTAATCTCCTGAGCGCAGGACACATAGCCCATAGCGCCGATTGCGTTGGATGCACCGCCGGGAATCACATATCCTTTTCGTCCCTTTGCAGCCAATTCTGCCGCCACAGCTTCCATTTCTGCTGTCATATCCGATCCGCCGGGAACCACTTTTATCGATTCCACACCTAACAAACGATAAAGGAAATTATTGCCGCTGGCTTCCGGGTTGTAGCTGTCCGGCACCCGTTCTTCCAAAACAAGACGGCATTTCAATCCTTCTTTCACCGCAGCAGCTAAGGTTAAGCGGCAGTGATTGGATTGAACCGCGCCGCAGGTGATCAGTGTGTCTGCTTTCTGCGCCAGGGCGTCCGCCACAACAAATTCCAGTTTCCGGGTTTTATTCCCACCGCCTGTCAAACCGAGCAGATCATCCCGTTTGATATAAATTTCCGGCCCGCCCAAAAATTGGGACAAACGTGTCAATTTTTCTATGGGAGTTTTTCCTGCCGTATATCTTCTTCTGGGAAAACGATTTAAATCCATAACAACATTTCCTGAGATAATTTCTATTTTGAACCGTGCTTCACCAGGCGGATGAATTTCGCCATTAAGATTTTTTTGGAAAAATGATAGAAAAGAACCTTTTTGAATAACTTACCGATGAAAGAACAATGCAGATGGAAGAAATAATGATCAACGGAAACTGGACCACCCGGATAACAAAAATATTGCTGATAATCAACAATGCCAGAAAAAATACGGTGATTTTTCCAATGATATTGCTTGGTGTCACATCTTTTATCTTCGAAGTGATAAATATACTGGCAAGGACAATCACGACATCCCGGCTGATGACAATTACCGCCATCCATTCCGGGAAACTGCGGTGCATCACCAAAAAGACAACGACTGCGCCGATACAAATTTTATCTGCCAATGGGTCGATGATCCTGCCGATGATGGATATCTGGTTCAGTCGGCGGGCAAAGAATCCATCTAAAAAATCCGTGGCAACAGCAATGAGTAACAGAGCGGCCAGCATAAGATTATTTCGGGAACTGACAGGCTGCCCCAAAAACAGCAAAATAAACGGCAATAGTAATATTCTACTCAATGAAAAGAAGTTTGAAATGGTAAATACCCTGCGCTCCGACGGTGGAATATCCAATTTAAACATGCAGAATCCTATCCCTTATTCAGATTACCAGAAAATGTAAAAAACAATTTACAGTTTTATCGGAAATTTGCAAGTTGAATATTCGTTCCCGGTAAAATATTTAAGGAAAATACGAAAGAATTGTCAGATTTAAACAAGAGGACATTGTTGTTGCCGGAAAGTTTTGTAAATAATTCCTGAAAGAAGGCCGGTAATACAGCAAGATTTATAAAATATAATTTTTGTGTCACTTAGTGGTCTTGTTCATAAATATGGTGACATATTCTTATGGAAAAAAATGAAATTGAATTATCACTAAACCCCTCCTGGCCTCCCCTTATCAAGGGGAGGAAATTCCCCTCCTTGATAAGGAGGGGCAAGGGGAGGTCGTAGAATCATACGTCTTCATATTTATGAATTCATGTACTTAGTGTCTTTTTGCCTTAGTGGCAATGAGCATTCTACCATGATTTGTTGAGTGGATACATGAAATATTACTTTTTTTTTATTTCCAAAATTTTACTCTTTGTTTTCAAATGTACAGGAAAATAATCCGACCGTTTGTTGGCAGAAAAATATTTTATTCTTCCCATGGTCGCTTCTACAATTTTTTCATCCCGATTTTTCAATGGAAAACAAACAAGCCCCGCCACATATTGCCCCGGGGCGAGCGGCCGCCATATAAAAAGATTCTCCCGAAGAATCTTTTCTGACAGTTCAACTTTTTCAGATTCAATGTCATCGAACAATTCTTCCGGCTGCAGATTAAAGCGTCTTTCACCATTTTGCAATGTGATGGAAATGAGCTGTGGGTTAATTTGTAGAGAGTATGTCCATAAATTCCGAACCTCTAAAAACAGGATGTGGTACTTAATTTCAACCTGATCGTTCAAAAATGGATTTACCAACCAATTGGGGCAGTTGTTATTCTGTACAGCATATTGCCAGATTGACCGGATCGTTTGACCGGCGAACCGGAAATGATAAAGCAACAACCGGCCATCTTTGCGCCAATCGATATTATTCCCAATCTGTGTTTGTAACAGTATGGCAAAATCCGCGGGCAGATTGGCCGGATTTACGGCAGAATACTGCTGCAGTCTGACCATTCCCATCTGCGTGACCCGGAATAAAATGTGTAGCGTATCCAGTTGCGCTCTGAAAACAGGAACAGCGGCAGAATATTCTCTTTTCGAATGATCCGCTACCCTGATATTTTGAGCGACCGAGTGGGAATATACTAAAATAATTGCAGAAATCATCAGCGTCTTTACACCACAAAATTTCATTCGACCCTTTCTTATATCTACTCTTTTCGGAGATTGTGACCTGTAATTTCAATCTATCTCTTTTTCGCCCTATTTGTTGATTTTGTTAACAAGTTATTTTTTCATTTTCTGCTTGCATTCGTACCGGTTCTTTTGTACAATGCAACAGACAAATTAAAAAGGGCTAAAAGAATGAACAGACGCTGCTCCAATTTATCGAAACGGATCCCCATGGCTGCCCTATTGGCAACAACATTGCTGTTTCATGTAAACTGCGAAAAGTTTTCGAATCATGCAGACAGGGTAACCGTTCACTTATTGCCCCGGGTGCCGAATGAAACCACCAGACTTCACTGGAGTCCGAAAGGAGAGAAACTGCCGTTGACACAAACAGGAAATGGACTGGAGACCAAATTATTTTTAGGGCGGACGGAAACATCTCCTATTTTATTACGATTAGAACACGGTGAAGACCAAAGATACTATGACCGTTTGCTGATCGATCAAAATCGTAACGGAACATTTAACGATGACACTGTTATAACAACAACGCTCAAAATATCCCGCGGCAAGATCTGGTCGAGTTTTGCAGCAGTAGTAAATATCCCTGTTATGGATCCATGGAACAAACAGGAAACAACTAATCCGTACCCTCTTTCATTCTGGTATGTGGAAAATCCCGGCGAGAAGAATCCGGAAAAAGTGCTGCGTTTTTCACGCAGAGGCTGGCTGCAGGGCGAGGCGATGCTGGACGGCGTGGCAGCATCCGTTTTGGTGACGGAAAGCAAGATGGACGGCATTTTCGATAGTGGGGATTCCTGGTCGCTGGCACCAAAAGATGAACCGGAAAAACTGTTTTCCTATAAAACGGCGCTCTCTATCCCGGAACATGCCTGGCTTGGTGAAAAAGCTTATCGCATCAAAGAAATAGATCCATCCGGCCGGAAGCTGACGCTGGTATCTTTTGATCCGGGCATCTCCCATGCAGAGGAAGATAAGCAGAAAGACACACTGGCGCCGGACCGCAACGCCGCTCATTCGGGAAAAAGAGTGACGTTTTCTCACAACTTTGCCGGGGCTGAAAAACGTGCCGCAGCAACCGGAAAAATGCTGTTCATCGATTTTGAGACAACCTGGTGCGGACCCTGCCGGACCATGAACAAGTTGGTTTACACTGCCGACGCAGTGGTTGCCGCGGCCAAACCGGTTGTTGCTGTAAAGGTGGATGGCGATGAACATCCTGAATTAGTGAAGCGTTTCCAAATTAAAGCATACCCAACCGTGCTGCTCCTGACACCTGATGGAACAATTTTAAAACGGAAAACCGGCTACCGGAGTGTTCAACAAATAGTAAAATTTTTATCGCTGGTTTCAAAGGGACATTGAGTAGTTCCGGACAAAAAGGGAATCAATCATTGGGGTAAGTAGTACTCTCTTATAAACCGCTGAAGCGGTTAAAGAAACTTTTTTCATTTTGACCCACGACTTAAGTCGTGGGCTAAAATATTGATACGGACTACATTCTGGGATTGGTTACATAGAGAGCTCTGTAACATTTTTGTTCTATGATAAACTGTGCCTAATCAACACCTTAACGAAGACTCCCTTTTTCTGTCATTCCAGCGAAACGGGAATCTATAACATCTTGTTTTCATAAAATTCCCTGCCTGCGGCGGGCAGGCTGCTTTCGCCCGCCTGCCTCGGGCACGGCAGGAATGACGTTTTTTACTGTTTTTCAGAGTTTTCGGGCAGACACCATATAAGAATTATGGTGTATTAAACGGTTCATATTTTTTAGTATTTTTCGAGCATGCCCGCCGCAGTAGGATATTTCGCGGGCAACCAAAGCGATTTCATATTTAAAAGAAATTCCCAGTCCACGCCAGATAGATCATGGTAATTAAAATACAGATGGGGGCCAGAAATCGCAAGGTGAACGACCACATTTTTCGGTAACCAAAAACCGGATTCCCATCCTCAACCTCTTTGACGGCATTTTTAATTCCCCATTTCCAACCGACAAACAGAGCGATAAAAAATGAACCGATGGTGAGCGCATAATTTCCGAAAGCGATATTCATAAAATCCAAAAACGAAATATGGATAAGCGGCAGATTGCTGAAAAAATCGGAAGCGCCCTGCGAAATAGCCGACGGAATACCCAGGATGAATGCAAGCACGCCGGCAGCAATGGCGGCAATTTTTCTGGACCATTTCCTTTCATCGATCAAATAAGAAACCGGCACTTCAAGCAGGGAGATAGTGGAAGTGAGAGCAGCGATGGATAACAAAATAAAAAATCCGGCGCCAAAAATCATACCGCCCGGTATTTTTTCAAAAATCATGGGGAACACCATAAAAACAAGACCGGCGCCGCCTGCGGGGTTCAAACCGTTGGCAAACAGAGCCGGGAAAATTGCCAGACCCGCCATCAAAGCGATAAGGGTGTCGAAGAATGCCACAGAAGCGGCCGATGAAACCAGATTATCCGATTTGGAGATATAGCTGCCGTAGGTAATCATCGTGCCCATGCCAAGGCTCAAGGAAAAAAGCGCCTGCCCCAGCGCCATCAAAATGGTGCCGGCGTTGATCTGGGAAAAATCAGGTTTCAGATAAAATGCCAACCCTTCTTTAACACCGGCGCCCAGAGTCAGGGCGCGAATAACCAAAAGCAATAAAATAGCAAAAAGAAGGGGCATTAATATCCGGCTCCATCTTTCGATCCCTTTGGAAACACCGCCCATAACAACAAAAACCGTGAGAAAAATGAACAGGCCATGAAGAAGAATCGCACTGACCGGATTGGCGGAGAAACCGGTAAATACATCCGCCAGATATTGGGCATTGGGAATGTGAGAAAACACACCGCCTATGGTTTTGAACATGTAACCGACCGTCCAACCGGCAATGACACTGTAAAATGATAAAATGGCGATGCCGGTAAATATTCCCAGCCCGCCAACGTAGCGCCATTTTGTACCCGGCACAACAGCGGTGAAAGCGCCCAATGCGTTTTTATTGGTTCTTCGACCCAGAGATAGTTCGGCCAGCATCGCAGCGAAGCCGATCAGGACGACAAAAATGACGTATGTCAATACAAAAGCGGCGCCGCCATTCTGACCGGTCATGTAAGGAAAGCGCCAGATATTCCCCAAACCGATTGCCGATCCTGCCGCCGCCATAATAAAGCCAATTTTATTATTCCATAATTCGCGTGATTCCTGCATACGGTAACCTCCTCTGGTGGGTTCAAATAGAAATAAGCAGTGAGCTCTCTGAAGTCAGATTTTTCAAAGGTTTTCTGAAGGCTCTGAATCTTTTATATTCAGTATCAATCATTCTAATTAATTCGTTTCCATTTTTACTTACAAGTTGTTTCACTTCTGCGCAGGCAACAAGAAGAAGGCATGCACTTTCATATCCTCCCCTCAATTTATTTTTTAAAATATGACTAGCCCGGTTTACGGCCAGTTTTTCAACTTTTTTCAAAATATTCTCTTGCAACTCTTCAGATAATTTTATCTGTTTACTCCGGGCAGCAACCATATTTACCAGAACAGGATATTCATCGGAATTGGTATCAAAACAATAGTAATCAAGAAGATGATCAACAATTTTTACAGGCGTTCCCCGCGCCATTGATTTTAGGGAATACGCAGTAATAATCGCTACATATTTATTCTCTGAGCTAAAACCCAAATAATTTTTAGGATTAATAAAATCGACAAGGGAATCAATCTCGGTAAAAAGATACTTGCCAACAATCAATGTCTTTGTATCTATTTCTGCGGATTTTAAACTGAAGACATCCAAAAGACTGTCATTGGCAAACGAAAAAGAATATGAATCATCCTTATTTTTAGCATTCTTTTTATCCAGGTATTTTTTTAACCGATCAATTTCTTGTATCATGTTTTCAGCAAGGATAAAATCAGAATAGAATACAAAATTCTTTAAAGAAGGATTGCTATAAAAAGCCGTTGAATATCCAAGCAAAAGATGTTCAATATCATGCAATTCTTTGGCAATTTCTATTAAATCAAGACTAATAATAGTGCGAATCTGATATTTTTCCGGAATAATTTTCAAACCGTCTAAAATTAGTTTTAATTGATCATCTTTATCAGGGGAGTCTTCTTTTATAGTCTCATAGTAATATAAAAATACAGAAGGATGATTTTCTCCATGGGTATATGCAAATTTCTTTACTTCATCCATCCCCCCTTTTATGAACAAAACATCAATTAGATGAGCGTCATATTTAGGCTCTCTGGTCAAATACTCGATAAACCCATTTATAAATAAATTAAAATCGGGCAATGGATTGTGGTCGATTTCAATAAGATCCGTAAGCAGGATATCTTTGTTTTCACTCAGAGAATGATAAACAGCCGAAAAATCATTTTTTCCCATACATTTTAAATACCGGCTTCTCAGGTAAAATGTCTCATGTTCTTTTAAAAAAGATGATCCCAAAGCTTCTTTAAAAGAAAAGCCATATATAAAATACTCATCATAGTCATAATATCTTGGATGATTAAAAATATTGAAAAGTTTCTCGTAAGCTTTAAATGCAGCAGAAAAATCCTGACGCCAATAAAAGTCTTCTGCATGGTCCAGCAACTCTATGGCTTCCAACACATATTCTTGATTGGAATAATCGATATCTTCATCATAATATTCATCATAGTTACGGTTTCTTCGCCAATAAAAATGTTCCTCCCGTTCATAAGCGAGAGAACTTTCTTCTTCATCGTAAAATTCGCCATTCTCTATTCTGCCGATAAAATCATCTATTTCCCCAAGGAGTTCCTCAGCAGTTATTTCAGGAACGTCAATTTCATCGCTGTCAATCGGCTCCGTTCGCTTCTCTTTGCAGTAAAGTAAAAAATCATTCCTTGCTGAAATAATCTGCTTTGCGGCCAGGTTTAAAATGATCTGTTTTAATTCATCTTTCGATAGATCCGAAATAGAACGCTCAACTTCATTCATAAATGTGGAATAAATGGGATGTTTCATTGATTCAACTCGAATTATTAGATGGAAAAAATTTAGCAAAAAATGTACATATTTTTTATAAATCAAGCAAGGAATATTTAAGAGGAAATAAAACTTACATACCCTCAAAAACCTTCCAGGTTTTTAAAACCTGGAAGGTTTACAAGCTGCGAAAGTTTTTTTATTATTTCCTGAATGTTTAAAGGGACCCAAAAAACACGGGCTAATCTACCCGTTCAATCTTCAGCAGATCTACCAACATGGCGCTGGCAACAAAGCCGCCGGCATTCATTTCGATAATTAATTTTTCCCCTTCGGGACAAAAAATCTTTTGCGATGACCGGTATAACTTCCAGGTTGAATCGGCAACGGAAATATAGATCGAGTGCTGCTCATCACTGGATGTTTTCAAAACAACGCCGCCGCCGCGCATCAAATTCTTCCCCCGGCAACTCAGTTTGAAATAACCGCCTTTGGTAATTCCGGCACTTTGCCATGAAGCGTGGGGCACCACGCAGCCACCGGAAATATACACGGAGTTTTTTCCACCTCCCTCCGGCACATCATCCCTGAAATTAGCGATATTTATTCCTTTCCAACCGGCAAGGTCCGCAATTGTTTCAAAGGAATTAAAATAGAATATTTTACCTTCGGGACTTAGCGACACACGCTGACAGAATAAATAAAATGACAAAAGGATTAAAAACAATAATGTAATCTTCTTATTCATCAGATTTCACCCGGGGCTGAATAGTACCTATTATTTTAAAAAATCTTCCCGCTGTGGCGAAAAAATATCCACAATAATCGAATCTTCCAGCGCGACTACACCGTGAGGAACATTTGCAGGTAAATAAACCGCATCGCCAACCCGAACAATTTCTTTCCCGCCGTCCGATTCAAATTCAAATGAGCCGCTGTGAATGTAGCTAATCTGTTCATGGGGATGGGTGTGAACCGCTCCGATTCCTCCCTTTTCGAAAGTCACTTCAACCATCATCAGACTTCCTCCTCTGGCCAATATCTTCCGTCCCACACTGCCGCCAAGCGGCTCGCTTTTAACCGATTCATTTTTAACGATCATTTTCGCCCCTCAGCTCATTTTAATGTTGCTTTTTTCGCTATTTGTAATGCAGTGGTTGTGGTGTAATATTTCGCCAGCATATTGGGAACTTCCCAGTCGGGCAGTTTCCCCTGCACCAGATAATTCAGATATTTTGCCAGCATCTGGCCAAAATGGGCTTCGTGTCCCAGACGATATTTTTGGGGGATAATTACCTGCCACATACCGGACAATTTTTTCAGTGTGATAGCGGAATACTGTTTATTAATTGTTTTCATTGCATTTTGTAAAGTAGCTGCAAATGCTGATCGATCGGTTCCCGCAACCGGTTTCACATATAATTCCGGCCGGTAATTCTGCTCTTTCCCCTGCCGGATAATCAGACCGGCTTTGGTGCCTTTCATGACGGAATAATAAGTATCCCCGCCGCCTTCCGGCGCCCGGTAGTTCCATTCGACAGCAACCTTTGCCCAGATTCCTTTGATTTTGTAAACGATCTCGCCGTTTGCATAAACATACAGCAAACTGTCATCCACAATATATCTGTGCAGATAATCCGGGTATTTTTGCAAACGGGTTACACCGGTAAATTGTTGCGGGGTAATGATTGTTGGCCACCGTCTGGCGCCACTGATTTGGATATTCTTGTGATAATCCAGCTTTTGACCGGGAAAACATTCCCATTGCACCAGATCAATCAGATGGGTGGTTACATCCACAATTCCTTCGCCCTGCTGCTGCACATCAAAATACCAGGCCGGGCGTTTCAGTACTTTTCCCGCCACATATTTGTAAAAATGATGCACACTTTCTTTGGTAACCGCCGGGTCATCGGGACTCCCCTTTTCCAATTCCCCGAACAGTTCCGGAATTTGGGAAAGTTCTTTTTGCAGAACTGTAGTAATCTCGTATCGCTCCGTCATGATGTCGTACAACAAAACACCCTTTTGCGCCGCCAGGGAAAAAGCTTCTTCCAGCAGACGAAAACCTTCGGCATCGATTGCCATCGGTTTATCCGCCAAAACATCGATTCCGGCAGCAACGGATTCTTTTATATATTCGGTTTTCTTGCGATTATTACCGGAAATGACAACCACATTCCCGGGTTTATCACGGATCATTTTTGTCAAAAAATCATCGCCGGTGTAAACGATCTCTTTCCAGTGAGTTGGATTTTCTTCACGGGAATTAAATCCTTCGATGCGTTGCAAATGATCCTGCACATCCGGGCCTCCCGGAGCAAATACATACACTTCCGGCGACACCTGTTTGTTCATAAACTTTTGCACCAGCGCTGCATGAAAATGACCCGGGTCAAGTGTCATCAGTTTGACTTCACCGTCTTTTCCGGTAAATTTCATTTTTTTTGCCTCATTCGAATTGTTTGAACAGGAAACCGATACAAGGAAAACAGAAAGAACGGACAGTGTTATAATCCATTTGTACATAATACATCATCCTCTCTTTGATTTTTGTGTGAGTTTCATTCTCTTCGCTTCGGCTGTTGATTTGGCCATGATATCGCACGATAATTCCGGGTCATTTTTGATCCGTCCGGGAATCTCCGGTTTCTCTTTTTCGCTGAAATAAAGATACGGATGTTTGAGTTCTTTCGGCCGAATCGAGTTTGTAATATCCTGTTTAGTCACCTGTCCGTTTGTAATCGATACCAATAGAGAAAGGATAACAAACACATATATTTCGCATCATTTATCTCCAATTTAACAATCATGTTGGAATTTGCAAGCTCTGTTTTCGGATACAGAAAAAGAACAAAATATTGCCGGAAAAAGCAACAGAAAAAGCAGTGCAGATTGAGATAGTTTGGATTATAGTGATAAGAATTTTTGTGCTGATTGTTCAAGAGTATAAATGTCATATTGAAATTGGAAATTGGTTGCTTGGATTTATAGATTTATGGGGAGAAAAGTAGTTTTCATCATTTGAAAGGCCATAGAAATGAGAAACCACAGAAAAAAGTAATTCTATGCCATCTCATTTCTATGGCTAAAAAAATAATTATCCCCACGGTTACGGGATTCTTTCAACATGAAAGGTTCCGAATTGAATTATTTCTCCCTTTGAATTCAATCGATCAAAAGTTCCGCTAAAAAATTGATTTTTTATCTCACCCCGGACATGGTAGTCTTCTTTTGCAGCAAGTGGAATTTTATATAGCGAAAACGTGAGAGATTTTGCATTTCTTGTTCCGTTCATAATTTGATAAACCGTTGAGACTGTATCCGATTGCAGATAGGAGGTGCCGGATATTGTAACCGTCCTCTCAAATTCTCCTTCGATAATAGTAAAAACTATTTTATCATCGGCAAAATCGCCGTACCAGGTTCCCTCTGCAACTTTCATCATTTCCGGGGCAAGATCATTGTTTTTCCGGCAAGAGTACACGAAACACGGCAGCAGAATCAAAAGAAAAAAAATTATTTGACGGGTTCTAAAATTCAGCTTCAGCATAATCACCTCTTCGACTATTTTTTCAATTTTTAATTTATTGTAAACAAAAGGATTATCCAGAACATCCGGCTGACACGGGTGAAGTGGCAAAGACTTTCCATGCAGCCAATAACCGTTCTTCTGAATGGTCATGATCGGTCATTTTAGTACGAGTTTTACAGCACTCAAAAACAGATCGGGCCACAGAAAAAAGCAATTCTGTGGCAGCTCTTTTCTGTGGATATCAATTCACTTCAACCGCTTGTTCGGTATTCTTCAATCCAAAACCGGATTCACAACCCTGCCCATAAATAAAATCACATTTGATTTCCTTGCGCGGATCAGGAATAAAAAGGGACGGTTGACAACCATTTCAAAACCCGAACTGCCGCCTCTTCCTTTGATAACAACCACTGTGGCTGCGGCGGCTTCGGTTCCCTCTTCATCAACCTTCACATACGTTTGATGAATCACTTTATCGATGTAAAGGTTTCCGCGGGTGGAATTGCACATAGCGGAAAAATCGGCTTTGAACGGATCGAACGCAATTCCCATTCCCAATGCTTTGAGCACTTCATTCAGCTCCAGTTTGTATTTGAGTTGAAATTTCGGCAGAACGAGATTCCCTTTTCTTTCAGTCAGATTGCCGATAATTTGGGCAAATTTGCCCGCATCCAAACCGGCAATGAAAGCGGCTAATTTCACATCCGGCTGTGGCAACAGGATGGTCATGCTGTATTTGCCGCTGCCATAGGCCAAATCGATGGCTTGATAGTTGTCATTTGCCGTGTAGAAAAATTCCCCGCGCTGCTGCATCATATCACAAGTTACCTGGGAACATGAATCGGGATAAAAGACACGGGCAACTGTTTTATTTTTATCGAATTCATACGTCCACATACCGTTGAAATAGATGGCATTGATCAGCAGCATCACCGTCAACGGATCGATCCGATCCAGCAGATCCGGGATTTTACCGTTGGTTTTGGCGCCGACCCAGCCATTGATCATGTCCAAAACGCCGGGCGCATACAGATCCAGTTCTTTTATTGCCGCACCGAAGTAAGTTTTGTTGAGGTCGATAAATTGTTCGGTCACATTGAAGCCCTGCTGATACCAGATAGAATTGGCAATTTGGAACTGAACCCGCGGGTCGATCTGTGTCAGTAATTTTATTAAACTTTTGAACGTCTGATCGATCTCCTTCTGGGATAAGTCGCCAAATTCCAGTGTACTGCGCATGGCGGCCTCGGTTTCTCCTGAGGCGCCGTTGTAGGTCATGGCCAGCGCCATTCCGGTACTGAGCGGAGAAATGAAAATATTACCGCCGGATTCCGTTTTATTTATTTCACGAAACAGTTTCCATGAGAAGGTTTCATCGGTCTGTACTAATTTCTTTTCCAGAGCAGTTAATTCTCTCACCTCGTTCTCTGCCGGCGTTTGTGAAAAATCATGTATACAGCCGGGGACAGAAAGAACTGCGAGTAGAATCACAGCTAAAAACAACTTATTCTTCATTTTATTTCCTCATTCTGCATGTTCTGTTTTTCTATTTTAATGGAATTGCCAGCGTAATTTGATGCGTGAACACCGCTGCATCATTCAACGACAACTTCCCTTCCGGCGCAAGAAGAATATCCGATGCCTTGTCGACAAATGCTCCTGTTCTCAATGTACTGTTGGCTATTCCCCGGTTGGTTATTCCCGGTCTGCCTGTGCCGAACAGAATTCGACCGTTGTAATGGAGACGGAACGAATGCAAATTCACCATAATTCCCCAACTCACCGTCCATTCCGCCCAATGCTCTTTTTGCCGCCGGCGAATGATCCGTACATAATCGGTCTGATCGAACAAATAGCTGATGCGGCGAAATTGCAAACCCAATTGAAAGCCGAAAAGAGAGGCCTCCTTGCTGATCCCCCAACGCAAAATATAATTGGAAAAAGCAAACCGGTTATCAACAGTTCTGCTTCCTTTGGGAATCAGACCTCCTCCCGCTGTAGAAATTTCATTGGCCGCCACCGCCCAGGTACTGCTCCAGATCGGTTCGTAAATAAACTCAAATCCCACTATTGTATCCTGATCGATCTCTGCAAATCCCAGACCGATATTGTACGCCTGGGAATTACCGGGATCACGCGGAATATTCATCAGTTCGTAATTGGGAATCTTGGGATGGGATTTCCAGTTTCCGGTTAGGATGCCGCCAAAATGCCAATTACTACCGGGTATCTGTTTCCGGTAGCGAAGATGAACGCCCCAGGTTCGGGATTTATCTGAATTTTTCTCCCGCCTGAAACCGGTGGATGAAACCCTCCAACTGTCATCAATGATGCTCCTGTCTATGTATTTCAGATCATGGGTCATGTTGTAACGATTATGAAGAATGACCGCCTCCACGCTTTGCCCGTCTTTCATTTTGTGCACAAGCCCTAACCGAAAATCATACATGGAACCGTTTTGTTTGATCTCCCGGCTATTTGGATACAACAGCTCGATTCCTTCCATGGCCTGTAGATTGGCAGCAAAAAAGCTGAAACCGATGGACGTATTCAAATTCGCAAGTCGCTTTCCCAACGCGCCAAATAAATAAACATTCTCAGAGAAACTATCGCTCAAATTTTGTCGGATGGGAACGGTTCTGAAATTTTGTTCCGTAAAATTCGATTCTAATTGCTGAATAGAGAAAGAAGCGGCGCCAAACCAGTTCCCGTTGCGGTAGAAACCGCTTACCGGCAAAGTCTCGGCGGCGCCGTAATCGTTGGTTATTCGATACAACGAAGGAGAACTGAACAGATACGACCGGTTCAGATGCAGCCCTTTGGCCGGATTGACAAAGGGATCCAGCCAGGGATCATCAACCGGAATAGAAAGATTTCCCATACCCGCGTATTTTGCGGGAAATATCATAAACTGATCCCCCGTTGCCAACGGCACGGTTTTAATGGCAATAAGCTGCCCGTTCACTGAAATGGTGAAACGGAGAGCAAATAAAATAAGCAGGAAAAGTTTTATTTTCATCATCGACTCCTCAAAGAAGAACCCTAACTTTCCGGTTGCACAATTTTGCCGATAAATAAAATTGTGTTCGAATTATTTTCCCAGATTACAAACAGGAACGGCCGGTCGACCCGCATGTAAAAACCGGAAGGGCCACCAACGGATGTAACTCCCATTTCCACAACCGTAACTGCCGCGGCTTCGGTCCCCTCTTCATCCACGGCAACATAAGTTTTATGAAGTACATTGGAGATGTAAAGATCGCCATTTTTTTCGATGTTTGTAAAATCCGCCTGGTTAGGACTAAATGCAACCTCCATGCCCATGGCGGACAATATTTTGTTCAATGAAATTTTATATTTCATTTCAAATTTTGGTAAAAGAACAGAACCGTTACGAAATTCAAACCGGGCCGTCCAGTTATCCCAGGTCTGTGAATCGATCTCAGAGATAAGCTCATCCGAATTCACACCCGGATTTGGCAGGAATACACTCATACGAAATTTATCTCCGCCGTAAGGCAAATCGACCGCCTGAAACTGAGCGGTGGAAAAGTAGGGAAATTTGCCTCCCTGCTGCATCATTTTACAGTCTGTCTGCGAACCGTCCGGCAGATTAAACCGGTCATCCCGGGTTTTGGATTTATCGAATTCATATAGCCAGACGCCTTTGAAATAGATGGCATTAATCAGGTACATCATAGTCAGCGGATTAATTTTATCGATTACCTTGTCAATTTTTCCGTACGTTTTTTCATCTACCCAGGCATTGATGGTATTGGGGGCGTCCGGTGAATTAAAATCCAATCCCCTCACTTCCGCATTAAAATAGTTTCGATTCAGATCGATAAAATTTTGTTCGATTTTGAATCCCAGCCGGTACCATATCGAATTGGCAATTTGGAACTGAACCCGGTCATCCAGACCGCTGAGCAATGTGATTAAACTAAGGTAAGATTCGTTGATTTCCGTTTTGGAAAGTCCGGTAAATTGCAGTACATTTTTTATAGCAGTCTCCGTAGAACCGGCGGCGCCATTGAATGTCATCCCCAACGCCATGGAAACACTCAACGGGGAAATGAAAACATTTTCATTGTTTGATTGGGCGACAATCTGTTTGAACAATTCCCATCCGAATGCGTTATCCGAGGTCACCAGCTTTTTTTCCAACACAGTTAATTGCCGCGGTTCTTTAAAGCCGGCATCCGTAGAAAAATCGCGGATGCATTGCAATGAAATTAAATTCAACAGTATGAAAATCAGCAAAGCTCTTTTCTTTGTCTTCATTGTACTCTCCCGATATGATTGAAGTATATTTTTGATATCAAACCAACATTTACTTATTATAATTTAATGAAGTAACCCTCATCTTTACGCGTTTGTTTCATTATCATCTGCTCAGAGCAATTTGTGTGCCGCAAAAATATGGGGAACACGATGGAGAAGTACCGCTTGAATGATTCAAATTATTGAAATGATGTTCAATTTTTTGATTTATTTCATTTCCAGGATTAATTCAAAAATCCTTTTGGCATAATACCGGTTTCGTACGGTTGATTCCTGTTTCAGCAGTCTGGCGCGCAGGATGAGGGATGATTTCTGCGAAAGAGAATACACCAAATCAAAATTGCCGTTACTGCCTGCGCCCACTTCCGGATCGATACCGATAACCGGATAACTTCCATCACCCCGGCCATATTTTTTCACTTGCCATCTCACATTGCTGCGAAAAATTAACGGACGGCAGATTTTGACCGCGGCGGTCACATCAGCGTAACCGAGCGAATAATCCAGTCCGCTGAAATTGGAATGTTCATTTTCAAAATGGAAGTTGCCCCGTAAAAACAGTTCCTTTTGCCAAGTAAACCCCAGGTTAAAACCATAAAACTTGTTTTTTTGTGCATAATGGATAAAAGCGTACGGGAACAACTTTCTGTTCGGCAATACTTCGCGGCTCAATTCCAAAGAATAATCCATGACAAACTGTGGCTGAAGGACTTGTGAAAGCGTCACCATACCTAAAATCTGCCGGGTGTCGAATTCCCGGTCCTGAAAGAATTGATACTGTTGAAAATAGCCGGACAGTTTGAACCGATAATTCCGGCTCAGTTCATATATCAGCGAGGAAGCCGCGGCAACATGAAAAAAGCCGAATTGAATTGTAACAAATTTTTTAATTTGCGAACCGATAGAACCCTGCCAGAACAGATTTTTTCTGATTTCAGTTGAGTTGGCCAGGCCCAGATTCAGATAGAGTTTATTCTCGATGGCGTGTTCAGCATAAAAAGCACCCCAGGAAGTGACATGAATATTCAGCAGTGATTTTCTGGAACGCTGTCTCCATTTCTGGCTGAGGAATAAGCGCAAATATTGATCCCTGAAGCCGGCGCCGGCAGTCTCGAACAAATTGTTATCCCAGCCAACGGCAAGCTGGAAGCGTTTTTTATACTGACGGTTTTGGGCGAAAAGGGTCTGAGAAACGCAACAATATATGATAATGAGCCGGATTATTTTTAAATGCATTATTTAACTTTTTTTGTAACTATTCAGTCCACGCCTGTCTGCCCCAGGCAGGAAACACACGAAAATAGGATATGTCCGAAAACCATGAAAAGTACTAAAAAACGTCATTCCCACGAAACAAGCTGCTCGTCCGCAGGCGGTATCCAGTAAAATCAAAAACTTATAAATTCCCGCTTTCGCCTGCCTGCCTCAGACACGGCGGGAATGACAGAAAAGTGTGGTTTTCGTTCTACCGCTAATTACCTTTTTTTCATCTATGTAAGCGAATAATCTCAGCCAAACTGTCCGCCCGGACTCGGATCCTTTTTCCCATTTGTTCCAGCTTGCTGATTTGCCCGGATAATTGTTCCGGCTTCAGACTTAAAATATTTTCCAATTCAACGGGAATCAGGATATTTCCCTGATCCATACCGGCGTTTTTTACAAGATCGGATTCAGCCGTAAGACCCAATGCACGGGTTTCTCCCGTTGTTAATGCATTTGCTTTGCCGATGGTTTCATCCCTGGTTTGCTGTACCTGAATATCTTCCAGAAGATCGCCGGCAACCTGCGTGAGTCCTGCCCATTCTTTCGCGGTTTTTATTTTCTCCTTCATAATCAGGCTAATGGAGTGTAAATAATCTTCCTGATCTTTCAGCATATCGATTTTTTCTTCGACTGTCTGTGAATCATCCTGCGCATCGATTAAGACGGGCATCAGCGCTCCCGAGTAATCGGGAATTGCCCGGTTTTGCGGCAGATATTTAGCCCGAAGCTCAAAAAGGCGGGACAATTTTTTCACTCCATTTTTGTAGTCGGGGGATTTATTATTGAACCTTTTGGTTGTCCGGAAAGTGGCCAGCAATTCCGCATCAAGGAATTTCCGGAATGCGTTTGTTTTTACATTCAATTCATTTTGCAATTTTTCCCGCTCTGCTTGCAACCGGTTCAATTGATCGGCGATCTCCTTTGATTCCTGCAACAGCGATTGTAGTTTCCTTTTTCTGAAATAGTTCCCGGATTTATCCGATTTTATTCTGGAAATTTCAGCGGATTTCTTTTTCAGTATTTTCAACTTCCGGGCAATCTTTTTGTCCAGATTCATTTTTTCCTGCTGCAAACCCTCGATCGTTTTCGATTCGGCTTTGATCCTTTGAATCTGGCCGAACGAAGAAGAAGCGGCAAAGAAAAACAGACCCGAAAGTGAGAAGACCCAAATCAATTTTGCTAATTTACAAACAAGATCATTCATAACCATCAACTCCCAAGCTCATAGCGGTTCAATTTGT
Organism: uncultured Deferribacteres bacterium; assembly: GCA_913009825.1. Classification (GTDB taxonomy): domain Bacteria; phylum Zhuqueibacterota; class JdFR-76; order JdFR-76; family DREG01; genus DREG01. The sequence continues at coordinate 97,610 of CAJVYQ010000012.1, forward strand.
AAAAAAACGTGTTACTCTTTAAACCGAGCATACGGGCGGCGGCAGCCTTGTTGCCATGTGTGAATTGCAACGCTCTTTTAATCAATATCTCTTCCACCTGATCGACAGCCTGCTGCAAATGAATGATTCCCGGCTGCACCAGCACATCCGTTTCTCCGTCCATTTTTTCCGCATCATGATCGAAAGGCAGCAAAGAGGGAAAAATGGTTTTATGCTCGGTTAAAACCAGCGCTCTTTCCACGGCATTTTCCACCTCCCGCACATTGCCGGGCCAGTGATATTCCTGCATACACCTCAGCGCCTCCTCACTGAATTTATAATCCGGTTTTCCCAACGTTGCACCGATTTTATGCAAAAAATGTTCCACAAGGAGCGGAATATCCTCCCGCCTCTCCCGCAAAGGAGGGATGTGGACGGGAACAATATTCAGCCGGTAAAACAGATCCTCGCGAAACCTGTTTTCCTTTACCTCATTTTTCAAATCCTTGTTTGTGGCGGCAATTATTCTCACATCCACCTTAAACGTTTCCTCGCCGCCGACCCGTTCAAACTCCTTTTCCTGTAAAACCCGCAGCAACTTTAACTGCATATTCATGGATATTTCCCCGATTTCGTCCAGGAAAAGGGTGCCGCCGTCGGCCAATTCAAATCTTCCTTTTCGCTTTCGGGTCGCGCCGGTGAATGCTCCTTTTTCATGGCCGAACAGCTCGCTTTCCAGCAGGTTCTCATTGAGCACGCTGCAATTCACCTTAATCAACGGTTGATCCTTGCGATTACCGGCGGCATGGATGGCCCGGGCAACCAGCTCCTTGCCGGTGCCGCTCTCGCCGCTGATCAGAATCGTCGTATCTGTTTGCGCCACTTTCCCAATGGTTCGGTAAATCTCCTGCATCACTTTGGCAGCGCCGATGATCTCGCCATCATTAAATTGAGTATCAATCTGTTCGCGAAGATAACTCATTTTTTCAGTTAAAGTGTTGATGGTGGATTTCTGGCGTATAAACGCAGACATTCGCTCTATTTTAAGACGTAATTCTTCCATTGTGAAAGGTTTGGTTAGAAAATCGTACGCGCCTTTGCGCATGGCGTCAACCGCTAATTCGATGGTGCCGTAGGCGGTCATGATCAGCACTTCAATCTGCGGAATGAAAACTTTCACTTTCTGCAGGAATTGTATGCCGGAAATTCCCGGCAGTTTGTAATCGCAAATGGCCAGTCCCGGCCGGTCTTTTCGGGCTACTTCCAATCCTTCTTCAGCGGAAACGGCAACGGAAACGGAAAAACCCATTTTCTGCAAAACATGAACGATGCCTTCTCTGAGGGTTTGATTATCTTCCACAATTAAAACGGTTGTACTCATTATCATTCACCCTGTTTTTTTAATTCATCAAGCGGACATTTTTCTCGTTTTTGATCTTTCTCTACCTGCCAGGCGATTTTAATTTTTTCTGCAAATCTCTGTTTCAGATCCTCAGGGATTTAATTCATCTTCTTGTAAGTTACCCGTACTACTGGAAAGTCTTAATATTCCCGGCACTTTTCGATTGATTATATTGCTAACTCAACCTGCGAATTCGAGATCCCCGGGAATATTAACCGAAACCATGCGCCGTTTTCCGCTTCCATGAGTCGTAATACTGCGCCATTTTCTTCCATCAGGTTTTTCACGATGGCTAATCCCAGACCGGTGTGATCTTTCAGGGAAGAATAAAAGGGCTCAAATATTTGTTCTTTTTGATCTTCCGGAATACCGGGACCACCATCCATTAAATCCAGACAAACTTGCTTTTTCTTATTCTCCTGCACATTCAGCCGAATGATGCCGCCGGAGCGGGAAAATTGCAGGGAATTACGCAGCAGGTTTAACAGAATCTGCCGCAAATGGCCGGGATCGAAGTGAATGCGCATTTCCCGGTTGTCAATCTGCAGTTGTAACCGGACGTCCTTTTTGGCCAAATCTTTTTGCATCAGTTCAACTATCTCATGCACAAATTCATTAAGATTGATCTCCTGCTCACTCCGCTTTGCAGGTTTACCAAAGTCATTGAACTCTCTGAGTATCTTCTGAATCTGGTGAGATTCCTTAAGTATTTTATTAGCCTGATCCTTTATGGATCGATTCTCAGCTTCCTCTGCAATGATACCGGCAAACATCTCTATCCCACCCAACGGGTTGCGGATTTCATGGGCAATCCCGGCCAGAACAATCTCCTGTTGTAATTCTTTGCGTAAAATACTTTGGCGCATCTTTTCCATGCTCCGGGCCAGGGAACCGATCTCATCGTCCATATTGAGGCGGATCTCTTTCTTCAGATTGCCTTGCTGTATTTCCCGCGTCGATTGGGCCAATTTTTTCACCGGTTCGCTAATGGTTCGGGCAAAAAAATAGGAGATAAAAAAAACAAAAACGACAATCATCCCGGAAAAAAGAACGTAAATCCTTTTCATATTTTTATAGGATGAGAGAAACCGGTTACCTGCCTCGATACCAATAAAATAACTATCTTCACCCGAGATAATTTTTGTGTACGCTCTTTTGAAAAAAACCCCCGCTTTATCTTCGTACATATCCGAAATGACCACGCTATCTGACTGCAATTCACTCAGTTCTCTCTGATCAAGATACAGATCAAAATACTTTTGTTCGGTGAAATAGGTTGAATCTGTATCCAGTAAACTTTGCCAGTTCTCGTTGAAAATGAAGATACGGCGTAATCCGGCTTTCTCTTTCAGCTTAATCAGATTGAACCGTTCAGTCCGGTAAGAACGGCTTCTCTTCCCCATGGTTCGAATAAGCTGCAAATGCGCCGGTTCCACACTTTCCGTGATAAAAAAAGACAAGTTGCGCAAATTCTCGCCAAACTGTTTTTCCAACAGATTACTCACCTGCCAAAAGAGCAAATACCCGATCAGGCTCAGCGAAAGAAACGTAACCAGTAGCGTCAGCACGGCCGTTCTCAGATAAAGTCGCGAACGCCAAGCCTGCATCCATTTAAATTGGGGAAAATTCATACTCTCCACATTTGGAAAAAAACCAGACCACTCACTGCAACAGCGTCAATTTACGGGTGATCACCTGCTCTTCTGTTCTCAACCGGTAAATATAGATTCCGCAAAACTTAATTTAAACCACTTTGAACAGGAGTTTAGTGGAATTTTTCAAAAAAAAAGCGATACATATTTTTTAAACCGCAAATATCAGACCGGATTGCAACAGAGCAGGAATTGCAACATCATTACTTTTTAAAAGCAACATTTTAATTGTCATACAGGGCTATCTAACCCGGATACAATAAGAGACCCTATTTTGTGAAGCATGTAAACATTCATAAAATATTCAATTTTTTGAATAATTGCTATTCTATTCCCGTATTTATAAAATTATCAGAATCTTTGCAGGAAAAAAAGAAAACCGGGAAAAATATAAATCTCCATTTGCGATTATGAAAAAAATGTTTAAATTAATACAGCAAAAAAGATTGGTTTAATCATAGTTGATTTATATTGATGTTTCCAACAAAAACATTGTAAGTGTTTGTTGAATTAAAGCCTCCCGCAGGCTTCTCCCGATAACAAATTCAAATATTTAAGCTCAAATCAATCAACTTCAAGTAACTTGCGGGAGTATTTTTTAAATAAAAAAACAAAATCACAGTAAATCATTCAATCCTTAAAAAGGCAGGTGAAAAATGAAGTCAGCAACAGAATTCAGGAAAAGTGGTTATTTATTCATTCTTTTTTGCATGATCTTTTTCAGCGTTTACTCCAATGCAGAGGCGAAGGTGAAAAATAGTGACATCCAATACACCGTGACGATTGCCGATACAAACGGGCATTATCTGAAAGTAGAGATGACCGTTTCCCGTCTGAAAGGAAAACAGGTTACCGTTAAAATGCCGGTGTGGGTACCCGGCTCCTATCTGGTGCGGGAATTTGAGCGGCATGTGATGGGATTCCAGGCGACCAATGCTGCGGGTGACGCACTGAATTGGAGAAAGCTGAATAAAAACAGTTGGCAAATTGAAACGAAGGGGGCAAAAACAATCCGAGTAAATTATTTGGTTTATGCTTTTGACACTTCCGTCCGCGCCAGTTTTGTCGATGCGGACCGCGCATTTATCAATCCAAGCAGTGTTTGCATGTACGTGCAGGAGAAGAAGCAACTGCCCCACTTCATTCGTTTTAAAATTCCGGCAAACTGGCACAAAATATCTACCGGACTCACTATGATCGATGCGGACAAACATCTTTACCGGTCGGAAGATTACGATGAACTGGTCGATTGCCCGGTCGAAATCGGCAACCAGCAGATTGTCCGGTTCGAAATTGACAAAGTCCACTACGAAATAGCCGTATCGGGAACCGGAAACGTTGCTCCGGATACACTGGCGCCCTATTTTAAAAAAATTGTGCAGACCGTCATCTCCGTCATGCCGGGTGTTCCCTATCAACGTTATGTATTTCATTTACAGATCCTTTCCCGCGGCGGCGGTGGGATCGAGCATCGCAACTCCTGTATTTTACAAACCGATCGCTGGAGTTTCCAACCCTACTCCCGTTTTAAACGATTTTTAGGATTGGTTTCCCACGAATTCTTTCATGCTTGGAACGTAAAATCCATTCGTCCTGAACCTCTTGGTCCCACTTTTGATTATGACGAAGAGAACTATTCCACTCTGCTCTGGATTGCCGAGGGATTTACCACCTATTACGGTTCGAAGCTTCTTTTAAAAGCAGGTTACACAAAACCCAAAAGCTACCTGTCTTCCATCAAAAACGGCATCGCCAAACTCATGGCATCACCGGGAAGAAAATGGCAATCCCTGTCCGAATCCAGTTTCGACGCCTGGATTAAACACTACCGTCCCAATGAAAACAGCGGCAACAGCACTATTTCCTACTATTCCAAAGGCGCTCTCATCGGTATGATGCTGGATTTGCTGATTCGTCACGAATCGGAAAACAGATACTGCCTGGATGATGTGATGGGTAAACTTTACACGGAATATTATGTGAAGAAAAACCGGGCGTATTCTTACGAAGAATTTCGCAAAATTTGTGCAGGATTCGCCGGGAAATCACTGCATTCCTTTTTTGCTAACTATGTGGATGGTACGAAGGAAATCGATTTTAACCAATTTTTGCAATACGCCGGATTGAAATTTTCCGTTGAACCGGACAGTGTGGATTCTTATAATTTCGGCCTCTCCCAGCGAAGCGAAAACGGTAATATGATTGCCACAAAAATTTTAACCGGTTCGCCTGCTTACAAAGCCGGACTGAATGTGAATGACGAAATCATCGCCTGCGACCGGTTTCGCATCACACCGGTTAACCTGCACAAGGTTTTAACTTTTCTGAACCGCCATGAACCGCATACCCTGCTCATCAGTCGCGGCGGTCTTCTGCGTAGGCTGAAAATCAATTTCGGCGATATGAAAAAACCGAAATACAAACTGGAACAGATAAAGAAACCGAATTCTTTGCAAGAAAAAATTTATAATTCATGGGTATCTATTCAGGATAAGATTCGGTAGGAGAATTATTCATAAAAAATTTAACGCAGAGACGCGGAGACCGCAGAGTTTCGCAGAGAAAAACTTAATTTTCCGACACGATAAAAGATTGTTATCAACCGGAAAATATTGAGAACAATAAATCATCATTCTCTGCGTCCTTTGCGAACTCTGCGTTTAGAAACCTGC
>CAJVYQ010000013.1 GCA_913009825.1 uncultured Deferribacteres bacterium
AAAAAATAGTATCTCGGTTTCTAATCTCTGGTAACATTGTTCACCTCCTTTTTTGGGTTACCGGAAATATACTAAAATATTTACTACTTAGCAATATTAATAATGCTAACTGACGTTGTAGGGTTAATTGAAAATTTAATTTCAAATAAGGTTCCGGCAAAATCGATTCTTTATTTCAATTGTGATGACCTGGGCGTACGATCAATTTTCAAAAACATTCCGGACCTTGTTCAATTTGTCAACCGAATGACCGAGGACTCGAAACCATTTCTTTTTATTGATGAAATACAACGAGTAGAAAATCCCGGCCTTTTTTTAAAGCAACTTTATGATCTCAGACTAGGATATAAAATACTAGTTTCCGGCTCCTCGTCTCTTGAGATTCGTTCAAAAATCAAAGAGTATCTCACCGGAAGAAAAATTCAGTTCATTGTCTTTCCTTTTGATTTTCCGGAGTTCCTGGCAGCTTCAGGGAATTTTACCGAACTGCTAAAAGTTCAACGGCATGAAATTGTTTCTAATTTTTCTCACTTTGATCGAATATGGGGAACGGCGCTCGAAAACAGTCTGAAACAATACATGATGTTTGGCGGTTACCCACGTCAATTGCTCACTAGTTTGTCCGACAAAAAAAAGAGTATTCTTAAAGAAATTTTTGATAGCTATATTAACAAAGATATCACCGACTTTTTAAGAATAGAGAATATCACCGGCTTTAACAAACTTGTTCAACTTGTCGCTTTGGCCTCCGGCCAAATCATCAATAAATCGAATCTTGCGCTGAATGCCGGCATCAATTACCAAACTCTTGAAAAATATTTACAAATCTTGCAGGATACTTTTGTGATCGAAACTGTCCATCCGTTTTTTTCCAACAAATTAAAAGAAATCGTCAAGAATCCGAAAATTTATTTTCTCGATCCGGGACTTTACAATCACGCCGTAAACAATTTTAACGACATCACTTTCCGTGCCGACGCCGGTTTTCTGCGGGAACAATTTGTTTTTCGTGGTATCAAGACCATTATGAGCACAGACTTTCAATTGAAATTCTGGCGAACGAAAATCGGCGCTGAGGTCGATTTCATTATCGAAAAGGGGCGCCAAATCATTCCGATTGAATGCAAATCCCTGCTCAAACGGCCTCAATTACAATCGTCGGCCCTGAGCTTTATTAAACAGTACTCGCCGAATCTGCTGCTTGTGGCCAACACGAAATTATTTTCCGAAACCAAGATCGCAAACACAAAGGTCGTCTTTTTGCCTTTTCGCTGGTTTCATCTTCTGGCGCCGGTTTATCTTGAAAAGATATTGTGATTATAATCTCTCAATAACCGATTTCAACTTGCCTTGAATAGTCTGCGCCACTTCACCCAGATTTGGGTTGTCCACTGCCTGCATGGAGGCTACGGGATCAACTGCCGCGACCACGGTTCCGTCATTGTCGTTCACATAGACGATAACATTGCACGGCAGCATCAGGCCGATCTGCTCTTCCGCTTGTAACGATTTATAAGCGTATGGCGGATTGCAGGCGCCTAAAATTTTATAGGGTTTGAAATCGACGTCCAGTTTCTTTTTCAGCGTTTCTTTAACGTCGATTTCCGTCAGAATGCCAAAGCCTTCTTTTTTGAGTTCTCCGGTCACTTTTTCAATGGCCTCATCATAGCCCAGACCGACTATTTTGCTAAAAGCATATTTTGTTTGTTGCATGATTATTTCCTTTTTTAAATGAAAGTTACTTTTTATACAGCACCAACTCGACGGTATAGATGCCTTACCAGCAGCTATTGCCACTCCGGCCCATCATTCTTCCCATACGGCCGGAGTTCATCATATCATGTCCGCCGGAATGCCACCAACCCTGCTCCGAGTCCCACCAGCCATACTTGCCGTCATTGAAATACAGGCGCTGCTCTTTGGTCAGCACTTTGCTGATTTTTCCGCGTGCGTCCAGACGCAGGTCGTAGATTTTGTCCTCGATATCGCGTATCTGTTTTCGATAAGATTTGATCTTGCCGGTTTCAGCGTCGTAACGGGAGTCATAACCGCGAAACTCGATTCGCAATGCACGCAATTCATTTTGCAGAGGTAGAATCTTTTCATTGTATTTCGTGCGGATTTTCCCGATCTGCGTGATCTGTTCTGCCGTCAGGACATATTGCGCAGGAACATTGTTGTTCCACCGGGATGATCCGGCGTTAGTTTGCCAATTATCCCAGTCACAATTGCCTTGAGAAAAAGACTGACTTGCAAGCGCAAAAAGGCCGAGCACTGCAAATGTGAACAACATTTTTAATTTTAACATAATTACCTCCGTTTGGATTCGGTTAGATTTCATTTAATTTATGGTGTTTGCTTTTGTTATTTTCGACAGACTATTTTCGCAATAAGGACAAATAGCCCAGCTTGTTTTCACCAGCTTGCCGCAGGATGGACAGTTTACTTTGAGCCGGTAATGGCATTCCGGGCAGCACAAATAGGCATCCTCCACCGGCTCGCCGCACTTTGGACATTTTCCCTGCGTTATCGGACGTGCGGAAAAGCCGGCGCCGGAATTTTCGCCGGAGCGTCGACGATTACTGCGGACGGCGAGGAAAACCAAAAATCCGATCGCAGCCAACAGCAGCAGCCAGAATATCTGGCCTGTCCAAAACCATCCGATCCGGTAACCGGGCCCCCACCATGAGCAATCCATTTGTAATATCCTTTTAACGTCTTTTTATTTTACAACAAGACATTCAACTCTTGTGCCATGGAATACAGTGCCTTGCTAAGGCGATTATTTGCAGGGTGTTACGGGTTAATGTTGCGAGAAAGAAGGAAAGACGCCTGGAAAAAGGCGTGAAATGTTTTCACGTTTTCGGGGAGCTTGGGGCTTAAAGCGCGATATTTTTTCACACTATTTGATCCCCAATTCCTTTAGCTTGTACTGCAAACCGCGACGGGTAAGGCCCAGTAATTCGGCGGCGTGGGTGATGTTGTGTCCGGTTTGTTCCAACGTTTTGATGATCAGTTCTTTTTCGACATCCTTGATGGAACGGCCCACAAATGCATCCGTCAGCGAGTCATGCCGATCCTGCGCAAGACTCTTGAGCCCGGCCGGCAGCGCCTCCGGGGTGATCATTTTTTCCCGCGACATGATGACCGCACGCTCGATGACGTTTTCCAGTTCGCGCACGTTGCCGGGCCAGTCGTAGCGCATCAGCAAATCGAGGGCGGCCGGCGCAAAGCCGCGCAAAAGTCGATGATTTTTCTCGGCATACTTTATCAGGAAATGCTCCGCCAGCGGCGGGATGTCCTCCTTGCGTTCCCGCAGCGGCGGCAGGGTGATGGGCACCACGCTCAGGCGAAAGAACAGGTCCTTGCGAAAACGATCAGCCGAAACCTCGGCGTCCAGGTCCTTGTTGGTGGCGGCGATGATGCGCACATCCACCTGAACCGTCTTTTCGCCGCCGAGGCGCTCGAACTCGCCTTCCTGCAGCACGCGCAGTATTTTGGCCTGGGTCGCCAGGGTCATGTCGCCGATTTCGTCCAGAAACAGCGTGCCGCCGTGCGCCTGCTCAAAGCGCCCCAGTCGCCGGGCGACCGCGCCGGTAAAAGCGCCCTTTTCGTGCCCGAACAGCTCGCTCTCCAGCAGGTTCTCCGACAACGCCGCACAGTTCACTTTGATGAACGCTTTGTCCTTGCGCAGACTGTTCTGGTGAATGGCGTTGGCAATAATCTCTTTGCCGGTGCCGCTTTCGCCAAGGATGAGGATAGTGGCGTCGCTGGGCGCGGCCATGGCCAGCACTTCGAACACATTGCGCATCTTTTTGCTTTTGCCGACGATGGAGGAAAAATCAAATTCCAGGTCCAGCCGCTCTTTCAGAACTTTGTTTTCGATTTTCATCTGCTGGTAGTTCAGCGTTTTTTCGATGGTCAGCTTGACTTCGTCCATGTCCAGCGGCTTGACCATATAGTCGAATGCGCCCAGCTTTAATCCCTCGACCGCGGTTTTAACCGACGCGTATGCAGTCATGATCAACACCGGGATCGCCGGGCTGATCTGTTTGATCCGTTGCAGCGCCTCGATGCCGTCCACCTTTTTCATTTTGAGGTCGAGCATGATCAGGTCGAAGAATTGCTCCTCCACCATGCGGATGGCTTTGTCGCCGTCATCCGCTTCGAAAATTTCATAGCCCTCGCCGGAGAGGGTGGCTTTGAGCATGAGGCGGTGCCCGGCGTCATCGTCGACGATCAGGATTTTTTTCTTTGGTGATAGAGTCATCTTGGATTGCCTTTGATAAAAGTTATTGTTTAAACCGCGGAGCGCGCGGTGAACGCTGAGAAAAAAAGACAAAACAATTTAGGGCAAATCATTTTCCAGTAGAACTATTTCATAGTTGAATAGTTTTTGAAAATTAAAAACTTTAATGAATCAGCGCCCGACAGCTAAATCTCTCTGCGCTCTCGGCGACCTCGGCGGTTCATAGTTTTAATTTAACCGCGGAGCGCGCGGTGAACGCAAAGAAAAACCTACTCGGGAAAATTATTGACCATTCGTTTAATACCGTTTTTTAAAACCAGAACATTAAAATTGATCAAGAGCCCAACCGTTAATTTTGTTATTTTCAGATAGTTCAAAAGTTGGGCTTCATCAATAGGCGTTAGTTTACCAACCGCTTTACACTCAAGAATGACCCGGTCTTCAATCAAAAAATCACATCTAAAGCCGACATCAAGCTTGATTTCTTCATAAATGACCGGCAAAGCCTTTTCCCTTTCAAAGGCGATGCCTGCTTTGGTCAGCTCATAAGCCATTGCCGCCTGATAAACCGATTCAAGGAATCCGGGGCCAAGTGTGCGATGAACTTTTATTGCCAGCCCAATGATTTTACCGGTCAAGTCATTAATTTTGCTATTTTCCATGATTCCTCCCCTTGCATTTTATTTGACTTTTTAGCCCACGGTGAGTTCGGGGGCTAGTGACTTTAATTTAACCGCGGAGCGCGCGGTGAACGCTGAGAAAAAACAAAATATTTAAAGGCAAAACAATTTGTCCGTCGAATAGTTCTTGAAAATTAAAAATTAAAATACATCAGCCCGATAGTTAAATGCCTCTGCGCTCCCGGCGACCTTGGCGGTTCATAGTTTTAATTTAACCGCGGAGCGCGCGGTGAACGCTGAGAAAAAAAGAACAAAATAATTAAGGGCAAATCATTTTCCAGTAGAACTATTTCATAGTTGAATAGTTTTTGAAAATTAAAAACTTTAATGAATCAGCGCCCGACAGCTAAATCTCTCTGCGCTCCCGGCGACCTTGGCGGTTCATAGTTTTAATTTAACCGCGGAGCGCGCGGTGAACGCTGAGAAAAAACAAAATATTTAAAGGCAAAACAATTTGTCCGTCGAATAATTCTTGAAAATAAAAAATTAAAATACATCAGCCCGATAGTTAAATGCCTCTGCGCTCCCGGCGACCTCGGCGGTTCATAGTTTTAATTTAACCGCGGAGCGCGCGGTGAACGCTGAGAAAAAACAAAATATTTAAAGGCAAAACAATTTGTCCGTCGAATAATTCTTGAAAATTAAAAATTAAAATACATCAGCCCGACAGCTAAATGCCTCTGCGCTCTCGGCGACCTCGGCGGTTCATAGTTTTAATTTAACCGCGGAGCGCGCGGTGAACACTGAGAAAAAACAAAATATTTAAGGTCAAAACAATTTGTCCGTCGAATAGCTTTTGAAAATAAAAAATTAAAATACATCAGCCCGATAGTTAAATGCCTCTGCGCTCTCGGCGACCTCGGCGGTTAAAAATTAAAAATCACCGTGAATGAAAATGCAACACAAAAGTGCTCCCTTGCCCGGCTTCGCTCTCAACTGTGATTTCGCCGTGGTGGCTTTCGACGATGCGGTAGACAATAGCCAGTCCCAGTCCGGTGCCGCCTTTTTTGGATGTAAAAAACGGATCAAAGATTCGCGGCAGGTTTTCCTGCGGGATGCCGTCTCCGCTGTCGCTGATCTCCATTTCCACAGCCTGCTGATATTTTCTCAAAGTAGTCTTCAGACGGCCTCCGGTTGGCATGGCTTCGATGGCGTTGAGAAACAAGTTGAGAAAGACCTGTGTCAGCATGTCGCTGTCCCCGTTAATGGTAAAATCCGTGCCGCGCGGAACGTCTTCTATAACCTGAATCTTTTTCTCGCGAATGTCGGACTGGATGAGCCGCAACGCATGGCGGATCAGCGGCAGGATTTCGATCGGCTTCAGGTTGGGTTCCTGCGGTTTGGCGAAATTCAGCAGGTCCTGGATGACGCGGTTCAGGCGATCCACTTCGTCGGCCATAACCGTGGCATAGTTGCGGTCTTCAGAGTCCGGCGGAAATTTATTGCGAAAGTACTGCGCAAATCCCTTGATGGAGCTGAGCGGGTTGCGGATTTCGTGGGCAATGCCGGCGGCCATGCGGCCCAGGCTGGCCAGGCGCTCGGAACGCTGTACCTCTTTTTCCAGGGAACGAATATCCCGTAAATCCCGCAGGATAATGACCGTGCCGATAGCATTGCCGTCTTCATCTTTCAGACGACTTGAGGTGGCGCTCAGGGGGATGACATTGCCGTCATTTAAATGGCATTCCATCTGCCGCTCGACAATATCCTCCCGGGGCAGAAACGTCTTGGACAAATTGCATCGAAACATCACTTTATCGAGCGGCTTGCCTTTCACCTCGTCTGCATTCAGGCTGAGCAAGTCCTGCGCTTTCTGGTTGATGGTTTCGACATGCCCGTCCTTGTCCAGCGAAATCAGTCCGTTGGGCATGCTCTCCACCACGTTCTGCGTATAGCTCTCCATGGTTTTAAGCGTGCGGTTGGCCACATAATAGTTTTGTGCAATCAGCAAAAAGTAAAAAGAAGCGGAGCCCAATATCAGCAAAATCACTGCCGAGACGACGCCCAGGCGGACATCTTCTTTTTGCGCGGCCCGGTATTCCTGCATTTTCAGGTCCAGGGCGATGTAACGGTCTTTGGCTGCGCCGCATCGCCTTTGCATCCAGCGTCCCATCATTCCGTTCATCCCGGTACGCTGCTCCGTTTCCAGCGGCTCAAACTGTTTAATCACCCGGAAAATATTTTCATTGTTTTCGTTTTTCAGAATCAAAAAAAGCGCTTTGTCTTTATGATTCGGCTTGCGAAAGTCTGGCAGCCTGGCGCCGACCGGCGCCGGTGTGCTGTGCACAAGAATTTGTCCGTCTTTATCCACTAAAGCAATCTGTTCGATATTCGGTCCTTTGGCCGTTTCTGTAAAAAGAGTTTGCACCTGGTTTTCGCCCCACATCATTTCCATCATGCCGGTGCGCGCCCCGGCCTCCAGGGAACGGATAATGGTGACGCCCTGACGAAGCAAGTGGTGCTTGAGCAGTTCTTTTTCGCGATTAAAGTTGAGGTAAGTGAGAAAACTCAAAATCAGCAGCAGCGTAAAAGATGCGGCAATTAAAGCGTAGATTGGAAAAGAAATTTTGATCATCTTTGTTTTTATCATATTGCACCGGTTTTGACGCATATAATATGCAAATTAAATTTTTCTTGCAATTACTTTTACGTCTTTCGGAAGACGATTAATAAATGACAAATTACTCATAAACGCTGACAGTGGAAAAAAGTTCGTTCCCCCAAAGCAATCCGGAACTTTTCGCGGAGTGCTGGAAAAATATCCGCATACGCGTCTAAAAAAGCGAGCTGACTGCAGCGTATATTCCTAAAATGCTTGTTATTGCCACGACACCACCGACAACCATGGCATAGCCCCCATGCAGGCGGTACGGTTTTGGCAGTGCCTTGAGCGCCAGCAAGTAAAGAAACCCGAGCACTATCGGCAGCAGTGCGGCGTTCATCACTTGTACGGCCACACTCAGGTTGACCAGGTTGATCCCTGAAACTACCATAACGCCTCCCGTTATCAGCATAGCAGTATAGATTAGATAAAACCACGGGGCTTTGCGAGGCTGATGTTCGAGAGATCGCTGGTAGCCGCTCACCTCGCCCAGGCCCCAGGCCGTCGCAAGTGAGACTACAATTGCTGCCACCAGCGACGCCCCGACCATACCCAGGGCAAACAGGACTGTCCCGACCGTCTCGCCTAAAAACGGAGTCAGTGCGTCCGCTATCTGCTGTACCGTGTCCAGGGGTTCACCGGGATGGTATCTGCCAATGGTTGCGGCGGTCGCCACCAGTATCGCTATCATGATGAGTTGCGTGATGATGGCGCCCAGGGCGGTGTCTCTGCGAGATACTCCCAAGTCTTTGACTGTCTGACCTTTATCCACAACTGCAGACTGATGATAGAATACCATCCAGGGCATAATCACCGCCCCGACATTAGCGACAACCAGGTACATATATCCGGGCTGGCGCCACGGTATTTGGGTCAAGCCGCTCAACATGGCCGCAGGGCTGGGACGGGCCCACCAGGCCACCAGCAGGAAGACCAATTCAAAGCTGCCGATCAGGATGGCAATACGCTCGACAGAGAGGTAGGAACCGGTCCAGGCCACAATCGAAAGCAGCAGCACCGCCATACCTACGCTTAGCCAGGGAGGTATACCGAACAGCAACCCGGCGCCGGCCACCCCGGCAAACTCGGTGACCAAAGCTCCCATGCAGGCAACTATCAGGGTGGAAACCGAAAGCCATGCCCATCCCGCCCCAAAGTGTTCACGGATCAACTCACCGTGTCCTTTGCCTGTTACCAGCCCCAGCCGCACCGCAAGCTCCTGCACCATGAAGACAACGGGGATCAGTATAATTTGAAGCAGAAGCAGCTTGTACCCCCACACCGCTCCGCTCTGTGCAGCGGTGATTACACTTCCCGCGTCGGTGTCGGCGAACATCACCACCAGACCTGGTCCGAACATTACAAAAAAACTCAGTATGTTGCGGCGCTTCATAATGACCTCACGCCAAAAGGTCTTGCTACTCTGTCCGGCAGGGTTAAACGCTGCATCTTTTTGATGCTTTTGTCTTTGTTCAGTTTGTCAATCAAAATATTACCTTTCACTGCCGGTTATCTCCGGCGTTGATTTGTCTGGTGAAATCAGTTAGACAGAAAACAATGATGCAATTCGGAACAATACTTTTATGCGCGCAGCATGCGCAGTCCGCTGCCGATGACGACAAACTCGCTCAACTCATGTCCCAACACGGCGATGGGCAGGGTAAAGGCGCCGATGACCGCGCCGATCACCAGGCTGCCTATGACGACCGCCGACAACGCAAGATTCTGGTTCACTACTTTTTGATTCCGCCGGGCCAGTTGCAGGGCATAGACCAGCTTTTCCAGGTCGTCGGCCATCAGCACCACATCGGCGGTTTCCATGGCCACATCCGTTCCGGCGGCGCCCATGGCCACGCCCACGGTGGCTTCGGCCATCGCCGGGGCATCGTTGACGCCGTCGCCGACCATGGCCACGTGGCCCTGTTCTTCGGAAAGTTTTTTCACGATGCGCACCTTGTCCTCCGGCTTTAATTCGGCGAACACCAGGTCGATGCCCAGTTCGCCGGCAATGGCTTCGGCGGTGCGCCGGTTGTCGCCGGTGAGCATGGCGATTTGTTTGACGCCCGAACGATGCAGAGCTTCGATCGCCTTTTTCGCGTTGGGGCGAATCTGGTCGCGGATGGCGACGAGTCCCATAACGGTCTTTTCGGTCCCAACTCCCACCACGGTTTTTCCATCCTGTTGCAACTGCTCGATTGTTTCTCGAATCTCGTCCAGGGAAAGATGCAACTGCTGTTCAAACAAAGCCGGACTGCCGACATAACAGGTCTCGCCGTCGACGACCGCCTGAGCGCCGGCTCCGGTTAATGCCTGAAATTGTTCCGGTCTGTTGAAAGAGAGTTGCTTTTCTTCTGCATAATGAACAACAGCGTATGCCAGCGGATGCTCGCTGCCGCTTTCGATTGTTGCAGCAATCTGCAATATCTTTTCTTTCGATGAATCCCCGGATTCGCCGCCGAGAGCAATAATATCCGTCACTTGCGGTTCCCCGCTGGTGAGCGTTCCGGTTTTGTCCAGCGCTGCCACTTTGATCTTCGCCAGTTCTTCCACATAAACGCCGCCCTTGATCAGCACGCCCTTGCGCGCGGCGGTTCCCAGCGTGGCCACCAGGGTAATGGGGATGGAGATGACCAGTGCGCACGGCGCCGCAGCGACGATGAATACTGTCGCACGGAGAATCCAGGTGGACCAGAGCGTTCCGAAAAACAGCGGCGGCAGGATGGCGATGAGCACGCCGATGAGCAGCACAGCCGGACTGTACTTTTTACCGAATCGCTCGATAAAGCGCTGGCTCTTGCCCTTGCGTTCCTGCGCCTCTTCCACCATCCGGATGATTCGCGACAGGGTATTGTCCGCAAAAGCCTTTGTGGTCTCCGCTTCGATGAGTCCCTGGCCGTTAATGCTGCCGGCAAAAACAACGTCGCCGGGGACTTTTTCTACCGGTATGCTTTCGCCGGTAATGGGCGCTTCGTTTACGCTTGAGGAGCCGGAAATGACTTTGCCGTCGGTGGGCGCCGATTGTCCGGGTTTCACCAGAAAAATGTCCCCCACCTGAATCTCTCCCACCGGGATTTCGATTTCCCTGCCGTCGCGCTTCACCAGGGCAAATTTTGGCGCCAGGTCCATCAGCGCTTTGATGGCCGAGCGCGTCTTTTCTTCGGTGTAGCCCTCGGCGGCTTCGGATATGGAATAGAGAAATACCAGCATGGCGCCTTCGGCGGCCTGGCCCATGATGGTGGCAACGATCGCGGCCACGGCCATCAGCAATTCGATGCCGATTTCTCTTTCGAAAAAGAGTTCCTCAAAGGCTTCGCGGCCAAAGTAGTAGCCGCCGATGAGAATGGCCGCAACGTAGATGATCAGGGAAACGAGGAAGGGCAGGCCCGCCACTCCCAGCAGCCAACCCGTCAAAAGCAAAATTCCCGACAGCACGGAGGTCACGACTTTGGGGTTGCGCCAGGGCTTTGGCGCGGACGGCATAGCGCCGGCTCCCAACGGCGGAAAGCCGAGAGATTTTAATCGTTCTTTCAGCTCGTCCGCGCTGATCTTGTCCGGCGAATATTGAATCTGCACCTTTGCCGATTTGGGATAGATTTTCAACTCTGCGATGCCCGGAACATCTTTCAAGCCCCGCTCGATGGCGGCGGCTTCATGCTCGCAGTCCAGATTGGCGACGCGCAAAGATAGTTTTGCTTTACTCATCCTTGTTCCTTACAGTTTTAATTTCAAACAAAAATTCATCACTATTCATCAAGATGTTCCTGAACAGTACGAATCAATTCGCTGATGTGGCTGTCGTCAAGTGAGTAATAAGCAATTTTCCCGTCGCGCCGATACCTTACCAGCCGTAGATGTCTGAGTATTCGCAGGTGGTGGGATACGGCTGGCCGGGTTACACCCAGAAGGGTGGCAAGATCGCAGACACACAGTTCTTCGCGGTCCAGGGCCATAATGATTTTGAGGCGCATGGGATCGCTGAGAACCTTAAAAATTTCCGCCAGATCACCGGACCTGTCATTATTGCTCAGGTACTGGGCTACGGCTTTGACCTTTTGCTCATCAACATAAAATATTTCACAGCTATCACAATTTGAATTAAGAGCCATGGGTGCTCATCCAAGTTAAATGATTAAACAATCGTTTAATTATAATATAAACACTTTTTTATTTATGTCAAATAGAATTTTTCCCGGAATGTCGGATCGGAGGCTGGATTATGCTCAATCTCTGGCTGGCCATTCGGGTTCATCACCGGATCGATGTCGGGAGCTGGAGCAGGTGCGAAGGCCCGGGACACGCCTGTTGCTGGAATTTTGGGTCCCGGATTCCCCACCTCACGGATGGCCCCGTCATGCTGCCCGAGCATCATGTATGAATCGAGCCTGATCATTTACAAATCGGCAACAACCGGGGCTGGTGGAGTAAGTAGCGGGAGGGAGGCGCTATTTCTCCTCCTGGATGTGCGTGCGCCGCTTATGCTGGCAGGTGATTGATAAAAGCTGACTGTGGGAAAGTTACGTTCCAAAAAAAGCGCCCCGAGAACTCTTCGCGGGGCGCTGGAAAAACATCCATACCGGGTACAATCGAGAATATGCCATTCCCTTTCTGATTTGTCCTTGTCTACAACCGTTTAATAACCGATTCCAACTTGCTCTGAATCGTCTCCGCCACATCGCCCAGGTCCGCGTTGTCCACTGCCTGCATGGAAGCCACAGGATCCACAGCCGCCACAACCGTATCGCCGTCGTCATTCACATAGACAATAACATTGCACGGCAGCATCAAACCGATCTGCTCCTCTGCCTGCAAAGCTTTGTAGGCAGAGGGCGGATTGCAGGCGCCGAGAATTTTATAGGGTTTGACATCGACATCCAGTTTTTTCTTTAATGTAGCCTGCACGTCAATATCCGCCAAAATGCCAAAGCCTTCTTTTTGCAGCTCCCCGGTTACTTTTTCAATGGCTTTTTCAAAACTCAAATCGACTGTTTTGGTGAAAGCATATTTTGTCCGTTTCATGTTGAATGTCTCCTTTTGTTATTATTTTTCTATTTTTAAGAATCTCGCATTAATGGCCACAATAACTGTGCTTAAAGACATCAACACAGCGCCGGCCGCCGGGCTGAGCAGGATGCCAAGCTTGTACAGCACGCCTGCGGCCAGCGGGATGGCAAAGGCGTTGTAGCCGGTGGCCCAGACCAGGTTCTGCACCATTTTCTTGTAGGTGGCTTTAGCCAGACCAATGATGGCGAACACATCCAGGGGATTGCTGCGCACCAGCACAATATCTGCCGTCTCCACCGCTACATCGGTTCCGGCGCCAATGGCAATGCCTACATCCGCTTGCGCCAGAGCCGGGGCGTCGTTGACACCGTCGCCGGTCATGGCCACGGTCAGACCACGGGCCTGCACTTCTTTCAGCCTGGCCGCTTTTTCATGCGGCAGCACCTCGGCAAAATACTCGTCCAGGCCCAGCTCGTCGGCAACCCATTTGGCCACCTGTTTGTTATCGCCGGTGAGCATCATCGTGCGGATGCCCATCTCTTTCAAACGTTTTACCGCTTCTTTGGATTCGGGGCGAATGATATCCGCCAGGGCGATGGCGCCCATCACTTTATTGTCGATCAAAACATAAACAACTGTTTTGCCTTGCGCATGCAGTTCGTCGATTTTACTGTTATTCACTTTCAGATTGTTTTCCCGCAGGTAACCGGGACTGACAACCATTACTTTTTTACCTTTGACAACGCCGTGGGCGCCCTTGCCGGGGATGGCTTTAAAATCTTTCACATCCCAGCTTTCATTCGCGGAATCGACAATGCCCTGGGCAATGGGATGCTCGGAGTGTGCCTCTACCGATGCAGCATAGGCGAGCAGTTCTTTTTCTTTTAACTTGCCATCGAGGAGGACGGTGTCCGTTACGCCGAATTTGCCTTCGGTCAGGGTGCCGGTCTTGTCAAAAATGATGGCCTGAATGTTGCGCGCGGCCTCGAAAGCGGTGCGGTTGCGAATGAGCAGCCCGTTGCGCGCCGAAATGGCCGTGGATACGGCAACCACCAGCGGCACTGCCAGCCCCAATGCATGCGGGCAGGTAATAACCATCACCGTGACCGTACGTTCCAGGGCAAAGGCAAAGTCCTTGTGCATAATGGCCAGCCAGACAAACAGTGTGACCGCTCCGCCGGCTATGGCGATGATCGTCAGCCAGAACGCGGCGCGATTGGCCAGGTCCTGGGTTTTCGATTTGCTCGCCTGCGCCTCGCGCACCAGATCGATCACCTGCGACAGAAACGAGTCCTTGCCGGTCCTCTGCACCTCGATAGTGATAGAGCCTTCGCCGTTGATGGCGCCGCCGATGACCGGCTTACCGGCAGTCTTATGCACCGGCATGGATTCGCCGGTCAGCATAGCCTCGTTGACCGATGATTCGCCATCGACGACAACACCGTCGGCCGGGATTTTCTCACCGGGTTTAACCAGCACATGATCTCCGGATTTCAATTGATCCAGCGGTACATCGGCGACAGAGCCGTCGGGCATCACCTTGTGCGCATCGGAGGGCATCAGCTTGGCCAGTTCTTCCAGCGCCCGTGATGCGCCCATAATCGATTTCATTTCAATCCAGTGCCCCACGAGCATGATGTCGATCAGCGTGGCCAGCTCCCAGAAAAAGAATTTTCCGCTCAGGCCAAAGACAACAAAACTGCTGTAAAAATAGGCCACGGATATGGCCAGGGCGATCAGGGTCATCATGCCCGGTGTGGCTTTCTTCAACTCATCGACCAACCCTTTCAGAAAGGGCCAGCCGCCGTAGAAAAATACGGCTGTAGAAAACGCCCATAAAACGAATGCATAACCGGGAAATTGCATCACGGTGCCGAGACCCAGGAATCTTTGAATCATTGGGGAGAGCAGCAAAATCGGAATCGTAAGAATGAGTGAAATCCAGAAACGTTTGCGGAAATCGGCGACCATGTGGGCGTGATGGTCATGATGGCTATGACCGCCGCCGGCGCCGTGTTCGTGTTCGCCACGCTGACTGTGGTCATGTGTCATCTTGCTGTGATCGTTCGCCATGTCATCATGTTGATGATGATTGTGATTATGATGTCGATGCTCATTCTCGTCCATTTTTATTCCTTTCCATTAGGATTTTTAATGTGAATGTTTTTCATCCGATTCTTCGTGCAAAATGCTGCCTTGCTGTATATAGCGGCTGAACGAAAAGTATCTAAATTGTATATCAAACATCTTGTTTGAATTATAATTTTATTAAAAAATAGGAAACTAAATAGTTTATAAAACAAGCAAGATGCATGTTTTCCACTTTTCGTTAAGACACTATATAGTTTTGTTTCATATTCATCATAGGCGTCTTGGCCAGGGAAGTGACGTCTCAGGCAATAAATGCATAATAGTGTTCCTTTTTTAACTTCTTATGACAAAACTTGTGCCCAAAAACATTCGTTCTTCTTTGCAAAAAAATTAATAACTTAGAAATATAACCAAAATATGAAGAGTAAGGACAACAAGAAAAAGTTGTAGAATATTCTACACCGGCCGTATTATATCCTCTAATCAACGGCAGCAAGTGTACAAAAAAAAATCATGGTCGAAAAGGAAAAAACAGCAAGCCGGGTTTTTAGTCCCCGGCCGGTCACAGCAAATGCCGAACCGGCCGGGAGCTGGTTAATGGTGGTGATGACCGGATTGCTCATCGTCCTTCAGGACAAACTTTTCCGGTTCCTTATCGAAAGAAGCCTTGCAGCCGGGGGAGCAAAAATAATAGTCGTTGCCTTTATATTCGCTCTTTCCGGCAGGCGTTTTTTCGTCCACCTGCATACCGCATACGGGGTCTTTGACCATGATACACCTCCTTTTATGTTATGATTTCAATTTGCGCTCAGTCAGCGCACATCTTTTTTCATCTTTTCAAATTCTTCTCCGGTTAGTTCACCCCCGGCATATCGATTTTTCAAAATTGACAAAGCATCTATTGCTTGCGGACCTGCGACCTGAAACCTGCCGGCGGCAAGTTTAACTACGGCTCAGATCGCCGGTTCGATAATGCGATCCAAACCAGCCATCCCAGGCCCATGCCGCCAAATTCTATTTCATCCATCATGCTAATTCACCCCCCTGGATTTTTTCTCTGTGTTATTTCCATTTTTAACTATCGGATATAACCGTGCTCCAGATTCAACAGAGATTCACGGTCGTCAAATTGATTGTTCCAGCGCCGGTCGATGGCATAAATGAGCGCGAACTGAAATCGGATTTCATGTTTACCCAGCAAGTTTTTCAATTCGCCTTTATTTTGTGCATATTGCACCTGGGCGCCTATGTCGAAATTTTCACCCAACCGATAAAAAACATTAGCCACGCTTTTAACCTGGTTCGACGTCGTAAGCAAATCAGGAAACGTTTTATAGCCAAAGGACATCGCCGCCTGCCAGCTTGGCCGTTCCAGTTTGCGATAAATATAACGAAGCGATGCAAATGCCGATAAAGATCGGGTTCGGGTCATGGAAGTAAAGTCGTCGATCTGATCGACCTCTTTAAAACCGAAATTGTAAATCCCCTGTGCCCGAAAATCCCAGAAATGCACCGGGTCTCTTTTGAGATTTAAAATCGTTGACAGGGAAAGATTTTTCAAGGCCTGGTCCCATTGAGAGCCGTAGCCGGAGCGGTTGGTCAAAAAATTGTTGAACCCCACGCCCAGTTGCTGCAGAAATGGCCGGTTCCATATCTGCGTTTCCGGCACCCGGTATTGTAGGGAAAAGCCGGCAGCGTTAAGACTGAAATCGGTTTCCGTTGTTGCCGGAGGTTTCGGCGTTTCTGTAAAGTGTTCGCCGTGAATCCGCAGCCAGGTACGCTGTCCAAAAATATGCGCCGCTTCGAAAACATTGCCATACTGATTGTCTTCTGTGTTTTCGCCGGATGAAAACGGGTTGAGCACGTCGGTAAAATAAAGTGCATCGTCATCCCGCAAGGTTGGAAATTCGATAAGCGCACTGCGAACCCGCGACCGTCCCATTTTCAAAATGTTGCTTTTATCCTCTATCTTTAAAAAGGTCTGGTGAAAAAACACCTGCCCCAGATCAGAATCGGCGTCCGGGAATTGCATTCCGATGACCAGTTGACCGCGGAAGCGGTTATACATTTTCTGTCGAAATCCCAAGAGAATGCCGGTGTCGGAAAAATCGTTGACGGCGGACGTCGTTTCCTGCAGCGTCCGGCCGACATTAAAAGACATGACGCCGCGGGCACCCAGTTGAATCTCCGGCGCAACCTGGGCCTTTAATAACCCCGGCGCAAGCGCAAGGAGGGCGAAAGACAATAATTTATATTTTATGTTCATTTTATTCTCCTCTTTATCCTATTCGTCCAGTGCTACGATGGGAAACGAAGTCAGGCCCATTTTTTTCGCCATCATGCCCGGGTCAGCCTCTTCGGCCGGCATGTCTTCATAAACCAGAGCAAGCAAGTTGCCGCCGGGGTACAGCCCGTTATTGGTGACCTTGCGTATGTCGTGGTCATGAAATGTCCAGATACCGCGGTTCTTGCCTTCGATGATGATGTCCAGAGTTTTGCCCGGACTCAGGCGCAGTGCATTCATTTGCCACGGCTGCGGCAGCGGCAGACCATCGTCGCATACCTGCCAGAAATCATGGCCGTGTAAATGCAGGTAATGTTCTTCCGTGCCGCCGTTGATCAGTCGTACTCGTATGTTTTCATTTTCACGGATGTACAGGTTTGGCGTAGACGGATAGGACTTGCCGTTTACCGTAAACCAGTTTGGCTCCGGCAATTCAGCAGGCGCCCGGCGATTAACCACGTAAGGCGGCTGATAGCCATTTTTTACCGCTTTAACTAATTCCTCTTTCGAATCAAAGACGGCAAAACGCTCTTTGTTAAATCGTCCGTTCTTCATCAAATAGGTGCGTTCTTTCATCCGCTCCAGCATACTGTTCAGTTCATTACGGATAAAGTTGACGTCATGCGCCGAATAGAGAAGTGTATATTCCCGTTCATAAGGAAACTGTTTTTGGACCGGGTCATCCGGGTTTTCGACGATTAAACTGCCGTACATGCCGGACTGCATGTGCAGCAGCGTTCCCCAATGGCAATGGTAAAAATGGGTGCCATAGGGTTCGGCGACAAACTCGTATACAAACTGCTGTCCCTGCATTACCGGCATCTGGTTAACATAGGGAACGCCATCCATGCGCCAGGGGACGTGCAGCCCGTGCCAATGGATAGTATGGTTAAGCTCGGTTTTGTTCTTGAAAATTACCCGTACTTTATCGCCCTGATTCACCCGGATCTCCGGCCCCGGCACCTGATTATTAAAAGCCAGAGTGTGCAATGTGAAACCGGGGACCAGCTCCTGCCCGTAAATGTCGACAAAAAGCTCGAACACTTTGACGTCTCCGTCCATTTGTGGATTTAATACGGATGGCAGTCTTTTTTGGTTTGATGCTTTGGTCTCCTGCGCCAACAGGGTCTGCGGCGCCAAAGCTATGGATGAGACAACCGCCCCAGCCTTAAAAAAATCTCTTCGATTCATTAAGATACCTCCCTTGGTTTGGTCAGGATAATTGATCGCTTAAAAATGTCTGAAAACAGTTGCCGGCAAGTTTTCTGAAGAAACAATTGGCAATTTGCTTTGTTGAATCGTGTTTCCTGTCCGGCGAATGATTACGATGGTTGTTTTGGGGTAAACAAAACCATTTATTTTTTAGAAGGCCAACATAACGCCCGCTTTTCCGGCAGTATATGCTCCATTAGCAGCAGTCTGCTATTCAGCTTGAGAATCAGCTGAATCTCCTGCAAAGCCGCCCAGGGACGGGGGATTGAACAAAAAACAAATGTGCCGATAACCATGTCAAACGTATCATCGGGAAAGGCGGGATTTCCCGCATCCATCTACAGCAGACAGGCGTTCCATGATATTTTAAAACTTTGCCGTGCCGTTATAACGCTGACGGGGAAAGACAGTTTTCCGGTCTGACATTTTATAATCCTTTTTTATTCATAAAGTTCAATATTCATGCCAGAAAATAATAACAGGTCTTAGTCCTGTAATAACAGCGTATTATAAATATTCACCAAAATGTAAAAGCAGCAAAATTGGAGAATAATCTACAATGGTTGATGAATATTCGTAAGCGATCACAGGAGTAAAAATTAACATTCGCCTGAAGCTAAAGCAACAGGATTAAATATGGAAGCACCCTAAAGGGCGCTTTAGCGTCCTGCCACTTTTGAGCCTGAGGATTTATTCTCAGGCGGTAATGAGACAGACTACTCCCTCGAATCACCCTCCCATTCGCGCCAAACCACGTTTTACACTCTGAACCGGACACAAAAACAGAAACCGTTATTCAATAAAGTAAAATGTTACCCAATTTCCGGAGACTACTTGTTCTTTCCCTCTGCCATTTTCTTCTTCTCTTCCTCAACCAATACACGGCGCAGAACTTTGCCAATCATACTTTTGGGCAGTTCTTTTCTGATCTCCACCATTTTGGGTATCTTAAACTTTGCCAATTTGTCTTTGCAAAATTCGATGATCTCTTCTTCCGTTGCCGTTTGCCCTGCTTTGAGAATCACGTAAGCTTTCACAGTTTCTCCGCGGTATGCGTCCGGAATACCGGCGACGGCGGCTTCTTCAATTTTAGGATGCTGGAACAGCACCTCTTCCACTTCCCGCGGGTAAATATTGAACCCGCTGGCAATAATCATATCCTTCTTACGATCAACGATGAAAAAATAACCGTCATCATCCACCCTGGCCATATCACCGGTATACAGCCAACCGTCGTGGAGAACCTGCGAAGTTTCATCAGGGCGCTGCCAGTACTCTTTCATGATTTGCGGTCCTTTCACCGCCAGTTCTCCGATTTCGCCGATGGGTAATTCTTTCAATGTTTTAGAATCTACGATCATCGAATCTGTTGATGGAAACGGAATACCGATGGAACCTTCTTTTCTGAGCCCATGAATGGGATTTGCATGTGTGACAGGCGACGCTTCGGAAAGACCGTATCCTTCCACCAACCTGCCGCCGGTAATTGCTTCAAACTGTTTTTGCACTTCTACGGGTAATGCGGCTCCACCGCTGATGCAGGCTTTTATGAAACTTAAGTTATATTTTTTTACTTCCGGATAATTATTGATGGCGATATACATGGTTGGTACGCCCGGAAAAATTGTCACTCTATTCTTTTGTATCGCATCCAGAATCATCTTAATTTCAAATCTTGGCACTAAAATCGCTTTCGCTCTGGAGATAAGCGACAGATGCAGGCAGGTTGTCATACCGTAACTATGAAAAAACGGCAGCGCCGAGAGGATCATTTCCTGCCCTTCAACAATATCCGTCACCCAATGTTTTGTCTGAAAAGCATTGGCAACTAAGTTTTTATGGGTGAGAACGGCGCCTTTGGACACTCCGGTTGTGCCCCCGGTGTAAAGAAACATGGCAACATCATCGGGTTTCACGTCCACTTTTTCTGCACGCCGGTATTTCTTTTTCATCAGATCCTGAAAGAAGAAGACCCCTTCTTCCGGATTCACTTTTACGTAGTTACCCTCTTTTTTTTCTTTTATGGGATATAACAATTTCAACAGTCCGGGCAGATATTCTTTCACACCGGTCACAACAATATTTTTAATTTTTGTATCTTTCCAAACAGATTTCACCCGGTTAAATAACAGATTCAGGATTACAATATATTCGGCGCCGCTGTTATTCAACTGATACTGAATCTCCCGCTCAACATATAGAGGATTCGTCGGTACAATGATGCCGCCCAATTTCATGACCGCAAAATGTACAATGGGATACTGCGGCAGATTCGGCAGCATAATGGCCACACGGGTTTCTTTGCGTACCCCCATGTCATACAAAGCGTCGGCAAATTGATCCACATAAGCCAATACCTGTTTGTAAGTGAATGTTTTGCCAAAAAAACCATAAGCGGATTGATTCGGGTAATCTCTCGCAGCTTCAACTAACAAATCGTAATAAGTAGCTTCCGGTATCTCCACGGTTTCCGGAACAGTTTTTTCGTAGTGTTTCAGCCAAATATTTTTCATATTTTTTCTCCTTCAATTTGATGAAAGACAAGGATGATGAACTCATAAAAAGTTGACAAGTCAAAAATACAATCAACATATAGTACTGAATACATTCATTCATGCGCCATATATAGATTCATTCTCAATTTTCAGAACTTTTTACGAGTACGTCAAGGATTACTTGCGAAAATAATCCATCTATTCAGACAAAAAAAACAACCAGGGTTCTGAGAAACAAAATCGATAATTTTACAAAAAGAAAAAAGCAGTATTCAAGTTAAGGTTGATTAAAGAATTACAAATTTTAGAGTTCAATAATAAGTTTTGGTCTGCCATAATTAAAAATTAAGCAATGACAGGAAAAGAAGCAAGAAAAAAAAATTGGCCGCAGAATTGAATTGCCACAGAAAAAAATAGAAGTCTCAATTTAATTTTGTGTACTACTTTAGTTTTGGGGTAACATTTTAGTTCTTTAACCTGAAATATTCTTCAGCCACCAAGTCACCAAGACACAAAGTTTTAAAACAGTGAACAAAAGTAGCAGTGTCACAAGTCCCGTTAGGGACAAAATGTTTGTAGTATTCGGAATGATAAAGAGACAAAAGTCGCGCAGCGACGACATGTGAAATGTGAGAATATAATTTGAAATCCGGGCGCTATTGATTCCGGAAAAAAATATAATATAGTTTTTCAAAAGACTAATATTTTGCGTTTTTTGACAAAATCTGCGTCCTCTGCGCCTCTGCGTTAAAAAACAACGTTCTAAAACGCGGTGACGCAGAGAAATTGAAAAAAAATTGGGGAATAAAAACAGTTGGCAACTATTTAGTGTCTGTCCGAAAACTCCGTTTTTCTGTCATTTCCGAGTGATTTTATCGGCCTGTCTGTTGCACACAGGCCGATAAAAACATCAGGGAAGGACAGGTTGCCTGATAATTGTTGTTTTCAAAAAACTAAAGTGTTACAATTTTGTATGCAATTATCTTGGCGGCTTTTCTTTTCTGTGGCCAAAAATAAAAAAAGACCCGAAAACAGAAATACTCTCGGGTCTCCCACGGATCAATATAAAAGAGCAGATCAATATTTGTAATTATTGAGCGCCTTGATATAGTTTGCCCTTTCGAAAGCGGCAGGTTCGGCAATAGATTTTCGGCACATACTCCCTTTCATCTGCGCTACCGATTCATACTCATTCGTCTCCATCCAGTTTAACATGTTCTCGATCACGGTGTGAATGTGGGAAATTCCGTTCTTGAGTAAAGCGGAGCACATCATGGTGACATCCGCGCCGACCATGATCATCTTGACCGCGTCTTCTGCCGTATGAATTCCCGATGTTGCCGCCAAACTTGCTTTTATTCGCCCATAAAGAATACCGATCCAGCGGAGCGAAAGCAGGATATCTTCGGATGAACTCAGATTGACTTTCGGTTCCACCTGCAATTCCGCAAGATTCAGATCCGGTTGATAGAAACGGTTGAAGAGAACAAATCCATCTGAGCCGGCTTCTTCAAGTTTTCGGATCATGTAAGAGACGTTACTAAAAAACGGGCTTAATTTTACAGCAACAGGGATTTTTACACTGCTCTTTACGGTTTTGACATCATCAATGTACATGTTCTCGATGTCATTCCCCGTTAAACCCGGATCGGTTGGAATGTAGTAAATATTCAATTCCAGAGCATCGGCGCCGGCATCTTCAATCTCTTTGGCATAATCCATCCATCCGCCTTTGGAAACACCATTCAAGCTGCCAATTACCGGGATCGATATTGTTTCCTTCACTTTGCGAATATGTTCCAGATATTCTTCTGCGCCCAGTGAGAATTCACCGACAACCGGAAAATAAGAAAGAGCCTCGGAAAAACTGTTTGTTCCGGCAGTTAGAAATTGATCCAATTCTTCCGCTTCCTGATTGATCTGTTCTTCAAAAAGAGAATGGATAACTACCGCACCGGCACCGGCATCTTCCATTTTTTTGATATTAGCCAATTCTTTGCAAAGCGGAGAAGCGGATGGTACAACCGGATTTTTTAGTTTCAGATTCAGATAATTTGTCGTTAAATCCATCATTTTCCTCATTTATTTTTAAATGATATTTTTATTCTTCACCGTTTTTATAACTCATTTGAGCCATTTGCTCGTACAGCGCCCAGCGTGAAGTTACCTCTTTCTGAGCTTTTTCAATCAATTCCCCGGCGGCTTTCGGTTTTAACTTGGTTAACATTTTGTACCGGGTTTCTGTATATGCGTAATCTTTCAGATTGATTTTGGGTTTTCGCGAATCCAGTTTCAGCGGATTTTTACCCTCTTTTGCCATCCCGGGATTGTATCTGAAAATCGGCCAGTACCCGCTGTCAACCGCAGCTTTCTGATGCTGCATCCCTTTACTCATATCGAAACCGTGGGCAATACAATGGCTGTATGCGATGATGATCGACGGACCGTCGTAAGCTTCGGCTTCCAGAAAAGCCCGCAACGTTTGCAGGTCATTCGCACCCATGGCAACTTTTGCTACATAAACGTAACCGTATGTCATAGCCAGCATGGCCAGATCTTTTTTGGGAGTCGGTTTTCCACCGGCGGCAAATTTCGCCACACCTGCCATCGGTGTAGCTTTGGACATCTGGCCACCCGTGTTGGAATAAACTTCCGTATCCAAAACCAGCAGGTTCACATTTTTACCGGATGCCAAAACATGGTCTAAACCGCCGTAACCGATATCGTAAGCCCAACCGTCGCCGCCGACGACCCAAACACTCTTTTTGACAAGATATCCGGCAAGAGATAATAACTGCCTGGCTTTTGCGCCATCCTTGTCTTTAAGAATAGATTCCAGTTTTTCCACTCGTTTCCGTTGTTCGGAAATCCCGGCTTCTGTGTTTTGATCGGCGTGCAGAATTTCATTCTCAAGTTCCTGACCAATTTCAGACGCCAATTCAGTCAGCAACTCTCTTGCGTGGATATTTTGCTTGTCGATACTCAGACGAAATCCCAAACCGAATTCCGCGTTGTCTTCGAAAAGTGAATTGTTCCAGGCCGGCCCGCGCCCCTCTGCATTTACGGAATAGGGGGTTGTCGGCAGATTACCGCCGTAAATGGACGAACAACCGGTAGCGTTGGCAATCACCGCCCGGTCACCGAATAACTGAGTCAATAGTTTGATATACGGGGTTTCACCGCATCCGGCACAGGCTCCGGAAAATTCAAATAGCGGCTGCAGGAATTGGGAACCTTTTATAGTATCAACTTTCACCTCGTTTCTATCAACTTCCGGCAAAGAGAGGAAAAATTCCCAATTTTCGCTTTCCTGTTTGCGTAAAGGAATCTGCGGCGCCATATTCAGCGCTTTAAAACCGATCCGTTGTTTATCCTTCGCCGGACAGACATCCACACAAAGCCCGCATCCGGTACAATCTTCCGGGGCCACCTGGATATTATATTTCATACCCGGCAATTCTTTGCCTTTGTAATCCATCGATTTAAATGTGGGCGGTGCATCATCCACATATTGGGCAGCAAATGCTTTAATCCGAATTGATGCATGGGGACAAACCATTGCACACTTGCCACACTGAATACAGATTTCCGGTTCCCATACCGGAATTTCCATGGCGATATTTCTTTTTTCCCACTGGGTTGTGGCCGTCGGAAATGTACCGTCTTCAGGAAAAGCGCTCACAGGCAGATCATCTCCGTCACCCGACATGATTCTTGCCGTTAGATTTTTCACAAATTCGGGAGCTTTTTCGGAAACAACAGGCGGCATTTCGATGGTGCCGGTTGCTTTAGCAGGGATGTCAATTTTGTGCAAATTTGCTAATGACTGATCTACAGCATGAAAATTTTTCTGAACAACTTCTTCACCTTTTTTGCCGTACGTCTTTTTGATAGCCTGCTTGATGGCATCGATCGCTTCGTCTTTCGGCAGCACACCGGAAATGGCAAAAAAACAGGTCTGCAT
The DNA here is from genome assembly GCA_913009825.1 of uncultured Deferribacteres bacterium. Lineage (GTDB taxonomy): Bacteria > Zhuqueibacterota > JdFR-76 > JdFR-76 > DREG01 > DREG01. The sequence goes on from CAJVYQ010000013.1 coordinate 24,579, forward strand.
GATGGTATTAATCCGGGCGCCCATCCCGGTGGCTTTAGCGACTTCATAGCCATCGATCACATAAAATTTCAACTTTTTGTCGATGATTTGTTGCTGAACTTTGCGGGGGATTTTATCCCATACTTCATCTTTATTATAAGGAGCGTTCAATAAAAACACCGCGCCTTCCCGGGCATTCTTCAGCATATCATATTTTTCCAGAAAACTGAACTGATGGCAGGCGATGAAATTAGCATTACTGATAAGGTAGGACGAATGAATCTGTGCCGGGCCGAAACGAAGATGGGAAACGGTAACTGCGCCGGCTTTTTTCGAATCGTAAACAAAATAACCCTGGGCGTAATTATTAGTTCCCTCTCCGATAATTTTAATTGAATTTTTATTGGCGCCCACGGTTCCGTCAGAACCCAGACCGTAAAATAAGCCGCGAACCACATTATCTTTTTCGATGCTGAATTTGGGATCATATTCAAGGCTGGTGTTCGTGACATCGTCGTAAATGCCAATGGTAAAATGATTTTTCGGTTTATCTTTTTTCAATTCATCCAAAACGCCTTTCACCATGGCAGGAGTAAATTCTTTGGATGATAAACCGTAACGTCCGCCTACGACTCGCGGCATGGCTGCCAACGGTAAAAAATCATCTGTTTGTGCTTCATTTAATGAATTGACGATATCCATATACATCGGTTCACCGGAGGCTCCCGGTTCTTTGGTTCTGTCCAGCACGGCAATTTTTTTAACCGTTTCAGGTAGCGAATCGACAAAATGTTTGACGGAAAAAGGCCGGAACAGGCGTACTTTCAACAAACCAACTTTTTCACCCTGAGCCTGTAAATATGCCACGGTTTCGGAAGCAGCTTCGGCCCCGGATCCCATCATGATGATGATGCGCTCTGCATCGGGCGCCCCGACGTAATCAAATAGATGATATTGCCTGCCGGTGATGGAGGCAAATTTGTCCATTGCATCCTGAACAATGTCCGGACAGGCTAAATAGTACTTGTTGACCATCTCCCGTGCCTGAAAGAACACGTCCGGGTTTTGAGCCGAACCGCGCAATACAGGATGATCGGGATTGAGTGCACGCGAACGATGAGCAAAAACCAATTCATCGTCGATCATCGCTTTCATGTCTTCATCGGTCAACTGTTCGATTTTTTGCACCTCATGGGATACGCGAAAACCGTCAAAAAAATGCACAAACGGCAGCCTGGCTTTCAGCGTGGCCGCCTGTGCAATTAGTGCAAAATCCATCACTTCCTGCACGGAATTTGACGATAACAGACCAAAACCTGTCGCTCGTGTGGCCATCACATCGCTGTGGTCACCAAAAATAGAGAGCGCATGAGTGGCTATGGTCCGGGCGGCAACATGAAAAACTGTGGCGGTTAATTCACCGGCAATTTTGAACATATTGGGAATCATCAGTAAAAGCCCCTGGGATGCCGTAAATGTGGTTGTCAGGGCGCCTGTCTGTAACGCACCGTGAACCGCTCCGGAAGCGCCGCCCTCACTTTGCATTTCCGTTACCGAAGGAATGGTACCCCAAATATTTTTTATTTCTCGCGCCGACCATTCATCAGCCCATTCTCCCATATTCGAGGAAGGTGTAATCGGATAAATAGCAACTATCTCGTTTGTTTTGTGAGCGACATAAGCTGCCGCTTCGTTACCATCGATCATCACCATTTTTCTTTTCATGTTTGATCTCCAAATTCTTTTTTGGGTTTTATCTGTTGCGTTGTAATTTTCAATTTCATATTTTATAAATAATTAATACAATCTTTCCGGTAATTTATAAACAAGGTTAAGTTAAAAAAATATGGATAATAATCAATACCTTTTTTGTGATTTGAAGGAACTCGAAAAATTTTGAAGCGAAGTATTCTAAAATACCTTGACGAAGAAAACATGGAACCGGTAATATTTTGTTGCAAATATTAATCAGACCTAAATTGAGCGATTCTTAGTTTGAAACAACCACCCAAAGAGTTTTGTCATTCTGCCTGCCCGACCGCAGGCGGGAAAGAATCTTGTTAGTTCTGTGCACTAAACCAACAAGATTCCTACGGAATGACATGAGAATCGCTCAATTCGGGTCAGAAGAATATAGTGGTGTGATTTATGCGTTGCAAATATAATCCTGGAACGGTCTACCTGGTAATTTTAATTAACAACGAGAACTAAAACAACAGGAAACCGGTATACCTGAATAGTTACGAAGCTTTTTTAATAAATTTTCATTTTCATTTTGATATTTTACATGGAATGTTTATTTTAATATTCAACTAATTTTTCAACAACAACTTCATAAATGATGAACAAACCTTAACTAATTTAATTTACCTAATCACCCATTGAAAAGGAGGAAACCTTCTTATGAAAATGTGGAAACGAACCATTCCATCTGTTATCCTGTTGACTTTGCTGGCGCCAATATTTACACTTTGGGCAGAGGATCAACCCAAACCGAAAATGCTGGAAATTCCGGATATGCTGGAATGGAAAAGCATACGTTCCACGGTTGTTTCAAACAACGGCGAGTGGCTTGCCTACGGCATATTTCCCGCCGAAGGAAATGGACAGGTAATCATCAAAAATTTGCCGGGCACCAAAGCGGATACATTTGCTGTGGGTTCATCCGGCTCCAGAATCGCTTTTTCCGATGATTCCCGCTGGGCGGCTTTTTCTATCCTGCCGAAATTTAAAGAATTGGAAAAATTGAAAAAACAAAAGGAAAAAGCGTACAACAAACTTGCTTTGATCAACTTAAAAACCGGTGAAAAAACCGAATTCGAAAAGATAAAACGTTTCTCCTTCTCCAAAGAAAATCCGGACTGGCTGGCCATGCAAAAATATGTGGCGGAGAGTCAGAGCAAAGCAAAAGAGAAATGGAAAGGTTCGGACCTGCTGCTTTACGAGTTAGCCTCGGGAAAGACGCTTAATATTGGTAATGTTGCCGAATTCTCTTTCAACAAAAAAGGAACTTTTCTGGCATGGATCATCGACGCTTTTGATAAAAGCGGAAACGGCGTGCAAATCCGCAACATGAAAACCGGCGTAATTACCCCGCTGGAAAGCGATGAAGCGGAATACAAAAGTCTGAACTGGACCGAAAAAGGCGACGCTTTAACCATGTTGAAAGGAAAAAAAGACGATGACTTCAAGGACAAATTGTACAGCGTTATCGGCTTCAAAAGTTTCAAAAAAGCCGCTCTGCAAAAATTCATTTACGATCCGGCGGAAGATGATCATTTTCCGGAAAAGATGACCGTCAGCCCGGCGAGGAAGCCGTACTGGACGGATGATCTGTCGGCATTTATCTTCGGCATTCACGAAATCAAAGAGAAAGACACCGACAAGAAAAAATTAGATAAAAAGAAAACGGAAACGGATAAAAAAGGGGATCAAAAAGAGGTGAAAAAGGATAAAGAGAAAAAAGCTTCGGTTAAAAATGCTAAAAAAGACGACGAAAAACTGCCGGATATGGTGATCTGGCACTGGCTGGACAAGAGAATGCAATCGCAGCAGTGGGTTCAGGAAAGCCGGGATAAAAATTACAATTATCTTTGCATTTATCACGTTAAAGATAAAAAGTTCATTCGCATTGCCGACGACGAACTGCGCACTGTTTCCGTAGCGCCAAAGCAACGCTGGGCAATCGGCTACGACAATCGGGATTATCAGCGGATGGGCAACCTGGACGGACGTCATTATCAGGATGTTTACGCTATCAATCTGAAAACGGGAAAACGGGACCTTATTCTAAAAAAATCCCGTTGGGCTTATTTTCCATCTCCGGATGGCACTCATTACCTGTATTACAAAAACTGTAATTTCTTCACTTATGAAATGAGCACAGGAAAGCATTACAATATCACCAAAAACGTCCCCACTTCTTTCATCAACACAGAAGACGACCACAATGTTATCAACCCGCCAACAAGGCCGCTTGGCTGGAGTAAAGGCGGCAAATCTGTTCTCCTCTCCGATAATTGGGATATCTGGAACGTGCCGGTTCACGGCGGGAAAAGTGTAAATCTCACAGGCAATGGTAAATCGGAACAGATTCGCTACAGGCGCCGGTTCCGTTTGGATCCTGAAGAAAAAGGTTTTGATCTGAGCGTACCAAATTATGTAACGGCTTACGGCGAATGGACAAAAAAAGGCGGCATCGCCCGGATCAGCGCAAAGAAACCGGGAGCTAAAATGTTATTGTGGGATAATGCAGTTTTTTCCGGATTAATGAAAGCCAAAAAGACGGATCTGTTTCTTTACACCAAACAGACATATAAAGATTATCCCGATTATTATGCAGCCGACAAATCGCTGCAGAACGGCAGGAAAATTACCGGGGCCAATCCGCAGCAAAAAGATTTTCTCTGGTGCTCCGGAGCACGGCTGGTCAACTATAAAAGCAAAACCGGTAAAAAACTCCAGGCTGCTCTTTTTCTGCCGGCAAACTACCAGGAAGGAAAAAGCTATCCCACCATCGTTTATATTTATGAAAAACTTTCACAGAGTTTGAACCGCTATCCGGCGCCGCGCGTGCGCGGTTTTAACCAGGCCTTTTACACCAGTCATGGTTACGCTGTACTGATGCCGGATATCACTTATAAAATCAACGATCCGGGCATGTCGGCCGTTTGGTGTGTTCTTCCCGCCATCGATGCCGCTGTGGCTACCGGGGTTGTGGATAAAAATGCCATCGGTTTGCACGGATATTCCTGGGGCGGTTACCAAACGGCTTTTTTGGTAACCCAAACGGAAACATTCAAGGCCGCATTTGCCGGCGCACCGCTGACCAACATGATTAGCATGTACAGCTCAATCTACTGGAATTCCGGTTCCGCCGATCAACCTATTTTCGAAAGCAGTCAGGGCCGGTTTAAGGGTGGGTACTGGGATAATTTAGAAGCGTACACCCGGAATTCTCCGGTCTACTATGCACAAAATGTGAAAACACCGTTGATCATTCTCCATAACGACAAAGACGGCGCGGTTGACTGGAATCAGGGCATCGAATATTTCAACACCTTGCGGCGGCTGAACAAACCTGTAGTAATGTTGGAATACAAAGGTGAAAATCACGGCTTACGCAAACCGGAAAATCTGAAGGATTACACAGTGCGCATGCTGGAATTTTTTGATCATTATCTGAAAGGAAAACCGGCGCCTAAATGGCTCAGTGAAGGCGTTCCCTACCTGAAACTGAAGGAACATCTGAAAGAGAGACAAAAACTATTGCAACGTCCGGAAGAAAAAGAAAAGGAAAAGCCAAAAAAAGAAAAAGAATCCTGATGGGAAAAGTAAAGACAGCTGTCATGCCTATTCAGTTTGGGTAAAAAAACACCCCCCGTACCCCTCTCAAACGGGGACTATTATATTCCCCCCTTGAGGGGAGTACGGGGGGTGTAAAAAAACTACAAAAATTTAGTAGTTTCCGGTTATATTATTGCAGTATTCTAACTTACAAGGCTCGCCCCCCGCAGTGAACTACGGGATTAAGAATAGGAAGCGTCCCTCTTAGGCGAACGCTTACAACGCAGGCCGCTTTAGCGTCCTTTCTATTCTTAGCCTCGTGGTTCACCACGAGGCTAAGAATAGCAAAACCTAACTGGAAACTACTGACCAAAACGTACCATTTTAATTCTTTGAAAAAAAGAAGACTTGTTGTTAGCACTAAATTTTATCATAATAAATGACTCTGTTGATTAAGTCCTATTTTTACAGAGGAGTTGCTGTATAATGACATTTACTATAACAAATAACACAATATGTAGATTTTACTTTTTAAATAACGAGTTAATCAACAGAGTCATAAATGTCATTTCGAACGGAGTCCCGATGGTTTTTATCGGGGCGAAGAGAGAAATCTCTCATCACAAAGGTATGAGATTCCTCATTCCGCCTCAAGCGGATAATTCGGAATGACATCTTTGTAACTCGTATAAATATTCCTAAGCCACAGTTTTTCAAAGGACTAAAATGTTACACCAAAATTATCATATTTTATCCTGAATAGTTACAAGTTCAGACCTCGTTAAATTTGATAAATATTAGTTTGAATAACCGGACAAAAATCATCATGAATTTGCACTATATATTGCGTAAGTACTTGTTTTTTAGTTTAAAGTCAAAAATGCAGTGTTCAATTATTCATGGATTTTCTCACAATTGACTAGTAAACAAGAATTTAATGAACAATAAAACACCTGATTTAACGAGGTCTGAAGTTATCTTTTTTTTGAATCAGCATCTCTTGAATAAATCAATTAATCACAAATGAAGGAAAAAAAAGATGAAAGATGAAGTTACCGAAAACAACGGTTTCAATCGCAGGGATTTTCTCAAAATCGGTGCTGCAGCCGGACTGGGCGCCACCATTGCCGGGATGGACATGAGCTGTTCCAAACCGACCCGGCATAGCAGTACTTTTGCCGAATTTTCAGCTCCACCCATTGAAAAAGTAAGGATCGGTTATGTGGGAGTTGGCGGCATGGGCACGGCGCATGTGCGGAATCTGGTGCGCATCGAGGGTTGTGAAATCCATGCGGTGTGTGATTTAATACCGGAAAGAGTGCGGCGCGCACAAAAAATTGTGACGGGCGCCGGCTTCAAAAAACCCGACGGTTACTCCAATGGCGAATACGATTTTAAGAATCTGTGCGAACGCGATGATCTGGACCTGGTTTACACCGCAACACCCTGGGAATGGCACGTGCCGGTCGCTGTGGCCGCCATGGAAGCGGGAAAACATGCCGCCACGGAAGTACCTGCAGCTTTTACCATCGATGATTGCTGGAAACTGGTAGAAACTTCCGAGCACACAAAACGGTACGCCGTCATGATGGAAAACTGTAACTACGACCGGCCGGAATTGCTGATTCTGAATCTGGTGCGAAATGGATTGCTGGGTGAAATCATTCATGGCGAATGCGGGTACTTGCACGACCTGCGCGCGCTTAAATTCAACTTTGAAGCAAAAGGCGAAGCGCTCTGGCGTACCGCCCATTCAATCAAGCGAAACGGCAACCTCTACCCCACTCACGGTCTCGGCCCCATCGCCCAGATGATGGACATCAACCGGGGGGATCAGTTCGACTATCTGGTTTCCATGAGCAGCAAATCCATTGGCCTCAATCTTTTCGCCGCCGAAAAATACGGTCCCGACAGCAAATGGGCCAAACAGAAATTTGCCCTGGGCGACATTAATATCAGCCTGATTCGCACGAAAAAGGACAAAACCATCACACTTTTCCATGAATGCTCTTCTCCCCGTCCCTACTCCAGAAAAATTCTTGTGCAGGGCACCAAAGGCGTCGCCCGGAGATGGCCGAATCAGGTTTATGTGGAAGGCAGAAGTCCCCGCGACCGCTGGGAAGATATGGAAGCATACCGGGAAGAGTTTGAGCACCCGCTTTGGAAAGTGCTGAACGATGCCGCCAAAGGCGCCGGTCACGGCGGCATGGATTACATCGAGGATTACCGTTTGATTAAAAATTTACGCGAGGGAAAACCGCTGGATATGGATGTGTACGATGCCGCCTCTTTGAGCGTGGTTACCGAATTGAGCGAAATATCCGTCGCCAACCACAGCAAACCGGTAGAATTTCCCGATTTCACCAGAGGCGCCTGGAAAACCAGGCCTCCCATCGGGATTGTAACGGCCTGAATAAAACAAAAAATGCAGGTCGATTCGCCGAATCGACCTGCAAATTATTCCAAAGACTAAAATATTTCAATTCTGTTTAATCCATTTGTTTGGTTCAAATGTCTCACACTCCCCGTACCCCCGATTCAAAAAAATCCCCCCTTGAGGGGAGTACAGGGTGTTAATAACCGCCAGATTAATCTCTATAGCCTGTAATCCTTGAACAAGCTAATTCCCCGTGATCGGTTCTCCCCTTTTATCCAAATTATCCTGCCAGTTTCTATGTTCTATTGTGGAAAATCTTTTGCATATTTCCCTATCCATTCCAGCGCGGCCTCCCGGTCAGTAAGATTTCTGCCCTGCTCCTTTCTCACCATCTTCTGATACTCCTTGATGTAACAAATCTGTTCAATCATTCTCGTTTTAAAACTGTCGCCGGGATACAAAAATTTCACGCCGATTTCTACATTTTGGCCATGTTCCTGGCACCAGACTACCTGTCCTTCCACGGTGAATTCCGGTTTGATGACCGGTATTTTTATAGACAGTATTACATCTTCATCCACACAGGATTCCGAAGTAAAACAGAGTCCTCCCAAACTAATATTTTTCGTGTAGTTTGTGCCGGTTTTGCTTTTTCCTGAAACGCGATATTGGATGGGAACATTGACAGGATGGCGGATATATTTTCGCATGATTATTGATTTTTATTCGTCTTAATTTTCCGCTCCAGGTCATATAGCAGACTGCTGTCATGCAAAGCTGCATGCAATTGTTTGATATTGACAATGGATGAACCGGACTTAAACAGATAGGCGTTTGCATCGATAAATTTTTTCATCATTTTCTTGTTTACCCGGCTTTGATATTCATACACGCGATTTCTGCGATTTTTCATGCTCATCTCGATCATCACGCCATACAGGTTGAATTCATTTCTCGGAGAAACAATTTTTCTGGAAACCAATTTCTTTTTCACCATTGTCGCCAATATTCTGTTCAATTGCCCGAAGGTAACATGCATGGTGGTATCCAGACAGGAATAAAGTGTGGTATCCGTCACATCTTCTTTTCCCCAAAGCAGTTCCATAATTTCAAACTCATGTCGATTGGGCAGGTTATATTTATAAATGGAAAGAGGGTTTTCCTTTTTACCCGGCGCGGGAATTATCGGCAAGAGCGGCTGTAACCGGCGAAAATAATAATAATCCAGATTATATTTGGTGTGATTCGCCGGTAGTGTCACTTCGGTCCAATTTTTATTCAGAGCATCCGAATAAACCCGTTCCACACCTATGCTGAAACCAAACCTTTTCTGTCTGTCGGAAAGTGAATATAACGGCATGGTGATCGGCGGAATCCCTTTATAAACGGGTTGTTTAAAATGTAAAAATGATTTTGTCGAATCCGTCATTTCTGTGCGGTAAATTTCTGCGTAGGTTTTAGCCGTTTTGCCGGAATTATTGCTTACAGTTGTATCCACTTTTTGCGCATGACCTATTGTAACCGACAGTAAAAGAAAAATTATGCTCACATATTTTTTCATAACCGAACCGAAAAAGATTGTCTTTTTTTGAAATCCACTTACCAAAGTTTACAAAGAATCTTTTATTTTTGCCAATAAAAATACTGTTGTCAACGCTCAGTCCGGGTTTTATTATTCGTAACACTTTAGTTTTTTGATAAAAAGCTGCATCCTTTATGCTCTCTGCATCTCTGCATTTCAGAACGCCGGTTTTTTAACGCAGAGACGCAGAGAAATTGGAGAATATAAATTGTCGGCAACTATTTAGAGTCTGTCCAAAAATACCCACAATATTGTCATCCCGGCCTGTCTGCACAGGCAGGCAGTCTTTAAGCCGCCTGCCTGTTGCAGACAGGGAATCTACTTGAGGGCAGCAATGGATTCCCGTTAAATTGTTACTCTTTTCTATTTATTTTTCCATGGTGGAATTTCCGGTAACCGTTTTTCAAATTCGGCAATCAAGCCTTTTTCAAAATTACCGGTATAGTTTCCGCTAAAAAACTTTTCCGCGCCTTCACGGAAAAACAGTTCCCATGATTTTTCTTCCTCGCCGGGATTGACAGGAAAAAATGCGGCAAAGTTGGCTTTTGCGGCTTTCATATCCCCCGGCGCGTCGCCAATCATCAATACTTTTTCGGGATCGTATTTTCCGTCTGCAGTTAGATGAATGTGCTCTTTCTTACTGCCCAATTCCTGACCGGCGATAACCCGGGTGAACCGGGCAATATCATGTTCCCGCCATTCACGCCGCAGCGCTTCGATGGGTGTGGCGGAACAAACGATAATATCCGCGTGATTTGATATTTTTTCCAGACTCTCACGCACATAAGGGAATGGAGGAATTCCATGCACTATTTCTGCAATGGCGGCATTCACGGCCTCGCTCCATTGCAGCGCCCGACGTAAAACCGGGTCGCCGGTTTTCTCCACTTCCTCTTTCAGAACCGGATTTCCCAACTTAGATTCCCGGGTAATCCATTTCCGAAACATTTTTACTTCCGGTATTTGCACGCCTCTTCTTTGCACATCCGTCCAATCGCTGAGAAGATCAAAAGTCTTGGTCAGCGCCGGAAAACGATTGATCCCCCGCCATTTGGAATATAGATTGACAAATTCCGCTGCCGCGCGGGCATATTTGGAGACCGGCTGCAAGTCCCAGTATTTTATGATGTTCGGGATAAAACATTCTTTATGTTTTATTTCCATGGTATCGAAGGCGCAGCCATCTGAATCGATGGCGATTAAATACTCATGTTTCGGCTCCAGGTTACGCAGTTCATCTTGCGGATCGGACATACGGTTTTTCCTCCTGATTATCATTTGTTGGAGTAATATTTTAGTCCTTCGTAACTTATTCAGCCAGATCGAGGTTGAAGGAACACACCCCGTACTCACCTCAAGGAGGGACAATAGTAGTCCACCCTTGAATGGAGATACGGGGCGTGTAAAACAACTTTCAATTTATGATATCTTCGTGTTCCGGTGCCTTTGCGTTAATATATATTATCACACTGCAAAAGTTTGTTTTTACCTGAATTGAGTAATTGTAGGGCGATTCGCTGAATTGCCAACCGGATTTGCATTAAAAATGAAAGTCCGTTTAGTAACGAAAACAAGCTCAAAAACAAGAGAATCGCTCAATTCAGGTTTTAAGTAAAGTCTTCCAATCTGAATTGTAAGGCGATGAATCTCGTCGCCTTACATAAAAGCTAAAACACTTCGACTATTCACAATTATTTTCTAAACGGATCATTCTCCAACCGATACAGTATCTCTCCGGCTTTGGGCACATGAAGGATCTCTTCATCCTCCCGGTTCTGCCAGTCGGAAATGCTGATGGAATGGGGATCCATGTAACCCAAATTGATTTTTTTGCACACGGTTCTGGAAATTTGGGTGGCCAGAATCACATTGATCCGTGCACTCTCCACTCCATTTTCATAAGTTCCGATCCCCTTCACATGGGTGGAATGAGCCATGATTCCGCCGGGGATATCCCTGAACCGAACCATCTGCCGAACAAAATAATCCCGCACATGGTAGCCAATTTTTTCGATGATTTTACCATGCGCCACCGATACTTCTTTGATATGCGGCGCATAAATAATCAACTCTCCGCCGTCCGCAACCACCGGTTCCAGTTTGTAAACGCATTTTCCACCGGTCCACAGATCATCATACATGGGCGGACTGCAGGACAACACGCGGCGGAACGGCTTATTCTTGTAAATCACATGAAGCTGAGCCGACAGATCGGCAGCCGCGGCCCAGGTTTCTTCCGGACTGCCGATGAACAGTCCGGCCAAATCATCGTCTTTCACCACCAGGCTGAGACAGATTTTTTCCACCGCAACCATGGCCGCCGCCCTATCCACCACAGCCCGCACCGGCGTGTATTTAGTGCCGATGATGACCGGATTAGTGATCAGCGCCCCCAGCCAGTGAAACATGTCGATGATCTCTTGTCCCGAAATGCCGGGGAACAGGTATTTGTTACCGCCGGAAAAGCCAACGACTTCATGGGGAAATGTGGGCCCGATTATCATCAGCAGATCGTACTCAAACACCATTTTATTGATGGTAACATCCACCTTCTGCCGCATCAGACCGCCGGAAAGCTTTTCCGTTTCCTCTTCGCTGATAACACCGATTTTTGTTAATTGATTTTTATCCTGCCAATTATGATTAAAAAAACGCACTCCGGTATATTTTTCTTTTCTTTGCCGGGAGGTAATGCCCACCCGTTTATTGATTGCATCGTCAGATAACGGTGGATGGGTACCCAACGCGACCAGAAAATCGAGTCGTTTCACCCGTTCGGCCAAAAGGTCGGTAATCACACGGAACATAATATCGACGGGAGCAGTACGGGAATTATCCGGAATGATAGCCAGAATTTTTTTACCGGTTAGATTTTGTGAGGCAAATGCATCTGTACAAATTTCGGTAATCTGTTTCTCATTCAATATTTCCGATACTGAACCTTTACTGTAAATCATGATTCTTCCTTCTGCCATTCCGTATGAAAGAATTGCCCGCGCGGTTTATCCAGTCTTTCATAAGTGTGGGCGCCGAAATAATCACGCTGTGCCTGCAGTAAATTTGCCGGCAGTCTTTTGCTGCGGTAACTGTCGTAATAGGCCAATGCGCTGCTGAATGCCGGCACCGGAATACCCTGCTCCACGGCAAAAGCGACAACTTTGCGCCAGGCCATCTGATTTTTCTGAATCGCCTCGTTAAAGTAAGAATCCAACAGCAGGTTATCCAAACCGGGATTATTGTCGAATGCAGTTTTAATTTTATTTAAAAATTGCGCGCGAATGATGCACCCGGCCCGCCAGATGGAGGCCACCGCGCCGTATTTTAAATGCCAATTATATTCTTCCGAAGCCGCCTTCATCAATTGAAATCCCTGACTATAGGAACAGATTTTTGCCGCATATAAAGCCTGTCGTATCAGTTTAATCATTTCATTTTTGTCCCCGTCAAATTTGATGACCGGGCCGCGCAGCACTTCGGCTGCCTTGAGCCGTTGTTCTTTGATTGCACTGAGAGTGCGGGAAAAAACGGATTCGGCAATGGTTGGTGCCGGTACTCCCAAATCCAGTGCAATCTGACTTGTCCATTTTCCCGTACCTTTCTGGCCCGCCGTATCCAGAATAACATCGATCATCTGCTTGCCGGTTTCCGGATCTTTCCGTTTCATAATATGTGCGGTGATTTCTATCAAATAGCTGTTCAATTCGCCGGAATTCCATCGACTAAAAATATCATACATCTCCTCAGGTGAAAGCCCCAATGCCTTCTCCATCAAAAAATACGCCTCACAAATCATTTGCATATCACCATATTCGATGCCGTTATGCACCATTTTCACAAAATGCCCGGCACCGCCGGCGCCAATCCAGTCACAACAGGGAACTCCATCCGTTGCTTTTGCGGCGACAGCTTGCAAAAACGGCTTAACCTGGGGCCAAGCTTCCGGCGCGCCCCCGGGCATGATGGAAGACCCCCAAAGCGCGCCTTCTTCTCCTCCGCTCACGCCGGCTCCGATGTAATGGATTCCCAAAGATTGCAGTTCCGAAAATCTCTTCTCCGTATCTTTGAAAAATGAGTTTCCGCCGTCGATTAAAATATCTTCCTGAGAAAGCAACGGCTTTAATTGTGAAATCACATCATCAACCGGCTTGCCTGCCGGTACCATCATCAGAATCTTTCTGGGTTTTTCCAACAGTTCTACAAATTTGGAAAAATCTGTAGCAAAGAAGATATTCTTCTCTTTAAATTTACGCGCGATTTCGCGCATTTTTTCTGTGTTCAGATCGAAACCGGCAACGGTATACCCGTTGCGTTCAATGTTGAGCGCAAGATTCTGTCCCATGACGCCCAAACCGACTACGCCAATATTTTGCATTTTTCCTCCTTTCTTAAATTGTCATGGCTGTAAAACCGCCGTCCACGCGGATAATTGCGCCGGTCACAAATGAAGATGCCTGCCCGGAAGCCAGCCATAGAGTGACTCCGGCCAGTTCTTCCGGTTTGCCGAAGCGTTTCATCGGCGTATGCTGATAGATCGATTGGATACGGTCTTTGTTGAGAATCTTTCGGTTTTGTTCCGCCGGAAAAAAACCGGGCGCAATGGCATTGACACGCACCTTCTCCTGCGCCCACTCCCGCGCTAAAAACTGTGTCAAATTGTTCACGCCGGCTTTGGAAATGCCGTACGTAAACACTTTCGACAACGGCGGTCCCGACGAAGCGGAAGAAATATTGATGATACTGCCGCCTTCACCCTGTTCGATCATCTGTTTGCCAAAAATCTGACAAACCAGAAACATGCCGGTTAAATTCACGGAGAGTATTTTTTCCCATTCTTCTTCACCGATTTCAAAAAACGGCGTGGAAGAATTGATGCCGGGCGCATTAATTACAATATCAATACGGCCAAATTCATTCATGACCACTTCAAGAGCCTTTTCTATTTCTGTTTTCTCACCGGCATTCATCTCCACAGCCAGCGCCCGGGCCTGAAATTCTCTTTTTAACTGATCCGTTTTTTGCGCCGCGTTCTCATAATTCAGATCGGCAATGACCACGTCTGCCCCTGCTTGTGCCAGCGCTTCCGCCATGGCACCGGCCAACACGCCGCCGCCGCCTACCACAATGGCCACTTTCCCCGGTAAACCGAACATCTGATCAAGATACGACATCAAACGATCCCTCCAATTTATAAGCCTTCTTCACTAAATCGTAGGCCAGTTGGCGGCTCATCTGCCGGGCATCATTCTTATCGATGATATACCTGGCAACCAGACCGGCCAGATAATTACAATCCATCCGCCGCGCCAGATCGTGTCGCGCCGGGATGGACGGAAAAGCCCGCGTATCGTCGTTAAATCCTACGGTGTTGTAAATTCCCGCTGTCTCCGTCACACACCGGCGAAAGCGGGTCATCCCTTCGATGCTGTCATGAAACCACCAGGGCGGGCCCAATTTCAATGCAGGATAATGGCCCGCCAGCGGCGCCAATTCCCGTGAATAAGCAGATTCATCCAGCGTGAACACAATGAGTGTGAATTTACGATTATCCCCGTATTTGTCGAGTAATTCATAAAGATTTTTTGTGTATTCCGTCTGAACCGGGATATCACACCCTTTGTCTGCGCCAAATCTGCGCAAGATAAACCGGTTGTGATTTCTGAACGATCCCGGATGAATCTGCATGACCAAATCATCTTTCACGCTCATCCTGGCCATCTCCATCAAAACATGAGCCGTGAACAGATCGGCATCTTGCTGCGTCGCCCGGCCCAGCAATGCTCTCTCAAAGATTAATTCCACTTCGGTTCCGGATAATTCATGTGTGTATGGACTGAACACACCCTGATCGGTGGAAACGGCGCCCATGGATTTGAAAAATGCCCGCCGTTCTGCCAACGCCTGCATGAAGCGTGAGTAAGAATCGATTGAGATGCCGCTTATCCGGCTCAACTCGGTAATATTTTGCCGCCAGCCATTCGTGAGCAAATTGGTCACCGCATCCGGCCGGAAACAGGGAATGATGTTGCCCCGCCAGCCGGAACGCCGGATTTCATCGTGATATTGCAGAGAATCCGCCGCACCGTCCGTTGTGGTCAGAACCTCTATGTTGAACCGGTCGAACAGGGCGCGCGGGAGATATGCCGGTGCTTGCAGCTTCTCCTGGATCCGGTCATAAATACGCATTGCAGATTCCCCGGTGAATTTTTCTTCCACGCCAAAAACATAGTAAAATTCATGCTGTAGCCAGATACCGGTCGGTGTTCCGCCGAACAGATAAAAATGATCGCCTAATATCTGCCAGATTTTCCGGTGATCCTGTTCCACTTCTGCATCATCTGTAGCAGGAATACCCAGATTCTCCAACGGAATCCCTTGTGAATACAGCATGCGAAAAATGTAATGATCCGGGATTAAAATAAGTGCCGTCGGATCGGGGAACGGTTCATTTCCAGCAAAGAGACGCGGATTAACATGACCGTGGGGACTGACAATGGGCAGGTCTTTCACTCCTTCGTACAAATCCCGTGCAATCCTTCTAATTGCCGGATCGGAATCGAAAAACCGATCTTCATTTAATTGAATTTTTTCCAATTTAGACTCTCTTCGTAACTATTCAGGTGCCTGTGCCACAAAGACACTAAGGCACAAAGGTTCACCATAACAATGATCTGTTGTTGTGTCACTTCGTGTCTTCGTGCCTTAGTAGCTGAATAGTTACCTCACTTCATTAATATTAGATAACAATTTATTCTTCCTAAATTGAGCGATTCTAATGTCATTCCGTAGGAATCTTGTTGGTTTAATGTACAAAACTAACAAGATTCTTTCCCGCCTGCGGTTCGTCGGGCAGGCAGAATGACAAAACTATTTGGGTGGTTGTTTCAAGCTATAAATCGCTCAATTTAGGTCTTATAAAACGAAACGACAATCTGTCGTTCCCAGTGCTTTTATCGAATCGAATAATTAACGTTTTCAAACAACAAAAATGTTACTAATGGCAAATATTCTCTACGTCCTCTGCGGTTCAACCAACAAATTCTGAACCGCTTCCATCCCGACCCAACGGCGCCACCGATTTTCTTTCTATCAATTGAGCCGGTAAAATCACTTTTCTATTTTTGCTTTCGTCCCGCGCTCCAATTTGAGCAATCAGTAACTCCGCCGCTTTTTCACCCAATTTGTAAGCAGGAACACGTATTGTTGTAAGCGGTACCTGCATGGAACGACAGAAATCGATGTCATCAAACCCGATGACGGAAACATCTGCCGGAACCTGTATTTTTAATTCGGCCAACGCGTTCATCAAACCGATGGCAACCAGATCGTTGTAACAAAACACAGCCGATGGCTTTGTTCCGGGAAGCGCAAACAGTTCCCTGCCCATGCGGTAACCGTCGGCAATATAGGAGCCGGTGTTGAAAATTAAATCCTCCGGCGCCGGAATAGCGTTTTCATGGAAAGCCTGACGGAATCCGGCCAACCGGTCTTTGCTGTTCGCCGAATAGGACGGTCCGGCAAAATAGGCAATACGCTTGTGACCGGCGTGAATCAGATAAGACACAGCAGAAACAGCCGCTTTTTTATTTTCCACTTCAACCACATTTGTCTGAAAATGAACGACGGAACCCAGGGTTACGAAAGGGTAATTTTTCAATTTCAATTCGTATAGATAGCCAAGATCGATTTCTTCATTTTGCAGCGGAGAAAGGATGAGGCCGTCCACTTGCTGACGAAGCAGCGCTTCCAGACTCTTTTTCTCCTGTGCAGGATCCAATTCGGAGCTTCCCAGCAGCACGGTATAACCCAGTTCACTGCATTTGTCAAAAACTCCTTTCATGATTTTTGCAAAATAAGGATTGTCTATCTCCTTGATGAGCAAACCGATACTTTTCGTTTCCCGGTTCGAAAGGGAGCGAGCCACATGGCTGGGCTGGTAATTCAGCTTTTGGATGATTTCCAAAACTCTTTCTCTTGTTTGAACCGAGATCCCCGGACGCTCATTCAAAACAGCAGAAACCGTAGCTTTGGAAACGCCGGCATATTGTGCAATGTCGGAAATAGTAATTCTCACATTTGAACCGGTTTAAATTAATCACCGAATTATATGATGGAAATCACTTAATATTATTTGTTCTACTATCACAATTCAAATATCTCTTATTCTATTATTATTTAATCAGTTGTAAATATTTCACCCGGACAATCATTCCTTAATCGGTTACCAAATTTAAAATCAACTGAATGATTCCCTGTTATTTTCTGAATCGGTTCAGTAATATACAAAATAGAAATGCCAAAAGTCAAGAATTAATTTGCGCAACATTTCATTCCTCTCAAAACATTGAAATGATGCTTGATGATTTATCTTTAAGCTGTTAAAATAAATAAAAATTACTACTTTTTTTATACTCGAATTGAGCGATTCTCTGGTTTTTAAGCTTATTTTTGTTATCAAACGGATTTTTATTTTTACTGTAAATCCGGTTGGCAATTCAGCGAATCGCCCGACAAGTGCATAATTCAGGTTATAGTTCCTGCTAAGTACTATTTTATCATATTCGCGTAATTCGCGGGCTAAATAGTCACCCAATTTTTTCAATTTCTCTGCGCCCTCTGCGCTTTTGTGTTAAAAAAACAATCTTTCTGAAATGCAGAGATGCAGAGAATGCAAAGGACGAAGAGTTTGTTAAAAAAATGAGAGCGGTACAAAAATACTAATTTTCCATATTTTCATACAAACTCAGTCAGAGCTTGATTTTTTGACCCTGAATCTGTATCTTTTTTGGGTGATGGAGTTCACCGGAAACGCCTTCGGGCTGATAACTCCTGTTTTTCGTGATGTAAGTCATGCTGTTAACAGGAGTTTCTTTTTGATGAGGCGCTCAAGATGAATATTTCCCTGCAAGATCAATATCAAAACCACCGGCAGCAACTGTTCAAACTTATCTCTGCTTTGTCTGATCTGCTTCCCGAAGGAAAACTGAAAGACAGAATACCGGTAATAAAAACCGCACTGCAAAAAGAAAAATTCCGTCTGGTGGTTTTAGGTCAATTCAAACGGGGCAAATCAACTTTCATCAATGCTCTGTTGGGGGCGCAGGTTCTGCCCACCGATGTGATCCCGGTCACGGCAGTGATCACGGAAATTCTGTTCGGTTCAACTCCGGCAGCCACCCTCTATTTCTGCGAAGGAGAACCCCGAACCATTGCAATCGACGATTTAAATAGATACATCACCGAAAGTGAAAATCCGGCCAACAAAAAAAATGTGGATAAAGTGGAAATTCGCTATCCGGCGCCTATCTTAAAAAAGGGACTGATTCTGGTCGATACGCCGGGCGTAGGCTCTATCCACGAACATAATTCGCGCCTGACACAGGAATATATCCCTCAGGTCGATGTGGCAATTTTTCTCTTTTCTGCGGATCCGCCGTTGACTGAATTAGAGAAGAAATTCTTACAAACCATCTCTCCACTGGTACCGTATATCGAGTTCGTCCTGAATAAAAAAGATTATCTAAGCACAGACAATCTGAACCGGGTTCTCCGGTTCAATCAACAGGTACTGGAAGCGGTTCTCGGTATCGAACCGGAGATTTCTGCCATTTCCGCCCTCCGCGGACTGAAAGCGAAACTTGCCGCAAAAACCGAACAGAATAGCGGCCTGCCTCAACTACAGAAGAAATTGGATGAATTACTTTTACGCAAGCGGGGTAAATACTTACTCATTTCAAACACCGACCGCTTGTTGCGCATCACCAGTGAATGGAAAAATCTGATTGAGATGGAACAAAAAGCAAAACTGCTCGGCGTTGAGCAATTGCAGGATAATCTAAAAAAATTCAACCGGTTTATAGCGGAGATCAGGAGGAATTCGGATCATCTGAAATTCTTACTGGAAGGTTTGAAAACACGGCTTCTGGAATCCTTTGATAAAGAAACTGCTGAATTTGCCAAAATGAAAACACCGGAAATGCTGAATAAAATCGGGCATTTTGTTGAAAATGAAGACGGTTTTTCCAAGAGAAAGCTCATGCAGCAAGTCGAGAAAAAAACGAATCATCTCATCGTTGATCAGTTCGAACCGTTCCGGCTGCTGATCGAGAAGGATATCCGGGAGGAATATACACGGGAAATTCAAGCTATCAACGGGGATGTGAACCGGATTGTGAAAGAAATTTACCGGTTTTCAGCCGATCTGTTTCAAATTGCCCGCATGAAAGAGACGGAAGAGGAAATCTGGCAATATAAAAGTCGGTTTTACTACAAAACCTGGGATGCAATGACGGGATTGGACCTGCTGGAAAATACTTTCATGACATTTTTGCCGAGAAAGATTTTTTTGTTTTTGCAAAAAAGACATGTAAAAAAAGTAACGCCCGAAAAACTGGAACGCCAGTTCGGCAGGCTCCGTGCCGACTTGCTCTACCGGCTGCAGGACAATAATCGCCAGTACCTCTTTGAATTTCAGCGGATGATCGAACGAATCCAGGATGAAATCACCCGCCTCATACAAAAACACGTGCGCCTGAAAGAAGCAGGAGAAACGGAATTACATCAATCGGAAGAAGAGCAGGAAAGGCTGTTGCAGAAGGCAGAACAACTGATTCGGGAGATGAGTGAAATAAAGAATTTTTGGACACAAGTTTAGGGATTAATGGAATTCAGACCGGCGCAGAGTAAAAGTGTTTTTGATTTGTGGGGCTGCAGTGAGAAATTGGAAATTGGGTAATACTTTCGTTTTTACTGAAATCTGCGTCCTTTGCGCTCTCTGCGTCTCTGCGTTTTAGAGCGCCTGTTTTTTAACGATCGAGGCGCAGAAATATTGAAAAATTGGGTAACTATTCAACCCGCGAAACACACGAAATCATACGAATAGGACAAAATAGTTAACGATTCGCGTTTTTTAGCGATATTAGCGGGCAACCTGAATAGTTACTATGAATGTTAAGCAAAAATTTCATCCCGATCCCAATTTAAAATGGTTATATCAAATGAAACAGGTTTTGCGCTATCATCATTTAAATTAAGCAATTTACCTGTTTTTACGGTTGCTTTTGACACCGAACATATTTTTATTTTTCAGTGTAATTCCTGCCGGCGGTTAGGCAAATCGCCCTACAATCGCTCAATTCAGATAATACTAATCACCCTATTATTTCAAAATGCTAAATTTTCCCGGAATATTAAGTAACTAATCCTCTCCCCTACCCGAAAATTGCCTTTAAAATATAATAAAACATGATCGCGCCGGCAGCACCTATCGGAATAGTAACTACCCAGGATATCATGATATTGGTTACAACCCGTAAATTGAGTGCGCCGATACCGCGCGCCAGTCCAACGCCCAATACACCGCCAACCAAGGTATGAGTTGTGCTGATTGGAATACCTAATTTGGAAGCGATAACAATTGTAGACGCCGTCGCAAATTCCGCACTGAAGCCTCGCGTGGGTGTCAGTTCGGTAATCTTTTTACCAATGGTGATCATCACCCGCCAGCCCCAGGTAGCCAATCCGAAGACAATGCCGATTCCGCCTAAACCCAAAACCCAGAGTGGCACGGCAGTCTTCATACCGACTAATCCTGTCTGCAAAATAGAAATGACCGCGGCTATAGGACCTACCGCATTTGCCACATCATTGGCACCGTGAGCAAAAGCAACAAAGCCGGCACTTAAAATTTGCAAATAAACAAAGATGCGTTCAACCACTTTGTATTCCTGATTGTTGTTTTCATCAACAACCTCATTCGTTACCTCGACATTTGTTTCTTCCAATTCGGCGAGAATATGCGAAACTTTTTCTTTTAATTCCCCTTTGGCATTTTCAGAAATCTTGTTTAGTTTGTTAATCACTTTAGGTAACGCCTGCATAACTTTTGCCGGTTGTTTTACCATCACCACCGCTTTCCTTTCCAACGGTTTAATACGCCGCACTAACAAAGTACTAATCGCCGAAGCCATAGCGCCGATTCCTATAGCAACCAACGTTGCTTCCCCAAATCCCATATCCAGTTTGAGATTCTTAAGTCCCTTAAACACCATCGCCAGGGTGAGGACAAAAAACACAAGAAAAACGATAACCGGCGTAATCTTTTTAGCGGCGGTAATAGGATCATCATTGTAAAATATAAGCCGCCTTATGGCACTGAAAGTGAGAAAAGCAACCGTCCCGCTCAACAACGGAGAGGCAACCCAACTCATTACAATAGATACTACTTCCGACCAGTCGGCAGCCTGAACTCCGCCGTACATCACGCCAAATCCCAGAACGGCCCCCACAATGGAATGGGTAGTGGAAACAGGCCAGCCAAAATAGGAGGCAATCTGCAGCCAAATAGCAGCGGCTAAAAGCGCGCCGATCATACCAAAAACCAGATCTAGCGGATTCCCGGTGAATATTTCCGGACTAATAATTCCCTTTCGAATGGTCTCCGAAACATGGGTGCCGACGAAAAAAGCCCCCATAAATTCTAAAATTGCCGCCAGGATTACGGCGCGTTTCACGGTAAGCGCTCCCGAACCGACCGATGTTCCCATTGCGTTCGCTACATCATTTGCCCCAACGCTCCATGCCATATAAAAACCGCTGGCAACAACAATAATCATTAAAATGGTTTCAACCGACATTTATTTCCTCTGAATATTTTAATGTAACCACTCAGGCAAACTTATTATTTGATGTGCAAGAAGCCTTCGACTGAGTTCATCCCGAGCCTGACGAAGGGCTCAGGATAAACTCAGTCGAAGCGTGATCATAACTAATTCCTGAGTAATTACAATTTAATCTACATTCCATAAAATCGAAATCACTTATTTAGCGCCTGAACGAAAACCCCATTTTTCCGTCATTCCCGCCGTACCCGAGGCAGACAGGCGAAAGCGGCCTGCCCGCCGCAGGAATGACGTTTTTTACTATTTTCATAGTTTTCGGACAGACTCTATTTAAGGTCCAACATCATTCTCACACGGTTCGCAATCTTTTCCGAAATATCCGAAATATTGGTTAATGTTTGTAAAATTGAGATATAAAGATAGAATTCATTATAAGCAATTTTATCATCCAGGTTATATAATTTCTTCAAGAGTTTCCTTTGCATAACATCAATTTCATGTTCGGTGAATTCAACATCAGAAACCATGTGGCGCACTTTTTCCGCTTCCTTACCGCCAAACGATGTTTCCAGCAGCTCATCCATCCGGCGGATAATTCTGTGCGTCTGATTAAACGCCTCGATATTTTTTGTCAAAATCATCTTTACATCGGCTTCCAGACTTTTAACCGGTTCGAGCTTTTTCAGGGAAAATAACACACCCACATCCTCGGCTTTGTCCGCAATGGTATCCTGTAAAGCAAGAATTTCCAACAGGTCGGCGCGGTTCACCGGCATAAAGAGTCCTTTGGGCAGGTTGTTCCGAATCTCATTTTTGGTGATATCTGCTTCGTGTTCCAGATCGGAAAGATCTTCAACAATTTTATTGATTGCCTTAAAATCCTTTTCGAAATAGGCCGAGACCAATTCCTCCATTTTCACCACACAGGCAGAAACTCTTTCCATGTGGGTCTGTAACGCCGAGAACGGAGACCGCGAAAACAGTTTATTAAGTACACTCATATAATTTCCTCCAAATAATGACTTAATTTTTGCTTCTTGTCAAACAAATTGTTGCCGTGTAATATAAGGATTTTATGAAAAAAATCCATAAAATATTTTAAACCGGATTAAATAGTTTTCAGGATTGTCATCTAATAATGAGAACCGGTCCAAATAGTTTCTGTCCGAAAATACTTACAATATTGTCATTCCGGCCTGTCTGCACAGGCAGGCAATCTTTAAGCCGCCTGCCTGTTGCAGACAAGGAATCTACTTTAGGGCAGCAATGGATTCCCGCTAAAAGCATGCGGGAATGACAAGTTCGGACAAACACTAAATAATTTCCCTTTTACTGAAAAGCAATTCAATCAGCATAACAAAAACATAAATGCCGGCTATCCCAAAAAGTGTATTTATTTGCGTCTGCCGGAGATAAACAATCAATGTGGAAACCGTAGCACTCATAAGAAGAATACCCAAACCAACAAGGCTAAAAGCGCTTTTTGTCTTCTTCCGTAATTTAAGACTTGCCGGTGAAACACCGATGGAGTCCAATAAAAAAGTTATGCTGGAGAAAGCGGCAATGGTCTCCAAACCGTTGAACAGATTGAAGAGTAAAGCCGGAAGGGTCAAAACAACGATGAAGATCCAGGGCACATTAGTTCGGCTGCGCAGTGAAAAGGCCTGCGGCATTTTTTTTATTTCAACCGATAAAATTTGCCTATGGGGTGCTTGTTTGAATGGTTCTTTTCCTGATGCGTTGCATGTAAACTTCAATCAAAAAGGAGAATAACAGAAACCCTGCTAATAAATAGAGCACAACGGGATTTGAACCTGCCAGTTTGTAAATAAAGATCACCATCACTGTAAAATTAGTAAGCAGGGCAAACAAAACAATTGTCTTCGATGCTCCTGTTTCCGCAGTCAGGTTTCTGAGATGACCCAAATGGACCATGGAATAGACAATGAGATAGACAACACTACCCAAATACGCGATACGGGAGAGATCCAGAAAATTGGCAATTAAAAGAATCAGAACCGTTGTAGTAAACAGTCCTTCCGTACCGGCACGCCAAAGTTTTTTTGCTTCGAATGCAGGCAGCTCACCGTCTTTTGCCAGAAGGTAGGTCATGTTTGTAGTACTGTATAAATTTGCATTGATGCTGGATGAAGCCGACAGTAATGCCGCAATTGAAATGATGGTAAATCCCCATTGTCCGAAGACAGGTTTTGCGGCCTCTGCCATGGCGTAATCTTTAGTGCGGATGATATCTGCTAAAGGAAGGTTACCGAATACAGTCAGCGCTGCGCCGACATAAATCAGCAAAACAATGAGGATTGCCCCGTACAACGCCCGCGGTAAAGTTTTGTCCGGGTCAGACATGTCTTCCACCGTATTGGTTATAACGCCAAAACCGTGATATGCCAGCAAACAGATGGCAACCGTACTTAATGTACCGAAAACCGTTGAACCGCCGTGCTGCAAAGAGAGCAATTCAGGTTTAATAAAAAACATTCCACTCAATATAAACGCTGCCAAAATAGACACTTTGACGATGACAATAAATCTCTCCACACACCCGACAATTTCAGACCCCATGAAATTGATACCGGACAACACAACAATAACAAAGGTGGTAAAAATATTTACACAAAAACCGGACGACTGGCAAGAAAAAAGCGCCGCTGCATAACTGCCGAAGGCCCGCGCCACCATTGCCATGACGATGACAACGGAAAAATAGAGGATAATGGAAAGCACACCGGTTGTATACCCGGCGCCGTAACTTTGGGCAAGATACTCTACAATCCCTCCGGCGGAAGGATACCGAACACCAAGTTTTGCGTACGAGTACCCGGATAGCAAAGAAATCAATCCGGCAATAATAAAAGCGATATAAACAGCATTCCCTGCCGCCGATCCGGCCTGCCCCATCAGGGCAAAAATACCGGCGCCTACCATCGCTCCTACGCCCATGGAAATGGCCGCCGTTAGTGACATTACAGGAGCTTTTCCGCTTACTTTTGGGGTTGTTGTAGTCATCGATTCGTCCTATTTAGTTTTATTTATCAAAGCGGATTTGACCATTGCTCTGTCAAATCATTCATTTTTTTTATACTTTAGCTCTTTGAAAAATAACAATTATCAAGTGACCTGTCTGCACAGGCAGGCCGCTTAAAGCATGTGGAAATGACAACATAGTGTGTCGTTTCAAAAAACTAAAGTGTTACGAAAAACGGAGTTTTGGGTCGGGAACTAAATTGTTGGCGACAATTTTCAGTTCCAATTTCTCTGCGTCCTCTGCGCCTCTGCGTTAAAAACAGGGCATCACCAAAAATTCAACCGGATCGATGGCCATCGTGCACAGGGCGTCAATCTGTTCGGTCACTTTCATGGCGCCCAATTCGGAGGCGATTCCGGAAGCGACACGACCGGCCAAAATCAAACCGGTAACAACCGGACCCATTTCCAATAAGATGGAACGCAGAATTAACCCTCCTTCCACCCAGGCAGGGGTAGTGGAACTGATCTGGGTACCTATCTGCACTCCCAAAACCAGGCCCATAAACATGGAAGTGATGACAATAATTGGCAATGAATACCGGCCGATATAGATAAATTGTTCAAT
This sequence comes from uncultured Deferribacteres bacterium, assembly GCA_913009825.1. Lineage (GTDB taxonomy): Bacteria > Zhuqueibacterota > JdFR-76 > JdFR-76 > DREG01 > DREG01. The sequence goes on from CAJVYQ010000013.1 coordinate 50,030, forward strand.
TACTTGTGGAATATAGGTGTGGACTTTTCTGAAAGAAAGTATTGATTTTAAAAAGAGAAGGGTTAATTTTCCGTAAAATTCAAAAAATTGCACCGTGGCATAACCGATATGTCGGATCATATTTAACATTCAGATCGCAATTTTTTCTATTTTTAACATCCTGAGGAACCTGGCTATTCTATAAACTCGATAAAATTTGAACGGAGTGAATTTTCTGCTTTTAAGCCTGATTTTATTACCACTCCGGTTTGATCTCTTGTAATTGTCCCTAATATAGAAAAACGATTGACGAAAGTCAATTCATTTAAAAATTTGGCCTGAATTATTCATGAATTTTTACCACAAAGGCACCCCGCCTGCATTGGGCAGGCAAAACACAAAGAAACAATAGGTTAGAAAATATAATTTAACTTCAAACTCAGTTTTATATTAATAATTTGTAACTACTCAGGTATGCTTCATTAATTAACTGCAATCACGCTTCGACTTCACTCAGCAATGAATATCTATTCTCTGCCTGCAATCATTTCATTCACCATAAATTTCAGCATTGCTCTTATTGTTCTGCCGGATAACCCTGAATCGCTGCTTAACCGCTTGTTTGCAGCTTTCATATTCAGTTTTGCTGTCCGGAATCTGTCGGAAGTTTTGCTTTTGAACAGCTCATCACGGTAGGGGACGCTGTCAGGCGCGCAGATTCTGTACCGTGTCATCTTTCCGGCGCCCGTTTTTTTGTCGTTGTCGCTTTCCTGTTTCCCAAAAATTATGCTCCCCGGACGACGCAGCGGCCACTTTTCTATATTCTTGTCTTTGCGATTTCCATCCTCATTCGCAGTTTTTCATTCCCGGTATTTCAGATCGAACTTTTCCGTCTGAACAATACATTGAATTTTTACTACTACCGGCTGAAATACTCTCTGCAACCGGCATTTTTGATGTTGCTTCTCACCTCGCTTGGTTACATGATTTGGGGCACTGTTATACTAACGAAAAAGCTTCGCCGGCTGCGTACAGTACGGCAGAAAAATCAAGCTCTATTTCTGTTAGTCGGAATTTTAATCATTTTCACCCTATTTGTTTCTATCAATGCCGGACAAACCATATTGGAGAAGAGAATATCTTTCTATTTTCTGTCTACCATTTTAACTTTTTTAATCAGCCTGTTTTTCATGTCGGCTGTGCTTCAATATCGTATTTTTCAGGCTACACGCATCATTCGCAGTGGAATTATCTATTCTCTTCTGTCCACATTCGCACTGGCGATCTACTTTTTCATCATCAAATATTTAAGTGAAGGGCTCACCGATTTTTTCCAAATTGATTCAAATATATTAACCGCCTTAATCATCATCATTCTAATCTTCTTCATACATCCGCTGGAAAAACGGATTCAGTATGTTGTGGATATTCTGTTAAAACGAAACACGCAGCAGTATCGCCATCATTTTTATCAATTGTCCCATGAACTGCTGACCTACATGCAGCCCGACGTTTTTTTCCATAAGATTGACCGGTTTCTGATGAAAAACTTTAATACGGAAAAAATTGTGGTTTTTCTGTACAACGAGAAAGATGATTCTTTTCGGGAAATCATGCACGGCGATGTCTATGAACCGATTCCGGCTAACGCCAGGTTCATAAAACAGCTTTTTCAGCGAAGAGGCGCCGTAGAATTTTATGACCTTAATCACGCCGGGTTGAATGAGCATCTGCTTCATGTTTTGTAAAAAAATAAAATCCGCCTCGTTTTACCTTTAATCTTTGAAAAAAAACTGCTGGCCATTATTTTTATCGCCATCAAAAGACACGGCAGAGATTATTCCGAAGAAGATCTGGAAATTTTAGCCATTTTCGCCAATGAAGTCTCCATCGCCTTTCACCGGAACGAAATCATTGAGAAATTGCGGGAAGAGGACAAGCGCAGCTTTCATTTGCAAAAATTAGCTTCTCTGGGCCGACTGACGGCCGGCGTTGCTCACGAAATCCGCAATCCGTTGAACACCATCTCCACCGCGGTGGAGACTCTGCAAAATAAAAAATTGCACGAAAGTATATTATTGATGAAGTGAAACGTCTCAATCGTATTTTAAAAGATTTTCTGAATTTATCAAAATATCACCAACCCAAACTGGAATTGATTAATATTTCCAATCTGTTAGATCGCATCATACTGACACTGGAAGAACGCAGTCCCTCCGGATTGACATTTAAAAAGAACGGTCAGATTACGACACCATTTTTCTGTGATGCAGATTATCTGCATTAATTATTGCTGAATTTAGGGATTAACGCCGTGGATGCCGTGATGGAACGCTGCAAAAAAGAAACATCTTTCTCCTGCCGGGACGGAAAAGTGGAATTCATATTCGGTAAACAGGGCAACCGGATAATCATCGGAGTAGCAGACAACGGAATTCAAATTTCCGAGGCAAACAAAGATAGCATTTTTGATCCGTTTTTTACAACCAAGGAACAGGGTACCGGCCTGGGGCTTTCCATTGTTCACAATATTGTGGCATCCCTCAATGGCCACATCGATTTTTCTACCACACCTGAAGAAACCAGGTTTGTTGTAACGTTACCTGACAGAGAGTAAACAGGAGCAACGGTGAATCATAACAAAGCAACCATCCTCATTGTTGATGATGAAGAAAAGACACGCAAAATTCTGAAACTCAATTTCAGCGATAAATACCATATCCTTTTAGCCAAAAATGGCGAAGAGGCGCTGCACCACCTGCAGCGGGAAAAGGTTCATCTTGTGCTAACCGATCTGAAAATGCCGGGTATGTCCGGATTGGAGTTGCTGCAGGAAATTCAGAACAAATACAAGCATATTCCGGTGATCATCATCACCGCCTATGGCAGCATCGAAAATGCGGTGGCAGCGATGAAGCTGGGCGCTTACGATTACATCATTAAACCGATAAAAATAGAAAAGCTGAACACATTGCTGGAAAAATCGCTCCAGTATAGCCATCTGCTCAAAGAAAATCTGCAACTGAAGGAAAAATTGAAGCAATACTAAGGTTACCGGGAGATCATCACCATTAACGCAGACATGAAAGCTTTGCTGGAAACCGTCAGACAGGTGGCCTCCACTATAGCGACCGTGTTAATTCAGGGCGAATCCGGTACAGGAAAAGAACTAATTTGCCCGGGCTGTGCATTACCTGAGCCCCAGAGCGGAAAAACCGTTTGTAGAGATCAATTGCGGCGCCATCCCCCGTGAGCTGTTAGAGAGCGAACTGTTTGGCCATGAAAAAGGAGCATTTACCGGCGCCATACGCAGTAAAAAAGGTAAATTCGAGCTGGCTCACGAAGGGACTCTGTTTTTAGATGAAATCGGTGAAATGCCGAAAGATTTGCAGGTAAAACTACTCCACGTGTTGGCGAACCCAAAATTCACCCGTGTGGGAGGAACACAGTTTCTGCGCACCGATGTACGGATTGTGGCCGCTACAAACAGAGACCTGTTTCAGGAAACACGGGAAGGCAATTTTCGCCAGGATCTATATTACCGCCTGAAAGTAGTCTCTTTACAGATCCCCTCTCTCCGGGAACGACGGGAAGATATCCCGTTTTTAGTGCGACATTTTCTGAAAAAACACCGGAATCTCAACTCTAATCCTGTATCCGAAATAAGCGACAAAGCGATGCGTACGCTGCAGGCTTACTCCTGGCCGGGAAATGTACGTAAGCTGGAAAACAATATCATGCAGGCAATGATTTTTGCCCGCAACAGCAGAATTGAACGGGAACAATTACCTGCCGAAGTGAAACAATACCAATCCCAACCTACTGCCGTAAATCCACTGACAAAACAGGAGTTGCAGAAAGAAAAGCTGCGCCGGACCGAAGAGATCATCGAAAATCTGGAATATCAATTTTTGGACAATATTCTTTCACAAACCGGGGGAAATATTTCCAGAGCCGCCCAAATCAGCGGCTACGATCGCCGTCAAATCCAGAATTTAATCCGCCAACACCGCCTGAATACGGAAAATTACAAATAATGTGAGTGACTATTCAGGAGAAATAAATTTTAATTTGGAGTTTTTTTGCATCCAGCGTACTATCTGAATGCTTATGAATGTGAAATTGCATTTCGCAGGAGTAACCCTCTATATTTATGATAAGATGTTTCATTTCTGTCATATATCCGTGAAATAGGACTTCCCACTTTACTCATTTTTTCTTCATCTATCTTTTTCATGACACCGCTTTTTCTTATTGTTATTATTATACTTATGATGTCCTGCTATCTTTGGTACAATTTGTGTAAAAAGTAAATAGTGAAAGGATAAAAAACAAAAAAGTTAACATAAAAATAGAGGAATAAAAAATGTAGCAGGCATATTAATTAACTAAATTCATTCAGTTCAACGAACCTTTAAAGAAGGAGGAGTAAAAATGTGGCAAGCATGGGTAAACGGAATCCTGGGATTGTGGTTAATCATCGCCGCTTTCCTGCACATTTCACCGGCCGGAAATTTGTGGGATAATTTGATCGTCGGTGTCATTGTGGCAATCATTGGTTACCTGATGGTAAGCAAAAAATCCTGGCAGGGCTGGCTGTCGGTCGTCATGGGGATCTGGCTGATTATAGCAGCTTTCATCCCGGCTTTACAGCTCCACACCGCCAATTTGTGGAATGACCTAATTGTCGGTATCTTGGTAGCCATCGCAGGTTTTGGCGCGCTGGGCGGCAGCAATACGTAATTAATTGCTCCCACAAATAAAACCGGATCCCATTTGGGATCCGGTTTTTTTGTGCCTGTTTGGAATGCTTTGGTTTTTTGTAAAGATTGTACGTTTTATTTGCCAAAACGTTATTGAACAAACAGTTTTCGATTAACTTGTGAATATAAATTACATCCCCACCCCCAAAAAAATGAAAAGTCCCTATAGCCGGTCTGCAACAGGCAGGCCGCTTAAATCTTGCGGGAATGACAACTTGATTTGTCGTTTCTAAAAACTAAATTGAGCGATTCTAATGTCATTCCGTAGGAATCTTTTTGGTTTAGTGCAAAGGATTAAAAAGATTCTTACAGAATGACAAAACTCTTTGGGTGGTTATCGCAAGCTAAGAATCGCTCAATTTAGGTAAAAACTAAAATAATTCAGTTAATCAACAGAATCATCTATCTGGTATACCGTTGAAACGGTTAAACTTAACCCCGTTTTTTATTAACACCGGACTTAAGTCCGGTGTTAATAAAAAACCTTACAAATCACTAAACCGTTTCAACGGTTTTTAACGATGAAAATTATAAAATCACCACTACAAATCCTCATCCATTCCATAAATCAATTGATACAATTCCACCAACCGTTTTCCTGTCTTGCGGGAATCTTCTATGGCTAACGGATCATTTTGAATATCGCCTTCATCGAAGCCATAGCCAATGGCGCCGCTGTTGCCCAGGATCATTTGGTGTCGCAGCATGAAGGCATGCAGGGTATTGATTGTGCTCTCGGCATACCGGCGGGCGGAAACAACATAGCCGCCTATTTTGTTCTTCAATTCTCCCCGCAAAGGCCAGGTTCTTTCTATAAGCGCTTTCAAATCTGCGGTAACATCGCCAAATTGACTGCCGGTGGCGAATAGTATAATATCCGCCCAGCGGAGGTCATGATAAATTTTTTGCATGTCATCTTCAATGGGACATTCCCCTGTCTGCAAACAATCTCTTGTGGCACAACAGGGACTAAAATCCAAATCCGCCAAATAGATATGATGAATTTCAGCATGTTCTGGAAATTCTTCAAGTGCGGTTTGTAACATCTGCGCCGAATTTCCATTTTTTCTGGGACTTGCAAAAATTGCGGCAACTTTCATTTTACACTCACTTTCTCAAAACATATGGTTCAACCCAATATTCCCGAGGCGCCTGGGAAAGTTGTTCTCTTTTCAGGCTGATGCTCTCTCAATAAACTGAATCATCGAATCAACAACACCGGTTTGGTACTCTTGCGGGCCACTTTTTCCGCAGTGCTGCCCAACATCAGTTCTACCGCCGCATTCTCTCCCCGATGCCCTATCACGATAAACGTTACGTCTTCTTCCTCTGCTAATTTATTGATCTCAACAAACGGTACGCCGATACGGAATTCCGTTTTCGTTGTTATTCCGGCATCTTCAAATTGCCGGGCCACGCCGTTTAATTTGGATTCATTGTTTTTCCGATAAGTGGATATGATTGCTTCTTTGTCCAGGCCCTCTTCAGATAAAATTTCAGAAATCGCATTGAAATGGATATTGATCACATGGAGAACCACAACTTCCTCAATTTTACATCCCTTAAAATTTAAAATATGTTCAATACAACGTTCCGAATGCTCGGAAAAATCCGTGGGAAATAATATTCGTTTGATCGTGCTGCACTCTCCTCTTTTTGATTTGGACAATTATTTTATCTGCCCAATTCTAGTCATTTATTTTATCCTAATCTTAGCTTTTCTTTTTGCATAAGCTGCCTTCAAAATGCATTGCCGATCATCCAGAGTGAAATCAACAAAAGAATAATCGCCAGTCCTTTCTTTACCTTCTTTTCCGGCAATTTTATCGATATCCGGGAACCGATTTGACCGCCAACTAAAACAACAATCCCGATTCCCAAACAGAGCAGCCAGTTAATCTGTCCGGTAAAAATATGCCCGGCAAATCCCAGCAAACCGGTAAGTCCCACCATCAGTGAAGAGGTGGCAACAGCTATTTTCACCGGAATTCCGAACCATAAAATCATGATAGGAATTTTTAACAAGCCGCCGGCAATACCCAATGCCCCGGAAAAATACCCTATTGCAAAAGTGATGGGAATGATGGCAGGAACAAAAACACTGTATTTGAACCCGCCGAATTCACGCTGCCAGTAACCGGCGCCGGTTCTTCTGATCACTTTCTTTTCGCTGGTCTGCATTTTAAAAATAAAAACGGCCGCTAAAATCAGAAGTGCGCTAAATGCTATTTTCAAAAGACTACTCTGAAAATGGACAGAAGTATACCCGCCGACAAAAGCCCCCAGATCTGTGAATGTGTCCATTACCACGGCCAGTTGCCAGTCTACCAACCGGGCGCGCTGAAAGCGGGAGAAGGCGGATAATCCGGTTACCATAATCAGAAACAGGCTGGTGGAAGAAGCCAGCGGAAAGGCGTATCCCAGCGCCAGCAGCAACGGTACGTAAAAGGCACCGCCGCCCAGACCGACGGCGCTGAGAGCAATACCGATGGTGAGAAACATAATCAGAACGAAGAATATTTCCATTTTTATCTCAACCTGAATTATTCGAAATCAGTAATCCAACAACGAAACTTACCACTAGTGCTTCTAAGAACCCTTGAAAGGCTTTAGGAATGGGGGGACTTTTCATTAACACCGGGATTAATCCCGGTGTTAATGAAAAGAACACTTTTAAAGCAACCGTTTCAACGGTTTAAATTGAGCACTGATGTTACAGTGATTTCCTAGTAGTTATTTCCTTCTGAAAGCTACAGAGATCATCCCGTTAGAAACAACAGAGCTAAGAATAGTAGTAGGCATTCGCCTTCAGATTTAAATTGGACGATCCAATTTTTCCTGAGTTTTTTTGTTACCCAACAGATTGTTATTTTTCGGCGTAAATATATAATGTAGGCCGACGAGATTCGTCACCCTCCAAATCAACAGATAAAAAACTTGACTAAAACTTGTCCGACATTTGGCGGAAAACAAATTATTGCAGTGTAATAAAATAGATGCCGCAATGTCAATCCAGCGAATCGACCTACAGTTGCTCAATTTATGATAGAATAAAATGTTACAAATTTACAACCTACAAAACGCCAACAATTAATTTAATGGCAATGGCAAACAAGACCAGAGCGTACAACTGTTTCACCCATTTGGGTTTGGCTTTTTTCGACATGAAGCTGCCGCCAAACTGGGAACCGATGATCACCGCAATGACTACGACAATAGTTAGTGTCCAGTTAAAATGTCCTTCCGCCACATGTCCCAAATAACCGGACAGAGAAGAAAAGGTGACGACAAAAGCCGTTGTTGCCGCCGCCTGTTTGGTGCGATAGCCCATCCACATCAAAATGGGAGCAATGATGAAACCACCGCCCAACCCCAGCATACCGCCCATGAACCCGGCAAACGCGCCCACACTGCTGCCGATGATAGACCGTTTTTTCAGGCTCATCATCTCCTCCGGTTCTCCTTGCCGGGCAAACATAGTCATGCGAATGGCCGCAGCGAAAACGGCAATGGCAAATAAAATCAGCAGTGTTCGAACCGGTACAAACTGAGCGGTGTACGCGCCGATGGGGGCAAATATAAACGCTGCCACCGCCATGGCCATTCCGCCTTTCCAATCGACCAGTTTGTTTCGGGAGTAAGGAATTAAAGCCAGCAGCGTGTTTAAACCGTTTAACAGCAAGCCCAAAGGTATTGCTACCTCCTTAACCGGAAAACCTGCCCATTTGAGAACAGGAACGTAAACCATACCACCACCAAGCCCCAGCATGGCAAACAGAAACGAAGCAATCAAAATGATAGCGGATACAATTATATAAAGCATCTCCCTTTCCTTTTTTTATGTTGTCGGAAACTTTTCAGGCGCACAGATTCCTGATTTAAGCATTCATAAATAAGATTCTGAGCAGCCTGCCCAAAACGGACAGACCGCTTTCACAAAGATGTCCGCAGATACTTATCGGGATGCCACTCCCCACAAGAACAAGGAGCGGGAATTTCTGCGGTTTCCATCAACGCAACAGAAAAAATCATCTTTTTTCATTATTTGGCTCTATTTCCGCATCCCTAATGGCGATGAAATTTTTCCTTCACTTCATAATCCATATCCTGCAACTGCTTTTTATTCAACTGTCGCAAAATCTGTCCCACGGTTCCGTTGGCGCCGCGAATGACCTGGATGCCTAATTGATTAAAAAATGAGATCGCCCTGCCGCCGATCCCCCTGGCAATGAGCAGATTCACATTTTCTCCGGCCAGGTAATTGGGGATTTCTCCCGGCGAATGATCTTCCAGAGGGTTTGGAATGATGTGTGTCGAAAAACTGCCATCATCTTTATTTTCAATGAAAGCAAAATAAGGTGCATGGCCAAAATGTTCACTGATCGGTGAATTCTCTCCAGAATTTTCCAAAACGGGAATGGCTATTTTCATGGTTTTCTCCTTATGGTTATTGGTTTAATTTTACTCCTTTTTTTGCCCACGAAAAGGTTTGTAAAATATTTTGCTCACTTGTTGCATCATCTTTTATTTTTAAATTGCGGAAGCCACATGGGAACTTCCTGCAGATATTTTTCATATTTGGCACCAAATTTTTGCAGCAATAATTTTTCCTCGTATTGTGCAATGAAATGGTAAAACGCAGTGATTACCAGCATAATCACGAAAGAGGAAACCGAAAGGGTCGCGACGCACAATCCGAAATAGAACAGGATCGAGCCAAGATAGATGGGATGCCGAACCTGATTAAAAACCCCTTTTCTGATCACTTCCGGCAGTTCTCTCGTTTCTCCAAACACAATCTGCAAACCGGATCTGGCAAAATATCCGGAACCGAACAATAGGATCAAAGCCAATGGAATCCGCAGATAAAAAGGAATCCAATCCGCTGCAAAGGTCGAAACATGGAGAAAAAATGAATCGCCGATCCAGACGATCAAAAAGACTAACAACAGAACCAATTGACCGGCATCTCCCAGTTTGTGTTCACCGGCCAGGTCTGCCCGGTTTTCGTGTCTTTTCAGAATCTTATCTTTTTCTGTCATTTGGACACCTTTCAGATATATTGGATACGAATCTATCCCTGCAAAATTCATAGCCGCAAAGTCACTAAGGCACAAAGCATTAGAAATATTAGAAAAAACAAAAAAAACATCGATTAACATAAAATATTTTGTTTTTGACACTCCCACGTCATACCTTTTTTGTTCTTAGTGCCTTGGTGACTTTGTGGCAAAAGTTTATGAATTAGAGATCGTTTGCTCTCCTTCACTCTCATCCGCGTCACTTTCTTTCGTAAAGAACTTTTTGTGAAATTTATCTTTCCAATGCTCATCATGATTATGATAGTCATGATGCGGAAACGACTTGAACAGAATGTGCGCCAACACCACCAATCCCCATGCCTGCCAGAACGTAATCCGGGTCAGGCCAAAAATATCCGGCATTAACCAGTTCCATAACCACAAGACCACAAATCCCAACAGTAACGCCACAATGGCCGCCATGATCACGCCGCCAATGACCATGGGAATGACTGCTAAAACTTTTTTTGATCCGCTAAAATGACTGTGATTTTGCATGTTGCACCTCTTTGTTTTGGTTCATTTTTGCCTGTCTTTCGTCAACCTGTTGCGCAAAAACCGGATAGCGTACTGTTTACGGGCGATCAGAATATTTACCGGTTCTTCTGTTTCTTCCGCTATCTCCCGGAATTTTCTTCCTTCAATCACTTGTTGAATGAACACCGTTTTCTGCCTTTCCGGAAGCGCTTCGATGGCCGTAATGGCCGCACGAAAAAGCGATTCCTGCGCGGATTCATCCGCACTTTCCGGAATTTCCGCCGCCAGAATTTCTTTTAAACTCATCCCGTTTTCATCCGACGCATCAATGGAAATTGTCGGCAGCCGCTTTTTTCGATACCAGTCGATTATTCTGTTCCTGGCCACCGTATACAACCAACCGGTCAGATTGTCGATTGCGCTCAGTGCATTCAAGCTGCTCAGGGCCTGCACATACACATCCTGTAGTAGGTCTTCCGCCTCTTCCAATGATCTTATTTTTGCACGGATAAAAGCAAACAAGCCACTTTGCTCCGTTTCAAAGCTTTTCCGGAGCCTCTGTTTTTGCGCATTACTCATCACACTATTGATGACGTAAAAGGTGCAAAATTATTGTATTTTTTTTCACAAGAGGTATCAACTCCTGAAAAGAAAATATTGATACTGCAACATCATCACATCATTTTTACTTGCATCCCTCCTTTCCGTTTTATGTGTATAACTGAACATCAGCCGGTTTCCTTGTTGTTTCAGATAATAACTCAGTCCCATGGTTGTCCGGGTCATATCTGCGGAATTGATCACGGAATGATCCGGATCGAACCGTTCGTATTTGAGAAATACTTGCCATCTGTCTCTCATTTTCTGATTTAACTGAAAATAGTAACCGTCTGCCAGCCAGGATACAAACCCGTTCAGTGTTGTAAATTTAGCAGACAGATATTCCGACACAAATTGCGTTCCGCCATGGCGTAAAATCAGGGCGATATTCATCCTCCTGTCATTGCCGGAAAAATGTGTGAAAATAGTTTTGTCGGCCCCGGCTAACTGACCCGTAAAATCAAGATCGTCTGCTTTTCTGATGGAAACCGCCACTTGCAGCATGGCGGCAAGCGGTTCCTGAGAAAGAAAAAACGGCAGATTCCTGCTTGCGCCCAGCCGAAGGACCCAAAGATGGCCGTTTTGCAATGAGATTTTCGTATTGGCGCCGCTGCCGGCCATGGCAGCCACCTCATATTTCACAAAATGACCCGGCAAATGTCCTTCCAATTGAAATCCATAATCACGGGCAAAAGAGGCTCCCATAGCGCCGGCCGGAATCAGTTTATCAATCACCATTGCCCTCTCGGGATTGGGCAGCAGGTAATCGGGTTGAAATCGCTCCCAACCAAACGGCGGTTTGAATTGGCCGAATTTGAATTGAATTACATCGCACCAGGTGTATTTCAGATAGATATGCTGCAAATAGATGCGGTCGTCCGTTTTATGATTATGATTTCTCTTGTAGATAAATTGCCAGGCAAACAGCCAACGAGAGGATATTTTTGTTTTAGCGTACAGTTTGAATCTGCGCAGGCTCCAGGGATTACTTCCCGCATCAGTTTCCCGGGTATAGCGAAGATGAAAATAGCTGGATAAGTGCAATTTAGTTTTTCCCGAAGAATGATTTGCGGTTGGTACCGGCAATTTATCTCCGGTAGGAAAAGCCTTCATATCTGGCAAATTGTTATAGAAGATAACCAGGAAAATGATCACGAAAATGAGTGTGCTTGTTCTTTTTTCTGCTCTCAGGATACCTTTCATCAGCACACCATCAAGCCTGATTTTCATCAGATAGTGTTGTATATTGCTGCAGAAAATTTTCCAGCGCTGCGTGCCTTTTCTGTAAAACCGCAACCCAATTTTTCAGATGATTTCTGCCCAGCTTCGTAATTCGATACAGCCGTTTTGCCGGCCCGCCTCCGGTCGTCTCCCAATGGGATTTTACCAGATTGAATTCTTCCATGTGGCGCAATTTTTTATAAACAGCGCCCGGATCAGGATGACTTTCATGAAAGCCCATCTTTTCCAGACTGGTCAACAGATCATAGCCATGAGCGGGCTTTTGCCACAACAGCAACAAAAGCGAAGGTTCCAGATACCGGTTCCGCCGCTCCGTATAACAACCACAAATAAAATTTTTACGCGGCATAAACCCTCTAAGTAATTTATACTGCTATATGATTTAATCATATAATAAGGAAAATAATCTGGATTGTCAAGTACAAATTATTAACTTTCCTCTAATCCGAAAATACTCACATTTAATGAATTTGTAAATAAACTGATTCCACCGCTTTTACAAAATTCCTTTTTGCTTTAAGCGATGAAATCAGTTTCAAATTGAAGAATCATATTTTCTCAAAACACGGGATACAGACCGGTTTTCCATTCACCATTCGTGTGGCATTTTCAAAAACAATTTCGTTGCAAATGTCACACTCATGCCAATTAAACGTGCCCCTGGGCCCCTGCACCTCACTGTCACGCACATCACTGACAATAAAGAGATCTTCCTCTTTTGCTTTCAGAATATTCTTCAGCAGAGGATTCAACACTTCGGGTTGAATATCCTTCGGTTCAATTTTTTGCCGTCGTAATTTTACAAATTCGGAAGCAAGACCTTTTTTCTGAAATTGAGGGTTCATGCTTACCCTTACTTCCTTTTTATTTTTCATATCCACCAGTACGATGGCATTTTTACCATAATTTTTCTTTTCGGCGTTTCCTTTCCCGTAAGTGCAACCGGTTGCCGCCATCACACCATCCAGAAAACACGCTGTTGCATGAGCAGGTCCGTTTTCACAAATTAAATACAGTTCTTTGTTGCTTGCCCGTTGCACAGCCAATGTTTTCATCGCAACCAGACCAGCGCGATAACCAATTGGCATTGCCGGACATCTGTGTCCGTGAAATTCAAAAACCCATTCCGGAATTTGTACCATTGTTAACCTCCATCAATTAACGGTTTTTTAATTTGATTCGTACGGTAACCTATTTTTATCCTTTTATTGATAAGTATAGTCACCGATTTATAATGTGCTTCCCTGTTTTCTCCGATACTTTGTGATGTATTTTCATCCTTCTTCAATCTTCATATTATTGACAAAATAACTATGCAGCTCTTTTTTCTGAAATAAGAACAATCGCATTTTCTTTTAAAACCTGTTTTAGCTTCTCCGCTTAGGGTGTAATGTCGGTATATTGGGTGGAAACCAGTTTAAATTTTATGTAAGATGGCGATTTTTCATGCCAACATCCTTTCAATGTAGTAGTCTCTATGTGAATGTGAACAAGATCACAAGGATTATCTTTTATGCATTTATATATTTTACTAAGCAGATTTCGTTCTGCCAAATGCCCGGTAACTTCCAATTCTATCGATGTCATAACATTTTCTAATAACTTCTCTGCCTCAGCTCTGGCTTCTTCATAAGCTTTCTCTGTCTTCTTTTGGATCGCTGCCGGCCATATTTTTTTTCAACGGATATCATGATAGGCTGCATCATAACAGGAAGTACAGGTAACAGACCCCAATTCAATGAATATGATTTTTGCTTTTGTTGTATCTTTTTTGACGACGGATATCTCATTCTGTTTTTGTTGAACCGTTCTCTTCTCCTTTGAACTGCAATTCGACACAATCAACACCGGCAACAGAAAAAGGACAATTAGTTACTTCATCTGATTCCGTTACACAGAAGTTAAAAAATATTTCTTCTTAAACCATAACGCCACATTCACCAGACTGATCAGCACCGGCACTTCCACAAGCGGGCCGATCACCGCCGCAAATGCCTCGCCGGAGTTGATGCCAAAAACCGCTACCGTTACTGCAATGGCCAATTCAAAATTATTACTGGCTGCGGTAAAAGACAGTGTGGCAGATTGTGCATAATCCGCGCCCACTTTTTTCCCCATGAAAAACGAAATCAAAAACATGATCACAAAATAAAAAAGAAGCGGGACGGCAATGCGAACCACATCTAACGGCAACCGGACAATGTATTCTCCTTTGAGAGAAAACATGACAACAATTGTAAACAACAGGGCAATCAGTGTAATGGGACTTATTCTGGGTATGAACCTAGAATGATACCATTTCCTGCCTTTTAGTTTTAGCAGGGCAAAACGGGTGATAATTCCCGCGATAAAGGGAATGCCAAGATAAATAAACACGCTTTTGGCGATCTGCCCGATGGTCACTTCGACGATAGATCCCTTCATACCAAAAAAAGTCGGCATGACCGTGATGAAAACATAAGCATAAACGGAATAGAACAAAACCTGGAAAATGGAATTGAACGCCACCAATCCCGCTGCGTATTCCGTGTCCCCTTCAGCCAGCTCATTCCAGACAATCACCATGGCAATACAGCGCGCCAGACCGATCATGATCAGACCGTACATGTATTCGGGAAAATCATGCAAAAAAAGAACGGCCAGAAAGAACATCAGGATCGGTCCTATAACCCAGTTTTGTATCAACGACAGAGCCAATATACGCCGGTTGCGGAACACTTCGCCCAGTTCTTCATATTTTACTTTGGCCAGCGGCGGGTACATCATCAAAATGAGACCGACGGCAATGGGAATGTTTGTCGTGCCCACCGAGAAATGATCCCAAAACCGGGCGATTCCGGGGAATAAATAGCCGGCCATCACACCGACAAACATGGACAAAAAGATCCAGAGCGTCAGAAAACGATCTAAAAATGACAATTTCTTTTCTACTTTTTTCATCGGTCAAACCTCCTTCTGCTGCAAATTCTCCCGATAGAATTGAGAAAATTGCTCTTTTATTTGATCCCGCACTTCCCTGAACACCATGAGGATATTTTCTTCTGAACCGCTTGCCTCCGCCGGATCTTTAAAACCGATATGCAACTGCTGTTTCACTTCACCCAGGAATACCGGACAGGTTTCTCTGGCAGTGTCACATACCGTAATGACATAATCGAAAGATCGATCCAGAAACTGATCGACATTTTTGGGGTAACCGGCGCCGATATCCACACCTGCTTCTTTCATCACCTGCACCGCCTTCGGATGAATTTTTCCGGAAGGGTTGGTGCCTGCAGAATACACTTCCAAATTGCTATCGAACGATTTCAAAACTCCTTCCGCCATCTGACTGCGGCAGGAGTTACCGGTGCATAAAATCAGTATTTTCATTTTGATCCTTTCTTTTGCAGAGTTACACGGAGAATTACGGAGATTTTTTAGTAACTATTCAGGCAGATTGAAGCAACACCCCCCGTACTCCCCTCAAGAGAAGATTATTGGATTTTCCCCTCGAAGGGGAGTACGGGAAGTGTAAAACAACTTCCAACACAATAAAATCTCTTCCTGAACAGTTACACTATGCCCGGCCAGAAGTTGATCACTTGCCCGAATGTCGTCTTTTGAAATAAAATTTATTGTATCACTTAAGTTCTTTGAAAAAAAAGTTTTGTCATTAACAGACAACTTAGTTCTATAGTGAAATTACCCAAAACTTGTCATTTCGAACCCCGATTTATCGGGATGAGAAATCTTTAACCCACAAAGAGGTGATTACGCCATCGAAGAATCAACTTGATTACCTGGCTCTTTGATTGATTATTTTTTTCTTTCACCTTTCCGTTTTCTTCACCAACGCCTTCGAAGAACACTGATTACATTCGAACTGAAGCGTTACATGATTGACGGCATATTTGTCCATTAGAAGGTGTTCGATTTGGTGCAGCAGGTCACCGGTTTTGCTGACCGGCATTTCGCCCACATCTACATGGCCTTCAAAATGAATATCCTGTTCGTTCATCTGCCACAGGTGAGCATGATGCAAATTTTGCACGCCGGTAACCGCTTCAATTTCATGCTTTAAATTTTCCAGCGAGATATCGGCAGGAGCCGCCATCATGATTATTTGTACGGCTTCCGCTACGATTCTGTAACTTTCCTTCAGTACGTATAATCCGATCAGCACGGTGAGTAGCGGATCAAGCCAATAGACATGAAAAAAGTAAATGGCAATCCCGCCCAAAATAACGGCCAGACTGGAAACCGCATCGCTCAACAAATGGAGGTAAGCGGAGCGGATATTCATACTGTTCTTCGAACCTGACCGCAGAAGAAGGGTTCCGGCTATATTAGCCGCCAGACCAAAACTTGCCACGATAATCATCAATCCTCCGGCGATGGGTTCCGGTGCAATGAATCGTTGATACGCTTCTTTGAACAGATAAAAACAGATGATGATCAGCGTGCTGGCGTTGATAATGGCGGCGATTATTTCGCTCCGTTTCAATCCGAATGTGTAGTGAGTATCACGAGGACGCAACTTTAAACGGATGGCAAAATAGCTGATAATAATGGCAATACCGTCGCTGAAATTATGTAAAGCATCGGAGATCAGCGATAAACTACCGGACAAAATGCCGCCGATAATTTCTGCCGCTGCGATGCCAAAATTGAGAATCATGGTGATCAATAGACGCGAACCGGACATCTCCGTAGTAACATGTTGATGATCATGAAACATTTCGTTTTCCTTCTTTTTAATGGTTCAGTAATTCTGTAGAATGTGAGCAGGCTATCTCCTAAACACAATCCTTGCAGACTTTTTTATCGATGAGCGTTAAAGCCCATTCCCTTTGTGGTTTTTATAACCTGAATTGAGCGATTGTAGGGCGATTCGCGGAATCGCCAACAGAATTTACACTAACACCATAAACCCGTTTGGTAACAGTAACAAACTAAAAACAAAAGAATCGCTCAATTCAGGTATAATATTTCCTTCGCCGAAAATGCAACCGGTAATGACCTTTATCCCATCGCCGCAGCAGGTGGCACAATGATCATCACTCAGATCTACAAGCGCCGGTAACGCGCTGTCACCGGTTCTTTCCACATTCAACGCGTTGAAAACTGCAGCGCGGGCGCGCAACCCCATGGGCATTGCCGGACATTTGTGGCCATGGAATTCGAAGGTCCAATCAGGAATTTGAAACATTTTATCCTCCGGAAAATTAAATGAACAATGATCATATTTCTTTATTTCGAAACATATCGAAATTAATTAACAAAATTTTTTATGTGCCGCAAATCTCTTTGCGATCCACCTTTGCAACCAGATGCTTGTCTTCTACAACATTTTTATTTTCCGCCAACCAGTTTTTTAACAGCGGCAATAATTGATTTGCATAAAACTGATTTTCTTCATCGTTCAACTTGTACCAAACCCACTTCCCCTCTTTTTCATCGATAATAAATTCCGCATCCCGCAAAATGGAAAGATGCTTGGAAACGGTGGAAGCCGCCAAATTCAATACTTCTGTAATTTCACAAACACACAGGGGCCTCACCTGCAGCATTTTCAAAATCCGGATCCGGTTAGGATCGGACAAAGCTTTGAATGTTTTGATCAGAATTCTCATAAACGCTCCTTTATTTCGCCATATAACGAAACGTAATATAATAACAGAAATCCGGATTTGCAAGAGAAATTTTACAGTTAATGATTCTCTAAAAAAATGTCGATAATTGTACAAAAACAGACGGATATCGAAGAAAGTTTTGGCATGGATTTTAAAGAAGAAAATATAGAATTTTCGGGCGATTCAGATTTTCATGAATGCGAATCATTCCGGAGCAGCGATTGGATCATTTTTCGTTGTCCCAAATGTCCTGATTTCGAACGGCGTATCAACTGGCGGAACGGCAAAATGAAAGTAAAAAATGACAATCCCCAAATCAACCATCGGGGTCAATATTTCCCGGTGGAATATAAAGAGATTTATGAAAACTTGAATTGAACTTATAAATTTTCGAGTTGTTTTCAATTTACATACAACATTCCATTATCATAAAATCCGGTTATCGGTGCAGGTTTCTTCTGAGGCAGTGTGGTTGATGTAATAAATGTTTCTAACTTATACGCTCCTTCTGATAGCGCGTCAACCGTAATAGCCAAATCCAGTATTTTGATGGTGGATATATCTTTCTGCACACTGGCAATTTTCATTTTATCGCCATCACTTAAAAGCTTTGCATATATATCAATAGTGCAGAGTATAGCGCCCTTCGTTTTAATTTTAATTGCAGACAAATCTAATTTCATTTTGATCTGAAAAGGACGACCTTGTTTAATAATTCTGCTTTTAATATTCGTTTCTACAGGAACAGTCTTAAAATCAACTAATTGAGGCATAGTGGATGTTTTAACTTCAACTTCACTCTGGGGCAGATGATTAGAAATAAATTGCAAAATCGTCTGGTCATCCATGCCGCTGAAAGCTTTTTTATCTCTGGTAAGAGGATGTTCAATTTTCCCCTGAAGATGTCCCTGCCTGGGATAAATATTTATTTTAAAGGATGAAGACGGCCCGAGAATATCATCCGGATACAGTTCTTTTTCAAGCTTCTTTTGATTATTCTTTAATTCTCTATTTTCATCTTCAAGGATTTTCAATTTATTTTTCCATTTTTTTTCAATTTCCTTTTGTTTCATTCTTTCATCTTCCAATAATCCGGCAAGTTTTGTATTCTCGACCGTAACTCCATCTAATTTTTCCTCTAATTGATTTTTTTTAGTCATAATAGTATCAATTTTTTCCATCAAAACGTTTTTCCTTTCATTTCCATCAGTGACATCATTTTGATCCTCATCGTTTATTAAATCTTCTTTTCCCGTATTAATCGACAAATCATTTTCAGGAATTTTACCATTTTTTCTATTCTTATTTGAAGTGTTCATTTCAATACTCCTTACTCCAGAGAATGGTAATGAATACATAGATTTTTCATCAAAAACTTGAAATCGCTCTCCCTGATGTCATGCCGGACTTCGCTTTTTCGAGACGAGGAATATTATTCCGGTTGGTTTGTTTTTTACCCGGAAATTCCTCACTCTGAGGAAATGAAAATCCGGCACAACAAAAGGTTGAATCGTTATGAAATTTTCAAGAGATTACAACGTAACCCAGCGGTTTTCACACTTTTTGCATTGCAAACGTTACTATCTGATCACCTTGCGATTTTTACAGATACCACGATTCGTAAAATCGCCTGGGCGGAGAGAGAGTTTCATTTATTTCTCCGCCCGATGAAAAAAATACTGCGATTAAGACAAATGGGTTATGTACCTTCATGGTAAAACTGAATCAAACCGATATCTGCAAAAGCTGCGATTGGCCCCGGCACACCAGCCGGACCTTTGAAGGTTGATGCGATAACCAGTTTATAGACACCAGTTGGAACCTGATCTTTGGGAATGATCGAAAAATCCAGGTAAGTATGCGGACGTGACACAAAGGGAATCTCTTTGATGCGATATTGCTGCGGCAGTGAAAATTCCGCCTGACCCATTTTTTCCAGAAACAGTTCAAACTTCCAGGTGCCATCCATAATGTGATTCATAAGACCATTGGTTCGAAAATAGTATAATACATACCATGGTTGATCCGTTTGAATAATGGTTGTAGGACTACTTGCTTCCCAATTCGCGGTAGACGCACCTTCAAAAACATAAACACTGCCCCGAATCTCAAAATGTGGCAGCATTTCCTCGTACGTGAGATTTTCACTTAATACTGTTGGTGCAGGCATAGTACCCTCCTTATTTTCTTTCAGTTCCGAAATAGGTCTGCATCGAGAATAAAATGGCTGCTCATTTCGGAAACGGACAATTTTTTATTACTTAAAGTCTCCGGAGATATTGCAAACCTGCATCCAATATAATATTGAAAAATAATCACAAATTAATTTTTAATTAAATCTTACTAAAATTCCTGATTTTTTGTAACACTTTAGTTTTTTGAAAAACGGCAGGTAATGAGCACACTGTCATTTCCAAATACTCTAACCGGCCTGCCGGTTGCAGACAGGAAATCCATTTTCGATATCTATGCGGATTATCGCTTAAATCATGCGGGAATTACAATATAGCCTGTCGTTTCAAAAAAGAAAAATGTTACGTCTTTTTACATTCCTTTTAGGATTTCAAAAACGATTCACCAAAACCGAAAACATTCCGCACTGTTTTACTACTCATTTTTATTTTCCGGTTCTTTCGCTCATCCGGCCGGCGATAGCTTTTGCAGAGTGTAAGGGAATATATCAGCTAATTTTTTAATGCGTCCTGTTTAATTTGATGATACAAAGTGACGGTAGAATTCATGGGTTCAACATCTAATTCTTCTTTTAATATTTCCCGACACTTTTTGAACTGTTTGATTGCTTTCTCACGTTTACCAATTTTATAGTAGCATCTCATGAGTCTCTGATGCACATCTTCCCGGCAATTATCCTTACTTATTATTTGATTACATAAGTTTATGGCGATAGAGGGTTTCCCATCAAGACTATAAAAATGGCTTATTTTATCTAAAATAACCAAATAGATCTCCTTCAGATTTTCCCGCTCTGCATCTTGCCAATTCCGGTAAAGATCCTCCTCCATGAAATCTCCTTTGTAAAGGGCGGCGGCTAATTCATAATACCCAAGTGATGCGTAAATATCCTTTCGCCGTTCACTATTTTGAGCTAATCTCCAGTATGCCAAGAAATCTTCAACATCGAGGTATAAATCGATCATTTGATTAATAAAGTAGCATTCATCTTTATATAGGATAATCTTTATCGTACTGTCTATTTTTTGTAAATTTTGTCGCAGGTTATAAATAGCAACGTTTAAACAATTTCTCGCCGAATCAAGATCACTGTGAGGCCAAAACTTATCCATTAAAACATCTTTATAGATATGCTTTTTGTAATTCAAAATCAGATAGGCAAACAGGGTCTTCACTTTTCTACTGGGCCAGTATGTTATCGGTTTTCCATCCAATGTCACCTGAAATTTGCCAAAATAGATCACTCTTAATTTTCGAACCGTTTCCTTTTTCTCACTTCCGGAAATTATGTTCTTCTGCGTTATTGATGTATCTACTGAAGAATTGTACTCCTCCCCGGTTAATTTTTCTACTACTTTCTCTTCATTCTGATTTTTATCATCTTTTACATGGTTTTCCATCCAGATATTTTTATCATTTTTTTCAATATTTTTCTTTTTAAATATTCGCTGCACCCAACTGAAATTGAAAACCAAATTATTAATAAATGGAAATGATAATTTGGGTGCATTTAATAAATCATTTTCAACAGCAGCGTTCTGTCTTTCCCTTTGATTCAGATTTTCGTGATGCTCAGTTGCGAATGTACCGGATTCATCACCCGTCTCATGTTCTGCCTCTGTGTTCAAAGAGAATATTTTTATAATCCTTTTATCAAATTCATTCCACTCAATCGGAAATTTGAAAAAATCGATGACCCCCTCTCTGAAGGAATCTATGACCAGGTCAAATGTAGGAGATACGGCAATAAAAATGACAGGAACAGCGGGAAATTGCTTTTTTACTTTTTTTAATAAATCAAATCCATCCATATCAGGCAAACATCGCACGATGATTAAAAGATCAATATTTTGTTTGTTTAAAAATTTTAACACTCGTTCTCCATGAGGAATTCTGATAGAACGAATATCCCTCACTTTTAATTGCTCAAAATGGTTCTGAATATCCTCATTCTCATCGACGATAAGAATTAGTTTCTCAGCCATTGTCTTCTCGCAAATAAATAAATGTGGTAACTATTCAGCTCACGTCTGTCTAACACAGGCAGAAAACACACGAAACAATCGAATGATCTCATCTAACTATTTTCCTGTTTTTTTTTGAGTCTTTCGTGAGCTGCCTGAGTAGTGACAATACCGTAACACTTTAGTTTTTTGAACAAATCCGCTTCCTTTGCGTTCTCTGCGTCTCTGCGTTAAAAAAACAGGCGCTTTAAAACGCAGAGACGCGGAGGGCGCAGAGAAATTGAAAAAATCGTCTGCCTGTTCAGCCCGCGAATTACACGAAATCATACGAATAGGACAAAATAGTTAACGATTCTCGTTTTCTAGCGATATTAGCGGGCAACCTGAATAGTTACTAAATGTGAAAGATTTTTAGTCAGTAGTTTCCGGTTAGGTTTTTGCGCACTTGTGATTTACAAAGCTCGTTCCGTAGTAAATAGTAAACTACGGGGTTAAAAGGAACAAGCCGGATTAAAGCAGTTTGTGGAAAATTGAGAACCCTGAACAGAAAGGAAAAGATAATAAAACCTGATTGCACATTTTGAAAAAGAATATTTAATTTCAATTGTCCCATTTTGCAAATTTTTCTTTTCTAAAGAAAGAATTTTCGCTAAGTCCAGAGAACAACTTAAAATATCATTGATTTTCATTTTCGATCATTGAATGTAGATATGTGTTAATAATGTATGATATTATTCGGTGAATGCAAATTTATTTACGATCGAGTGAAAATAATTATTCAATATAATACCTGTGTTTGTTGATTTACCCTTAAAAAAACTTCCAAAGTTTATAATCGGCTCTGATAATTGTAGTTTTGGTTTTCTAATCATACAATATGTTGATGCTAATTCAGAGAGAAACTTTGGAAGTTTATTAAATCTCCAGAGTCATCCCTTAGTTGTTGGCAGAATGGATGGTCGTTCTTATCTCCATTCGCGTTTTGGTCTGTCAATGCCCATAAAAACAGAAAAAATGGTTGACATTAATCACAAACATTCGGAAATTTAATTCAAGACGGATACTTTGGCAAGCTTTGTACTTTCCCTGCCACTGTGTTTTTTAGCCTGAAAAATTCATTCGCCACAAAAGTACAAAGATATAATGTTATAATGAATTTGTAGTTTAATAAAGAATTTGCAAAATAAATGGAGTTTAAATTAGTAAACTGTCCTGTTTTTATTATTCTTCGTGACTTAGTGCCTTCGTGGCAAAAGTTTTTGAATAATTCAGGTTAAGTTTGTTTTTCTTCATTCAGAGAGGTGGATGAGAATCGCTCAATTTAGGTTTGAATAAATCGAATGAGTACAATAAAATGAAAATAAAAAAGCTTATCATCGTAGGCATATCCGTTTTTTTATTGCCGGCAAATTGTAAAAATACGCCGAAAGAAAAACCGGTCTTAACGGTTAGTACAACCGAATTCACGAAAATCTATACGGAAATGCTTCTCTTAAAATACAGTAAATTACCGCAAACCCGGAAAGATTCTCTGATGATTTCCGTTCTGCAAAAAAGCGGTTTTACCAGGAAAAAATATAAACAGTGTGAGACATATTTTAAGCAGAATCCGGGAGAATGGCTCAAAGTGGTTAACCAGACAGACCAAAATATCCGTGCATTAACAGAATCGGACAGCCTGACGGATAAGAAGAATATCGAACAAAACACCCCCAAATAAAAAAGGGATGCCGGTATGGCATCCCTTCTTTGCATCTTCACATTTTTTCTACTTAATACCGGCAGCTTCTTCCAACATTGCCGTGGTAAGGGATTTAGGTCTTTCGATAGGATAGCCTAAAGCACGATCCCAGATAATATTCGAAAGAATACCCAGCGAACGGCCGATACCGAACAGGACGGTATAGAAATCATATTCGGTTAAGCCATAAAACCACTGAATAACTCCGGATTGGGCATCCACATTCGGCCACGGGTTTTTGGCTTTGCCATGTTCTTTTAAAATATCCGGAGTAACTTTATACAGGATATCAACATATTTGAAAATAGGATCATCGGGTAAATGTTTTAGACAGAATTCCCGTTGAGCTGCATATCTGGGATCCGTTTTCCGCAGTACGGCATGGCCGTAGCCCGGAATCACCTGGCCGGAATTTAAAGTATCCCAGACAAATTTTTTCATTTCTTCTTCATCGGGAGTTTTGCCGCCCATTTTATCCATTACACCCTGGATCCAGCGCAGCACCATCTCGTTGGCCAAACCGTGTAACGGTCCGGCTAAACCGCCTAACATAGCGGAAATGGCATAATAAACATCGGAAAGAGCACTTGCTACCAGGTGTCCGGTGTGGGCGCTAACATTACCACTTTCATGATCACTATGCAGGATGAAATATAACCGGGACACATCATCGTACGGTTTATCGATACCCATCATGTGGGCAAAATCACCGCCAAAATCCAAATTCGGATCCGAAGGGATAATATCACCGTTTTTGTATTTCAATCTGTAGATATAAGCTGCAATCGTTGGTAATTTGGCAAGTAAATTAAGAGCGTCTTCATAAGTAGAATCCCAATAATCCATCTTGCTTATGCCTTCTTTATATTTCTTGGCGAAGATGGACTCTTTTTCCATGGCTAGTATCGCATTGGAAAACATAGCCATCGGATGGCTGTCCGCCGGTAAAGCTCTAATTACGTCAAAGACATAATCCGGGACTTTTTTCCTTTTTTTGAACTCTGCAATAACTTCTGCTGTTTGTTCTTCCGTCGGCTTATCTCCGGTTAATAACAGGTAAAGGAAACCTTCCACGTACGGCATTTCATGACCCGGGACTTTGGGCAATGCTGCCAGTGTTTCCGGAATTGTATGACCGCGAAAGCGGATTCCTTCAAAAGGATCCAGATAGGAAATATCGGTTACCAGACATTTCACGCCTCTCGCACCGCCAATGGCCTGGGTGATGGTAACATCACTGACTTTCACATCACCATACTCTTTCAAAAGTCTGGTTGTGCGCGGACGCCAGCCTTCGATTTTCTCTAATAATGTCTCTTTTAATTTGGACATATTTACCTCCTTGGTTTTATAAGAACATTAATTGATTTGATAACTTCTTCGCACTTTTAAAGTAAAATCTATCGGTGCATTTCGAAGATTCTGAGATAATTGGGAGCTGTTTGACTGATACTTTGTTACTATGAAAAAGTTGCAAGAGAAGATAATCTGTATAAAAAAAGACTCGAATATTGTGTGATTTGTGCACTTTTACATCCTTTTTTTCATTCAGATAAAAAGTACACAAATAATTTTAAAAGTCAAGCGAATCCAGATGGAAAATGAAAACCGAAAAAAAAATTACCGGGCAAGGGAAGAGAAATAAGCAAGATAATAATAGATCACCGGCGGCGTCAAAAACAGCACATCGAACCTGTCAAACATCCCGCCGTGTCCCGGAAGAAGATTTGAGCTGTCTTTTACTCCGGCGTCCCGTTTAAACTGGGATTCGGCCAGGTCACTGATTTGTCCGATTGTACCGCAAATAATACCGATGACGAGAGTATCCAACAAAGTCCAATTCAGGGAAAATGCAAAGCGTGAAATAAAGATTACAATCAGCATGCCGAAGAAACCACCGATGGCGCCTTCTACGGTTTTTTTCGGACTGATCCGTTTGGCCAATTTATGTTTTCCGATACTGCTGCCGGCAAAATAAGCAACAGAATCGCCAATCCAGATAGTGATAAGAATCGCGAGTGTCCAATAGCCTCCCTGACCGTAATCCAGATTGAACTTCAATGGCAGCTCACGGATGCCGATAAAAAAACTCAGCAAAACACCCAGATAAACCACACCCAAAAAATTAGTGGCCAGATTGATAATTTGCGAACCTTTCGTTTGCCTTAGTTGGAGAATGACAACGACAATCGTGAAACCTGACAAAATCGGCAGAAAATGCTGCGAGGAATAAAAATACATATCCCAAATCAATAAAAGTGCCGCAAAGATCGAAAGCATCACATCGGGAAAAGCGCCCTTCTTCTGAGCAAGTTGATAGAACTCGTAGAGCGAGACGATCAATATCAAAGAAGTCAACAGCAAAAATGGGATTTTCCCAATTAGGACAATGGCAATAATCAGGGGAGCGCCCACAAGAACCACCAGTACACGCGACTTTAATTGGGCAAACGGCACGTTTAAACTCCTTTCAAAATCTGGTTTCCAGACTGCCAATCAGCTCAGTTATTTGCGATATTTGATGCCCGGAACAGTATTTTTCCAGATCACCAACAATTTTTTGGCTGACATCAGGCTCGACAAAATTTGCTGTACCGATCTGCACGGCAGAAGCGCCAACTAACATAAATTCAAGCACATCTTTATGTGTAAAAATACCACCAATGCCGATAATCGGAATGGAAACCGTATTTTTTAATTCCCATATTTTTGCCAGCGCCAGTGATTTTAGCGCAGGGCCGGAAAAACCGCCGGTAATATTTCCCAAAACCGGCCGCCTTTTCTCCACATTTACAGCTAATCCGACAAATGTGTTAATCGCCGACAGCACATCTCCCCCGGCTTCCTGAGCCGCCAACCCCAGTTCACCAATATCCGAAACATTGGGAGTTAATTTGATGATAAGCATTTTATCCGTTAATTTTCGCAGAGCGGAGGTGATTTTAAACACCTGGCCGGCATCTTTTCCAAATGTCAATCCGCCTTCTTTCACATTGGGACAGGACAGGTTAATCTCATATCCGGCAAAATGATCTTCAACTTCGGCCAACCGTGCGATAACGCTTTCGTATTCATTGATACTTTCGCCCGCCACATTCACAATTACTTTGCATTTCAGCTCGCTGAGAAACGGCATCTTTTCGGAAATAAATTTTTCCACGCCAACGTTGGCCAAACCGATTGCATTGAGCATTCCCCCCGGCACTTCAACCAAACGGTGAGGTGGATTACCGATCCGCGGCCGCGGGGTAATTGATTTTGTCACGATGCCGCCCAAACGGTTCAGATTAACAAATTCCTGAAACTCCTCTCCGTAACCGAATGTGCCGGAAGCGGTCAAAACCGGGTTGTCTAATTTTGTTTTGCCAAGGTTGATGCTGAGATCAGGAACCAAAATAAACATCTCCTTTATGAAAAACGGGGCCATCTTCACACACAAGATAATACTTCTTTCGATCGTGAGACGGCACGGCACAACCGGCACAAGCACCAAAACCGCAGGCCATGTGGGCTTCCAAAGAAAAATACGCCTCCATGAAATAATTGGCGCAAATTTTTTCCAGGGCGGCCATCATGGGATTGGGTCCACATGCGAACACCGTGGCATCTCTCGACTCAGGTGATTCATGCAACAATCGCGCTAATTTTTCCGTCACCAGTCCGTGAAATCCGTAGGAGCCGTCATCGGTGGCCACATGGATACCGGCTTGAAGTGCCTTCATTTTATCAACGCAGCACAATTCCTCTTTCGATTGAAATCCCCAAATCAATGTTGGCTTTTTCCCGGATTGAATCATCTCTTCTGCCAAAAAAACCAGCGGAGCAATGCCAATTCCGCCCCCGACAAGGATGCCGTTTTTTATATTCTGCCATGGAAAACTGTTACCCAACGGGCCCAGCAGGCTGAACCGATCGCCCGGTTTGGTTTGGGAGAAAAGCTGTGTTCCTCTGCCAACAAGTTTGATCAGGAATTCAATCCAGCCTTTTTCGCCGTTGCAGCGAAAAATACTCAGCGGGCGGCGAAGCAGTGGATCCAAAGTCTCCGGAGAGCGAAGATTGATAAATTGGCCGGGGTGTGAATTCTTTACTATTTCCGGCGCATAAAAGCGAAGGCGGTAATAGGAAGCGTTGAGCCATTCTTTTTCCGCTAGTTCACAGTTTTGTAAAATTCTTTTCCTTCCCGTCACTTTTTCCCCTTCAGTGACTTTTTCTCTGTCTCCTTTTTTATGTCCTGTTCTGACTTTTTACTGTTTTTCGCCTTTTTCATCTCATCAAGTTTTACTTTAAGGTTTCGCTTTGCCCCTGCCATGTTCTTATCCAAAGGGCTTTCCTTCAAATTGGGAGGCCGTTTATAAGTTGATTGCTCAACTTTAGTCGAAGAATCCGCCGGTACCGACTGCAGAGAATCGGCCGTTATTTTTTTAAGTGAATCCTGAACCGCTTTCAAGGCCATTTTTTTCATTTCTTTTACAGCATCAATCTTCTTCTTTCCCTGCCGTGCATAATCAGAGCCGGGATATTCGGCAATCAATTCCCGATAATTTTGCAATGCTTTGCTTGTATCATTTTTAATCCAATCATAAATGTAGGCGATACTGTAGAGAGATTTGGGAGCATATTCAGATTCTGGATATTTTTCCACAATTTGTTGATAGACATAGATCGAAGAATCCATCATCTCCTGTTCAAAAAGATAATTTTCCGCACGATTAAAAAGATCAGCCACCGGGTCTTTTTTGATATCGATCTGTGCCAAATTTAATTTCTTGCGGATCTGAAGAGCATATTCCGATTGGGGATAATCTTTCAAAATAACCTGTTCCAGTGAATCGGCTTTTAGAGAATCTCCGATTTCATTGTAAATGAAGGAAATAGAATAAAGCCAATGCGGATAAAGCTGGTATTCCGGAAAAGAGTCAAGCAGGTAGCGGTAAGTAACCAGGGCTGAGTCGTTCAAATCAAACTGGAACATGTAAAGTTCGGCCAGCCGGTTTGAACTGGTTACTAATTTTTCCCTTAGTTTGGTTGGGCTTTTGGGAACGGTCACTTTTTTGGCAACTTTCTTCTGTTTTCCCCAATTTTGTTGCGCTGTTTTAGACCGGTTGCCAAGAACCAAATTCTGGCTGCGTCGCTTATTGTTCGTGCCGTATTCCTCTGTTTGTGTAAGTGTAGTTTTGGTTGGATCTTTGCCAATCTTGCGCAAAGAATCCGCTATCACCGAATCACGAATTGCCACTTGCCGCAGGGAGTCCAGTTTTGTGCTGTCTTTTGCCGCGGACAGATCAGGGAGTTCAAAATCATCACTCTCAATATTTTCTGTGATCACATAATTTCCCGTGGTATCGGTAACAGCAGGATCAATATTGGCAAAGGCTTTCTTGTAAACAGTAGTCTCAAAATTCAGTTTATCCCATTCCTTCATATTTTTCAACCAGAAAATTAAGCTGTCCCTAATAGTAGACCGGCTCATCTCCTTCTGCGCCAAATTAAAATTCTCTAACGCTTTTGAAAAATCCCCTTCCTGCCGCCAGGCTAAATGCCCCAATTTATAGTAGGCTTGCGCAGCCTGATCGGTTTTTGGATAATTTTGGATAATATCTTCCAAATCCATTTGAGCTTTTTCAATCTCCCCTTTTTCGATGAGAGTCTGGGCGATTTCAAGACGAATACTGGCTGATTCATTTTTTGTCAGAGCTTCGCGGGTCATTTTCCGAAAAACCTTTAATGCGTTGTCATAATCGCTGATTTTTCGCAAAGCCTGGCCATAATTAAGTTCGATGATGTATTTCTGTTCCAAATCCGGTTTTAAATTAAGACCCTGGCGAAACATTTCCGCCGCCATTTTATAGTCATTTAATTCGATATAGCTCTGGCCAATGCGCATCTGTGCCTTGATACGGCTTTCCCGGTCTCCAACTTTTTTTACCGTATTACTAAATTCCTTGATAGCCGCTTCATAATCTTCTTGAGAGTAGTAAAGTTCACCCAGTAACATCTGCGCTTCGCCCGAGAGGTGTTTATCAACATTCTGAGTAACCAATCCGTTGAGCACCGTTTTTGCCTGACTAAAATCATTCAATGCGATTAGTGTCTTTCCTAACCACAGTTTGGCTTTGGGAACAAACTCACTGTTGGGAAGAAGTGTGATCAATTCTTCGAATTTTCTCTGCGCCTTGATGTATTCACCGGTATAATAAAAGGATTGGCCGATGATCATGATGGCGTCGTCGACATAGCGGCTGTTTGGGTAAAGTTCCAGAACTTTGGAACCCTTTTCGATTGCTTTGGAATACTCACTGACACGGGTGCGTCGTCGCTTTTTTTTATTTTGCCCGGCTTTTCTCGCTTTCTTCTCCTGCTCCAGCCGCTTTTTTTCTGCCGTGTTGAACATTTTTTTTGCATTGTAAAATGTATTGAAATAAGCACCGCAGCCTGAAAACGAAACAAAAAGCAGCAACAGCAGAATATTGAAAATCGTTTTCTTCATGATTATTTACAAACCTAATTTTTGTAAAATCATGGGTAGAATTACACCCGATTTTTCATGAATAACCACATCGGCAATACCGGAAACCGGTGTCGGCTCCAGGTTAATCTCTATAACAAAAGCACCCTGTTGTTTGGCCATTCCCGGCAAAGCCGCAGCCGGATAAACCACCGCAGAGGTTCCCACCGAGAAAAAAAGATCACAAGTTTTTGTTGCCCGGTTCGCCCGTTCAACAGCTTCCGCCGGAAGCATTTCCCCAAACCAAACCACATCGGGGCGGATCAAACCGCCGCAGCGACAGCGGGGCACCCGATTCTGTTCGGGCAAAACCATTTCCGTGTAAATCTTATTGCATTCAATGCAGCGATTTCGCAAAATGTTCCCGTGTAATTCCACAATATTTTTACTCCCCGCCGTCTGGTGCAGACCATCCACATTTTGTGTAATCAACGTAAATTGGGAATAATGTTTCTCTAACTCCGCCAAAGAAAAATGGCCGGGATTGGGTTTAACATCTAATATCAGTTTCCTGCGATACTGATACCACTCCCAGACAAGTTCGGGGTTGCGGATGAAAGCATCAAAATCTGCTAATTCTTCGGGGCGAAATTTCTTCCATAGACCTTTATCCCCTCTGAAAGTGGGCACGCCGCTTTCCGCAGAAATTCCGGCTCCCGTCAGTACGGCGATGGATTGAGCCGTTCTGAGTTTTTCGACAATGGCATTTACTATTTTTCAGTTTCCTTCTATTTCATTCTTCGTACAGAAGTAGTAATGAAATCTGTTTCCCAAATCCTTGTTTTAAAATGGGCGAATTGGGGCGCAAGTTTGGCGGCAGCAGTTCATATACTTTTCGCATCACTTCGTTTGCCTGCTGCTGCAGCAACCCCCGGTTCTCTATCTTGGATTCAATGGGAACCAGTGAAACCGGTTTTCCGACGGAAACGACAATTTTACGCCATTTTGGTAAAAAAGCACCGGGGGGCAGAATATCCCGGGTACCACTGATTGCTACCGGAACAACGGGACATTCTACAGATTGAGCCAGGCGTACAAATCCTAACCGGGGACGCGGCGGTACGCCGTTCTCCCATTTCCTCGTTCCTTCCGGTGAAATAAACAGAATTTCCCCTTGCCGCAATTTTTTTTCGATGATTTCAAAACCTGCTACATCCGATGTGCCCCGAATAATCGGGTAGACATTTATTTTTTTAAGCCACCATCTTAAGCCGGGAACTTTGAATAGCTCATATTTACCCATTCCCATCGCCCTGAATTTCGCCGCCAGGGACAGTGTCAACACATCAAAATTGCTGTTATGGTTAAAAACAGCAATGAACGGTCCTTTGCGGGGGAAATTATCCGTGCCTAATCCTTCGCCACAAAAGACTATTTTCATTAAATAGTGAAAAATAACATACGATATGGTGTAAATCATATCACTTACTTTTCATTTGCCGGCAATGAACTGAAAATGGCAGATAAATCTTCTTCAAATGTTATTTCCGGTGTTTCAATGATACGGCCGATCTCTTTTCCATCACTCAGAACAATAAAAGTCGGGACATATTCAATATTAAATTTTTCAGCCATTCCCTTTTCATCCCGTTTAGTCCTATCCACACAAATATAGCTAAGAGTGATTTTTTTGTTTTGCAAAGCATCCATAAGTTTCATAAATTTAGGCACTTCTCTCCTGCTATCGGAACACCAGGTGCCTAAAATAGTCACAATTTCAACAGGACTGCTCATCTGTTTTAATTGGGCAAACAGAGTGGTATCCGGTTGATACGAAAGATAATTTTTTTTGAATTGGGGAAAATGATCAAGAATCTGTTTTTCAGAATACTCGCCAATCGCTACTCTTTCTCCTCTATCGTTGACGACAATTTTCATTTTTTTCTCCCGGTTACAACCAAAACATACGATCAATAACAGAAAAACCAAGGACAAACTACGCATTGACATATAACCTCCTCTTATTCAAAATGGAAACTAATTTAAAATAGCAATTTTTATGCAGATCGCAACAAAATTTTTTGCAGCAGCCTGTAAACAAATGGAATGTTTTGATTAGGTAAAATTGAAGATGAAATCGAAGGGCGTACAGAGACAATTTGTAACCTAAATTTCTCCGCATAGAATATGTAGTTAGTTTCTGTCCGAATTTGTCA
The DNA here is from genome assembly GCA_913009825.1 of uncultured Deferribacteres bacterium. GTDB lineage: Bacteria > Zhuqueibacterota > JdFR-76 > JdFR-76 > DREG01 > DREG01. The sequence goes on from CAJVYQ010000013.1 coordinate 82,346, forward strand.
TTCCCGTGCTGCTCTTAAGCAGATTCCCTGTCTGCAACAGGCAGGCCGGAATGATAATATTGTGGGTATTTTCGGACAGACACTATATAATAGACAAAATTAACACAATCCGGCCAATCCTGTTCATTCCGTCAAATGATTAGATCAGACCAGTTACATTCATTCACCTTTTTCCGATTCAATCGATTCCGGCTGTTTTTTTTTCAATCCGGAAAAGATGATGGCTATCCCAATCAGAATCAGTAGAACCGGCCAGTAGGTTTCCACGATATATTCAATCTGATAAGGCAAAAACCAGCCCATGGTTCTGGCCAAAAACACGAAACCCAACAACAGAAAGATGAAACCGGGAATTAAAAGCCCCCAGTCGTCCGGTCTGAACAAAAATTGAACAACAAATGCAAGACCGAAAATAATCAGGAAAACCGGCCAGAACTCATCGATATAATATGGATAAAACAAAGAATAATTTCGCAGAATAAAAAAGATACCCAACAGGAGGAATAGTGTACCCGGAAAGGCCTGTCCCCTTTGCTTGCGCAGAAAAACATTGAAGAAAAACCAGGCGCCCAACGCCAGGAAGATAACAGGATAAAGATTGCGCCAGTAGAAATTAAAAATATCCATTTTATGAATGATGATCAGAACACCGATTAATATCAGAATAGCTCCCGGGACAATTGATTTTTTTGAATCCTTCATTTGCACCTCCCAAATTAATTTGATGGACTATCTTCATAATCACCCTCGGGGACAACCAAAGCCATGACAATATATACCAGAATGCCAAGAAAAATAGCGCCTAAAAATATAGTTAAAATCACCCACAGAACACGGATAATCGTAGGATCAATATCAAAATAAGCAGCCAGGCCACTACAGACCCCGGCGATTTTCCTGTCCTTTCTGGAACGAAATAAACGTTTGCCATTTGTAGATTTCACAGGTCCTGCATCCTTTTTTTTAGTAGATATTTTATCTTTTTGTGTAATATGAATTATATACAAAACACCAATTAAAATGAGCAGAAGCGGCCAGAACAGATCCCAGTGCATTCTGAACGGGATAGAATAAAAGAAATCCGGGAAATAAAACAGATTCCCCATGGTGTAATAGATGCCCAACAGCACCAGAACGATACCAAGGAATAACAATACATTCCGGCTTCGATCCCGACTGGATTTTGCTTCACCCCGGGAAGCGGTTTCATTCGGATTGACTGGAATTACAAACAGCGCAACCAGATAAATCAAAAAGCCTACTCCCTGAATCAGGGCCAGCAAAACAAAAAGGATCCGAATGATGACCACATCCACTTCAAAATAATCTGCCAATCCGCCGCAGATACCACCGATCACCTTATTTTTTCGAGACCGGAAAAGTCGTTTAACTTCCCTTTTCTCATCCTGATAATCCTGATTTTCCACCGCGAACCTCCTTACCCTTCTTTCAAAAACATCTATGAAACCAACATCCGAAGAGTATTTTCTCTGTTCCCATCCGATCCATTTCATAGCGCGTTTTTAAGTAGAATACGCATAATATTTTATGATGTTGCATATTTAATTCCCCGGATTTTATTTCTTGCGCCCCTTACCGGTCATCGGGACAAAACGAACCGGAATCAATGATTTTTTTTTGAATTTTTTACCGCAACGGGTGATTAACCGTAATTCCTGGTATTCACTGCCAACGGGCGCAATGAGACGACCACGGTCTCGAAGTTGATCAAGCAGCGGTTGGGGCACTTTCGCAGGAGCAGCCGTTAAAATAATTGCGTCGAAAGGCGCATGTTCCGGCAACCCATTGTAACCATCGCCAATTATCACCCGCACGTTAAGATATTGGTTCTTTTTTAATACTTTCGCCGCACGCTCTCCCAATTCTTTAACAATTTCAATTGAATATACCTGTGCAACGATTTCCGACAAGACCGCGGCCTGATAGCCGGAGCCGGTGCCGATTTCAAGCACTGTATCCGATTCTGAAAGATGCAGCTCTTCGGTCATGTAAGCGACAATGTAGGGTTGAGAAATAGTCTGGCCATATCCAATGGGAAGCGGCGAATCCTGATATGCCCGTTCCCGGCCAGAAGCCGGCACAAACAGGTGGCGGGGAACTTTTTTCATTGCTGTGAGCACTTTTTCATCCTTTATTCCGCGAGCAACAATCTGTTCCTCCACCATTTTATCTCGTTGGCGAGAATATAAATCCTGGTGCTGCTTCAAATCCATCTCTGCTACTCTCCGGTTCTGTTCAAAATGTCCGCCGGCAGCGGATAACATGATAAAAAAAAGGATTCCGAAAAACATGTGCCAATGGTACTCCTCACACAGTTAAGAATTTTGTAACATTTTAGTGCATTGATAAATTCTGCTAAATTACCGTTTGAACCGGTGATTAATAGTTAATAGTACACAAGTTCCTCCGACCCGTCCTAACCTCCCCTTACTAAAGGGAGGTTAGGACGGGTTGAATTCCATGTTTTCAAATGACTATAATGTTACAATATTTTACATCAATGGCAATAGGACACCATACAAAAATGGATTTTAGCATTCGCTCTGTTACTAAAAATAAATCGAATCCGGCGGAAATTTTAACAGATGGTTTTTATTTTGCAATTCTCGTTTCACTTCGCAGTATTCGGGAAAAAATGTAGCCACGATTTCCCAGAAGTTCGGCGAATGATTCATCTCGCGCAGATGTGCTAATTCGTGAATGATGAGATAGTCGGCTTCTGATGGAGTTAACAACATGATCCGCCAATTGAAATTTAGATTTTTCTTCCCGGAACAGCTCCCCCACAAAGATCGTTGATTTTTCACCCGGATTCTCCGGTATTCAACCTGCATTTTTTGTGCCCAAAAGTAGGTTCTTTCCGATAGAAACGATTCTGCCATACTGTGATACCATAATTCCACCCCGGGATAGATCCAACGATTATTCTTCACCGGAACGGAAAGATGTAACGTATGGTCGGATATTTGCCAATAGCCGGATTTACCAGGTTCTATCCTAATGTTTAATCGATAATGGTCTTGCAACAATGGCAACGTTGCGCCATGTTTTAGGGAAAAGGGTGGTTTTCTGCCCATAGCTTGTTCCGACTGCTGCATTCGTTTTAAAATCCAGCGTTTATGCCGGTATAAAATCGTTTCTATTTCTTTAACGGGTAAAAGATACGGCACATGGAGTATCAAGCCTCCGTCACTACAGAAAGATAAGCGGATATATTTTGAACGGCGACTTTTTTTCACAAGGCATTGCACCTGCGTTCCATTCACATCAACCCGGATCGATTCAAGGTTTTTTACTTTTCGATTTATTGGTTTCATTCACAGGTCTGCATTTTGTTCCTTTTTAAATAAAATCATCTCCTATTGATAAAACCTATTTCCTCTGTATTTTCCCACTTATTTTGGCAAATACAGAAGTCGCTTTATTTTATTAGTTGGTGTTTTCTCAAAAGGTTCCTCTTGCTCGATGATTCTGCTGACTTGGGAAAAAGCAGGCAGTTTTGTATTTGTTTCTTTGCGAATATCTTCAAGTAACTTGCGAATCGTGTTAACCATTTGCGCTTCACTCTTACCGGAAAACGTCTGATCGATAAAATCATAATCAGGGTAAATTCGCGCGGTTATTTTTCCATCATCATCATAAACCAGGGCTTCCTCCACGTACGGAGATTCTTTCAGTTTTTCCTCAACAACTTCAGGAAAAATATTCTCGCCGGAAGGTCCCAATATCAGTGTTTTAGACCGGCCGCGAATGAACAGGTAATTGTCTTTATCCAGATAACCGCGGTCGCCCGTAATCAACCAGCCGTCTTCACTGAACACTTTTTCATTTTCTTCGGGATTTTTATAATATCCCTGCATCACATTGGGCCCTTTTACGTAGATTTCACCGATACCGGTGTCCGGTTCCGGATTCACAATTTTTATGTCGACTCCGCCCGCCGGCTTGCCCACAGAACCGATGCGTGTTTCAGCAACCGGGGATGCAGAGACCAGCGGGGCACACTCGCTCAAACCGTAACCGTTGGTGAAGGGGATCCTGCCGTCGCGTAAAAAGGCTTCAACTTCCGGATTAAGTGCTGCACCGCCGATGACCGCACATTCCAACCGGCCACCGAACATCTCCATTACTTTTTTCCCTGCGGTGCGGTAAAGAAACTTCCGGCTAACTTTAAAATTCAATAGCCAGCGTAAAAGTTTTTTCTTTGATATTTCCGGTAGAACCCGTTTGTGGTAAATTTTTTCAAAAACCAAAGGAACACCTGTCAGGACTGTCGGTTTCAATTTTTGCATGGCATCGATCAGAATTTTGGGTGAGGGTTTTCGTTTCAGGAAATAGAGTACAGCTCCCGCGTAAACCGCACCCAAAAATGTGGAGGTCGATCCGTAAGAATGGGCTAATGGCAGCAGGGAGAGCACAATACTATCCTCATTCACCGCTTTCACCGAATCGATTCCGGTCATGCCATTGGAGACCAGACTTTTGTGCGCCAACATAACCCCTTTGGAATGTCCGGTCGTCCCCGAAGTATACAGGATTTCCGCCAAATCATCTTCTTGTATTTCCACTTCCGAACCGCTTTTTTCTTTTTCCGTTTCCTTAGATTTCTTTTCCTCCTTTTCAGCCTGTTCCTGCTGAACCAATATCGAAAAATCGGTCAGTGAAAATACAATTTTAAAATCAGAGAGGGGCGTTAGATCCATCGATGTATAGATAGAATCGGAGATGAAGGCAGCAGCAGCTTCAGAATGACGAATAATGTGATTAATATCTGCTTCTGGAAAATCTACTAAAACAGGAACCACCACCGCGCCCATAGTAGTAATGGCCATAAACGCAAAACACCAGTTAGGTGAATTATCGCCAAGCAACAAAATTTTTTGTCCTTTCTTCACAGAAAAACTTTTAAGCTTCTTTTTCAAAGAATCAACTTGTTCGCCAAACTCTTTGTAGGTCAGCGGTTCCTCGCCGACAAACGCAAGAGCTTTGTTAGAAGAGTATTTTTTAACTGAATTGTAAAAAAAATGATCTAATGTTTGTTTTTCCAATTCGATACGCATAGACAGGCCTCCTTTTTAACAATGTGAGAATTGAAGGAATAAAAATCAAGAAAAAAAATGATTACGAGTAAAGAAAAAGGAACACCACAGCATGATAACAACTCAAATTGGCGGAACAGTAAATTTCACAATACAAAAAACGCCGCTGGCCCAACAGGTACCAACGGCGTCAGAAAGGTATTACTATGAAACGTAATAGTAAAGTAAAAAAATGTTACAGAATTGTCAAGGAAAAATATTTTTCACTATTTTCAGGCCTATCCACCGCAGAAGAATGTTTAATGTGCCGACTAAATAACACTTGCTTTTATTTGTTACCTAAATTGAGCGATTCTAATGTCATTCCGTAGGAATCTTGCTGGTTTAGTGCACAGAACCAACAAAATTCTTTCCCGCCTGTGTCGGGCAGGCAGAATGACAAAACTCTTTAGGTGGTTGTTTTAAGCTGAGAATCGCTCAATTTAGGTAAAAGTCATTTGGCCTGGCCGTTATTGATAGTCATTCATTGAGATTCGAAATGACAAAGCGCTGAATTGTTATGACAGACCGATTGCCAATTGCTGTTTCAAATCAAAGAACTAAACCGCTACAGATTTCCATTTTTTCTGTGGCATCTCAATTCTGTAGCTACTATTTTTTTAAGTTTCGTGAGAGTTTCCGGAATAATCATTCAGGCACAAATTAACAATTGCATTCTCAACAAGCGGTTCAACAAATTTAAATCAGGAGATACAAAATGCATCACATTACACGCCGCGATTTTTTACAGAAAACGGCAACCGGCGGACCGGCCATTGCTTTGGGAGGTTTGCTTAGTCTGCCGCAAAGCAATTGCAGCGCCCGGAAACAACCGAATCTGGTTTATGTTTTCCCCGATCAGATGCGCGGCCAGGCTATGGAGTTTTTGGGCGAGGAACCCGTGATCACTCCCAATCTGGATCGATTTTCCACCGAAAGTGTGGTCTTCACCCAGGCTGTCAGCAATTATCCGGTGTGCAGTCCGCACCGCGCCATGCTGATGACCGGTATGTATCCGATCTCAAACGGAGTGTTGAACAATTGCACCAGTCGCAGCGCGGAATTGGGCATCCAATTGAAACAATCATCTCGATGCTGGTCCGACATTCTGCATGAAAAGGGATACAGTTTGGGGTACATCGGCAAGTGGCACCTGGACGGGCCTCACAAACCGTATGTAAAATGTTCCAACAACAACGAAAACTTTGCCTGGAATGAATGGTGCAAACCCGAACGCCGTCACGGATTTGATTTTTGGTACGCGTACGGCACATACGATCAGCACCTGCACCCCATGTATTGGGACACCAACGCAAAACGCGATGAGACACATTGGGTGGATCGATGGGGACCCGAACACGAAGCGGATAAAGCGACCAAATACATTAAAAATGAGGGCGGCAAATATAGAAATCCGAACCGTCCTTTTGCGTTGGTTGTCGCCATGAATCCGCCGCACATGCCCTACAATCAGGTGCCGGAAAAATATGTCCGTTATTATAATGACAGGGATGTCGAATCGCTTTGCAAGCGGCCGGATATTCCGCCTGCCGGAACCAGATGGGGCGACTACTATCGCAAAAACATCAAAAATTATTACGCTATGATCACCGGCGTGGATGAACAATTCAATCGCATTCTGACGGCGCTGAAAGAGACCGGATTGGCAGAGGACACGATCGTTGTTTTTTCTTCCGATCATGGAAACTGCCTCGGCATCCATGACAAAATATCAAAGAACAACCATTACGAAGAATCCATGCGGGTACCGTTCATCATTCGCTGGCCGGGAAAAATTGCACCGCGGCACGACGACCTGCTCTTTTCCTCGCCGGATATCTACCCCACGCTGCTCGATCTGATGGGTTTCGCCGGCGACATTCCCCGTGAAGTTGAAGGGAAAAGCAGGGCCGGCTTGCTGCTAACCGGTAAGGGCGAACGACCTGCTTCGCAACTCTACTTGTGGGTCCCGTTAGGGAAACCCGCTTTCGGCAGAAGGGGCGTCCGCAATCATCAATACACACTGATGATCAGTAATATGCCGGATCGGGAGATAGAGATTGTCCTGCACAACCGGAAAGCGGATCCTTACGAATTAAAAAACATTGCTACAGACGCACCGGAAATTGTCGCCGAATTGATAAAAAATGAATTACGGCCGTGGCTGGAATACACCAATGATCCCTGGTGGGATAATACAAAAAGCAAATTGTAATTATTCAGGTAGAGTAAGAAAACATACCCCGGACTAAAATAGTCGTCTATTGCAGCGATACTAATAATTGGATTCCCAACTCGGTGGAGATTCAGATAGCCGATGATTATGCCAGGAAATGGGCAGACAGTCCGGCAACCTGGCACTGCGGGGCAATCTTCGGTCATCTGGCGCCGAAGAAAAGCATGGTGAAAAAACCGGGGGAATGGAATCGTTACACCATCACCTGCAAAGATAAAATGATTTATGTGATGCTAAACGGTGAATTGGTGACAAAAATGAACATGAATCTGTGGACTAATGCCAAAACCAACCCGGATGGCAGCGAAATTCCACCCTGGTTGAGCACGCCTTTTTCCCAACTGCCAACTCATGGCCGCATCGGTTTCCAGGGTAAACATGCCGGCGCGCCGATCTATTTTCGGAATATTAAGATTAAGGAATTGAAGTAATCTGTTGTTTTACAGTAAATCTGATTGAGTACATTTTTATTTTGCAATTTCTCCGCGCCCTCAGTATTCTCTGCATTCAAAAATAGCAGGAACTAAAATGCAGCGTTCACAGAGAACGCAGAGAGAATCAGAAATTTTATTACTTTTTATTCATTGCTTCTAAAATCTGCCTCAGTTGATCTAACTCCTGTCCGTATTTCGCCCAATTGCCTTGTTTAAGATAGCTTTGTGCTTTGTTGTAATGATTCAAAGCTGTCTGCGCTAAACCCGGCAATGGAGTACCGGGTATACCGGTCAATGCTTTTTGCATCACTTTTTGAGAGATGTTGCCGGCGCTGAATACCGCACGTAATGCCTGATCCAGATCATTGCGCATCTCTAATTGCTCGCCATAAGCAGCGACAACCCGCTTCAGTTCCGGCATCTGGCTTTGTTCCGCCTTCAGATAGATCGGTTCAACATAAATAAAAGAGTGCTCGATCGGAATGACCAACAAATTTCCCCGAATAACACTTGATCCCTTCTGTCCCCACAGGGTTAGTTCAGAAGAAATATCCGGTTTTTGATTGATACGCGCCTCTATCTGCATCGGTCCGTAAATCAATTTTTCTTTGGGCAATTTATAAATGATCAACTGTCCGTAATTCGGCGCATCACAGCGGGCACACATCCAGGCAACCATATTGTTCTTTTTAGAAGGCGTCAGGGGGAGCATCAAAATAAATTCTTCCGAAACCCCATCAGGCAATTTCATAATGATATAATAAGGAAACATCGTCTGTTCCGTGTCCTGATAAATTTCATGAGGGATACTCCACAAATCTTCCTGGTTATAAAATACCTGGGGATCGGTCATGTGATAAATATTATTCATCATTGTCTGAATAGTAAACAGATCCGTTGGATACCGGAGGTGATCTTTCAAAAAGTCCGGCATTTCAGCAAACGGTTTGAAGAGTCTGGGAAATATTTTTTTATACGTTTGAATCAGAGGATCGGAAGGATCGATCACATAATAGGTAACTTCTCCATTATAGGCATTGATGATCACTTTTACAGAGTTGCGAATATAATTAAGTCTTTCTTCCTTTCCTGATTGAGAAAATTGCTCCGAGTACGGAAACATATTGGTTGTGGTATATGCATCCTGTATCCAGTATAATTTTCCATTCTTACCGACAACAATATAGGGATCGGAATCATAGGACAAAAATGGCGCAATAGTACGGACACGTTTGCCAATAATCCGATGAAACATGATTCGACTCTGATTAGTGATATAGCCGGTGAGAAGAATTTTAATATCGGAGAATTTCCAGGCATAAACAATTCTTCGCAGCAGATTCGATATTTTTACTCCGCCTTTCCCCCGGTAGGTTGAATAGACATTCTGATCACCTTTGGGATAGTCAAACTCTTCGGTTTTTGTCCCGACAATTGCATAGGTGTCGGTTTCTTCGCCATAGTAAATTTCGGGACGGGTGATCTTTAAATTCACATTCGATTTTGGCGGAATGTCCTTCACCAGAAAATTAGGCATTCCTTCCTCGGTAATTTCATTGACGGGATTCATAACCAGGCCATAACCATGAGTATATTTCAGATGCGTGTTGACCCAGGTACGAGCGCGAACCGGAATTTGTGAAGTCGGCAATTCGCGCACAGCTAAAGCAACCTGTAAATATTTATCAAATTTATACCGGTCCACATCCACACTCTTGAAATCGTAATAGAGCCGAATTTCCTGCAACTGCTTATAAGATTGAATCAGTGGACGACTATCCCAGAGACGAATATTTCTAATCGTGGACCGGTTTTTTTGGATATCATCATAAGTAATTGTTTGTTGGACAGGAAAATCTTTCTCCTGCACATTATTTAAGCCATAAGCCAATTGAGTAAATTTAATATTATTTGCAATAAACGGAGCTTCTTTGGTAACCTCATTGGGTTTAACGACATATTGTTGCAGCAGCGTCGGATAAATCCAAAGCAGGATAACAAGCATAAGAATATAAGCGCCACCGGTATAAAACAGGAGTTTCCATTTCTTCATCATGGGAATGAACAATAATGAAATGGCAAGGATAGCGCTGGCTATCAGTAAAATCCAATAGGCAGGAATCTGGGCGTGAATATCGGTATAGCTGGCGCCATAAGCTACGCCACGGGTGGAAAATAACATGGCAAATAATTTTAATCGATAAACGACAACAATACCCAGAAAGAACAATCCGGCTAACACAGAAAAGTGGATCCGTATTTTGGGATCGATATAGAGCCGGTTATCCCGAAACGTGATGCTTTGATCATTATAGTAGGAAATCCCAACTGCCATGAATACTAGAAAAGTCGAATATAAATACCAGCCATTTAAAAGTTTATAAAACGGTAAACGAAAAACATAAAATGAAACATCTTTGGCAAAAATGGGGTCTGTTACACCAAATGTTGTTACGTGAAAGAACTGCAGGATAATCTTCCATGAGTTGGAAATACTTGAACCAACGATGATTGAAAAGAGAGCAACCAGAATCACCCACACGTATTTTGCATATTTCTCATTAAAAATAATATCGATAATTGTAGGTTGAACTTCCGCATCAATTATTTTCATGGATCGGCTGTCCTTCCCCACTCTCCTCGCGATGACAATGTTTACAGTAGCAAAAATCGCAAATAGAATAGAAAAGATAATGAATATGAGCAGCTTCGCCGCCAGTACGGTTGTAAAAACACTGGCAAAGCCAATATTTTGGAACCAAAGCCAATCGCCATAATACTTTACAAAAAGGGAAATAACAATAAACACCGCCAACAAGCTTGCAAGGACGATAGAAATTTTCGTTTTCGATTTCATGGGTAAGCCTCTTTAATTTTACAACAGTTGAAAACACATTTAACAATATTATCAAATTGCAACAATACAATTTAAACAACAAACAATAAAATACAATAGAAATTAAATGTTTGCTGTATTTTTCATTACCATAGATCGCAGAAAGTGTGAAAAATCGAATATATGTCGAGATCAATCACGGGGATAAAGAAAAAGATTTTGCGAACATCTTTGTTTTGGGAAAATTGCCTAATTTCGATTGTCACCGGTCTCGATATTAAAAACTAATTATCTTCAGCCACAAAATGAGATACTACAGAAATAATCTTTTTTGCGGCGTCTTATTTTCTGCGCTAAAAAAATAATCATCTTCAATAACCGTTAACAAGATTTAAACACTTTTTTTATTTCTAACCTGAGTTATTTATGCCGGAATTAATCGATTGTAGGGCGATTCGCTGAATCGCCAACCTAATTTACATTAAAAATGAAAATCCGTTTAGTAACAAAAACAAACTCAAAAACAAAAAAATCGCTCAATTCAGGTCATGAATATTTGCCACAATGAGACCCCGTCTGCACCGGGCAGGCAAGACACGAATAAATAATAAGTTCAGACCTCGTTAAATTTGATAAATATTAGGTAGAACAACCGGACAAAAATCATAATGAATTTGCACTATATATTGCGTAAGTACTTGTTTTTTAGTTTAAAATCAAACATGCAGTGTTCAATTATTCATGGATTTTCTCACAATCGACTAGTAAACAAGAACTTAATGAACAATAAAACACCTGATTTAACGAGGTCTGAAGTTAAAAGTAAATTGGATTTCGAACTCAATTTTAAGCAGTTGATTATTAAATTTCGTTTTTGTTCATTGTTTTTTTGTAACTTTGTGGCTTGGTGGCTCAAGAATATTTCAAACTAAATATAAATGCTAGTCGCGAACAAGCATATCGATACCGGCTGAAACCATGTTAACGGTTTGGGATAATATTCAAATATTGAGTGAATGTCTATTTCAAATGATCTTTACTAAATATTTCATCGATGGATTTAACGGAAATTTTTTTCAGCACCCAGGGCACCGATGTGCTGTCAGGATAAAACAGTTTGCCGCCGATGGTATGGTTTTCTGCAATAAAATATCCTTTGTATTCTATTTCAAATGTTCCGTGAAATTTCAGATACACCGATTTTCTGTGGAATGAAACCGAATCGATGGCGGTTTCATTTTTCTTTTTGCCATTTCGGAATGCGTAACAAACGCCGCACAATTTGCTGTTTTGGCCGGAGAAAAAATAATAGACAAAAATATCGGTAAAATCCGTTCCTTCCACAGTCGCCTGCCAGAAGCCTAAAAGCTTTTTTTGTTCTCCGGTCAGTTGGGCGGAAAGCATCCTGACAGGTGAAAACAGAACGGATGTTAAATAGATCAAAGTAAGCAATCTTATTTTTTTCATCTCAATTCTTATAGAAAATGTTTACGAACAGCGGGATTGTTCAATGTCTCTTCATCCGCAACAGGTACAGATGGAAATTTTTCCATGAAGGCTTTAGCAAACATGCCGGCACCCTGTGCAGAAGGAATACCTTCTTTGGTATGAACCGGTACTTCCCGGATGCCGCAGCTTGGCGATTTCGCTTTAAAAATGTACACCGTCAGATTCTCATTTTCAAGTAGCAGAAGTTTTTTTTCAATCCACTTTCGCATTTTTTCCGTATAATCTGTCCTGGAATTCACAGCCAATAAATCAGGAGAATCAGGATTACCCACCAATTCAATCGGTTCTCTCGGCACCGTCATGCCGCATTCCACTTCGGGACAAACCGGTACACACTCCACAAATTCACTCAATTCATTTATGATATAGTGATTCGACTGATTGCCGCCATCATAGCGTACATTTTCGCCCAGCAAACAAGCGCTGATACCAACTTTAGGTTTAGTTTTCATTTTTTCTTTTTAACCGGATAAACAGAATTTCTCAAGAATTTATTGATTAACCGGGTAAGTTACAATTAGATTGGCAGTTGTTTTACACCCCGCGTACCACCCTTGAGGCAGGGATTTTTGGAGGTGTATTTATTTGACTTTTGCTACTTACTTTATTCAATCGTAAACCAGGTTGTGCCATGCCCGGCGACCTCCACAGGAAGTGTAATCTCATATTTCCGGTTTAGTTGAAAAATCTTTTCCTCTCCTGCCTGTTCCCGGATTTTTACCGCGTCTGTGAGACCTGTGTAATAAAGCGGCAATCTCAACTGCTCCGTAATATTTGGGCCGGTGGGATTGTAAACCATGGCCAACCCTTTAATCTGTAATTTCGGATTAACATGCAAAATGCAATCCAAATTTCTCCCGTCCGGCCGGCGCACGTGAATGATATCCGAATCCAGAATTGGGCGATATTTCCTGTAGAAATCCACCCACTTTCTCACCACGGCTTCTGTTTCCGGCGCATCGAAAAGACGCGGCCCGCGGTAACAGGCCTGCACCCCGGCGCCGAACAGGTTTTTCAAACGCTGTCCGTAATGAGTTAAATGATTTTTCAACGGCTCGATGGTAGCTGCCGCGCCGCCGCCGTGATACTGGGTCAGCGGAACAAACATCCAGCCCATGGACGGCGTTTTTTCCCAAGTGCCATCGTAAATATTCTGCCGTTCGATAATTTCCTGCTGTTTGCGCGGCAGAGACCAGTTGGTCTCCCGGTAGCCCATGCCGGTTTTGTTGCTGCCGTTCAGGAAATACCAGTCGGGGACATTCAAATAAATTCCGTTACCGCGGCACCGGCGGTAAAAATCCCGGATTTCAGTAAACTGTTTCCATTGGGAATCCGGCAGCCCATCATGACCCGGATGACTGCTTGCGGCGCATACATCGCCGGGATAGGAACCATCGTGTTCCAGAATATCCATGCCTGTCTTTTGGTAAAACCGAATCAATTTGCGGAAATAGTCCCTTCCCCATTCACTTTCCAGACAGGGGGAATTGCCAAATCTCGGCTTCATCCCTTTTGGCATCACCACATCGTTGCCGCCGCCCACTTTTCTGCTGGCCAACAGGGAATAGCCGCCCAGTGCAATCCCTTTTGCGTGGGCGTAATCCGCCAGTTTTTTCATCCGGGCCAGATTCGCCGCGCTTTCATCTTCCAGATTGAAACCGCTGCCGAATGTGAGAATCACCATTTCAAAGCCCACCGCCGCGCACTGATCGATGGCCAGTTTCACCGATTGGTCGTCAGCCTGACGCACGTGCATGAGGATGGGATTTTCCGTCACCCACGGCGCAATGGTGCGGTACATGCGCCGCTGCGCCAATCCCTTTCTTTCCCGATCCCAATTATCGTGCAGCAATTCAAAGGTTCGAAATGTGGAAAAAGCTGTGTTGGGAATTACTTTTTGCGCCGGCCCATATTGCGGACGACACACCAGCAGACAGGGCGTTTTGCGCCGGTAATTCACCTGCGTCAAATAAAGCGGATCGGTTTCCCAGAACACGCTTTTACCGATGCAGCTCGTGGATGACATGCCGCCGCCGAAAGCATAATCGGTTTCAACGGTCATATTGGGATAGCGCCGGTTCGGCGGAACTCCCACAGAACTTTCCGGTTCCGTCACCGCCAGAATTTCGCTTTTGAACGACTGAACCGTGATCTGCTTTTTCGAACCGTTTTTCAGCGTGACCCATTTGCTCAGCAGAGGAATACCGTCGTAAATTTCATAATGAACCGTGACAGCAACTTTTTTCAGATAATCGTACTTTTTCCGGATCGCGGATCGGGTTGCCGGGAGCAGATCGCCGTAGACGAGAAACTGCTCGATCCGGCAGCGCCCCGGTTCGCCCTGCGAAGGATGATCCGTATTGCCGCCGCTCCAGTCGGTCTTTCCTATTCGAACCGATCCGGGCTTTTGGCCCGGCTGAATCGGCGCCGTACCAATTTCCTGCCAGTGGCTGCCATCGTACGAGAAAGAACCGGTTACAACATTTTCGCCGATTTTCATCTTCAACCAACAGCTTTTTCCGGGTTGTACTCCATCCACTAAAACTTCCGTCCCGTCGGCATGAAAACCAAATTTTTTACCCGCGGGACGCACATTCACTTTTATGGTTTTTGACGGGAATACTATTGTTATTCCCGGCCCCCAGGCGTAACCTTTATCCGTACCCGGATCGATCTTGCACAGTATCACCCGGGCGGCACCCGGCAGCGGCCGTTCGGCAAAAACAGCATTGTGAGCGCGCGCCATAATCTCCCCTGCCTTGCCTTCATTGATGAAGGAATTCCTCTCATACCCCGGCGAAGTATACACTTTCCATGCCTGCGAAAGGCGATGAAAATCATCATCCAGCAAAACCTGCCGGTTTTTATCCGTGACGAAGCGAGCCAGCAGGGCATCGATGGTTTGCCCGGTTGCCTGAAAAGTAAGATGAAGCGATTTGCCCGGCGGCGGCCAGGGTAAATCTTCCGACATCCAACTCAGCCGCTTCTTCCAGGTAAACCGTTCTTTGGTTTCTCCGGTTATAAAACCGGTAAATTGGAATGCGGCAGGATCCGCCTTCATGGTTTCGATCCATTCCGGCAGCAGATAATTGTGCACCGGCTGCCCGAGCAGGCCGCCAATGGGAAAGATTAAACTATCAATCTCAATTTCCGCTTCCGGCCGCACCGAACGAACAAATTCCTCCTCCGTGGCAAGATTAAAAAAACTAACGGTTGCTGCATTGGGAGAAATCCGAATGGTTCTGCTCACCAGGCCGTTAGAAAGCTGAATGGCTTTGCCGGAATCGGTTGTGGTGATTTTAGCCGGGTATCCCGTCGCGTCGATCAGCCAGTCTTTCTGACCGTAAACAAGAGAGGTAAACAGCAGGAAAGTAAGAATCGATACACCCCAAAAAGCTTTTTTACAGTTCATGTGAGATCATCCTCTATTTTTATGATTTAATCGGTAGTTAGAATCATTTTGGTAGAGCCGGGGAATCGTGTGCATCCAATTATAACCTGAATTGAGCGATTCTCTTATTTTTACGATTATTGCTTTTTCCGAACGGGTTTTCATTTTCTTGCATTCATCAAATGGAATCAGATTGTCGATGAAGCTAATCGACCTACAATCGCTCAATTCAGATATAATATAACTCCCGCTATTCTTAAAAGCAATTCACAAAATCCCAAAAACTACTATAAATAACAAGGATTAATTTTCTATTTTTAATATTACCTAAATTGAACTATTCTTAGCTTAAAACAACCACCCAAGGAGTTTTGTTATTCTGCCTGCCCGACCACAGGCGGGAAAGAATCTTGTTGGTTCTGTGCACTATACCAACAAGATTCCTACGGATTGACATCAGAATCGCTTAATTTAGGTATTATTAACTCAAGTTTCGCATTTATAATAACTCAGGTATTGTAACTTGTCGGGATCCGAAAAATACAGTTGTCCGGAATATCTTTTGTTCCATTCTTCGATGTTAATCATCTTGTGCATAAAACAAGTATCCGTATGTTTCCGGGACAATCCCTGTTCATTGATTTATATCCTGTGAGCCTTGAAAGGGCGGAATATACCAGCCCGGGGCAACGCCCCCGGGGGAAAAAAACAACGGAGTCAAGCCCTGAAGGGGCGGAATACAAAATTCAAATGAACAGATCGTACCGGCACAGGCAAATATTCCGCCCTTTCAGGGCTTGTTATTCTTTTTCCTCTTTCCCC
>CAJVYQ010000014.1 GCA_913009825.1 uncultured Deferribacteres bacterium
AAATAGAGGTAATTATTTGATATATAAGTAATTAGACCAATTTATTCTGTATTGATCCCGGAGATAATCAAAGGTCATGGTCTGCTTGAGATGAGAAGCCGGAAACCTCATAAATTAGATGAATTTGTGTGACTCAGTATTAATTTCTGTTTTCCGGCCTTCTGTTTTTTTAACTTATAGCAACAAATTGCCAATATTCTTTCTCCCCTCAAAAAACAGTTGAAAATATAAAAAAAAAGTAACATTTAATAGTTAAAATGTTTATTTTTATTTTAATTGAGCGATTCTCTTTTTTTAAGCTTGTTACTGTTACCAAACGGATTTTCATTTTTTAATGTAAATCTTGGTTGGCAATTCAGTGAATCGCCCTACAATTGTTCAATTCAGGTTTTTAATTGTATACACCACACTGCTCCCCTCAGGTGGGGGCAGGCAATGTTGTTAACTTAAGGAGAAGTACAATTTGTATTCATTGGCAATTATCAATTAATCATTCACAATTCACTATTAAAAAAATTTCTAATTGCTAATAATTTTAAAAGAATGTGAAAAATAATCTGCTTTTTAGGCTAAAGCCTGCAGAAGAGCGATTACCAATCTACCACGAGCTTGGCGAAACCATCCCTACGGGGAAAGCTCGCGGCAATTAAAAGGGGAAAAATATTTCATAGCCGCGATCTTTAGATCGCGGATTAAAATTAGCACATAATTTTTAAGGCTTTAACCTAATTAGTGTCTGACCGAAAACTCGCTTTTTCTGTCATTCCAGCGAAAGCGGCCTGCCTGCGGCGGGCAGGCTGCTTTCGCAGGACTGACACTGCAAATGCTATTTCATAGTTTTCGTTCAGGCACTAATTATGCACTTCATGAGATTTTGAAATTTTAGAATTTCTATATGAGAGTATCAAATATCCCCGATAGATTCATATAAAAAATTTTCAAAAGCATGAAATGTTACATTTCAATTTTTTTTCTTACGCCAACAACATTGGAGGGTTAGGAGGGTACAAGAATATTGACCCAATCTAAAACGGATAGTCCAAAGAGTCAATACTACTTAACTCTGTACTTGGTTGCCATTTCCGTATAAACCACACATCAGAGGCAAATTTGGAATTTTTATCTCAATTGAAGGAACAGGAAGCCGTTATCTCCGGCGAGGAAGCGCTGGCCTGGGGAGCTCATCTTGCCGGGGTGCAGTTTTTGGCTGCAGTAGCCTCCCTGCCCGGCAATGCGTTCATCGCCAGCCTGCTGGAAATCGGTAAATTCCCCGGAGAAAATCTGGCTTGGTACAGCAATGGAAAATCGGCCATTGAAGCGGCTACCGGTGCGGCGCTGGCCGGAAAAAAGGCTGCCGTCAGTTTACGTGGTTCTGAATTGGGGCTTGCACTGGATTTGCTCGCCGCAATCTCTATTACGGACTGGAACGGCGGATTGATCTTATTCTGCGTGGATGATCCCGGCGCCTGGTTCAGCCATAACGAAAGCGACAGCCGCGCACTGTGTGCAGCAACCGGTGTGCCTGTGCTCGAACCGTGCAGGATTGAATCTGCATTCAGCTTGCCGGGCTTGGCATTTCAGTGGTCGTTGCAGTTTCGTTTGCCGGTGGTGCTTCGTTACACAAGCGGCTTCTCGCAAAGTTCGGCGGAGCGGGTTCAAATTGAAACTGTGTCAATGATACCGAAGACAAAATCATCTTTAAACCAACGGCATATTCTCCTTCCCAAAGATGTGCCGGAAAAAAAAGTAGATTTGCAGCGCCGGCTCTTAAAACTGGCCAATGATTTTTCTTCTTCTCAACAGAATAGAATCATTGGGGAAGGAGAAATGGGAATTATCGCCGTCGGAGATGTAGCCAGGAAAACCACAGATATTTTGGATTTTACTTCAAATAAAATAAAAATGTTAGCTTTGGAAACCGTGTTTCCGTTTTCCGAAAACCTGATGGACAGTTTCCGTGAAAATTTGAAGAGCGTGCTGATCCTGGAAGAAGGCGAACCGGTGGTGGAACGGGAAATTTTAAAAATAGCCGCCCGAAAAAACCGGATGCCAAAATTATCCGGGAAATTCAATTTTGTTGTTTCGCGCAGCGGCGAGATTTACCACTGGCAATTGGAAGATATCCTCAGCCAATGGAATCCCGATTTTGAGAGTGATTCTTTCTACTTTTCTTTTGAAGAACCAAAAGATCAGAATGTAGCGAAAAGTTTCTGCCAGACCCTGTTATTTGACCCCGCGTTGGAAATATTTGAAGAATTTTTAGCGGCACAAAAACAAGAGCAAAAAATAATTGTGGTCACAAATCCGGATTGCATAATGCGAAACGTTGGGAAAAGAAACCTTAAAATCGACATTTCCATCACACCGGCTTCCAGTATCGGCATCGCTGCTGCGATTGCGGGCCAAAAACCGCACACAACCGTTTTCGCTTTCATCGGCGATGGGGCATTTTTTCATTCGGGTATAAACAGCCTTATCGATGCCCTGTACCACAACACTAATTTAATTGTCATGATTTTCGACAACGCAGTTGCAGCTTCGGCAGGATATCAGCCCACTCCGGGCAGCGGTATAAATGCCAAAAACCGCAAGACAACCATGGTTGCCATCGAAGATATCCTGAGCGGCTTCCCCCTGAGTTATTACAAATTGCTGCGGGATGATTTCGACGATCTTGCCGATGTTTTAACGGAAGCGTTCGCCGGCGGCGGTATGCGGATCATCCATCTCAAAATTAGTTACAAACCGTTGTTTAAATAAATACGTTAGACCAAAAAAATGTCGGAACGAAAAATATTATTTGCCAGCAGCAATCAAAGGCTGATCGAAGAGATCACCCAGCCGCTGAGAAAATTCGGTTACATTGTCGATATTTATCGCAACGGCGAGACCGCTTTTGAAAAAATCAAAAAGCTGAATCCGGCGGCAGTTCTGGCCGATCTGCTTTTACCGGGAATCAGCGGTGTGGAATTGTGCTGGTTGCTGCGGGTGAAAGAGAACCGGGCCTGGCTGCCGTTCATCCTGCTTTCCGCACAGGATGATCCGGAAATTAAATTGAATTGCTACCGTTCCGGCGTGGATGTTTTTCTAACCACACCGGTTTCGGTGCGGGAATTGCTCATTCGTTTGGAAAGTCTGTTGCGGCGCACCCGGCAAACCGGAAAAACCGCGAAAGAACCTTCTATCCTGTTCTCCGGGGAGATAAAAGAGTTTCCCCTTCCCGAATTAGCGCAGTTTCTGCACAACAGTAAAAAGACCGGTCAACTATGGATATCTCACCAATACGACAGGGGTTCAATCTGTTTTCAAAGCGGAAATATTTATTCTGCCCGCACCCGGAAATCAGAAGGTGAGGCAGCCGTTTTCGAAATGTTCGACTGGCAAGAAGGACAATTTCAATTAATTAGCAAAGAAATATGCGAAATGGAAAATATTAAAAAAGAAACGATGGAAATTCTTCTGGAATACAGCAAACACCAGGACGAAAAAAGAGTGAACAAAATAAATTTGACGCAGTAAAATGGCAGGATTTTCAGTTTTAGGAATGAAATTGGGAAATTGCGCAGCAAATTAGTTTCATGAAAATTGAAATTGCCCGGCAGCCTGTCATTCCCGAATGCTCTTATCGGCCCGCCTGTGCGGACAGGCTGAATGACATTTCACTCTTGGGGTGGTTGTTTCGCTCAATTCAGGTATTATTTACAAGACGGTTCCTTGCCAAAAAGTAATTTCACCCGGGAATTCTCCGCGACCTGCCGCAAATAAATAAAATGATAACAGGAACGTCTGACAGCAAAATATAAATCAACTTTTTTTCAAGAATCAAAACGGGAGGGAATTATGAGACTAAAAGACCTCATTATTCAATTGGTTCAAATTGCCATTTATTTTGCATTTCCGACAATCTGGAACTGGTTGATGCAATACGTTTCCTGGTGGCCATTAGATCCGCAGACCACACTGGGGATCATTACCAGCCTGGTAATAACGCTTATCTCCTGGTTGCTGGGTTTTGTTGGCATACGCAAAGTGGTAAGCACTCTCCGTACGAAGGGCTTGCTAGTTGAGGAATAGGGTTCAATTAAAAAAGCCCGGCCAGATGTGGCCGGGCTTTTTTGTATTGTTACCGGTATCGTTATAATTCATCGGCGTGTTTGGCCAGATAATCTGCAACGCCATCCAGATCGGCTTTCATCCCTTCTTCGCCTTCATGCCAGTTGGCCGGGCAAACTTCACCGTGTTCTTCCGTGAACTGCAGGGCTTCCAACATGCGCAGAGCTTCTTCAATGCTTCGGCCCAGAGGCAGATCGTTCACAACCTGATGCCGCACAATCCCTTCCTTATCGATGAGAAAAAGGCCGCGCAGGGCAATGCCGTCCGGCAGTAAAACATCGTAATTGCGGGAAATTTCTTTGTTTAAATCCGCTACGAGAGGATATTGAACATTGCCGATCCCACCCTTTTCCACCGGTGTATTTTTCCATGCCCAATGAGAAAAATGACTATCCACCGATGCACCGATCACTTCACAATTTCTTTTTTTGAACTCAGCCAAATGATTATTGAAAGCGATGATCTCGGACGGACAGACAAACGTGAAATCCAACGGATAGAAAAACAGCACGACATATTTTCCGCGAAAATCTGATAATTTAAAATCTTCTTTGAATGAATTATCCGGCATGACTGCGGTTGCTGTAAAATCCGGAGCTTTTTTTGTTACTAATACACTCATTTCTCTTTTCCTTTCATTTTGGTTCTCTTGGTTTAATTTTGTTACCGTTGTTAAAATATGATATGAGTTGTCTCGCCGAAGGAAACAAAATGTCTCACTTCCTTATTCATATATTCTCATTCTCACATCTTTAATGAAATGAAATGTAAATGTAAAATCCCGGAATATCAAACATTTCAATGAACCAATTGCCTATCACAAATGTAACTATTATAATATTAATATGTTAAAAGGACTGTTTTTTTTGCCGGGCGTTCCCGGGTGAGAAGCATAAACAGTCGGTACTTTTAACACCGAAAGAATTAACAGACAAACGTCTTGCTTAATTTGGCCGATTTTGTTACCATAAGCCATCGTAAAACAGACCATGGAGTGATTCAACATGATGCCCGATATTTTTCAAATCGCCGGCTGTGGATTCAATTTAATCTTTTTTACTGTGATTTTGGCACTGGCAGTTATGGCGCTCATTTCGCTGAAAGAGGGAGAAAAAAGAGCCGCGAAAACCGGTGCTGTATTCTTCGCTTCCGCTCTGATTATTTTGATTGCCGCAAACCTGTTACCGCAACAGATTTTTGCCTTGCTTTCCATTGCGACATTTTTTCTTCTTGTTGTTATTTTGATCTTGTTCTTCCTTCCTATCGGAAAAGTTCAATTTCGCCGGGAGGTACCGCAAAATCGCGTGGATGAACGGGATATTCCGTTTTCCCGCATCCGGTTGGAGCCCGGAACCGAAGAGTACAAATCTTACTACGAAATGCAACCGGGAAATAAAAACAAGGATGACCGCATGAGACAGATGCCCGGTTTGTTGTCTCAAGATGCCAAACTTGCAAATGCCATCGGTTTTAATACGGCGGATTCCAGCTTTGATTTCATCGAGATATTCCGTACAGAAGTTGAACATGACGGCATAAACGGGCAAAAACATCCGCCTTCTTTCGACTACACCGGAGCGGTTAAACAGGTCGCCGCATATTACGGCGCTCATTCTGTGGGCATCACGGAATTGGCCGGTTACCACATCTATTCGCACATCGGTCGCGGAACGGGGAAATACGGCGACCCGGTCCGGTTAGATCACCGTTACGCCGTTGCGTTTACCGTGAAGATGGACCACCGGATGATTCGCTCTGCTCCCAAAACACCGGTGGTGATGGAATCCGGCAAAAAATATGTGGAGGCGGCTGCCATCGCTATGCAACTGGCGCTGTTCATCAGTAAAATGGGTTATTCTTCCCGCGCTCACATAGACGGCAATTACCGCGTCATTGCACCGCTGGCAGCCCGCGATGCCGGCCTGGGAGAGATAGGCAGAATGGGACTGTTGATGACACCGGATTTGGGGCCAAGAGTGCGGATCGGTGTGGTCACAACCGGTATGCCGCTGACCACCGGTTCCTACAAACCGGAAGCATCTGTAATCGATTTTTGCCTGATCTGTAAAAAATGCGCCGAAAATTGTCCCAGCCGCGCCATTCAGTTCGGCGACCAAAGCGAAACCGGCGGCGCCCTGCGCTGGCAAATTGATGCGGAGAGTTGTTTTCAATATTGGAATGTTGTAGGCACCGATTGCGGCAGGTGTATTTCCGTTTGTCCCTATGCTCACCCGGATAATTTTTTGCATCAACTGATGCGCAAAGCAATTAAACATTCGGGATTTGCCCGGCGCGCCGCACTCCGGCTGGACGATCTGTTTTACGGCAGAAAACCGGAAGAATTCCCTCTGCCTGATTGGTTGGAACCCCGAACCGGTCTAATTCATAAATCGGGGAAAAACTGATAGTTGGAAACTCTACATAGTAACCGATTAACAATGATTCAGGCAATGATCATTTCATCGCCGCAGAAATACGCTGAGAAAAACTTAACTATTTAATACTATGAGAGATAGCTATCAACCGGAAATTACTAGGAAAGGAAAATTGCCCTTCTCTGCGTTCTTTGCGAACTCTGCGTTTAGAAATTTATTTTTTTACTGTAAACCACGTTATCGATTCGATGAATCGACCTGCAATGCTTCAGTTCCGGGATGGCTCAGCGCAGGTTTCGCAGATAAAATATTTGCAGAATTTTTCCAGCTTGGATCAGCAGTATCAATCCGGCTAACGTGGTGTCACTTTAATAGCAAACGGGATATCCCGCTGCCCGGACAGTTTTCTCTCGACCGCATCAAAATGGAAATAAAATTGCACAGAACTGCCTCCATCCAGGCTCATCAAGTGTTTCACTTTCATTTCATCGATGAAAATATCCCGCAACTCCCGATATGATAAACCGGCCCAGGCTTCATTATCGGTGGCGTAAAATACCATATTCCCAGCCCGTGTGATACCAACACCAGACCGCGTATCAACCTTTGCCACATCTTTCACACCCTCCGTTGCCCTTCCGTCCGTGATGAGCCGGGGTGTCGATTGCACGACAATATCATAATCCACAGAATCTTTGAACCGGGTGATGTGTTGAATATCGCAGGTACCGTTCTTACACCAGAAAAAACCGGACAATAAATTCCTTTTGGGGCTGTACAGCGTATCATTTTGTTTCAGCATCAGCGTCGGCATTTTTTGTTTATCGAAATAATTTGCATTCATCAAAAAAACGTTTTCCTCCCCCGGTTTAAATAAATATTTCCGGTTTTCACGCCAATTCACAATGCTGACGTTGAATTTTTTCGGGTTAAATTCAAAAACATAAAGCTTAAACCGAAAGAGAATAAATTCCCTTTTCAGCGTAAGTATTTGAAACGTCAAATCATTATTTTGATAAACGGTTTGACGTTCTTCTACTGTAACGGCGCCAAAATGAGACAAAAAAACGTGCTTAAAAGCGCCGAACGTGTTATATCCCAAATAGAGCAAAAGGAAGAGAATACCCCCGCCAAGAAATATCCGTTTCATAAAATTGATTTTTATTGTCCGTTACAAAAATTCGGCGTACACCCGGTTTGAACAAACAGATCACAACTTTTTTGTGAGTAACCTTTTGGTCAGTCTGATTAATATATCACTTTTTAAAACTATTACAAATAATTTTAATCTGAATTTAAGCTGATCTTCAAATATGCCGATAAACAGAAAGAATAGCTAAACAAACTTGTAGTTGGGAGTCGTCAAATGA
Source organism: uncultured Deferribacteres bacterium (assembly GCA_913009825.1). GTDB lineage: Bacteria > Zhuqueibacterota > JdFR-76 > JdFR-76 > DREG01 > DREG01. The sequence continues at coordinate 7,859 of CAJVYQ010000014.1, forward strand.
TGAAATCGATTTGTACTATTTTGGGCTCTTTTTTTCTCCTTCTGTTGATTGGCTGTGCAGCAAACCATCCGGAAGATAGAACAGACAGCCAAAATCCGCCTCTTTCGGAAACGAACAAGCCTGCACAAGCGTCGGCACCCGAAACACCACCGGTTGTGCCGCTGAATCCAAGAATTATCGAAGCCGAACTGAGCATAAAGATTTATGATATTCAGGTGCTGCGGGGCGATGCTTTAACCGGATACAACATTGCCCACGGCGTCCCGGTATCGGCACCGCCACAATTTTACATCTGGGTCTCCGGTATCGCCAAGCGTGTTAATCAGACCATTTTGGATTTGAGCCTGGATGGTCCTATCCCCAATGAGATTTTTTCCGACACCGACAACGGCAACCAGATCTATTTTTGGGATTTATCTCCCGACTTGGGCAAACAGGATTCAATTGTAATTGTTAGAAAAGTGCGCGTCCAATCTTTTGAACTCTTCACAATGCTGGACACTTCCGAATATCTGGCTTATGATCCGTCCACCAGAGAATACCAATTTTACACAAAGTCAGAGTTCAACATCGAACTTACCGACGCGGTTAAAAATTGCGCAATCGGAATTGCCGGGAACGAGGCAAATCCCTATCGTAAGGCAAAGATAATTTTTGACTGGGTGAAGCAAAACATGAAATACCGGAGAAAATCAGGAACCAGGGGAGTGAAAGCTGCGCTGAAAAACATGGCCGGCGATAGCGGCCAGTTTTCTTATCTGTTCATCGCTTTATGCCGGGCTGTAGGAATTCCGGCAAGATTTGTTGCCGGTTTCCAGGCAGATCGATCACACGAGTTAAAATATCACACATGGTCAGAATTTCTTCTACCTGGCCACGGTTGGCTGCCGGTAGATCCCATAAAAGGAGAAGACCAATTTGGTAAGATAAACAATAGACGCATCATCGCTTCCGTGGGAAATAATATTAAATTGAAAAATGTCCCCTATTGGGCTACTTTCAGAAACAGCGAAGTAAACAAATCCCGAACTCCTTTTATGCAAGTGGCAACCATTGTAAAAACCGGCGTAAAAGCGAAAATCAAAACAGGAATCAAAACCATCCGGTTTGAAAATGTTTCCGGCGATGTTTTATCGGTTCAGGAGAATAAAAAATGAGCAGGTTGAAGAATACAGGAAAAGAGTTTAAAAAAGAAGCAATTGTTTGAGACTACATCAGTTAAAAAGTTGTGTAATTGGTAACAAATATTCCGATCTATTTCCCTTTTTTTAAAACCTAAATTGCGATTCTGTAATTGAGACAACGACCCAAAGAGTGAGATGTCATTCAGCAGGAATAGTGTTAATTTATTGCTAAAATTTAAAAAGATTCTTCCCCGCCTGCAGCGGGCAGGCTGAATGAGCGTGAGAATCGCTCAATTTAGGTTAAAATTTCCAATACCGATTCAGCAGCAAGCCGGCCACTTTTTACAGCACTTTCCATGGTTGCCGGCAGACCGGTAGCAGTCCAATCTCCGGCTAAAAACAGATTTGCGATGGAAGTTTTTGCACCAGGTCGTTTCTTTTCAATTCCGGGATACACCGCCAGTGTAGCATTTTTTTCTACGGTAATATAATATTTTTGCACACTACCTGCCCTGAACCCGGGGAAAAGACCGGTTAACTCGGCGAAAACAATTTCAACCATTTCTTTTTTCGATTTGGATAACAGATCATTAGCACCACTGACAACAATGGTATGATGGATGAAACCGTCATTTTCTTTCTGCATGAACAGCCATTGGGAAACACGACCGGGAATGGCCAGGAATTTTTCATCTGTTAATCTTCCCCGGTACCAAAAATGGAAATTCATAATCACATTGGCGTGAAATGTCTGTACGGATTTAAACAGAGAATTTTGCCGCCATTGCGAAGCATCGAGCAAAACAGACAGTGAATGGAATGGCAGCGCGCAGACAACCGTATCAAACCCGTCGTACTTACTTTTACCGGTTATAATTTCACGAACGGAGTTCTCCCGGACAATGATTTTTCGTACCGTTTCTTGCAGCTTTATTTTGCCGCCGTTTTTTTCGATCCATATTTTTAGCGGTTCAATTAGAGTCCGGGTTAATCCTTCCGGTATAAAAATCATACGACTATTTTTTCCCCCGGCGAGGAACCCGATTTTCAACACGCGGAAAAGCTGCAAAAAACTGACCTGTGCCGGCGCGGCATTCAGCGTAGCCAAAATGAGCGGCTGCCAGAAAACCCGGACGGCAGCTTCATCCTGTCCGGTCCGCCGGAACCAATCACCTGCGGAAAATTGATCCATTCTCCTGTTCTCCCGGGCGCGCACAAGTGGGAAAATAGCCAGAATGATTTTTGTTTTTTGTTGCCAATTCAACAGGGAGAAGCGAAGCAAACCGTGGAGTAGATGAAAGGGAGCCGGTAAATTAGCCGCTTGCAAATTCACTGAAGAATCCGGGTTCCGATAGAAGGGCACGGTTAACCGGTTCTGCACCGCCAGCAAACTTTTGGCGTGCACAACTTTCAACAAATCAAGCAGTTCAGTGTAGCAACCCAGCATTACATGGGGGCCGTTATCGATGGGAAAAGGCCAGAATTCTTTTTGGAAAGAGAAGGTTCGGCCGCCGGAGAAAGGGCGCTTTTCCAAAACAGTCACGGGAAATTTATTTTTGATGAGATAAACGGCAGCCGCTAAACCGGACAGGCCCGAGCCTAAAATGAAAACTTTTTTGCTCATTTGCGAAAAATATGAATTTTTAGCCAGGTGATCGAAGCGATATACAACTTTCTTACTCTAGAAGCACTGATTCGCCGTTTGAAAACATCGTAACCCTGCAGTTTAATTTCAAGCAGCAGATGAAAATAAATATTTTTCATGATTTCCGCAGTGGAGAGCAGCGTACGGTCTTCTTTGGGAATGAGACTGGCCGCTTTTTCGTAGTAGTACAACGCTCTTGCGGCCTGGTATTCCATCAATTGGATGAAAGAGGGGACATATTTCCCGGAGAGAAGTTCGCTTTCTGTGTATTGAAAGCGGTCAAGGTCCTCCAACGGCAGATAAATCCGGCCTCTCTGGGCATCTTCTTTCACATCACGAATAATATTGGTCAACTGCAATGCGATACCCAAATTCTCGGCATACTCCTTTGTTGTTGCATTACGGTAGCCAAAAATTTCCACACAGATCAGACCAACCACCGAAGCGGCCCGGTAGGCGTATTTGTACAACTCTTCAAAAGTTTCGTACCGGGTTACGGAAAGATCCATCTGCATACCGTCGATCAGTTCGATGAAATATTCTTTTGGAATGTGAAATCGTTTCACGGTATCATGGAGAGCGATGAGAATTTTATTGTTGCCATATTCCCCCCGGTAACATTTTTCCAGATCCTGCCGCCATTTTTCTAGAAGCAGCGATTTATCTTTATATTTCGGATCATCAACCAGATCGTCGGCATAGCGGCAAAAAGCATACACGGCGTAAATGGCGCGCCTTTTCAGCCAGGGTAGAAACAGAAAAGCAAAATAAAAATTCTTGGCGGTCCGTTTAGTAAGGTTGCGGCAATAGAGATATCCTTCCTGCAGAGAAATTTTTTTAGGGGGGGGCGCCTGCAGATTTTTTTCTATTTCATCGTTCCCGTTCATCATCGCGTCAATTCTTTTTCCAGGAATGAAGCATTATTTTGGCCTTCCGCCATTTACTAACAACGGGTCTTTTCGATAATGTATCATAATCAAGTTTTCGGATAGAATCAAGTACCGCCTCGCCGCCGCCGATGAAAAGTTTTATTTCAAAACGGGGTTGAGCGGGAACCAGTTCTAGAAGCTCTTTTCCGAAATTTAACAGTTCTTGAGTACGGTCAACTTCAAATTTGATTAACTTACGGAAATTTTCCGTCGCTGTTTCCTTTTTAAAGTCTTTTTCACTGCAATGAAAGCGCTTCATATCTTCCATTGGAATGTAAACCCGGTTTTTTTGCCGGTCTCTTTTCACATCCTGCCAAAAATTGCTCAACTGCAAAGCGGTGCAGACGGCATCGGCGCGCTCAAAACGCGGTTCATCCTGCAAGCGAAACAGATACAGGTAGATACGCCCCACCGGATTGGCGGAATTTTGGCAGTACCCCAGTAAATCTGAATACGTTTTGTACTGTTTCACTTTTTGATCCTGACGAAAGGCTTTCAATAGATTTTGGAACAGAGCCACCGGAATGGAAAATGTGCGGATGGTTTCGGCAAGGGCGATAAACACAGGATGTTGATAATCGCCTTGCAGGCTCGCCGACAGCATTTTTCCCCAGTCATCCAGCTTTTTGCTGCTTATTTCAGCATCTTCGTCGTCGTCGGCAAGATCATCTGCGATGCGGGAGAAAGCGTAAATATTGTAAATGTGCTGCCGCAGAGATGCGGGTAGAAAAAGAGAGCCGACGGTGAAATTTTCGTAATTCGATTTGGCGATATTTCTACAATATTCCCGGGCTTTTTCCAGCGAATAATCAGATTTCAAAACAGAGTCCTTTGCAGAAGTCAAACAACATGCGCTTTTTTTGCCGCCAATTTTCGGGCAATTTCTGCGGCTTTCTCTTCGTATCCGGCCCGGCCCATCAAAGCATACGCAGCAACTTTACCGGCTTCCACCCCCGGTTGATTGAAAACATTGATATCAAAAAGTTCACCGGTGAAAGCCGCGGCGACGGCAAAGATCTGGAAAAATTGTCCTACTGTAAACGGATTCACTTCCGGCACTTTAAAAGTCAGATTCGGCCGTTGGTTTTCGGTGAAAGCGATCTCCGTGGCAAGTTTTTCGGCGGCAATCAATTCATTCATAGTTTTGTTATTTAAGTAATTAGCTTCCGGCGCTTTAGGGTAGGGCGATTGCAACGACACGGTTCGGGCAAATTTTTCCACTTCCAAAAAAGCGAATAGTTTATCATTAGGACCATCCATGTAAAGCTGCACCTGGGAATGCTGATCCGTTACCCCCAATGCCTTAACCGGCAATGGCCCGGCGTTGATGATTCGGTTGGCCCGGTTATTCTGTTTTCCCAAACTTTCAGCCCACAACTGCCGGAACCAATCGGCGATGCGGAACAATCTATCCGAATAGGGCATCATAACAATTGTGCGACGACCTTCCAGATAGTAGAGATAATTGATCAACCCAAAAAGATAGGCGGGGTTTTTCAGTAACTCTTCATACTGGCATATTTTTGTCATATATGCCGCCCCATCCAGCAACTGATTGACATCGATCCCGGAAAGAGCAGCGGGAAACAGACCGACGGGAGTCAACACGGAAAATCTGCCGCCTACGGCCGGATCGATGGTAAAAGTCCGGATATTTTCTTCAAGCGCCAGTTTGTGTAAAAAACCACGCAGCGGATCTGTGATAAAAAGCAGGTTCTCCCGGTAATTTTCGCCCAATTTTTCACGCAATTTATTAAGAAAAAACAGGTACTCCGAAATAGTTTCCGCTGTACCGCCGGACTTGGTTACTACGGAAAACAGCGTTTTTTTCACATCTACTACAGCCAAGATCGCAGCAATTGTATCCGGATCGATATTATCAAGAAAATACATCTTAGGCGCTTGTCCCCGTTGTTCGGGAGATAATTCGTTGTAATACGGATGCCTGAGTGCAGCATGAAGCGCAATTGGCCCCAGTGCGGAACCGCCGATACCCAGATGGACATAAGATTCGAACCGGCCCGCAATCTTTTCGGTATAATCCAGGATTTCATCCAATACTTCTTTTTGCCTCGGTAGATTCATAAAGGCGAACTCTCCCCGCTCAGCCCGGCGCAAAAAATCATGATGAATCACGGTTACCTGCTCCCGGTAATTTTTCAACACTGTTTCCCTTAATCCGAACAGATCACCAAGATTATCCGACATAACATTTGAAAAATCGAAACGAATACGCATTGCTTCTTTTTCCATAATTCCCTCATCTTTTTTTTAATTCCGGTAACAACCGAACTGTGTTTTCAAGTTCGTGCAAAAACGGAGTACACCGGCACTTACATCCGGTACAGCGAATAATAATACAGCACAGGTTTTTAAAATAATAATTCTGAGCGGTTGAAAAGAAAAAAATGTCTCAAACCTCTGACGAGGAGAGAGGTCCCCCGGCAGAAGATTCCAGGTTGTTTCACATCTCAGAATAACAAATTTGCGTTGTGGTGATAATATAAGCATAAAAAAAACAAAATCCCGACAAAATTAAATCGGGATTTGTAATTATTCATGTACGCTTTATAATATTAACTGTAATCACGCTTCGACTCCGCTCAGCATGGCTTTCAAGGCCGGCCTGAGCCCTTTTTCGTCAAAGTCTTTCCTGGGGCTTGTCGAAGGGCTCAGGATAAACTCGGTCGAAGGTTTATCTCACATCAGGGAACCGGCATACTTGAATAGTTACCTGTATCTTATTCAAAAAATTAAATTTGCTGGAAAATTTAAACTTTTTCTATTTCTCCGGCACGGTCGGCGCCGATATATTTTCTGCCGATTTCAACAAATTCAAGGCTGTCGCCTTTTTTCTTTACCTGAATATGGCTGCCATCCAGGAATTTACCCTTCAGCAGTTCTTCCGCAAGCGGGTCTTCCAGACATTTCTGGATGGCTCGTTTCAGCGGCCTGGCGCCGTAAACCGGATCAAATCCCTGATCGACCAAAAATTCCTTGGCCCCTTCCGTAAGCGTAAATTCCAGATCACGGTCTTCCAACCGCCGCATCACTTCTTCCAAGACGATGCTGACAATTTTAAGCATGTCCTTTTTCCCAAGCGAATGAAAGACAACCATCTCATCGAGACGGTTAATAAATTCCGGGTTAAAAATCTTGCGGGCTTCATCCAGAATTTTGCTGCTCATAAAACTATATTCACTCTGCTCATCCTGTTTGCCGAATCCGAATGAACCGCCCTTTTTGACATTTCTGATGCCGATATTTGAGGTCATGATTAAAATTGTATTTTTGAAATCAACTTTGCGGCCGAGGCCGTCGGTTACATGTCCCTCATCCAGAATTTGCAGCAGGATATTGAAGACATCGGGGTGTGCTTTCTCGATTTCGTCGAATAGTACAACAGAGTAGGGGTGACGGCGCACTTTCTCGGTAAGTTGTCCGCCTTCTTCGTAACCCACATATCCCGGAGGAGCGCCGGTCAGGCGGGATATGGAAAATTTTTCCATGAATTCCGACATATCGATGCGAATCAGTGCGTCCTGATCTTCAAACAGGTAATCAGACAACATTTTGGCCAGGTGGGTTTTGCCTACACCGGTTGGTCCCAGGAAAATGAACGAACCGATGGGACGGTGCGGGTCTTTTAAACCTGCTCTGGTTCTTTGAATTGCTTTGGTAAGCAGTTTGAGTACTTCATCCTGTCCAATCACTTTTTTCTTCAACTCTTTTTCCATATCCAGCAAACGCTGAGATTCCGATTTTGCCACGCGGGAAACCGGAATGCCGGTCATCATAGCCACAACTTTTGCGATGTCATCTTCAGATACGGTGGCAACAATCTCATCCTCCGCATCCTGCCAGCGCTGCTTTGCCAGGTTCAATTGCTGATTCAGCTTCTTTTCCAGATCGCGTAACTCCGCAGCTTTTTCAAAAGCCTGGGCTTTGATGACATCTTCTTTCTGTTTGCGCACCTCTTTAATTTTATCTTCCAAAACCAGAATCTCTTTTGGCACCACCACATTGGCCAGATGCACCATGGAACCGGCTTCATCCATAATATCGATCGCTTTATCCGGCAGATACCGGTCCGCAATATAGCGGTCGCCCATTTTAACGCAAGAGATTAATGCTTCCCGGGCATATTGCACCCGATGGTGTTTTTCATATTTGTCGTGCAGACCCTGCAGAATTTCGATGGTCTCATCGACGGAGGGGGGATCAACTAAAATTTTTTGAAAACGCCGTTCCAATGCACCGTCTTTTTCAATATATTGCCGGTATTCATCCAACGTTGTCGCACCGATACATTGGAGTTCGCCGCGGGCCAAAGCCGGTTTGAACATATTGGAAGCATCTAAAGAACCGGAAGCGCCGCCGGCCCCGACAATAGTGTGTAATTCATCTATAAATAAAATAACATCTTTTGATTTGCTCAATTCATTGAGGATGGCTTTCATACGCTCTTCAAACTGGCCGCGGTATTTTGTACCGGCAACAATGGCGCCTAAGTCGAGTGTAACAACCCGTTTGTTGTGCAAAATGCGCGGCACTTTCTTCTCCACAATTCGAAGAGCCAATCCCTCGGCAATGGCTGTTTTACCAACGCCCGGATCTCCAATTAACACCGGATTGTTCTTCTTTCTGCGACTCAAAATCTGAGCCACGCGCTGTATTTCATTGAACCGGCCGATGATCGGGTCTAATTCATCTTTTTGCGCCATTGCGGTTAGATCCCGACCAAAATGATCCAAAGCCGGCGTTTTTGTCTTTTTAGTAGTCTCCTCTTGCATGGTTGGTGTTCCCTTAATCACATTGTCCAATTCCTGTCGGATACTATCATAATTTACGCCAAAACTCATTAAAATTTGTGCCGCAACGCCATCTTTCTCCTTTGCCAAAGCCAACAGCAGATGCTCGGTGCCAATGATGTCCGATTTGTAACGGTCCGCCTCTACATAAGACATTTTAAGCACTTTTTCGGCCCTCTTGGTAAAGGGGATATTCCCGATTGTTGCCGTTTCCCCGGAAGCACGCACCGTATCTTCGATGGCTTTTCTCAATTCATCCAGATCGAGACCAACATTTTTCATGATTTCCGCGGCAATGCCCTCTCCTTCCCGAAGCAGGCCCAACAATAGATGCTCGGTGCCAATATAGTCATGCCCGAGCCGCATGGCTTCTTCCCGGGAAAATTGAATTACCATTTGCACCCGACTGGAAAAATTATTTTTCATATTATTTTACTCCAACTAATGGTTTTTTAATCAATTATAAGCGAAGTTCCGACTTTATTATTTCGGCCCGCATCACATCCCGTTCCAGCGCATGCAACTCTTTTCCCTCCCGCCATTGCAGATGGGCTGGCTGTGTCCACAAAAACAGATTCTGTAAATCAAGCCGGTTTATCTCCGGCAAGTAACCCAGATCGATCCCTAACAATAAATTTGAATAATGCTGCATAAATTCCGAAGAACTGATCAATCGGGCTCGCTCAAGGATCCCCAACGAACGAAAGATTTTATCCTGTATTCCGATGTTCCGGTTTTCCATAAACTCACGTCTGACCTTCAGTTCTTTATCGACAATCTTCAAAGCTATCTTTAGAAGTCCATCCAGAAGATTAAATTCTGTTAAACCAAGGGTTAACTTATTGGATATCTGATACATACTGCCGACAACTTCACTCCCTTCTCCGAAATAACCCCGGATGGAAAGATCAAAAGATTTCTCCTCATTGAAGACCGATTTCAATTGTCCTGTATGCTCCAAAGCCGGAAGATGTAACAGGATCGACCCGCGTAAACCGGTTCCCGTATTTGTCGGACAGCAGGTTAGATAGCCAAAATCGTCCGAAAATGAAAAAATCAGTTTTTGAGCTAATAACCGCTCGATATTCTGAATCTGATCCCAGAGCACATCCAACTGAATTCCGGTATCGAGGAGCTGAATGCGCAAATGATCCTCTTCATTTACCATAACCGAAAGCCTTCCCCATTCTCCCAGAGCAAGCGCAGTGCGTTCTGTTTTCCGCGCGAATTCAGGACTGATCACTTTTCGTTCCAGCAGCAATTGGCGTTCAAGTTCGGAAAACTCTTCTATCCACCAGAAGGATAAACCGGTAAATTTTCGGGTTTCTTCAACTGCGTCTGCAACCTGCGTCAGAATTTTTTCAAGTTGATCTTGTGACGCTTTGTGAGGAAATCCAAAATTTTTCAGGTTTCTTGCCAAGCGGATTCTACCGGCAACTACAATATCCGAATAAACGCCAAATCCATCTAACCATTTAGGCCTGACATCCCAAAGTTTTTGTTTTTCAAACATATTATGTTAAAGAACAATGAATTTAAAAAAATCAAACCAATTTTTAACAATCATATATTTCATTATTTTCATATTTTAATGTAAATGAATTTTCATTCCTTTTCAAATAAAAAAAAAGAAATGACCTGCGACCGACGATTGTAAAAGTTTTCGTTTGTATCCATTATCTAAAATTAATACTTTAAGTTGAAACGGAGATCATTTAACAAAAAAATACCATGAAAATTTTATTGATCCAACCTCCATTTGAAGATTTTTATGCCACACAGATCCGGTTGTATCCTTTGGGCCTGATTTATGTGGCCGGCGTTTTTGAGCAATTTTCACATCGGGTGGAAATAATCGACTGCGTGCCGCCTCTAAAAAAACCCCGGATTCCTGTACCGGACGAATTCAATTATCTAAAAGCTGCCTTACAGCAGAAGCCCTATTTTTTCAAACATTATTTTCATTTCGGCATACCCGAAGCGGAAATAGCGGATCGGATAAAAAAGTTTCAACCCGACTTGATCGGTATTACGGCAAATTTTACAGCTTACTACCGGAGTGTCGATCAATTGGCAAAATGGATACGATCCGGCTTTGATATTCCCATTTTCATCGGCGGGAATCATGCAACGGTTTTTACAAAAGAGATCCGGGAGCGCACACCTGAAATTGATTTTATTTTACCGGGCCCGGCAGAACAGTCCATACCTGTATTTCTGTCATCGCCGGCTGGAAAAAAGTTGCCGGCCCGGCCGGTTTTATGGCAGAATCTGATGCCGGCCCATCATCTGTTGAACGGAGGGAATTATCAGATCGGTAAAAAAAATTACATTTCACTGACAGCAAGCCGCGGCTGCCCTTTTACTTGTGATTTCTGCAACGTGCATAAAATGTTTGGCAGAAAAATGGTTTACCGGGATGCAACCCATGTCGTGGCGGAAATGGAATGGAACTTCAGAGAAAAAGGGGTGCGCATTTTTAATTTTGAAGATGATAATCTCACCTTAAACCGTAAATGGTTGACAGCCTTTCTGGACAATGTAAGCCAAAGTCCCGTACTTCGGGATATTGAAATGACGGCAATGAATGGAATCTGTTATCCCACACTGAATGCAGAAATTTTGCACAAAATGAAAACTGCCGGATTTAAACGGATCAATTTTTCTTTTGTTACTAAAAATCTCTATTTACGCCGGACACACAACCGGCCGGGCACGGGCAAAGAAAGCGATAACTTTGAAAGGATTGTAACGGCAGCGCTGGATCTCGGTTTTATGGTAACGGTTTATATCATCATTGGTTTACCGGAACAGAGTTACAAAGAGATCGAACAGAGCGTGGATTATCTGTTCGATCTGGGTGTTTTAGTAGGGCCTTCCGTTTTCTATCTACCGCCGGGAAGCAAACTATTTGAGAGATTAGCAATTCCTCCGCAAATTAAAAACAACTGGAACATGTACCGTTCATCTGCCTTTGCGGTGGAAACGGAACAGTTGAACCGGGAGCAACTGATAAATCTGTTTTGCTATGTGAGAGAGAAAAACAAGAGTTCCCTGGCAGATAAAACAGAAACAGAGCCACATGCCGCACGAAGGTAACAATTCTATTTTTGAGATTGGTACATTAGCTTCGACCCGGTATTTATTTTTATTCGTACCTGAACAATTCTATTTTTCATACCTTCTCTCAACTATGGATTTTTACCTTGATTCAGGAAGGTGCAATCTTTATATTAAGCCACAGCAACAGCAATCCAAATTGAAGCAGGATTTCATCGTTTTGAGGAGATTGGACAACATGAGTATATTTCATCAAAAAGATCACCGTCAGGAATTGATCGAGCGCTTGAAAGAAGACTATATTAATGAATTACAGTTATCCGAGCAATTGAAGTATCATGCAGAGACAGCCCGTTATCCGCAATTCTGCGCTAAATTGTTGTCGTTAGCCGAATCGGAAAAGAAACAAGCTGCTATTATCAAAGGTCTTTTGGAAAAATTAAGCGCAGCGGCGCCAAATGAAATTCCAGCCGTATCCATAGAAAAGGGTCGGAATCTGTTTCAGGCACTCAGCCGGGATCTGGAAATGGATAATCAGGATTACTTCCATTATTATGAAAGAATTTTTGAAGCGGAGACGGAAGGATTAACAGAAATTTTACCAACATTGAATCAACTCAGAAAAGAGGAAGATGAACACCGGCAAACTTTACGTTCCATTTTACAAAAGTTGAACCCCTATCAGGTGTGAAACATTCTTTAAACTTTCCGTACCTTAAACCTTCCAGGTTTTAAAAACCCGGATTCCCGCTAAAAACATTGCGGGAATGACATCTCTGCTACTATCCCCTTAAGTTAGATCATCCACCCGTGACTGGGCTTTTACAACCTCACTACAAAACCAGGTACTGCCAATGCTCAGTCATTCTCTCATACATTAAAATATTTGGCTTCCGGATGATGAACAATGATGGCCGAGGTGGACTGTTCCGGCTCAATCATATATTCTTCCGTGAGTTTTACGCCAATGCGCTCCGGCTGTAATAATTGAAACAGTTTCACCTGGTCTGCCAGATTGGGACAGGCCGGATAGCCAAAAGAATAGCGGGACCCCCGGTATTTTTGATGAAACAGATCTTTGATATCCGCCGCATCTTCATGATGAATATTCATTTCCCGGCGAATCATTTTGTGCCAGTATTCCGCCAGCGCTTCCGCGGTTTCCACGCTGATGCCGTGCAGATAGAGATAATCGGAATATTTATTTTCCGCGTACAGTTGCCGCGCCGCCTCACCGGCCCGGCTGCCGATAGTTACAAGATGCATGGCGATCACATCCGTTTTCCCGGAATCCACATCGGCAAAAAAATCGGCAAGGCATAAATAAGGTGACTTCTTCTGGCGCGGGAAATGAAAACGGAGACGCTCTGTTTTTGCATCATCCTGATAAATAATCAGGTTATCTCCCTGCGAATTGCAATGGAAATAACCGTACACCACTTTCGGCAGCAGCCGGTTGTTTTCCAGACATTGCCGCTTCAACTTTAAGAAAACCGGTTCGATGGTTTCACGCTCAAGTTTTGCGAAAGCTTCGTCAGATAATTTTCTCTGGCGGTACTGCCATTGCCCCCGGAATAACGCTCTTTTGTTGATGAATGGGAAAACATCGGTAAGAGAAATATTTTCCACTATACGCGTTCCGAAAAATGGGATGGCGGGGATTCCCACAATCCGGGAAATCCGGGAACGGAGCGGGAGGTTTTCAGGGCTGTCCTTCTTTTTCCGTGCAGGTTTTCGGGCCGCCGGGACCGACGAAGTATGTTCTTTTTCCTCGTCGGGGTGAACCAGTCCCTCCATAATATTTAACCCGCTGAAAGCATCCGTTGCGTAGTAAACATCACCCCGGAAGGTTTGCCGCAATGTTCCATTGACAAATTTTTTTGTGAGCGCTGCGCCGCCCAGGATTACCGGAATGCGGTAATGCCCGCTGTGGTTCATCTCCTCCAGATTCTCTTTCATCACCACAGTGGATTTAACCAGCAAGCCGCTCATACCAATGGCGTCCGCCCGGTGTGTGTCCGCCGCTTTGAGAATATCGTGAATCGGCACTTTGATGCCCAGGTTGATCACCTCGTATCCATTATTTGTGAGGATGATATCCACCAGATTTTTACCAATATCGTGAACATCGCCTTTCACCGTTGCCAAGACAATCCGGCCTTTTTCCGATCCGGCCGCCTTGTCCATGTGTGGTTCCAGATATTTTACCGCCGCCTTCATCACTTCTGCCGATTTTAGCACAAAGGGCAATTGCATCCGGCCGGAACCGAACAGATTACCGACCGTTTTCATCCCATCCAATAAAATAGTGTTGACAATTTCCAGCGCTTGATATTCCTGCAAAGTGCGATCCAGGTAGGCATGAAGATTCTCCTCGTCCCCGTCGATAATTTTATTTTTCAGAATTTCCGGCAGTGACAAATTGGTTTCATCTCTTTTCTGTTTTTTCACTTTCTTGCTGCCGACCAGATACATGAATTTATTCAGAGCAGGTTCACCGTTTATCTTTTGGTTCAAAACAACTTTTCCGGCCAATTCCCGCTCTGTATCTGAAATTTGATTGAGCGGCAAAATATGCCGGTAATTTACAATAGCCAGATCCAGTCCGGCTTTTACGGCTTGGTACAGAAAAACCGAATTCAGGATTTTTCTTGGGTAGAGATTCATACCAAAAGAGCAATTACTCACACCTAATAATGTGTAACAATCAGGTAATTCCTGTTTTATTTTTCGAACCGCTTCGATTGTATTTACACCGGCACCGGCATATTCAGGATTTGCCAGCGTGAAAGTAAGCGGGTCCAGAATGAGATCCTGTGAGCGCAAGCCGTATTTGTTTACCACCAAATTGTGAATCCGGTGGGCGATGGCTACCTTTTTGTCTGTTGTCAGCGCCATGCCTTCTTCATCGATGGTCAGGGCAATGACGGCGGCACCGTACTTTTTGCACAACGTCAGCACTTTTTCAAGTCGTTTTTCTCCATCTTCCAAATTGACCGAATTGATAATCACCCGGCCGCCGATCAGTTTCAGCGCCGTCTCCAGCACATCTGTCTCTGTGGAATCGATCATCAACGGGAGAGATACTTGGCGGTTAAAGCGACTGATTACCTCGTACATATCCTTTTTTTCGTCACGATCTACATAAGCGGTACAAACATCCAGTACGTGGGCGCCGTCTTTTTCCTGGGATTTTCCAATTTGAACGGTGCGTTCGTATTCATTGGCCAGTAGTAATTCTCTGAATTTTTTACTGCCGTTGGCATTCGCTCTTTCACCGACGATGAGCGGTTTAGGATTCTGATTGAGCGCCACACTTTGATAAAGGCTGGAAACGGACGGTTCAAAAATGATTTTTCTCCCGGCCGCACTTTTCCCTTTCACCGTTTTTACGACCGCTTCCAGATGATCAAATGTTGTACCGCAGCAGCCGCCGATAATGTTAACATGATCTTTCCCAACAAATTCAAGATGTGCCCTGGCTAATTCATCCGGCTGCAATTTATAAACCGGGTGACCGTCTACATTTTCCGGAATGCCGGCATTGGGCAGCACCGAGATCATTTTGGAAGAATAGTTGCTCAAATAATGTACATGCTGGCGCATATCTTCCGGTCCGGTGGCACAATTGATTCCGATCACATCGATGGGGTACGGTTCCAAAGCAGTAACTGCAGCGCTGATGTCTGTCCCCACAAGCATGGTTCCCAGATCTTTCTCGATGGTCACTTGCACCATAACCGGCAGATCGCATTTCTTCTCTGCTTTCGCCTGCAATACGGCCGTTAGCGCAGCTTTTGCCTGTAAAATATCCTGGCATGTTTCGATGATAAACAGATCGACACCGCCATCGATCAACCCTTTTGCCTGAAGCAGATACATGGCGTGCATTTCATCAAAGGAAATCTGGCCCAGTGAAAGCAGGCGTGTTCCAGGTCCCATACTGCCGGCAACAAAACGAGGGGAATCGGGCGAAGCGAAAGAATTCGCTACCTTTTTTGCCAACGCGGCAGCGGTGCGATTGATGTTATACGTTTGCGCTGCCAGACCGTATTCGCCCAGTACCAGAGAAGTGGCGCCGAAAGTGTTGGTTTCCACAGCGTCGCAGCCTACCTCAAAAAAACCGGCATGGATTTTTTCAATCACATCCGGTTTCATCAGATTGAGATATTCGTTACACCCATCATATTCCCCGCCGCCAAAATCATAGGCACTGAGATTGAAATTTTGAATGGATGTCCCCATGGCGCCATCAAAGATAACCACTCTTTTTTGCATCAATTCACGAAAAGAAAGAGCCATAAATCACCTAAAAAATAATAAATTCAGAACTCCTGATCCATCTTCAATCAAGATGTCGCAAATTTGCATGGTGCTGATTTAAAGTTGGTAAAATGGTTTTGACAATTCCCGAGCAGTATATTTTTCTCACGGTCGGTTTTATTATGTTGTAAATATCGCTGCCAAACGAGGAAAAAGAGAGTTGTTCGCATCGCATTCAGCTTAAATCTGTTATTATCATTTTTATGCCTAAAAAACCTTTTTGTTCAATGCGGTGTTTTTACCCATAAATTCTACAGGAGACCCATAAATTATTGCAGATACAGAGTAATATCAGAATACATTTCATCTCCCTCATTTAACCCGGCAGAATTTTTTTAAAAAATTTTTAATGCCGCCGGTTCGTTTTTTATGATATACGAATTCACTTCGATCCTCTCCCCGGCACAGGCGTAAAAATTCGATTTTCATTCCGCCGGGGAAATCCGGTTCCCGGCGTTTCATTTCATCGATGATTTCATAAAAGAACCAACGTTCTTCCAATTGTAACTTTTTTGATTCCTCCCTGAATCCGTCGTAAATCAGTTTTCGTAACGCTAATTCTTCATCCAGAGATTTGGCAACAAGAAAATTTTTATACGATTGCAAACGTTGCAAGTAGGAATCATCCATTATATCCGGTTGCGTATTTTTTAATGGTTTGCTGCCCTTCTTTAATATTTTCTGGTTAAATTCCACAAATTCGACGGCACAAAAATTTATTTCCAATTCGGCAGTGGGTTGCACCCGAACGATTTTCCCGGCAAAAGTCACCGGTTTTTTTTCCGGTACTTTTATGATAATTTTGGGAATATAGGTTTCCGATTTGCAACAGTTGTCCTTATTATTTACATAACATAATAAACCGCCCGGACTTAAATTAACCACTTTTACCTCAATTTTCCTTTCATCAACTTCAAAGGTGGCTCGTGGTTCCGGTTCAACGGTCGGCTGCAACCGGTGGTAACGTCTTTTTTCTTCATTCAGGGAAATTGTTTCCATCACCAGTCCCGTCATTTATGTTTTTTGCAACTATTTAAGTATGCTCTATTTCTTAACTTTAATCACGCTTCGACTTCGCTCAGCATGGTTTTTCTATCTAGTCTGAGCGAAGGAAGTCGATGGCCTATTGTGGAAGAAATACTTTAGAATACCTGAATAGTAACATTTTTTTAACTGTATCGGATCCACTTTATCAATTCCGGCAGCGTGGGACGCTTGCCATACATCAAAATGCCAACGCGGTAAATTTTGCCCGTCAGCCAGATCATCGCCAGAATAGAAAGGATCAAAATCAAAATGGACAAAGCGACTTCCCAAACCGGCGGCATGAGCACCGAGACCCGCATAAACATGATGATTGGCGAAAAAAACGGAATCATGGATAAAATAACAGCAACGGTTGAATCCGGATTACCTATAATATATACAATCATTATTATCGGAACAATAAGAAAAACAATAACCGGCATCTGCATCTGCTGTGCTTCCTGATCGGAATTGACCATGGCGCCCACGGCCGCATACATAGTGGAAAAGAACAGAAAGCCGAGGACAAAAAACAGAACAAAAAACAGAATCACATTCAGCGGCAGCGATGGTACGCCCATCATAGTTGCCGGACCGGCGCCAAATATCTGTCCGACCTGAACCCGGTAGGCCGAAACAAGCAGCATAAAAACAGCCCAAATCAGGAACTGCAATAATCCCACCGCGCCGACACCCAGAATTTTCCCCGTCATCAATTGAAACGGTTTCACCGAAGAAACGATCATCTCAATGACCCGGGTGTTTTTTTCCTCCACTACACTCCTGGTGATGGTTGCCCCGTAAAGCAGCATGGCCATATATAAAATCATCACCAAAGCATACGTTACGCCAAAAGTAAACCCCTGGTCTTTCTTTTCTTCGCCGCTCATTGCCACTTTAAACGTTTCCAGCCGTACTCCCCTGGTGAGCCGTTTAACTGTTACCGGATCGAAGCCGCTCTTTTGCAAACGGATGGTTCGTACCACTTCGGAGACCGCTGTTTCCAGGGTTCTCATCAAATTAAAATTACTCACATTTTTTGCATAAAACATCACCTTTTTACGTGACATTGAGCTATCGTCCGCAAGCACATCTTTGGGAATAACCATGTAACCGCTGATATCGCCATCCAGAACCTGTTGTGCAAGCCCGGATTTTAGCTTTTGATAGCCGGTCAATTCGGTTTCCTTTTTTAACAGCGTGTACATCGGCTTGCCTTCTTTGGTGGTGTCATCCAGAACAGCGACAAGTGGAGAAAATACCTGGTTGGAATAATCGATAATGACAAATTTTCGCTCTTTCTCGGAATTGAGGGTACTGAGTAAAATGGGAACAATCAACAAGACAACCATAAGCAGCGGCAAAATAGCTGTTCCGATAATAAATCCTTTGCTTCTAACGCGGGAAACAAATTCTCGTTTTATCACAGAAAACATTTTCATGGACATGATTCACTCCGGTTAGGTTCAATAAAAATTAGTTTTCAGACTTCACGGTTTCTATAAAGATTTCATTGAGAGACGGTTCAACAATTTCGAACCGGTAAACTTCCGCCACTTTCACGAAATCCCGCAACAATTTTTGCGGATTTTCTCCATCTTTCAAACGGATTTCCACGTAATTACCGTAATCATCATATTTCTCGATGGCCGGATTTTCCTTTAAAAATTTGGCGTCGCCGGAATATTGCAGTTTGATCCGGTCATGACTAAACCGACTTTTCACCTGGTGCAAATCGCCCTGCAGAACACTTTTCCCTTTGTCAATCAAAAGGATGGAATCGCACAATTTTTCTACCTGCTCCATCAGATGAGTGGAAAAGATGATGGTCGTCCCCTTCTGTTTGAGATCCAGGATCACATCCTTCACCAGGTTTGTGTTAACCGGATCCAAACCGGTGAACGGTTCATCCAAAATAATCAACTTCGGTTCGTGCATAATGGTCACGATGATCTGCAATTTTTGCTGCATTCCCCGCGACAGGTCTTCCACTTTCTTCTCTTTCCAGGCGGAAAGCTCAAATTTTTTCAACCAATAGTCTATTTGGGAAGAGATGAATGCTTTCTTCATCCCTTTTAATTCACCGAAAAAATGCAGAACATCACCAACCTTCATTTTTTTATACAGTCCCCGTTCTTCCGGCAGATAACCAACCCGGTCTAAAACATCGATGGAATTGCGCTGGTCAAATATTTTAATGGTACCGCCATCAGGGAGAATGATCCCCATGATCATACGGATGGTGGTGGTTTTTCCCGCGCCGTTTGGCCCTAACAGGCCGTAAATTTGCCCTTCCGGAATCGTCATGCTGAGATCTTTTACGGCGCAAAAACTACCAAATGATTTACTGATTCCCGTTACTGTGAGTGCATTCATTCCGTTTCCTTTTCAATTTAAGTTCAAAATTTTAGCCTTAATTATTCCGGTCGTCCCGTAGTGAACCACGGGGCTAAGAATAGGAAGGACGCTGAAGCGCCCTGCTGTGTTAGCACTATTTATGGTGCTTGTTTTTCTCAGCCTAAGGGTTCACCATCTAGCGGAGATATTTTACTAAACATCTGAATAATTATATTTTAGCCTGAATTATTCGGGTTGAACCGCAGGCAATTTTTCCACTCATGCAGTCTTCGCAGACAGGGTCATAATCCTGTCCAATTCATTTTGAACCTCGCTGTCTAACGGTTCAACCTTATGAGAGGACAAAAGATTTTCTACCCGTTTGTGCGCCCGATGCAAGAGTGAATCGGCTCCGCTGATAAGCCAGTCCTGTAAATTCCTTCTCTCGATAACCGGATCGGGGAAATAGAATTCTTTGCGAAAAAGTTTTAGGGTGTTCGGCGAAGTCAGAAAAAAATCGCCTTCATAAATATCCCCATAAAGATCGGCGGCGAATATCTCCCCGTGCGCAAAAATTCCCGATCTAAGTCGTAACACCTGCCCGCAGATTTCATGATCGACAACCAGTTTTTCCAACGACTGACAGCTTTCAAAATCCAGCATTCCCGGGCCGGAAACAACATTGATCCCCGCAAGTGCCGCCAATGCGGCTCCTATGCCGGTTTCAAATCCGGCCTGCGCATCCAACATTTTTGCGTCGGAAAGCGCCATGTAAGCGTGGGTGGGCATTCCCAACTGACGGCCAATCTGAGCATACGCAGAATCGATCATCATTGTTTCAACTGCTCCCATCGGGGTGGTTCCGGTGCGCATATCAAAAGCAGCGGGAGAGCCGCCAAAAATGATGGGCGCGCCCGGCTTCGTCAGTTGATGAATCACCACGCCGCTGAGATTTTCCGCCGTTAACTGCACCAGTGCGCCCAAAATGGTTACCGGCGCAGTTGCCCCGGTCAACGGCATGGAAACCAGTTCCGCCGGAATTCCGGATTCGGCGCATGCCATCAAATCATGACAGGTTAAATTGCTCCATTTCAACGGAGGCGAAGGGCAACAGTCAAAAATAGCCAGCGGCCTTTCCCGTAAGGCCTGTTCCGAACCGCGCACAGCCACCAGCATCTCTTTCATTGCTGAAAATCCATCCAAACTGAATGTGCCGGTGATCACCGGCTTGCGGCCAAATTGCAAAGCAAGGTACAGACGGTAACGATCGGATATGGTTTCCGGCACATCGGAAGCGATTAATCCGGTGCTTTGCGCAGCAAAATTCGGCAAAGCATCAACCAATGTAATAAAATTCCGCACATCCTTTGTTGTTGCTTTCCGGGAACGGTTCGTATGAAAATCAAGGAGATGCAGGGCGGCAGAGCCCGGATTAAAATACACATTCTGCCCGCCCACATTCATACTTAACTTTCCGGCACGGTCAAAAACCTCAATTCCCTTTGGTACTGTTTTTAGGGCCGTATCTATAATATCCCGTGAAAATCGAACCGTGTTTTTCGACCGGTCTACCGATAATCCATGATCACTCAACAGATGTAAAGCCTCCTCATTTTCAACCATTACACCCACTTTCTGCAGAACATCTCTGGCTTCATCGATAATTTTCAGGACAACCGGTTCGCTCAGGAGATGCAATTTGGGAACGGTTATTTTATGCATTTTTTCCTCCTTTTTTTAAGAACCATACCCTACTTCAAATATGAAGTTCAACAATGTCGCCATCCATCAACTGATATTCACTGGTCACTCTCTGCCCGTCATACTTGCTATGACATCACACCCGGGCATAACACAAATGGCTGGCAAACTCACAATGAACCGAAACAGCCAGATCAAACAAGGTACTATTCTGCGGGAGAATAAACGGTTCATTTTTATCCACCGGTTTTCCCGGCGGTTTGGAAAACACCCGGACAATTTTCAAACCGGAAAACAGGGCTTTGGCAAATTCATTAAGCCTATCTTTATGATAGACAGACAACGGATGGATTTCCATTTCCTCGCCGTACATTTCCATCAGGAAATTCAGAATTTCTACATCCGGGTTAGAATCAATTTTGTTGCAAAACAGGATGCTCCCGATAAAAGCGATGCTGACATTGCCGGGTTCTTCCGGAACATTTCGAACCGTTGCAATCTTTTTGTCCTGTAATATTTCCCTTGTTTTTTCCACCTGTGCCGGCGGATCGGCTGCCGGGGCATTAACAATCAGTGCAACCAAATCCGCGTTCCCCGGAAAATCTCTGTGATCCTCCATGTCTGTATCGTGAGACAGCGGCGGGAAAAGCGGAAATTACAAATGTTGAAGAATCCATCTTTCCAGATCATCGAAAACCACGGCGCTATCTCTTTCATTGAACGATTCATGATAGAAGCCATCATAAATAAGCAGCTTTTTATCCTGCAAACGAATTTTTTCAAAGATCTTTCCGGCACCATCCGGGTGAACAATCAGGTCATCAGAACCCTGAATCAGAAGTAGCGGGAGAGGAAAATTTGGCGCTAACTCCTGAGCGTCTTTCATTGCCTGCAACATTTCCGTGAACAATCTGAAACTGATTTTGTTATGTACCAAAGGATCCTGCTTGTATTTCTCAACAATCTGCGTGTCATGCGACAACCAGGCAGGATCCAAACCATTTGGCTGTGTGAGAGCAGGAAAAAGTTTCGAGAAAACTTTTCCGATGAAGGTTTTTAATCCCGGTACTTCCATGGTCAATTGAAAAACAGGTGCGGAGAGGATAACACCTTTAAAATACTTTTTATACTGCAACGCCACGTGAAAACCAATCAATCCTCCCATGCTGTGGCCTAACAGAAACATGGGGATCCCTTCAATTCCCGGATAATGAATGTTTTTTAACGCATGTTCAATATCTTCATAATAATGTTCGAACCGTTCGATATGCCCGCGCTTTCCGCCGGATTTGCCAAATCCCGGTAAATCGATCGCTATAAATTGAAAGCCACGGGGCGAGAGCGCCTCGACCAGGCGTTCGTACCGTCCGCTATGCTCCCCCAAACCGTGAATGATAAAAACGGCGGCTTTGGGTTCAACCTCGGACCACCAGCACCGGTAAAATATTTTCAAATTTCTTTTTGTGGTCAGGTAATTTTCAATATGCTTCTTCATTTTGTCCTCGATAATTTTAATTAATCTTCTTTGTTGAATTGTTTTGGATAACGTTTTCCCAACACAAACTCTTTCCCATCCCATAATACCGGGATGCCGCGAATAAGGCAAAAAATCAAAGCGGAATAAGCGAGAACCTGTCCCACAATAAAAAAAATAATCAGCAATGAATGGGATAAATTCCAGTATCCGGCAGATATCCCTTTGTTAATCGCGATCAAACCTCCCAACCAACTAAATGATAAAACTTTGGCCACCGCATAAGACGACCGGCTGAAGGGAGAGCTTACCAAAAATCGCGTTAGCTTAGACCGCATCATGGTTTTCTTACCAAACGGAGTTTTCCCTTCCGAAAAAGCCAGACTGCGCACCATATCCACCAAAAATCCACGGGTGACAATGATAATTGGAATCCAAAAGCTGATATCGCCATGGGCGGCAAAAAATATCCAAAATGTATTTTCCACAATTCTGTCGCCGGCAATATCCAGCAATGCACCAAAATCCGATGCTACATTTAATTTACGGGCAAGATAGCCATCCAGCGAATCCATGTAAATGACAACAATGGTTAGAAAAAAGGCGATGACGGCAAAAATTTCAGTTAATGTAAAAAACCAAATCGTGACAAAAACCAGCACCACCCGAAAAATGCTGACAATATTGGCTGTTAGAGGAGCAATTTGGGGTGTAATTTTTTTTGTCATGAATTACACTCTCAATTAGTACGTATTAACAACGTATAAAACGATGTACCGGCAAATGTTTCAAAAACTTATTAAATGGTCGAAAGGCTTAATTAGTGCCTGAACGAAAACACTCTTTTTGTCATTTCGATCCGCCAAAAGGCGGAGAGAAATCTGTTTAACCCTTTGTATACAGATTCCTCAACTCCGCTATGCTTCGCTCGGAATGACATATTTTACGAGTTTTCGTTCAGACACTAATTAAAGAAATAAATTCTGGATAAAAAATCAAGGAGATTCTAACCCGAATAATACATAGTATTTTTAAAGGAACTCGGGATAACCTTAATTATTCAATAAGTTGGGATAATTTAAAAACTAAAGTTTGATGCACTCGCAAAAAGTTTAAAATATTTGTTATGTGTCCATATATGGTAGATAATGAAATATTTTCAATACTATATATTGATCTTATATGCCATTTCTTGACTTTTTACGAGTTCGACAAGTTTGAAATGGCAATTTTAATTTTTTAATAATTCTATGTATAAATCTGTTTCAGATAATTTATGAAGAATTCAGGTTAGAGAAAAAGATGACAGGACAGTTATCTTTTCATGGTTGACGCAATACCCCATAATGATCATAAAATGGCTCACCGAGTTCCCTCAAAAATCCGTAATGATCATAAAATGGTTCTCCGGGCTTACGCAATCTGCCATAATGATCATAAAATGGCTCACCGGGTTGACGTAAAATATCATAATGATCAAGGAACACACCACTTACAGGCTTCTTACCTGATTTACCATTTTCCTTTGGGACTGCAGGTTTGCGCAGGCACCCGTAATGATCATAGAATACCTCACCCGGTTTACGAAGCCTACCATAATGATCATAATAAGCTTCAGTTGTTGAATACATACTCCCTCCGGGAAGTTTACACGACTACTTTACCCCGACAAAAAGGTACTATTTTTTTAAAGGTCAAAATTTTGTTTTTCTATTATGGACTCCTCCCTTTCATTTTTTGTCGCTTTTTGAAGCAAAAAATGATATATGAATCTATTTGAAGCAGTTTATTGCTCCAAAGCGCCCAGTTCCGTTGGGATTTCTATAAAAGGCAAAATCTATACCCATTATTCAAAAAAGATATTGAATTGGGCATACAAACCCTATTTTTATACTCCTCTGTTAGCCGTCTAATTTTTATTTTACCTTCCGGTGGTATGGCACAAAAACGTCATTCGATGTGCACAAAAATAATTGCAAGATCCATCTATGGATAAATAAAGATAGGACAAAATGTTAGAAAAATCACCCCAAAAATCACTTTGCCTGGAGTTTAAAAAAAATCCGACCCCTAAAATTAAACGGAGCTCATGAATGTAAGGTCTCTCTTTAACCAGGTTACTTCGCCACACTCGCGGAAAATTTCAGAACCTGGTTTTGTTCCCTGTTACCAAGGAAGATGGAAGCTTTACTGCCATACTTGTCGATGCCAAATGAATAGACCGACCCGGGTGTTAAAGAAGTTGTTTCCGTGCCGATCACTGTTTCGATGTAATTTCCATCCAAATCGCAACGATGGATCCCATATCGATCCGCGATCAGGAGAAATGGCGTACGATAAATATGAATTTTGCCTCCCGCAGAAGAGATATCAAAACCCTGAGAATCCTCTTCTACTGCGATACGGGTTGGGAAAACAAATTTTGCCATTTCCCCCTGTCGATCTGCAGTATTACGGCCAAAGCCACCAAAATACCGGATATAATTACCAATACTGTCAAATACAACGACCCTGTGTGTAGCAAAATCGGTGATGTAAATATTGCCCCGGGAATCAAGCGTAATCCCTTCCGGTTCATTCAACCGGCCGGCATCATAACCGGTAAAACGTAAGGGAAACAATTCATTACCTTCCGTTTGTGACCCGGAGACATCATAGCGTAACAATGCCTTTTTATTCCTCACATCGATCACATAAAACTCATGGCTTTGGGGATTGTAAACCGCATCTCTTAGCTGGATTTGGCTGCTCAGATCATTGAAAAGTTTTGAGTCGGGTGGTAACTCGATACCGTTTCGATGAATGATCATATTTCGGTCGAATCGTTGAAGGAAAGAAGCAGATTGGAGTGGCATGCCATTAAAAGTAGCGGGACGGAAAACAACTTTTTCAGAAAGAGGCACAGACATGCTCTGTTTGCCCGGCATTAATACATCGAACTCCTTTTTATAAATGTAGAAATTTTCTTTGTCGATGGTCAGAATAACATGGGCTCCTACATTCAATACCGAAGAACGAAAATGATTTTGGGAAATTTCCGTCAGGTCTTTCCCGTTTATGTCCACTTTGATTGCAGAAGCGGATGGTTGCGGCAACATGACAAAAATATCCACAACGGATGTTTCCCGGCGTAACAGTTCATTAATTATTCCCGGGACCGCTTTGACGGAACGTTTTCTAAAAATTGAACTAACCGGCACGGCGCTGGCCAGATAAACTTCGGATTTTGGCAGGGCATACTTTTTAAGCAGGTCCAAACTTTGACGCAGATATTGGAAGCGCAGAAATTTCCGGTCCGCTAATTGTTCATAAGATTGATCGAACAGACGATCCGGAAAAACCACATTTTGGATGTTTAATCCTTTCAATTCTTTGCTGCCGTCCGCTTTATTTTCGCAGAGATTAATAGCGGCGTCCGCGTTAAGATACCAAAATTTACCATCGGGGATATTTTGAGTTTTCTGCTTGATAATTTCGTAACATGTTTTTGCTGCATTTCCATAGCCGTTTTCCCGGAGAATTTCGGCAAAATAATATAAAGAGCGCAAACTGTGTTTTTTATTAATCAGATCCCGGAAAATCTTTTTTGCCTTCGTATATTGCTCAGCGAAAAACAGACTTCTCCCCTGAATATACCTGGCTTCAAATTGATAGGGTGCGATTACTTTGGCTAATAAATTAGCTGATTCTTCAAAAATTTTCTTTTTATTACCCTCATCCCCCTGTATTTCAGCTTCCAGCGATTTGGCAATACCCTGGTAAAACGCAGTTTCATTAGATTTTTTAAAACCTGTGTAATAAAAAATACTGTTCAATTGATTTATATAATGTAATCGATTTTTTCCGCCTACTGTTGCCGCTTGCCGGAGAAGATATTGGATAATCGCCGCAGCTTCCTTAAACCAATCAGGAGAGTTTCCGCCCTGGAGAACATTTTGCCAAACATCATACCCCAGTTCTAATTTTGTAAGTTGCTTTAAAAGGTGAGTTTGTAATTTCAGCGATTCTTCCGTTGGCTGAAATTGATTGAGATATTTTTCCAGTTCGTGTAGTCTGCTATTATTATCGCGGGCCCCTTCCAAAAACAGCAGTCCCCGCCAATATCTGGCATAATCCATGAGAATGGAAACACGGGAATCGGTACTTTGATTTAGATTCCGCTGCACAAAAGTATTCAGATTTTCAATCCCGGTCGGTTGATGAACGATAAATTGAACTGCACCAAGCCAAAAATAAGCTTCAACAATTCCCCGGGAATTATTTTCCGGCAGCGCCTGAAAATAAAAACTTCGTTTATCGTTCTGATATAAATTAAAAAAACTCTCATTCTCATCAATTTGCGAAGTATTGTGATCGGCAGTACCAAAACGGAATCGAACTTCTTTGGCCAACTCCGCTAAATTAACTTTGCGAATGACATCTATAAATTTTTTCTTGTCCTCATATTGCGAAGTTGAAAAATAGATGTTCAGCCATTTCATTGCCTCTGCATATTTTAAGAATCCACCATACGCCTGGGGAACACCTGAATATTTGGCAAAAAGATTCCCAT
Organism: uncultured Deferribacteres bacterium; assembly: GCA_913009825.1. Classification (GTDB taxonomy): domain Bacteria; phylum Zhuqueibacterota; class JdFR-76; order JdFR-76; family DREG01; genus DREG01. The sequence goes on from CAJVYQ010000014.1 coordinate 34,841, forward strand.
AACGTGTCTGACGAAAGAAATACAATGCGGTTGCCGAAGCAGAAGCTTGCTTGCGGCTATCAACCAGATTGGCAAACATAGCTTCAGAAATCACCTGATAAATCTTCCCCGTTTGAAATTTAATATCATTCAACCTGATGTCGGCAGTAATTTTAAACAACGGTGAAGCAGTGGATCGTGATAATACTTTATTAAATTGGGCGGCTCCGTCCTGAAAAACAGACAATATCTTGTTGACTTCCAACTGAGTAAGAGATGCTGCCAGCGTATTAAACTTTCTGATAATTCCTTCCCTGAACCGTGATTCACCAGCCATGAGATAAGATTGCAGCAATACGGAATCCGGAGCATCCGCCGATACTTTTAAAAAATTTATATAGGCGTTATCCAATTCTACATCCGGTTGTTCCCCTGTTTCTGCCCGTCTGAAATAACACCAACCTCTTTTCAACTGGGAGGCATAGTAGATTTTAGGATAACGTTGTTTAAGGGATGAATATTTCAAAACCCCCTGAAAGGCCTTATAAGCCTGGCGGAAAGCATCCCGGGACTTACCGATCTGCTGTTCTTCCATCCCAAGATTGTAATAGGATTCCGCTAAATAATAAGTGGCAATATCCTGGCTCTCCGGGTGTTCGCTAATCCATGATTTTATTTCTGTGATTGCGGATTTGTAATCACCATTATTAAAAAAGTTCATTCCGGCAGATTTTGTGAACTCCTGGGCAAAAATCCCGGATAATGGGAACAGCAAGAAAAGAGTGAAAAAAATAAATATTTTTACTGCCTTTTTCGGCATATTTTATCTCCCAAAAAATATAAAATCAAAAAGGTTACCAACTAATGATTTTCACTTCGTTCCGTTTCAGACCATTTTCAATCATATATAAACGGCCCACTTTGATTGGAGTATCCGGATCTACCCCTTCTTTCCGTCTTAATTTTGAGATATCGATGGTCAATTTTTTGCCAATTGCTCCCACATTAAAGCGAATTGTGATAGGTCCTTCTTTATAAGGTTTAAAAGCCCAGGTTTGTAAAACCCGACCAACCATCTCCCCAGCCTTGGTATGCCCCGGGCAACGTACATCACTGATCGGATTAAAATTTAACGAACCGTCCGGTCCAACATTGGCTTTAATTTTCACCTCCGCAGTAAGGTCGATACTTTTCAATTCTGCCCAATCCAAACTTTTAATATTTGGTTTGGACATATCGATGGCAAAGATAAGAGGTCTGATAATAGGTCCGGTCAGGATTAAACTCTGAGTGCCGGGTCTTTCCGGAGGAACTTCAATTTCCTCAACCTGCCCTAAATCTCCATCGTCTGCGGGCAAGCGTGACATGGCAATCATATAATATGAAATGGCCACCGCTAAAATTAATGCAACCGCGCCCAAAAAAATCAGAAAAATTTTTTTCAATTTTAAACCCTTTTTTCAAAGTTGCTGTTAAAATTGAATTACAACATTTCTGCGCAAAACGCTTCCTTCCCGTACCATCTTTTTTTCAATACTTTTGCTGTTTCTGATATCATCGATGGTTCCGCCAACACATCCGTATTGAATATTTTTATACTTTGTTCTCGATAAAATTTCCACCACATCAATAACTACAGCATAGGGCAATTCATCCGGACATCTTATCATGGCAAAATATTTTTCTTCCGGATGTGCATCCGCCTGGGTAACTAACGTCATAAGTTTAGCTTTAAGAAAGTTCCCACTGCCATCTTGCGAAATAATCGGATATGTATTTTTTGTGATGATTAATTCCTTTTTTTGCTGCAGACGCTGGGCAACACTCATAAATGTTTTCTTATCAATCTGAGTGATCTCTTTCACCAATTTCTCCGTTACAAAAGGATCGATATACAAAAACGAATTCTCATCAATCAATTGAATGAGAACCTGGGCATAACCCGGCTCATTTTTGGGAGTAGGGATGAATATTCTTCTTTCTTCATTAGGTAGAGAAGCGAAAAAGATCGACACGAGAAAAAAGATTAACAAAATAAACACAACATCCATCAGGGAGATCAGTTGCATTTTTTTGTTTGTGCTGTTCTCTTTTCTAAACGCCACAATATTACTCCTGTCGAAACATAGTTCTAAAAACCAGGCTCGGGATTAAATCTTCGTACGAGCTGCATTTCTCAATAATAAAATTGATGATACGAAAAGAGACACTTCTATCCGCGCGAATTTCAATTCGATTCGTCAGCTTTGCAATCCGGAATTTCTCCTGCACATAGCGGTCCAATTGATCGTTGATCAACTTTACAGCCGGCAGATTCATAAACTCACTTTTACCCAATGTGACATATTCCGTTGGTAAAACATCTTCCCGCTGGTAAGTTTTGGCAAACTTTTTAGCATCTTTGTATGCAACGGCCCCGGCTTTTTCCATATCATAATTTTCGAACGGAAGCAACACAGAAACTTGCAATCCCATTTCCGGTTTTTCTTTATTCACCGGCATGATTTCGATCATCATTGTCTCCAGTTTTTCGTTCTGGTTAACCTTTGCAGTCCCTGCCGCCTCAGGTAAGTTCAACTCCAAAGTGGATTGCCCTACTTTGGGCGGAACGGGAGAATAAGTCAACAAAAAAAAGATCAACAGAAGAAAAATAATGTCGATAAAAGTCGGTAATTCAAAATCTTTTCTTGCTTCGATCCTACGGAAAGCCATATTTACCTCTAAAAAGTCATTTTACAACTTTTCCGACACATCCACGTAAATTTGTTCCCATTTACTATAGATCCAGTCCAGTTTATTTTTGAACAAGTAATAAAACATAACTAAAATAATACCAACACTTAAACCGAAAATAGTTGTCCAGAGAGCTTCATTGATTCCGCCGGCCAGCTCGGAAATTTTGGCGGCAGTATCCACAATACCTCGCTCACTCTGTGCGGCCAATCTTTGAAAAGCCATAGAAATTCCGGTTACAGTACCAAATAAGCCGATCAGAGGAGCGGTAGCCGATAAATTCCAGAGCCATTCGATCTTGGTTTTACCTTTCAGTTGTTCCAATTCCATCAAAGCCCGGTTTTCTATCGCCCGGTCAACTTCTTCAGAAGCTTCCATAAATTTGAATCCGTTGGTTTCATGATTGGACAAACCGGCGCCGATGATTCGCCCCGTGGGATATTTCCGGAATTCTTTGATATCGTCTTCCAATTGTTTGATCTTCTTTTGTCCCACGTCCCGCCAGAAAGTTGCAGATTCAATACGCAATTTATCGATATCGATGCTTTTATCACCTTCCATTCTGGGGGTTTTTTCAAACAATTTTTCCACCGATTCAATCACTTTCTGCCACCGGATAATGATTCCCCCCTCGCCAAAAAATTTACTATCTTTTCTCTGTTGAAATTGGGCTTCATAATTCAATGGGGTAATTATCGACTTTAAATTCCATGGGGTAAATGGAAATATTTTGCTCAAAGTGAGATGGAAAAAATTATAACTAATTGTGAGAATTCCAAACAGAAGAAACCACCAGATAGCGTGGAATGCCATTTTCCCCAGGAAGGTTGACTTATCAAACACTTTACCGTAACCAAGTAGCGTGAGAGGAAACCGGCCGCTTACCGGCAGATACCAAAGCCAGGAAGTCTGTTCATCCTGATCGATGGTTGAACTGAGATTTACCTGTCTCCCCGGTTGCTGCCAGGCAACCTGAGATTGGTAGATTTGGTTGTTTTCATCAACAGCCTGAACACGAAAAAAATACTTTTTGCCTACTTTAAGCCCCTCGATTTTACAGGAATCAAGTTGACCTACCCGAATTGTACTTGCCTGGGCAAAAGTGCTGTCCCCTTCTGTGTACATCACTTCGTAATTTTTCAGTTTGTTCAGATCCGTGTCAATATACTTTCCGTCCTGCATCTCTAAAACCCGCCAGGATAATATAAAATCTACAGTTTTGGGAATACCCAGAAAATTTTTATAAACTGTTCTGTCGATACTATCGATCTGAATATTGAATTTTTGCTGTGCATTTACAGAAAACACAAAGCTTATGATCGATAAAAACAAAACTGTTAAGGGTAACAACCCCTTCATAAAACTTGCATTGCGATTCATAAGTCATTCTCCTATCTTAAATTGGCAATGAGAGATGATCCTGAAACAAAACCCTGATGTAAAGTATTCAGATAATTTTCAAATATCCTGTCTATTTTTTGCATATTATTATCATTGTTTTCGATGGTTGCAATAATCTCTTCAAACCGGCCGCTATCCTGTAGATAGTGATTCATGTCGGAAAGCGGATAAAAGCGTTGAATTTCCCCGAATTCCAACAAATTTTGCTCTGTCAACCCGGCTTGTTTTTGCTCTGCTAATTTCACGCCGGCGTATGCCAACAGGAATTGTGCATCATCCAAAATCAGATGGTCGCGAAATGGAGTTACATAAATGTTCTCAGGAATTCCGGCTGAACCGGTATCGACGATTTTTTGAAACAGGTCCCCGGCTTCCTGGAATTTACCATCCTCAAGCCGGAGAAGCCCTAACAAAAAATCACCCAACGGATATCCCGAAACAGAATTCAGAGATGCCATGGTTTTCTGTTTATCATTTAAAAAATAGTAGGCCCAACTTCTGAAAGCAGCGACAATTTTATCCTCGTCTTTGCGGGTTTTGTGATTCGTCCAAATCACATCTTTGGTTGTGTAGCGAATAATATCTTCATATTTCTTCTCCAGAAACAAGCCTTGCAGAAAATTTAAATAGGAGAGATGATTCCTGTCGGCATCAATTTCTCCTTTGGCAGACCCGGATTCCGGAACCCGGCGATAATATTTTGCCGCAGCTTTCAAACCGGCAAATTTATCCCGGGCAGAAAATACTTCAAGGTCGCCGAGACGCAGCATGGCAGATTCAGGGTAACCCAAACGGTTCGGATTTTTGGCGGAAATTGCCCGGGTTAAATCTTCTTTGGCCAGCAGGTATTGTTTGTCGTCCATTTTTTGCAGGCCTCTTTTATACCAGCGTTCGCACGTGAAGGGAGTATAGCTGAAATCCATGGAGAATCGTTCTGCCATATTCCCCAGCAGATTTTGATTAGGCAGATAGGCCCAATCCAATTTAGGTAAAACCTGGTTAGCCGAAGTAAAAAATGCATTATTGGGCAAATCCAGGTTGATGCCAAAAGTGTAACTTTCTCTCGAATTCAAACCGAAGCGAAGTTTGACCGGTAGATTTGCCACAATTGAACTGAGATCATATTCTACGCCGGCAAACCAGTCCGGCGTTCGTTTGCCGGGAGGAACTGCCATGAAATCAAAAGAAAATAAAAAGGAATCGAGAATTTTTTGCCCGGTTTCCGGCAGCAAAGCCAGCCCCAAACGGACAGAATGAGGGATTTGATCCGCGCCACCCTGAGCAAAGTGAAAATCAGGTGAATTTATATTTTGTAAATTTGCCGCCAAAACCAGCCAGGTAACCGGCGGTTGATATTTGATACCGACATCGATAGCCGCCGTATTTGCCTTCTGATCGAACATTTTATGTGTAAGCAGTTTGTAATTCACTCCCAAACCAAACCGGTGATTTCTCAACGTAAACGCCCGGGTTACCGTAAAAAACAAGGCGGTTTGTGCATCCGAAAAAGATTCCCCGGATGTTTGATTGAAACGGTCGCGCATTTCAAATCCGTCGCTGGTAAGCCCCAGGTAACCTAAACCCAAATTCCATTTTTTCATTTCGCCGCCGAAGCCGCTGTTCACATCCGCCGAAACCAAAAGCTCCAACGGCAGCGCTACTGCGGCAAAATTGTAATTGGTGGATTCATACATTTTGGAATACATCAAACTTAAACTCAGACCATCGCGAACCAGATCATAAAGTCCACCCGGATTCCAATAAACCGCATTCGCATTATCCGTGACTGCCGTAAACGCACGTCCCATGCCCAGCGCTCTGGCGTTCACCCCATAACGCAAAAACTCACCCGGTTGTCCGGCATCTTGCTGGGCAATAGCAAGATTACTGCAGAATAGTAAAATCAACAAAAGCAAAATTCGATTAAAAGACTTTTTCATTGCTTTCCCAAATTTATGAACAGGAAAATAAATTCTTATTTCAGTACCGCTATTTTTCGCATCATGGTTTTAGATGCCGTTTTGACCACGCAGAGATAACCGCCATTGGCAACAATCTCATCTTTTCCGTTTCGGCCATTCCATCCAATTTCGTTGTAACGTTCTCCGGTTTGAACCGTTTTTCGCCATACATGATTGCCGAAAAGATCATAAATATTGATTTCGAAATCCTGCAAATCCAGGTTTTTCACTACAATAACCGTCGATTCAACGAGAGGATTGAACGGATTGGGATGATTCGTCAGAAACTCTGCCGGATCATAGTCGGCAATGATGGTGGCGGAAACGGGATTGCTGCTGTTCTCGGCCTGATCAACTGCACGGACAAACACATTTTTGGGGCCGTTGTTTTCCGATAATTCAAAGTCGACTTCACTTTGATATGTGCCGGATTGCAGCGAAGAGATATCCACGGTCGAAAACGTAGTAAACAATGAATCTTCCGAGAGCTGAATCTGTTTCAGGAGTCCGGTATCGCTTACGTTCAGATGAATCTTAACATTCCGGTTGTTTGAATATTTTAGATCTCCCTCCGGGGAAGTCGCAACAATTTTAACACCGGCGATGAGCGGTTTAATTTTATCAATTGTGATTTGTGTCGAATCAATTTCAAACTGTCCGGCGGAATTTCGCACCGCAATATACAGTTTTTTGATCTCAAAATCAGAATATAGAGTAAAAGTATATTCGGTTTCAAAGATTTCTCCCGGAATTACATTTTCCCAATTATCGAAGCTGCCTTTATTTTCCGAAAAGGCTAACTCCTGGAAAACACCGGAAATGGTAGTTATTTTCAAGCCGACTTTTTCCGCGTTGCTGAACAGGGTATCCGCCGTGTCGGACAGATCGAATAGTTGCGGTCTGATTTCAAGTTTCTCTGTCAGAATAATCTCATCCGTTAGAACGACACTTTTATTCAGAGCGCTGTCTTCAACAACTCCCCAGCATTGAATATTATTATTGGTGAGAAAATTGCGCTCAACCTGGTAATAGGCTGTGGGTTTTCCGGCTACCATTTTTATTTGATCCGTGCCGAACTGAAAAGTCTGTTTGTTGACCGTCAGGTTGGCATCCTGAGCCAGGATTAAACGAAACAATTTACCCGGCAGCGCATCCGTCGCGTCCAGGGTAACTTCAATGGTTAAATCGTCGGTGAGAACAGAATCAACCACACCGGGTTGTGTTTGGTCGGACAAAATAAATTGGTTTAAAACGGGGGCGCCGGTGTCCAGAATCATTGCATCGGTATAAATTTGCGAGCTCCAGTTGCCGGCAGAATCCCGCACCGTTGCAAAAACCGTTTTTTTCTGATTATCCCCGGTGGCAAATTGGTATGGTTGAGTGAGGGCGGCAAGAGCGGTAAATTGTGAATCGGCGCCAACTTCCCAAATCAGGCTATGAGTAATCATTTCATCGGGCGATAAAAATGCAACCTTAATTTGGCTTCCATTACTAAATTCATAAAGCGTATCTCCGGATGTTTGAATCTGAAACAGAGAAATTCCGGCTAGTGAAGGTTTGGTTTTATCGATTCGAATAGCGGCGTGAATCACACGGCTTGTATCGCTCAAATTAGGCCCGATCAATTTGAGCCATAAACCGGCGCTTCCTTCCGCATCCGTAAAATCATAATTGAAGGATAACGTGGAATCATTGATTACCGTCCAATTCTGAATAGTTGCCAAATGACCGGAAAACGCAGCATCCCGGGCAACCATAATCTGCTTCAACACCCCATCAAAAGTTAACTGAGCCCGAACCGTATCGCTGTTGCTCCAGCCGGGAAAGGCGACATTTTTCGCATCCGAAGAGGGGGTTAGATCCTGCAATTCGAGGGCAACAGGCTGAACAATTTTTACTACTTCAATTTCGGCCTGCTTCTTTTCACTCCAGTTTCCCGCCCGGTCACGAACCTGTGAGAAGATGATATGTTTGCCGTACGTATGCGAGAGGTTCAAATGAAAGCTTCCCGAATAGCTGCTTTTTTCCGGCAAATTAAAAATTTGAGTTTCGCCGGCAGAAAAATTTTCGTCTTCGCTGAAACGGATTTCTCCCAGTGCGCCTATCAGAGAGAAAAGTGTATCGTCTCTGGCAGCGACATCGATCACCGCCGAAAATTGGGAGGTAAAAGCGCTCTCAAATTTTAAGGAATCCAGAACAGGCAGCCTGCGGTCTAAAAAGACATCCCGTTGAAAAGCCGGACTCCAATTACCGGCTTTATCCCGGATTACAACATTGAAGAGAATTCGACCATCATCCGGTGTCTTCAGCGTGTACGTAGTATCTGCTGAAAATTGGGTATACAAAAGCGAATCCTGTCCGGTTTCCCAAAACACCATTTTCCCCAATTCTCCGTCTGATATTTTCATCCTCACCCGAACATTTCTGTTTTGTGTGTAGCTAAAAGTGGTGTCACCCGGCGCCAAAACATGATAGACGGAGAGATCGTCAATCCCCGGCTCGTTTGTATCTATGATAATATCTGAACTCTGTACATTACTCATGTCGCTCATTTGCGGGCCGAATCCCCGCACAAACAAATGTTTCAAACCGTCATTCCGACTGAATTTATATTGAAAGCCAATGGTTGTATCACTCTCCGAAGATGAGAAAACATTCCAGGGCCGGTTAAATTCTGCAGTAGAGGAAAAAGTTTCCTGTTCAGATATCTCAACTTTCAGCAAAACACCCTGGTAAGTAAGTGTCACATTCACAACAGAACTATCCGAATAACCGGCCTCTGCAGCGAGATACTCATCTGTATTCGGAGACAAGTCCGATAAAGTCAGATTTGTTAACACCACCGTGCCCATCAGCTTGACGCTATCTGCAGCGACAGAACTCAGGTTGCCCGCTTTATCCCGGATACGCATGGTAGCCACATGGAGTGCCAAAACCTTGGACAAATGCACCGGCAGATCAACATCGAAGCGATTTGTATCGGGCAAAACCATCGCAGTTTGCAGCGTATCATCTACATAAAGAAACAGGGAATCCAGCATAAAATCGTCCTGCAAAGAAGCGGAAATAGAAATATCCTGCTGGGTTGTTACCGAAAATGGGAAGCTTAGATTCTGAATCTGCGGCGAATTTGGATCGTAAGTTATCGCCCTGGAAACCGGCAGACTGTAATTTTCCGCTTTATCGCTCACTTTGGCATATACAGTTTTTGAATCCGGTGGAAGGCTCAATTCATACTGACCGGATACGGTTCCGGCCTGTGCAGGCAAAGATTTCACATTCCGGGAAAACGCACTATCCTCCGCTAAAAATACAGAATCTACTCCGGAAGCGTAATTATCTTTAGCAAGATCTTCGATGCCAAAAATATTAAAATCCACCAATCGCTTCCGGGTCCAGCCGGATTCCGCAGGGTGAGGTACTTCGCCATTTTTATGAAATACCGACACACTGTCCGCCCGGGGAAGATAGGTGTCGATATAGACAAAAGGCAAATTTTCTGTTTTGGGCATCCACCCGTTCTCAGGATTTTTTGCCGTATCGGCCGACAAAGTATAAAATTCATAGTATCCGTCTTTATCGGCCACAAAATTAATTGCGCCGGTCACAGAAAGCAATGGCGAATTAAAAGAGCGTTTTTCGAAAAGGGAATCCTGAATCAGATAAGGCCCCGTTTCATTGGTTTTGTAATTGAAAAACAGAGAAGCATTGCTAATTCCGCTCCCCAGATATCCATTATGACCCGCTGTCGAGTCTTCTGCTCTGAAAACCACCGGGAAAAAAGCGCCTCTCAAGATTTTATTTAATTGTGAAACGATGGTAGAAGAGGGAGCATGGGAATCGACAAACAACTGTTTTAATGCCGTGGAATCAGCAGAAGGAGGTTGAAAATTTCCGTCATAACCGGAAAATGGTGCATCGGGTCGGTGATCGGGAGCCCAGGCGGTATCTCTGGCTGCGATGTAAAATTCATAAGCGCCGTCCCCAAGAGAATACGGCACCACAAAAAGAATGCTATCCTGCAGCGGTGACTTTTCTACAGCAGAGAAAGTAGAATCCAAATTGATTTTACCCACAAATCGCCACGGCTTATTTTCTCCATGCGTGGGACGATAATACAAGTTCACCCGTTTAACGCTTTTAGATGTGACGTCGAACGCAGAGAATGGAATGGCAAAATTATTCCGGTTGATAAAATTGCCCTGCAGCGTAACAGAAGCCACAGGTTGTTGATCGTCCTGAACCGACGAAACAATATTGGACAAATCACTGCCGGATAAAACGCGGTAATCATAAGAAACACCGGATTGAAGCCCGTCGACGTCCACAAAAATTTGATTCGGATTACCGGAGCTGGCAATAGTATCCCAAACCATGGCGGAGGTCTTTTTAAAGAGAAACGTCTTTACTCCCGTAACATTTTCCGAGAAGACCCGGTTACTCCTTCCCATGGTAACAGCCGGTTCCGGAATCAATAAAATAGCATCAGCGGCCGATTTTTGTGTGGTTTGTCCGAATAGAAAATTAGTTTCGAGAAAAAGGATCGAGAAGAGTAGAGAGTATTTCCGGAACCGCATAAAAAAACCTTTATTTTAGAATAGGAAATTTTTAGATCGACGGATGGATGTTTTGATAAGTTCCGAGCAGACTTTACCGTTTTGTAGTTTTCCCCGTCTTACAGAAAACAGAACGGACAGCTTTGATGTACCTGATTCGAGCTATCTGAGACCTATCGCATCCATGCGACCCTCTCTTGAAACCAGGAATAAATGCTGTTATTAAAGGTAGCTCACGCTAAGTTGTTAAATAAGAATGCCTTCGCCTAAATCCATCCGTATAATAAATCATTTTTTTATAAAAATCAATGATTTTTTTATAAGTTAACATCACTTAACATTTCTTACTTTAGCAGAAGGCATTTTCCAACCTGTCTAAATTCCGAAGCTGTGAGAATATACAAATACATTCCGGAAGCCACCTGTTCTCCGGATTGGCTTCGGCCGTTCCATTTTACCCTGAAATGTCCCGGTTGATGTTCCCGGTTGATGAGTGTTTGAATCTTTTCACCTTTTAAATTATATATGGAAATTCCAACCAATCCCTGGTCAGGAACATCGTATTCAATAGTTGTTTCCGGATTGAAGGGGTTTGGATAATTTGCATAAAGTTTATAGACAACAGGCAATTCATTGTCTTCCGCCACACCGGTGACCGTACTACTGCCGCCGCTTTGATCTTCCGAAACCAGCGCAAAGAAATCTGACCAACCCGATTCAAAAACATCAGATTTAATGGCCGTGACACGAAAATACCAGGTGGAATCCGGATTATAATATTTGTTCAATGTTTTAATAATTGTATCCGGATCCGTTGCAACGGCAACAACTTCTTCCCGGTTCCCCGGATTATCTCTCAGTTGTTCATCTAAGAAATACGATTTTTGATTAGCAAAAACAAAAAGATATTTATCCGCACTGGGAACTTTAGTCCATTTTATGGCCAAATTATTGGTCACCGTGTCTCGTTTAATTGCCGTGATTATTGGCGGATTGAAAAAGCTGAATTCAACCGGTTTTGTATCCAAATTGACGTTACCGGCATAATCTTTCGGCAGAATTTTAAAAAGCAGCGGATGTTCAAAATATTCATCTTTAATTTCAAAATTTACTTCCGTAAATGTTATGTCATTCGGAGAAATATTTCCGATTTCCAAAACGACGGAATCAGGATGGTCTTTTTGCGTAACCAGAATAGAATACTTGCGCAGTCCGCTAATATTGTCCACTACCGGGGACCAGTTGAAATGAATATCCACCAGCGAGACGCCGGCGGTTGTGTCTGTTGAAGATTTCACAAAAAACGACAATCCCGGATCCGGCGGCGGTGTATTATCCAGCACCATTTCTGTGATACCGTCCAGTTCAGCAGATGCAGATGAAGGATAGGAAGGATCGTGTCCCCATTGATCAAAACCCATAATTTTTAGAAAAAGGGATTTGCCTTCGTACAAATTAAATGTCCTCTGATTGGTTAAATCGGACACATAAGAAAAATAGAAGAGGCTGTCATCAGCCAGGTCTTTTCTGTTTATTTCGACTATCTGAGAAAATTTTTTATAATTTGGTAAATTTTCAAAACCGGAATTGTTTGCCACAAATAGCTTGATCCGTTCCGCACCCCGGAAATCTCCTTTTACCGCGGGAGTTTCCCGGTCATTCTTTTTATACAGCCAGAACCATTCCAGCCGCAGGGAATCTGTGGGATCGGGATAGGAAAAATATTTTTTGCCGGTGGCCGGATTTTTTGCAAAAAGATGATTCAACTTCGGAATGAACACACGGTCAATATAATTGATAACAACGCTGGTGTCATTCAAGCTGTACGCTTCGTTATTGCCGGCAGGCAGTAGACGCGGTGGATCATTCACTTTTATTTCAAACGGAATGACCTGGTAAACATACTTCGCATTATCCTCCAACTGCTCTCTGTCCATCCAGCCGGACTGAATAAATTCCGGGGAGCTCGGTAAAAATTCCCTTTCTGTCTTTGTTTGCGGTTCATTCACCTTCCAGCGAATTACTCTTACTTTGCCTACCATCTCTTTCCCATTAACCGTCCAGAAAGGATCATGCCAATAACGCTCCCAGGAAACAAAAATACCTGTCGTATCCAGCGGCTGCGCCTGTGTCAACAGTGAATCCACGGCCGGTATTATGCTTAATCCGGTATCGCTGAACCGCGGCAGGGACCAGGCGCTTTTATCCAGATTCGCGGACAGTAAATTAACTGCCTGAACAACCGCGTAGTATTTCGGTCCTGCTTCCACGCTGAATTTAAAGTGCGTTTTACCTACTACATAATCAACCCGATAGGGCGGAGCATCGGAAAAATCCTGCGGTAAACGGTCCTTAAACAACTTTACATCAAAACGGACGGAATCCAAAGGAACAGCGCTACGAACAGGATCCAAAGCAGCGCTGGTATCCGGAAATTGCCAGAACACTGACAGCGTATCCATGGAAAATGAGAATTTTTGAATAGTGGGAGCAATGTTGCAATAAGTTGACCCCATACCTGCATTTTGTTCCGCACTGTTGCCCAACGTATCCTGAGGCAAAATTTTGTACTCATAATCTTGAAATGCTTTTAATACGGTACCATCTGCCTGACGATAGGGATCAAAAAAATGAGTTGCCCGGGTTGTATCGATTGGCTTATAATTCACAGCACTTTTTTCTTTGCGGAAGACCAGATAAACGACGGGAAGTAAATCCTGTGATGCCGACCAATTTAATGAGATGTTTCCGGTGAATGACGAATCATTCTGCACCGTTAAATTCAGAACCGGTGAAGGCGGCGTTGCATCTTTGAACAGATTCAACCGGTTGGAATGCGGACTCCAGACTCCGTTGGCAAACAGAGCCTTCGCCGTTATTTGATTGTCGCCTTCACTCAAAGTCACATCAAACCTTTTGGCAGAAGGATCAACCCGCTGTGAATCGCCATTCACATACACATACATCTCGGCCACATCGGTGATGTCAAAAGTTGGCCAGGAAATTTTTGCTTTTGTTTTATTTGTGTAGAACTTATTATTCAAATTTAAAAACGTTTCTTCGAATGAAAGTGCCGGAGGTAACGGCGGCCACTGGGAAACTTCCCATGCGGACTTTCCCACATCTCTCTCATTTCCCACATTGTCTACAGATGTGATGCGATACATGGTTTTTGCCCGCACGCCAATATTGGCAAAAGGATCATTAAATTTATAGATCGAACCGTTGGTAGCATCAACAGAGCCGATAACACGGAAAGTGTCTGTATCGCCGATTTTTCGATAGATATTATATTTTTGTACGCCGCTCACCGGATCTGTAGATTTTTCCCACTCGATTCTGAAATAGCCGCCGCCGGCAAAAGTTTGGTCAAATTCGACAAAAATATTCAGATTAGAAATATCTTCCGGAGCAAAAACATCCTGATAATTACCGATCAAAAGACTATCGGGATTAATGCGTGACCATTCGCTATTGTTCCCGGCAATGTCCCTAAATTGAGCGCGATATTTATAAAAATGGCCATGAACAAACCAATCATCATTTTTACCGCCGCTGGTAAAATCGAAGAGATAAGACGGATCTTTACCGGCAAAATCTTCAATGGATATCCATTGGGAAAACCATTTTTCGAAAAACTGCATGCCCGGCTGCCATTCGTCATTAAAAAACTTAGAACTATCCCTCACCGCCTGAAAACGGACGGAATCTGCTTTGGCCAGTCCGGTGAATCCAGGTTGCGTATCCGGATTGAAGATAAACACTTCGTTCCGGTTTCCTTTTTTATACCAGGTTTTGTCATGGTAACCCATGTTGGGCAGATCATCGACGGCGTGATCCAACTCATAATCAAAACCTGAATTCACTTTCCAATCAAATACGGGCGAAGCCGGCGAAGTGGCATCTGAAATAAACGGGCCTATTTCCTGGCCGTCACCCACATTTAATCCGGCATCCAATGCGGCAATTTTATAATAATATCTAATCCCTTCCTGCAAATCGCCTGCCGTGTCATAATAGTGGAATTTCCCATCAAGCGGATTTCCATTAATAAATACTGTATCGATAGCAACAAACGGATCCAGTCCTTTTCTTCTGAAAATGATAAATCCCTGTACATAGCTTGTCGGATCGGAAACATTATGCCAAAACAGATCCATAGCGCCGGCCGGTGCTTCGTGGCCGCGGGAAGAATTCAGAAAATCCGGCATATCCGTATCCTGTGTGCTGTAGACGGTATCTGAATATGCAATTACGCTGTCTGCGGTAAATCCCTTCAGATAAAAACCATATTTTACATTATTTTTTAAATTCGCAAAAGTTGTTTTAATAATTCCGCTTGCATTGGTTTTAGCTAAGCCGGATTGATTCCCCGGAGTGGATTCTCCTGGATTTCGGGTATCAAAGATATAAATCCATTGGTCATAGAGATCGTCACTTTGCATCCAGGAAATTGTATTAGAAGTACCACCGGAATATTCAGGTTCCATAAAAATAAAAGGTTTCACACGAAGATCATAAATCAGAGTATCCGCTTCCATCGTTCCATCCGGATGAATGCCACCGGCAACAACCGGAAGCAGATAGTGACTGCCATTAATTTCTTTTGGCATAATGTTCAATTTATATGAAATGAGACCCTTATCACTAATAATGGTTTCTTTCCTCAATGATATGAATTGAGGTTGATTCAGAATTTTAATGAATAACGAACCCAGATTATCGCCGGTAATGGTAGCCTTTATCCATAATGTTGCAGAATCACCCACATTCATCACCATGGGTGCTTTAGGATAACATTCAAATTTCACCTTCACCTCTGCATGTAATACGGAAACAGCAAAAAATCCTGTAAATAGAAATGCAAATTTTACAAGAAACGCTTTATTCATTTTTGAGATAAAAAACATCTTATTCCTCCGTTTAAAGCAGAACCGCGGTTTTATTATTTCACAGATAAATTTGCCATTTTTTTCAAAAACAGTTTCCCTTTCCTGTGTCTGTCTCACGCTGAAACAGAAAAAGGTTATTGAAACTTTATGAAGCAAAAAACCCCATAAATTATCTGTTTTTTTTATTGTTACACAAAATATGGCAATTATTATTCCAGTGAAGAAATTCTTATTGTCCAATGTGGAAATGCAAAAAATATTCTTTTCATCCCGGCAGTTATATATTATATTGTAACTATTCAGGTATGCTCCATAATATTAACCGGTTTCAAGCTTCGACTCCGCTCAGCATGGCTTTCAAGTTTATCCTGAGCCCTTCGACAAGCCCAGGATAAACTTAGTCGAAGGTTTATCTCACATCAGGAAACCGGTACACCGGAATAGTTACATTATATTTATGTATTGAGCGGAAAAGATTTTAGGCGTTTTTTACTTTTGGCACCAAATATTTAATTGAATTCCTTAACCAAAATCGACTCTTCATTTACTGTTAGTCCGAAACAAACAGAGTAAGCTCAGAGCCTATATTCTGAATATGCAAACAAGAATAAATGAAAAAATCAGTTGCCCCAATACAAGCAAGAACCGTTGGGAAATTTTTGATATCAAAAGTGGCGAAGGGAAAAGCGGTATAGGTATTGTTTTCTTATACTATAACCATCTGTTTGAGGAACCTGTCGCTATGAAAACCTTTCAAAATAAATATCTGTAAAATGATCTGGCGAAACAACGTTTTCACAGAGAAGCCGTAACCTGGGTTCAATTAGGAAAACACCCCAATATCGTTTCATCAAAATATGTAAAGAACATGAGGGAGCTGTTTATTGTTTCAACAACGCATTAAAATTAAATCCTGTTGTAGATCCAGTTGCTAAAGCTGGGATAACTCACTGTTTTTAAACCAATACAAATCATTATCCTCTGAAAAAACATTTTAACTTAAGGAGAGTATCATGAGACACAAGAAATTAGGAATCGTTTTGGCAATTTTTTATGTCCTGTTTTCCGGGAGTTTTCCTCTGCAGGCACAGCAGCCTTATGATATCAAGACTTTAACCAATATCTCTACTCCATTAAGCATAACCGCATTGAGAGGAACTGACAGTAACATCGGTGTATGGGCAAAAATTGTCAACCACTCGGACGCGAACCAAACGCTCCGTCATTACAGAGGTACCGGTGTAGCTGCCTCCGGAGGAGGACAGATTTACGGCAAAGTGGTTGCGGCCAAGATACAAGCTCAGGCATTCAAACCTTGGTACAGTCAGCCCTATTATGACTATTTAATCCCGGCAAACAATGAGGTCGAAATCCCTTTATATGTTCTCTGTCAGAATTTGTACAAGCCGCCCTTGGCAGCAGTTCAAAATTATTCCAATTTTACTTTCTTCACTCTCAGCGACTCTGTTTTAAAAGTTTATCTCGGAACGGATAAAATAAATCATTTTTTAATGGATTCACTATCAACGAAATTTTGGGTCGATCAGAAAGAATACATTTTTTACACAGGCACATTAAGTGAAAGCGATCATGCTCTCATAAAAAGCGGCTATTGGGTCGCTGATTCAGGCAGATATGTCGAATATCAGGGAAGACACTTTTATGCGGTTGACAGCCTGTTTGTAGTCCCTGGAAATATTAATTGGGCGATATGGGCAGTAGCCGACCATGCAGATAGCTCGACCATGAAAGAAAAAATCAATGAGTGGAGAGCGCGGGACGGACGTCCACCCTTACAAGATGCCGATTTAAGAATTCTGTATTGTCCGGTTTATGCAATTTTAACTGCATCCGGTTTTGATAAATTGGCGCAGGGATTTTATCAAAATTGGTACGACACATTCCTGGATGTCTCCCAATCGGAAACCTTGATACCAAATCAATTTCAACTACTGCAAAATTACCCAAATCCATTCAACGGAAGCACAACATTCACCTACCGGCTACCCAATTCCGGCAAAGTGGTTGTTAGCGTTTATGATCTTTTAGGGAAAAAAATAGAAACTTTGGTGGATCGATATCAAAATTCAGGGACATATCAGGTAGTTTGGGATGCTACAAAATATCCTTCCGGAGTGTACATATATCGATTGACGTATAGCAAGCAGCTTTTCACCCGGAAATGTCTTTACTTGAAATGAAACGTGGTTCCGGTAATTTCAGATTGAAAAACCCGTTGAAATTCACGTGAACTTAATTTTACTCTTATATTATTTCGCCAAAGATTGTATTAACCTCAACCGGTCGTTCATCCGGATTATTTGTTTTGAAAATTTTTCTTCAGATCCTTTGTCTCGATAATAGTGAATTCTGTTCTTCTGTTTAACTGACGACTTTCTTCTGTATTGTTATCTGCAACCGGTTGGCTTTCACCATACCCTTTGGTGACAATTCGATATCCTTCGATACCTTGCTTCAATAAATAACTTTTTACCGAATCACATCGTGCCTGGGAAAGTCTTAAATTATAGGATTCGGGTCCTTTACTATCTGTGTGACCGCCAATTTCGATGCCAATTCCCGTATATTTTTTCAACAGGTCTGCAGCTCTATTCAATTCGACAAATGTTTCCGGTCGAACCGTTGCCTCATTAAAATCGAATAAAATGTTATTAATTTTTATTTTTTCCCCTACTCTAACCAATTTTAATTTGAAATTCTTCTCGATCTTTTCATTGTCTTGAATTTCGTTTTTTGTATATACTTTTTCCGATTCAAAAAAATAGTTATCCGCCGTCACGGAGATATTATAATTACGATCGACGGGGACTTCAACCTGATAACGTCCATTTTTTAAATCACTATAAAATTTGGCTATTTCTTCCCCCGTCTCTAACACTTCCACCCGAAGTTGGGCGCCAATCGGTTCATCCGAATAAAAATCTGAAATTCGTCCTGTGATAAATACTTTTTTGGCACTGTAATACAACGAATAATCATTTTTTACTTCCTGATAAAACTGTATGTCGGTTAGATCCAGTTTTTCCTCTCTACTAATATAGTTATCACCGGACATAATAAGAAGGGTATACACCTTCCCGACAGGAAGAGCAAGCATATATTCACCGGTTTCACTATTACTCTCAGCCCGGAATAATTCTTCACCTGTTTCCAGGTCCTTTGCAACCACAATAGCACCAAGAGGGTTGCCTTCGGAGTCCAGTATTTTACCTTTCACAGTAATCACTTTATCCGGTTTCATTACTTCCGGTACTTTTATTTTATAAATATCCAGACCACCAAGGCCACCCTCCCGATCGGAAGCAAAATAGGCCCATTGCCCTGACGGTTCAATAATAAAACTAATTTCATCACGATTGGAATTAAAAACCAAACCGGCATTGACCGGTTTTGTCCAATTCCCGTTTTTATCCATCCTGCTCATGTAAATATCAAAACCACCAAGTCCGCCTTCACGATCAGAAGAGAAGTAGAGTGTTTTACTATCGAAAAAAATATAGGGATATCGCTCATTGGCGGAACTATTAATTTGCGGGCCTAAATTTTCTGCCTTGCTCCATTTACCGTTTACAAAGTGAGTAACCCAAATATCATAACCACGAAATCCTCCAGGTCGGTTGGAAGCAAAATACAGGGATTTTCTGTCATTGGAAATAGAGGGATGAGCATCCCAATATCTGCTATTAATATTGGCACCGAGATCTTTAGGTTCCGACCAAATAGTTCCATTCAATTTAGATACATAAAGATCCAGACCGGTGTGGTCCGCTTCATTTTGTTTAGATAAAAATATCATCTGACCATCCGAAGAAATACTACATGCTCCTTCATTGAGTGGAGTATTAACCGGGGTACCAAGATTCACCGGTTTCTGCCAGATACTATCGCGCATGGTTGTATACCAAAAATCTTCGGAAGGATTCAGAAAAATACCTCCATCCCGGGTTGAAGTAAAAAACATTGTTTTCCCATCGGCAGTAAGGACAGGAAGTCCATCATTTTGGGAAGAATTCACAACCGGACCTAAATTCTCTGCTTTAAAATTTACAGCGGATCTAAGCTGTTTTGAAATACTAATAAAATTATCAGAGACGGTTGAATCAGCATTTAAATCTGCAATATTTTTAAGTTTTTCATACAAACTCCTTATCCGCCGATTTAACGAATCCAACTTGAAAGCATCTTTCGCGAGAAAAGAAGCAACCATCGATTCCCCTTTTTTAAGGGCATCATTTGCTAAAATAAATAATTTTTTCGCTTCATTCCGTTCTTTTATCCTGGTGCCGAAACTATGTGTAAACGTCAAATAATGAGATGGATTTTTGTCAGAGAAAGAAAATGCATAATTCAAGGAAAAGTCTGAATATCTTCCTCCTAAACCAATAAATATTTGATTATCAAAAAACCCGAGGCGCGGAAACAGAGCATCCTTAAAATTATATTGCAATCCACCGGCAGGCTTCGTTTTTTTATTAGCCTGGTTATAATTAAAATCGAAATTTAATGAGACGGGTAATATTGGCGGATGAATTGAAAAACCGGCGGAGAAAAATTGTTCCTGTTTATTTTGAATCAACTTACCGTTTAAATCATCGGTTTGGATAATATTATTTATAAAACCTCCGATTGAAAACCACGGAGATGCTGTGATCGCAATCCCGGCATCGATTCCATAACCAACTTTTCTGT
Source organism: uncultured Deferribacteres bacterium (assembly GCA_913009825.1). Taxonomy (GTDB): domain Bacteria; phylum Zhuqueibacterota; class JdFR-76; order JdFR-76; family DREG01; genus DREG01. Next base: position 55,073 of record CAJVYQ010000014.1, read on the forward strand.
TGCTGTCAAAAATTTGATCTTTCACACGGGTTCTGAGACCCAGACTGAATTTTGAAGAAGTTGGGAAAGCCATCAAGAGGGAATATGTCTGAAAATAATTGGGATAATTTTGAGACTGCCAAATTCCTTTTCCGGCATTGCTGATCCGGTCAAATCCAAATGCAAAAGAAACTTTTTGTCTTGCTGTCAGAAAATAAATCATATTCCGTTTAAAATAACCATAACCGGGGATGCCGCCAACCATCAGGGTTTTTTGTTGAACGGAACCCAATGTCGCCGGATTGAATAAAACACCCGCAGGACAATCGGCAAAACCATTCATTGCGCTGCCAACCCCCAGGCTAATGGCTTCTCCCGGAAAATTAAGTTTAGCCAACGGCAATGAAAGTTCCTGCCCGTTACTTATGTTAGAGATAAAGATAAAGAATGAGAAAATAAGGAGCTTAGCCTTTATTATTGTTCTTGCATTCATTTTTAGTAGTTTCCTAATTTCAACTCAAATAAATATACTTTTGATGAATGAGTCTCCAATATTTTGTAAAAACCTGCGGCAAGATTCAGATGCAGAGGGCCTAAATTTATTCCAAATCCATAACTTAGTTCTCTGCGATGAAAACCGGCGCGAAGATCGACAACAGGAAATCTGATTTCCATTCCTAAAAAATTGTTCTTTAGAAAATCGTAACTTTCACCCCCAAGATTCACAGCATTCCAGGCGATGATAAATTTTCTAATTATTTTTCGGTTTTGCAGGCGCGGCCAACGGTACGAAACCCCAAATTTTCCATAAAGTTTTTGATTCCCATTTTCCCTGCCGCTTAAAACATTGTTCAAAACGGAAGCGATATTTAAATGATACTTATTTAATTCATATAAAAAGCCAACATTAAAAAAATAGGAATTTTGCCAATCCCCTTTATTAAAAACATCCGGATATTTATTGAAAATATTTCCCGGCGAAAAAGAGGAATAATAAAGATTAAACAATTGGTCATTATTAATTGCCATGTTTTCATTTACTTTTGCAAGATTCCACTCAAAACTAAAGCCAACAGACAGGGGACTATTCGGTGAATAATTCGGGATTTTTTTACTATAACTGATATGTGTAATAAAACTCATATTATCCCAAAATGTCATCTCAGCTATTTGTTGGTCACCGTTTAATTTGTAAGCCTGACGATAAAACGAAATAACCGATAATGCGAATCCATTTTTAATATATTCAAAAGAAAAATTACCCAATCCCCTGGTTTGCCACTTGCTCGCAAATTGGTTTAATTTATTCACATAGTCCGAGTTGTCAACGGGTCCGGTAAAATTTTTTTGCAGCACGCTTTGATTATTATCGATAAACCGGAAGAAGTCGAAGGAATCCTGACTGAAATAACCGATTCCATTGAATATAAAAGAGAAACTATTTTTTTCACGAAATGCTAAGGCAGCCGGATTATAATAATGAATGCCACTTATATTAACACAAGAGATTACAGCATTCCCCAGTCCTGCTGCCCTGACGCTGTAAACCGGAAAATCTCCGTTCTGAGCCGCTACACCGCGAAAAAGAATAAACAGGCTAAACAAAACAAACAAGAGGTTTTTCATATTTAGAAGCCCTACTTTTCAAGCGATAAAACTTTGATGGAATATTGATGAGCTAAATTTAATACACCGGTTCTACCTAATAAATCTACCAGTAGTTTATAGTATACAACAGAATTCTGATTTTCCTCAATCAATTTAAGTAATAATTCGTACTCATCCGTATATAATTTTTGCATGTCATAATAAACGACCAGCGGGATTTCCGTATGAATGCCATAAGCATCGGCTAAAATTTTCCTCCCGTTTAAAAAAGTTTTTTGATCTTTTTCGGAATATATTTGAAAAAAACTGCTGTCCCAGATACCTGAATAGTTTTCTTGCGGTTGAACTTTCCAATAATACCTTTTATTTCGCAGCAAATTTAAACTGTCCGGATACACAACAATAGTAGTATCTAGAACAATTTGTGTATAAACAGATTTTTCAAAGTAGCGGTCTTCTGCAATTAGAAATTTGTATCGCGTTTCTTTTTTTAACTTCTGCCAATGAAAGCGGAAAGGTTTATATTGTACATAACATTTTCTGGGAGAAATTAAGAAAAATTCTTCACTCACCGAGCGTGTTGCACCCACATGCATTTGAACAGCTACTGAACTATTCTTCAGTCTGTCTATAATTTCTTTGAATATGGGTGCTTTATTTCTTCGTTCACCTCCAAAAATCTTGTGTTTCGAAAGAACCAGGCTTTTATAACCAATCAGTGTCTGTTGAGCACCACTGAGATAACAGATTTCAACAATCGCATCCGGATAAATGACAAGACTATCACCCTGAAATAATTCAAGAGCACTTTTCACCGCAGTAGCCTTTTTACTACCAGGATGGTAAACAGCCACCTTGCCTTCAGTGCTTAGAATATAGGCTAAAGGTTCCTGCCCCCCCTTTACGATAGAAAAGTATGATGCAAGCAGGATAGAAAAAATAAATATTGTACAAATCAACTTTTTCATATCTCGCACTCCTATATTAGGATGAATACAAAGATTGACTAATTACGATTTATTATTAACCTAAATTGAGTGATTCTTAGCTTGAAACAACCACCCAAAGAGTTTTGTCATTCTGCCTGCCCGACCGCAGGCGGGAAAGAATCTTGTTGGTTCCGTGCACTAAACCAACAAGATTCCTACGGAATGACATGAGAATCGCTCAATTCAGGATTAATCTAAAAAGACTTCTTTCATATCCTTCAGTTCAAATAATTTAAATTGTAATAAGTTGGGTTGAGACAGCTTTATTTCTTCAACCAAAGTACTATCTTTAACAAAATTGTAAGTAGATTCAGTAAGCATAATATCCCCAATATTTTCATTAGACCGAATACAGGAAAGTGAAACCTGAATTTCTTCAAATATTAGAGTAATAAGAGTCGGTTCAATCCGATTCTCCAAATTACGCACGGCGCCAACAACAATACCGCCGGTGTGAACGCATATTTTAATTTTTAAATCAGGAAAATATTTTTTTAATTTCGGCCATCTTTTTTTTAAAGATACAAACCTTTTTCGTAAAATCCAAGCACAATTTACAGCTTTTAACGCTTCCATCTTATCTCTTTCACCAACAGGAATCCCAAAATAAAACAAGATGCTGTTTCCCAGGAATCTTTCTGAAGCGCCTTGAAAACGTTTAACAAAAACAACTTCGTTTTGTAATATATTTATTAACTGATCGATTAGATTGATCTGCTTTGTGAAATCCCTCTGTTCCAGAGTTCCATCGTCATCACTGGGAATAATACTTTCAATCCCTTCCAGTTTCAGAAAGATAACCGTAATTATTTCAGCTTTTCCCACTGCGCCGGGTTTGATTTTTTCCTTTCTACTCAATTCAAGTATTGTATTCAATCGCTCTTTTGGAACATAAGGGCCCCAAATTTTCCGGATATAATCGATCGTGGATTCTTTTCGATAAAATGAAAGGAAAGCCATCAATAGTATCATAAAAAAGATTGCTGCAGTTGGATATGACAATGGCAAATAATAAGCATGTTCCGACACAAAAAGCCGGATATTTACTCCCCAAAAACCGATAATGAGAGATAAGCTGAAAAAAACTGCATAGACGAACTTTAACATTCTGAAAAACAAAAACACTAAAATAAGGAAACCAAAAGTAATGCCAATTATATAGGAAATATTCAATCTTTTAATATAGTTACCACTTAAAAAATCCTGTAAAATATTTGCCTGAACAAACACACCCGCCGTAACAGGTGTTTGCATCTTGCCGCTTACCTTGTTAACCATATTCGATTCAAAGGGACTAAAGCCAAAATCCTGACTTTCACGATATTTAGCGCCAATTATGACAATTTTATCGCGCAGCCAGGCTTGTGGTAAATTACCCTTTATAACTAAATTACTTGGATAGCTTCTAAAATTGAATCCCAAACCCTGATTGGTACGGTGTGTACTCATATTTGAAAAAGAGATAAATTGCGGTTGGAATAGTTCCTCGGCTGTATAAGGGATATGAAGTGAATCCAAGCCAAATTGTAGTGAATCAACGGCAAATTTTCTGATCTCATTATTCGATTTGAATCCCTTCAGGCGTAAAAATGAAGCAAAAGCGAACGACGGCACAACTTGCCGGTTATTCAGCCGGAACAGATGTTGAACGAATCGATATTTCCGATTAACTTCATAAAGTTCAGCGTGGCCAATCACATGTTTTTTTCGATTCCAATATTTACTTAAAGGAAGTATCTCGTTTTCCTGCTGAAAGCCTATTTCCGAGCATAAAACAATATTGTCATATTCAGAAAGTGTCTCCCCAAGGAAATCATCAATTTGGGATGATCCCGATTTTGTATTCAATAAAACATCGATTGCAATAATTTTAGGATTGTCCTGCCCCACGGCGTGAACCAAATCTGCCAGATATTTTCTGGGAAAAGAGTAACGTTGGTTATTTTCAAATTCATCTTTGTATTCCGGATCCGATTTGATCCGTTGATATTCCTTATCGTCTAATATAATCACAACCAAATCTTTAGGAGTGTTTTCCTGAATAAATAATGACCGTAAATTAAATCTAAAATCGATGAGTTTTTGTTCTCCGCCTACAAATGTTAACCAAAAATACGAAAGCAAAACGATGATAAGTCCGGCAAACACCTCTACCGTAAAAAACTTTAGAAATGTTTCCAGATGAGCCTCGAGTTTAGATTTGTTTACCTCGAAGAGGTTGATCTTTTTATTCCCTAACATCCTGAGTCCTATCGTCTAATAGTGACCGGTCATAACCATAGATTACAAATGGAGCCCAATAATAAGGGTGCTGAAAAGAGATCGCTCGATCTTGTGAATTTGACGGCAGAGCCAAACATTTAAATTTCCCTTTCATTATATCTAATTGAGCCGTTCGTAAAGATTCCGAATATGAATAATGATAAGATAAATATCGATAAAATGAACACATCAGCAAAAAACCGGCTTCATCATTAATATTCCATAGAGAAGCGACGACCAGCGGGGTTCCTGCATACATAAAGGCCCTGGGAAACCCGACAACTTCATCTCCGTCCAATATCTTTCCCAATGCAGATTGACAGGCGCTCAATACAACCAAATTTCCATGGTAAGTTTCATTCATAATATCTGAAACCGTTAATTTACCATCATCTTCCTGATCCCGGCCCAGAGCAAGAAAAGATTCGGCGGGAGCATCCGGGTTGAAAAAGCCGTGGCAGGCAAAGTGAAGAATATTGAAATCGTTTATTTGTTTTGCCGACATCTCTGTTGCATTTTGATAAAGAAATGTTTTTGTGTTCGGGAAAAAATGAGATACTGTGTTCGATTCCGGAACAGCAAAGCGCAAACTATCCATTCCTGCAAATTTTGGATAAGCAAAGGCATAATTCTGTCGACCGGTTCGAATGGGAGGACGCTTTCTGTAAGACAGGAAGATACTGGCATTAGGAATATTAATAAAATTAATTTTTTCGACAAGATAATTACTGCCGTCGAATAATACCTGAAACGGAATGTAATGAAGCTCCTTATGCGGACTTACATAAATAGTCCGGGGAAACTTCGGCAAATCGATCCATATATGATCATAAAACTGTTTGCAAAAATTTTCAGTTTGGGCACTACGGGTTCGAATTGCATTATACAGATCATGGACCGCAGCATTTAATGTTCTTTCGGGATATTTAATTTTTTTGAACGCAATTGTGTCCGGCGTTATAAACCAGAAATAGGTTCTCTTTTGGGTTACATAATAATCGGCAAATCCTGTCCTTTTACCAAGCAGATTTTTAACCGATTTTATATCCACAAATTCAACATTCTCAGTGTCAATAGCTCCCGAAAGTTTCGATGAGCTTTTCGCTTCAGTGATTAAATCATAAAACAATCTGGCTTTTGATTTCTGCACATAGCTGAAGGCAAGATTTGTTTTATGTTGTTCTTCGATCAGAAACGTGATAAAATCATCGTAAACCTGGAGTTTATTGCGGCCGAAATTGAATTTTTGCCGGCTGTTACCTATTTCCGACCGAATCGTTTCAATCAGTTCAATCGATTTAGTAAAACAGACTTCAGCGCTGTCAGACTTTCCCAGGTGCTGCATGGTCTTCGCCTTGCCATAATAAAGATACCAGGAATTTTCATCGAAAAGATTTCCAGGTTGTAGTATATTTCCGGCGACATTAAAATAGTGGTTCGCCTGATTATATTTTTTAGCCTGCAGCAGAATACTGCCAAGCAACAGATAACTTTCAATGGAAAGGTTAAGATTTTCACCCAGCCGGGAATATTGCAACGAAGAATCAAAGGCGGCAACTGCCCGCTCTATTTGCCCCGTACGGTTCAGAAGGTACCCTTTAATTTGATAGCTTTTAGCCAAAAAAAATGTATCCTGATTTCTTTTCAAATAGCTCATTAAACTATCTAACGCAGCCAATGCCTGTGGCGGAGATTTGGGAAAAGCGGCCAGAATATTGTTCAATTGTCCCGCAGGATCTAACTGGATTCCGGATGATAGAGAAAAAGCTTTTTGATCGTATAAGTTCGCTTTTTCCGTTTCGCCAATCTTCGCATACGATTCGGATAAGATCACATAAAAATTGTATTTTTTCCCGGAATCAACGGCATCCAGATAGTTTTGAGCTTCTCCTAAAGTTGCAATGGCGTCGGTATAACGCCCCAAATCCTTCTGCAACCTGCCGATATTATTCAGAAGCGAAAACATCATCACGGTATCGGGTGGCAAAGATGCCCGACAATATTCCAGCGCTTTTTGGAAATGGCCGAGTGAGGCATTCAGTTCATGCCGTTGATAAGTGATCTGCCCCAACTGCATCAGGACGAACGGATACTGAGATGAGAATTTTTCTTTCACGAGCCCGGACTGCTGAAAAAGCTCCAGACAACGAATGAAGCAGGCGAATCCTTCCCCACTTCGATTAACGGCAACAAGGCTAAGTCCCAAATAGTACCGGCTATTGAATTGCCCTGCTGTATCACCGGTAATGGCGAATAAAGAATCGGCTTTTTGCAGCGCCGGAACAGCCTGTCGGAATTCCTTGTTTTTATAAGCCGCAACGCCCTGCCGGAGAAGCGATGACGGTGAGGTTGGTTTTTGTGCCGGCGCAGATATCCAGCTAACCGCAAGGAGAAAAAAAATCCAATGTATCCCGCGGTTCAATTTACTTCCGGTGTATAATATCAACTTGCGCACGTCTGTTGATGGACCTCATCCTCGGTGTCCGGTTTTGAGGTTCTACTTCAGAAGCATTTAATTTAATTACGTTATCAATTTCATAAATATCATGCCCCGAATTGTACGGTTTCCAATAAGATAAACCTTCATATTGTCCCCGAAGTAAATGAATCCATGCCGAAGCCCTATTTTTGTTGACATTTAACTGCAATCTCCTAATCAAGCTGTCCATCACTTTTTTCGCCCTCTGCTCAGAAAGAGTAATATTCCTGCGCTGGTTACCAATATTGCAGGTATGTCCGGTGATCATAATTTTGCTGACATTCCCGGGTTTGATCGTCATCAGTTTTTTAGCGAAATCTTCAACTTGTGTTTCCAAAAACTCCGATTCCGCCACCACCGAATCAAAATAATACTGGATGATTATTTTCCGCTCCCTGATTTGCTCATATTCGGTATATTTTATCTCCAAGGGCCGGGTGAATTGAACAGGTTGTCCGCCCAACAAGGGAGTGACAGTTAGAATCAGAAGGTACTTTTCAGCAGCATTTCGTGAAATTTTGAATGTTTGTTCACTGCGATAATCAACCGGCCAGGCAGCATCCTGATAATTGGATTTTATAGTGCCCTCCCCGATGAAAATGGGGGATCTCCCGGAAGTATTCATTTCAGCGGAAGATATTTCCAGTTTCCAATCGAAAGGAGAAGGAGCCTGAACTTTGTCGATCTTTACATGTAAACTTGATGCACCATATTCGGCTAAAATGCGTTTAGGAGGAAGGGGGCGATAAATAATTTTATCACCGGACAATTCTATAGCGAATTCTTTTGCCTCAATAGTATATATTTTGTTTGCAAATCTAATTCGTCTAACCAATCGCTTCTTATACCGGTACAATTGATTTAGATTTGCCCCCTTGATGATGGCAATAACATTACGGTTATTTTTAAGTATTTTTTTTATCGTAGCTACTGCAGAAGAGTTAACCAAGAAATTTTCAAAAGAATCAAATCCCTGTAATTTTGCATTATCCTTGATGAATACTTTCAATTCGACACGTCTGTTTTCAGCTTGAATTTTTTTTCGATCAAGATTTAACTCCGGTATTTTATGCACCCTGGAAGAAAACAGCTTTGCTCTTCTCAGATTCCTGACCACAATACGATTCTCCAGGTCCTGTCGATTTCCTACCAGAATCCGTTTCACAGTCTCTGCTCTTTCCTTTGCCAACTGCTTAGCAAAAGTGAAATTATTGCCGTCCGACTCCCGGTCACAATACCCGGAAATGAGTAACTGCACATCCGGATTGATTGCAGTAAGCGTTGTTAAAGTAGTTCTCAAAGTATCTAAATAGTTCTGAGAATCTCGATCCAATTGAGACGATTTTTCCTGAAAGAAAAATATTGGCACTATCGGGATATCAGACGACTCTATAGTCATGTGTTCGGTATACAGCGTGTCCGGACTTAAATTTGCAAGTGTTTTTGGGCTGCTTATCAAGATTTTCGGCTGCTCTAAGAGTAAGGTGAAAGACCACCTATCTTTCGAGGATTTCTCTTTGGCAGACTCCAGATCCCGGGCAACTACCTGCCAAAAAAATTCTTTACTATAAGCCAGAATGGGGATGTCTACCACGACAGAAGAATCAGATTTGCACCGGACCCCAACTTTACCACCGCGGGATAGCGAAATAGTAAAGGTTTTCGTCCTCCTTCCGGTAACAATTACTTTTATCAAAGGAGCCTCAGCATTGTAATCATCATAAATTTGCAGTATCACCTGTTGATCGCCAAAGCCAAGGACCGCCGGACTCCACTGAAAACTCACCGGATAGCTGGTAACCCATTGTTCTTCCCGGGTTTGGAAAGATTCGGCCACACCGCCTCCCGGAATCTCTTCTTTCGGTGTCATCTCGCCGCTTGTACCTTTCTTTTTTTGCCATTTCATCTTGATTTTCCTCTGGTTTACCGGTTCTTTCAATTGAGGCGGTTTGGTATATTTAATATCGACCAGCCGAAAATGGTCTTTGAGCTCTCTTATATGGCCATTCTGATCAAAGGCTTCTACCCACCAGGCATATTGGCCGGCCGGCAGAACCGAACTATCTTTTTGTGAAATTACACATTGGATTGTGTCGTTATCGAGATGTTCAAACTGAAACCAGGAAGACTGATTAGCGGAATTACATAATTGGCTCCCTGTTTTTAACTTCTTCAATCGTTCTTCTAAGCCCTGATCGCGGGCTATGTTTACTTTTTTGTAAAGAATACGATAATAAACCGAATCTCCGGGATCAGGATCATACGATTCCTGCCATTTAAAAACAAAGTTTTCACGGGGTTCCAGATAGAAATGCAAGGTTTTGTTTTCTTCAAAAAAATTTGTTAATTCACTTTCTTGTTGCTTCAATTTCATTAGCTTTTTCGGTTTTGTTTCTTTTCCCAACAAACGTTTCACCTTTTCCCACAATTTTTTCTTCTTTAAATAACTGCGTTTAGCCGGTCCCGGATAGTAAGAGACAAACGGGATTGGAGAGATCGATCGAATAGTGAGAGATATCTGATGCGTGGATAAAGCATGGAAGAAACCGGAGATTTTTTTCTCAAAAGGATTATAAGCATAATCAAGATTAAACATGCCATATTTTATTCCCAGTCCGGAGGACATGCTCAACAATGTTTTATCGATTCGATATCCGGCACGTATATTCAACAAATGAAAGAGATTCAATTCCGATCCCAGACAAATTTGCCGGATATCTTCGTTAAGATAATAGATGCCGTCGGCCGCAAAAATGATATCGAAGGGTTTCCCAAAAAAAGGACGAATGGATGCACCTCCTCGTAGGACAAATGGTAAAGACGCTGCATTCTTGATAAATTTAATCCTGCCGCCGTAATTTTGCGCGCTGCCGCCAAATGTCAGCCAGTCAGAATATTTATAAATAGCACCAATATCGAAAGCGATGGCGCCGGCAGCGAAATCCGCCAGTTTTCGCCTGATATATTTGACGGCGCCACCAACATAGATTTTAGGCCAAACGTTGCGCGCAAATGCAACTCCCGCATATAGATCCTGTGCCGACACTGCGGGTTCCACACCACCGGTATTATCCCAGGACGGCATAGAGAGAATGCCGGCCATTGCACCGACAACATTTTTTCTACCGAACACCGGTATGGCCAAACCAAAAGAATCAAAACGAAGATCAGCCAGCCATTCGCTGTGCATTGCAGAGAACCCCCAGGTCTTCAGTGTGGCTAACCCGCCGGGATTCCAAAACAGGGAATTCACATCGTCACCGATACCGACAAATGTGCCGCCAATACCGGCCTGTCTGGCACCCGCAGGCAACTTGAGAAATTCCGCACCGGAAGTTCCGGGTTTCTGGCCATATACTCCGGTGAATGAAAAAATGCCACTCAAGATGATCAAAAAGACAAAAATTTTCCTCATTTGGGCCTCCCAAAATAAACAGAATCGTAATCGATCCGGCCAATTATTTTTCTCACACCCCCCTGATAGATCATTACTTCTTACTTAATTGAGCGATTGTAGGGCGATTCGCTGAATCGCCAATCGGATTTAGTTTAAAAATGAAAATCCGTTTAGTAATAAAAACAAGCTCAAAAATAAGAGAATCGCTCAATTAAGGTAATAATAAGGTTCTTTTCTTTTTTGATTCCGTCGGCTTCGTCCCGGGTTAAAATGTAAAAAGTACCTGAATCATAGATATTCTTTCCCGGTGTAACTATTCAGATATTCTACGCAATGATAAAAATTATCCCAGTCAGCCGGGTTTTTGAATTCATTGCGCGCTTTTTCTCCATATTGAATAGCTAGCGTAAAATTCCTTTCCGAATTTACCAGCGATTTGCCAAAATAAAGCGCCGGAATCATCGTTGGCAAAGGCGCTTGACGTAAACTATCCAATTCCTGAAAGCAATTCAGCGCCCTGGAATGAAGGGAATCGGCAATTTCATTCTTCTCCAGATTCCGGTAAACTTCTCCCTTGTGAAAAAACACCTGGAACAGGAAAGTTTGATCCTGGAACCGGATGAAAATGTGTTCCGCCTCTGTTAACGATTGCAACGCCTTGTCCCACTCGTTTGCATTTATGGCGGCAATTCCCTGATTTAAACAGGCAAAACCTTGCCTGAGAGATTGGTCATCCCTCTGAGCGACAGCAATGCCTAAAAGTAGCAGATGTACACCGCAGAATGCTGCAGTTACATAAATGACCCGATAAAAATTTTTCTTCTGCAAGAGACTCATTGCCGACAATTACCTTATGATGATGACTTTCTTCACTTTTTCAAATGAGGGCGTTTTTAAATGGAATAGATACACACCGCCGGCTACCAGTTGTCCGCTTTTATTCTTGCCGTCCCACTCTACCTGATCTTCACCGGCAACCGGCAGTTTTTCATCATATAGTTTTCTTACCGGTTCGCCGGCTACCGTATAAATCGAGATCTCCACTTGCTCCGGTTTGCTCAGGGTGAACCTGGCGGTGACAACTTCGCCGAGGGTTAGGTTAATTGCATTTTTATTCAACTTAAATTCTTCCGGCGGTTTTAAAATAGTTGCAGCATCTTCAGGCGCTAAATTTTCATTGAACTCACTGGTAACATCTGAATAAACTACCATTCTTCCGAAACCTGCATTATCGGGCACTTTTATCGGAGAAGAAGTTTCGTAAATATACTTTTGATCCACATAATTCTGATTGATTTCAGCAGAAGCAATTACGAGTCCTCCTTCAGGAATTATTGGGAGTTCCGGATAATTAAAGAATATTATTAAAGAAGATAACTGTTTGTTCACTTCCACTCTTAGATTGTAATTTGAACCTAAATATAAACTTTTTTCAGGAAGATCCTGATTTGCTCCCGGGATAATTTGGATAGATGCCTCAAAAACTTCTCCGATAGTATAAAGGCTGTTATCAGCGCGTGCAGTAAATCCGGCAGAGTCTTCCATTCTTCCATGATTAAAAAGCAAAGTTTGAGCACCCGGAAGACTTTTATCTAACTGCCCAAAAACTTTTATCTCCAACCAGTCGGACATTTTCGGCGGTACGCTGCCAAGTTTGAATTCAATAACTGAATCGGCTTCTACATTTCCAGATGGCAGGGTTTGCCATTTATTTTTATCCGGGAAATCCGTTGTATTTCCAGAAAACATTACATATTCCGGAATAGTATCCAGTAGAGTAACGTTTTTTGCCTCAGCAGTGCCAATATTACGATATCTCAAAATATAATAAAATTCTTCTCCAGGCTGAGGATCATCTGTCGAAGATAATATTCGCATTTGTAGTTGAGGTCTATAAATAACTACAGTTGAAGTTGTATCTTTATTGTTATCATATTTTGATTCAGGATCTTGCGTGGTAACTTCCACATAATTGTAAATCCATTGTTCCATATATGTTGAGAAATCTTTTGTCCTTACATTAAATGTAGTTATTTTTTCGCTATTCGCCTCAATAATATCAAATTCCCATTTGATAGTTGTTCCATCCGGTAAAAGCTGTCCTCCTGCACTAATGTTATCGATTCCCTCGATATATTCTTTATTGCTTAAACTATCTATCAACATTATATTATTAGCCGGCATATTCCCCAGATTTTTAATTCTTATCGTATATAAAATAGAACCACCGGGAGCAATCGTATCATCAGACACTTCTTTCATTACTTCGAGGTCTCTATTTGTAGAAATAGTTGTCGCAGCAATCGCTATATTATTTGTAGAATCGCTATCTGCACAAGTAGAGGAGCCAATCACAACTGAATCAATTAATACATGCTCACCTATCGGTAAAGAATCCGGTACTGTAAAAGTTAATGTGATAGAACCTGAAGCTTCAGGTTCCAGCAAAGAATCTGCAGACGGTAAATACCATTCGATTCGGTCCGAATATATTTTAGTATCAGCAAGATGTGCTGGGGTTGAGAAGCTAAAATCTACAAAATTTGTAAAAATTGGGAAGTATTCTGTGATAATTATATCTCTTGAATAAAGATTCCCGGCATTATTATATGTAATATTATAAACAAGCGTATCACCGGGAAATACTTTATCTCTGTCAGCAGTTTTTTGGATCTGCAGATCTCGCCGTGCAGGAATACCACCGCTCAAAAAATATGTCGTATCTTGATCAGAATTATCTTCTAAATTAATTTCATCATTTATCTCAACCCCAACCATGTTTATAACCATATCCATGCCGAGTAATTCCTTATTTGTTAATATGGTTGAAACTTGTATTGTTGTTGAGCTGTCCGGCGCTAAAGTTGGGATTATCCATTCTAAAACTGTATCCGGCAGAGCAGATGTTTCATCTTTAGTGAAGGCATACGGTTGTGAACCGGTAGCGCTTAAAAGATAAGATAATGTATCTTTAATAACAACGTTCTCTGCCGCTTTGTTGCCGGTATTTTTTACAATTATATTATAAGTTAACAGGCTTCCCGGATAAGTCGATAAATATTTTGGCCGGTGAGATTTCTTAATTTGCAGATCGGGGATCAAAAATAAGGAGGAAATTACGGCATGTTTATTTGAATACAGGATAGAATGATACATACCCCGGATTTCAACGATATTCAAAATGTTATGCCGGCCGGGAGAAAATTCCGCTTGATCCGCTACAAGCAGGTGCAGTCCGATTAATCCGGAATCGCCCGGAGCAACAGTACCTATGTTGTAAAATAACGTGTCGTTGCCGGTATTTACATGCCAATTTGGATTGAGCCGGGTTGAAAAAACAGTCTTGTCTGGAAGAAGATCGGTAAGCACAACATTATAAGCGGTATCATTGAGCGCGTTTGCATACCAAATTGTGTAATTAAGCGTATCTCCCGGCTCAACCTGTTCTTTATCGACTGTCTTTTTGACAAGCAGGTTAGGCACCAATACGCTTTGCTGCTGGGCATGAAGCGGTAGTGGCGGGAGAATAAAGAATGTGAATAAGAATAAGAAATTAAAAAAATAAACAGCCCTTGCAATAAAAGAAGAGAAACTGATTTTCTTTTTCATGTTTTTGCCTCTTTTTTTTAGGAAGATACGCAATCAAACCACTAAAAAGATTATTCAGAAATTAACGCTTTACCAATGTGATACGAACTAAATCAAGAACATCTAACCCGGCTCAAGAGAACTTTGTTGGAAAAATGGAATATTTATCCAGCAAATCCTAAGAGTCAAAAAAATATTTACTTCAAATCACATGTAAAAATATCATCATTCCCTGCGATACAAAATTTTGAATCCGTTCTATTATACGGCAACGAGGAAATCCATTTCGGAGAGTTGCGAAGAGAAGATACCGGCTATAAACAATTACTCATTTAACCTTTACCAGATGCCTGCAAATTACTGCCTTCGCGAACAAATATACGAAATAAAGTCGGTTTTATTTCGGTCAACAATAAATAGCTTTGCTCCCGGTCCATATCCTTTTGAAGCGATACCGTAAAATGAACTTAGGGGAAATTGCTTAGAAGGTTTGATTACCGTTTCATAAAAATAACCGTTTGAATTAAGCATTTGCACACCATTACGGTCCGCAACAAATAATATTTTATCTGCGTAAAGTCTTTTCCCGTTATAAGTTATACCTGTTGTATCTTCCGATATGCATAGTCTGGTTGGAAAAATGAATTTTACCGGCGCGCCACTTTTCTTATTCTCACCAAACTCGCCAATACTTCTTAGGAAGCTTCCATTGCGATTAAAAAACAAAATCCGGTGGTTGCCCCAGTCACTTATATAAATGGTCCCATCTGAATCTAAAGCAATACCTTCCGGACTATCCAATTGACCGCACGTTGACAACTCAAGACCAAATTCGCCTTCATCCATTCCTTCTGCTGAATATTTCAAAATGCGGTTTTCCTCACTATAGACAACCAGATATTTTTGCAGTTGAGGATGAAAAATAAAATCACGCAGGTAAATATTTTCCGCAAGGTCATTGAATAGTTTGGAATTTTTATCAGGGTTTTTATTATCAGGATGAAGAATTAAGTTCTTATCCAATCTATCCGGATAAAAGATTGCAGAAACTGCGGATTTATTCGTCTTTTTTTCTTTTTCATATTTTATGTGTGGGAAAAGAATTGCAAAGAGAGAATCGGCAACCGGTTTTTTAAATTGATGTGTCTCTACGAAGGGATAACACTGTGGATTCGATACTTCAATGGTATCGACTGCGTTCAAGGGAATGTGCTTTTTAGCATAAAATCCGTTTTCATCCGCTACCAATTTTACTCCGTCTAATTTAACCTGGCTTTGTGCGGAATTTACATCAGAGGGATAAAATACAATCATTTGCAATCCGGAAGCGATCGCCCCTTTCATTTCATTTATCGGCGAGGAAAGGCCGGGAAATATACCTTCCGCAATAATTTGGGAGTTTTTCACTCTGTTCACCGATGGATAAATTGTTCGTTTGGGTAGTCCGAACAATTTGAGTAAAGTTACGCTCTGTTCGGCATAACCGGCTTGTAAATATTTATAATTGGCCAGCCCTTCATAGGTAAGCGGGCGACCGTTTACAGTTAGCAGAACATCCGGGAAATTTATCCCGTTCAAATCAGAAGAACTTAATACCGTATTTCCCCCCACTCCACTGTTGGCTTTGGCAGATTGTGCATTCCGAAACCAAAATTCTCCTCCTTCTCTCTGTGCCGTCAATTCCATCACCCGGTCGTAACATTGACGCGCGGCTGCGCCTTTATCGGTTTGGCGAAACAGTTCGCCAAGATAAAATAACGCTCTCAAGCTACCATCCTGACGGATCAATTCTGTTAATAATTTTTGAGCAGTTTGGTATTCTGCGGCAAAAAAAAGTGCTCTGGCGCGGATATATTTTGCTTCTTTTGCATAATCTCCGGAAACGTTTTCAAGTGTATCTGCCGCCACGCTAAAAAGCTTTTTTTTATCATTAGGTGTTTTACCAATCTCCGCATCCAATGAAATACTTACTCCCCGGTAAAAACGGGTTTCTTCCGATCGTTGACTTTCGGTGATCTGTAAAAGAAACGCCAAAGCTTCCAAATAACTTGCTCTTCGCTGCCCGGTTACAGAAGCGGCGAGAGGTAACAGATAGCGAATCTGTTCCAGCGCACTCTCAAGGTCCCCGCTAAATACCCGTTGATAAATCCGGCTGGCAATATTTTTGCCCCCTCGCCCAATTTCAATGGCAATTTGTACGCGTGTTAGCAGCCGATTTTTGTCATTTTGAATACGACCGGTTTGGGGTTGAAATTTCTCAATTTTTGAAGCGATATTTCGTAATTTTTGAAGATTCCCTTTCATATTTTCCAACATAGATTCAAACTGCAAACTATATTTTCGTAATTGGGCATCTTCATACAATAATTGAACCCGGAGCCTTTCAGGTTGTTTGTTACCAAAAGAGTTAATAAATTTATCGAAATTTCCAACCGCATCGGAGAGATTGAGAATATATTGAACAAATCCCAGCCAGTAATAAGATTCGGAAATTTCTCCGGCTGACCGCAGATAATAGCTGTTTGATGAACCAAGATTAGTGTAACTATTGCTTGTTAAATCCTTGTTCGCCTGATCTTTATTTCCTTTCCTGAAATTCTTTTCACTGTTTAAATATTGGACATTCAGTTTATCGATTAATTCAGTGAACCGTAATGAGCTTTCGCCGTCATTCAAGGCAAGGTACATATTCAAATATTTTAACGCTTGTAAGTAATCAATAACAGGTTGAATTCTTTTGATCTCATTAATTGGCAAATTTTTCAGAACTGAAACATAGTCAGCTTTTTCGAAATAATTTTTAATCGTCTCCTGTACGGTATTTCCTTTCAAAGGATCATTGATCCCCGGGAAAACCGTTTCATTTATGCCCTGATAAATTTTTCCAAAGGCAAAATGTATATCCATCAATCGCAGGCGACAAATCAGTTTCAACTCTTCCCGGCTATGGCTATTCGAGAGAACGGAATTAAACCGACTTTTTGCATCGTTCAACAACGTTAATATCTGATTGATATCGGAAGCAGTATAAGAACGGGAAAAAATTTGATAACGCTGATTGGTTGCCCGGAATAATTGAACTTCTCCGGCCATGAATTTACTGTAAATTTTCAGACTGTCGGAAGCCGCTGATTCAACAGATGAAAAGTCGTTATATGCTTGTTTTAGTGTTGCCAAAATAGTGCCGTCTCCCAATTCCGCAAGACGAAATTTGCACCAGCCTTTTTTATATTTAGCCGTATGATACAAATCCCTGAATCGTACCTGAATATCTGTGCGTTTGATGCATTTATCAAAATTATCGTATGCTTCATTAAAGAATTTGATCGCCCGCCTTTTTACAGGCTCAGACAGACCAAGATTATAATTGCTCTCTGCCAAAAAATAAAGCGCTATCCCCTGCCGGTCAGGAGAAATATTATTCTGCTGAATCCATTTAGGCGCTTCAACCAAAACAGAATCGTACCTCCCCTGGTTGAACAGATTCATTGCCCGCGATTGTGCAAATTCCACCTGACAGAAAGATTTATCTGAAATTACTGCTATGAATAGCAAAATAAAAAAACTAATTTTAACGATTTTCATCTTTCGCCTCAAAATTCAATTAGAGAACAGTTTTTACCAAAATTGAGCGATTCTTAGCTTAAAACAACCAGCCAAAGAGTTTTGTCATTCTGCCTGCCCGACCGCAGGCGGGAAAGAATCTTGTTAGTTCTGTGCACTAAACCAACAAGATTCCTACCTGCCTGCGGTTCCTCGGGCAGGCGGAATGACAGTAGAATCGCTCAATTTAGCTTTTACTCAAATGTAACTGAAGAATAGCCGATTTCACTTTGATCCAATCCTCTAATGTAATGGAGCAGACCATTCAGAACTTCCTTTTTTTCAGGGACTTTTTTGTTTCTCTTGAGTTTTGTTGCGTCAATAATCACCTTCTTGGTTCCTTTGGAAGGGACATTAAAATAGAATAAAATAAGCCCCTCTTTATATGGAAAATAAACCCAACTACTTAAGCTTTTTTCAATTTCTCTACCGGCATCAGGATGTCCCCGATCGAGAATGTCTCCCTGATCCCTTTTGATAATCAACCTGCCATCTGCAGCAACTCTGGCCCGCACAGTTACCTCCGCAGTACGATCGATTGATACTAATTTATTCCAATCCAACGGTTGAATATCCGCAGCTTTAAGGTTGATATCGAAGATCAAGTCTGTGATAACCGGTCCCGAAATCACAACGCCCTGTATTCCGGGTCTGGGCGGGATTTTTAACGTATCAATTTTCGTAAAGGGCGGGATATGGATATCTTCTTCCTCTAAACCGCTGAACCGCGTTAGGAAGAGATAGGAAACAACAAACAACCCAGCAACAAGCACGGTTAAAATTCCGTAAATGGTCAATTTGATATTTCGTGAAAAAGTTTTTTTTTCAGAATGCGTCAATATTCTCCTCACAATCACTTAATTACTGTCTGTCCGAAAATACCCACGATATTGTCATTCCGGCCTGTCTGCACAGGCAGGCAATTTTTAAGCCGCCTGCCTGTTGCAGACAGGCAATCTACCTGAGGGCAGCAATGGATTCCCGCTAAAAGCATGCGGGAATGACAAATTCGGACAGTCACTTAATTACTTTGGAAATAATATGACCAAATTTTCTCTTTTTTTGCCATGATTATCTATTTCAGTGCGTAGAGAAATATCGGTAGCGTTACGAATATCCGCTACCGTTCCCCCCACACAACCGTAATTCACATTTGGTAATCCGGATATGGATTGAACCAACTGTAAAACATGATAATAATAAATCTCTTTGGGACAGCGAATTAAAATGAAATATTGCTGATCCGGATGATCGGTCGCGAACTTTTTAAGATCTTTTAATTTTTTGTTCACTTCAACTTTATCATATTTCTTTTCTGCCAGCATTCTTTCTACTATTCTCCTTCTCTGTTTACCTGGCGATTCAAAACCAAACTGGTCATTTACTTCCTGAACAATACTGTTCGTCGTTTGATCAATGTACAAAAATTCATTTTCCGAAAGAAATTGAATCAAAATTTGCGCGCGACCGGGTTTGTTTTCCGGAGTGGGTATTGACAGCTTCTGTTCCTGTTGGGTCAATTGCGCTACCAAACTGGTTACGAGGAAAAACAGGAGTAACAGAAAGGCCATATCGATCAGTGAAACCAGTTGCGGCTTCCGTTTAGACGTATCATAAGGTTTAAACGCCACCGCTGCCCTCCTTTTCCGGTTCTTTTGCGGACAGAACACGAAATGTGATTTTGGGAATCAGATTTCCGTAACGACTGCACTGGTTCATAATAAAATTAATGATTTGAAATTCGGTATCGCGTACAGCCCGGATTTCAATTGTATTTGAACTGCTCGGTTGGGCAAAATAATCATCCTTATATTTTCTGATATTTTCTTCGATCAGTTTGAAAGCCCGGCACGTATCCATGTCAGAGTCGGTTAACGCCAAATAATTCCGCGGCAGAACAGCAAAGTGTGAAGAATCCGGGGACAATTGATGTAACTCTGATTTTACCTGTTCGTACACCTGTTTTTCGGAGACCGGATGATCCCGGTCTGGCCAGAGGAAATAAAGCGCTTTGGGACTTTCAGCATTTTCTGCATCCAGATGTTCAATTTGAATAGTGAGTGTTTTAATGATTTCTTCAGATGAAACCGAGGTTTCTCCTTTGGCCTCCGGTAAATCAAAAGGCCGTTGCGGTGGACCCGTCGTGGGTGTCGGATTTCCAGAAGACGACAATGACAGCGTTGCCATAAAAAAAACCAAAAGAAGAAATACCATATCTATCAGGGATGGGAATTCAATTTCCTGATTTTCCTCACTATTTTTAAAAGACATAAAAAATCCAAAAATTTTTATAATTTTTCAGTAACATGAACATAAATAGACTGCCATTTGCCATAGATCCAATCCAGTTTATTTTTATAGTAGTAATAAAGAATCATTAACAAAATACCGACGACCAAACCAAGAACAGTGGTCCATAAGGCTTCAAAAATACCACCGGATAATTTGCTTACCAATTCCAGGTGGGAAGTACCTTCCTTCAAATCCTTTATCCTGCGAAACGCTTCCGTAATACCTGTAACTGTGCCAAACAAACCCAATAATGGGGAAAGAGCGCCCAGGTTCCAAAACCAATCCAGCAATGATTTTCTTTTAATCGATTCTATTTCAGCTCCCGCTCTATTTTCCATGGCGCGATCCACTTCCTCCGAAACAGTTTGCCAGCGAAAACCGTTGATGAGATGGTTTTCCAGGCCGCCGGATAATATTTTAACTGTGGGATAATTATTCATTCTTTTTGCATCTTGATTAAAAATATCATTTTTTACATCTTCCCATTGCAGAGATATCTTTCGATATGGCGTTGTGATTTGTACAGGTTTATTAACAATATCAGTAAATTCTTCATCGCCAAAATATTTTTCAACCTTTTGTATCAGCTCTTCCTTTGCCGGTTGTTCGGAATTCCCTTCTCCGGCGGTGTCGGTTTTAGCAGGATCATAATTAATGATCTGTATTAAAGTTTCGATGGCGCCGGCCCCATGAGTTTTGAAATGGGTGTAACAAGTTTTTTCCACTTCTTCCATGTTTTCTTGCTCCCCTTCGCGAACCAAACGATTTGTGTGTGACACAACCGATTTCCAGGCCTCAAGAACAAAACGGAATTTGGGGCTTATTCGATCTTCATAGTTCCGCTCCAGATTAAGGAAATGGATTTTGGATTTACGCCAGCTAAATTTTTCAAAAGGGAAAATAACCCCTAATCGAAAGCTGGTGAAACAACGAAATGGTAAAACATACAACAAACCAAAAATTCCAAACCACCAGATGAGTGTAAAAGCAAATTTCCCGAAAATGGTGGAATGAGCATAAATTTCATTTTGGTAGCCGAAAACTTTTTCCAGAATATTTGCGAGAGGAAAGAAAAGAGGAATTGGGAACGATTTTTTCACTGTTTCTTCTTCCGGGCTGTATGCAGCCATCATCCTTGGTTTACCGCTAACAACCCAGGCGGTATCGGATTGAACAACAACCTCTCCGTTTTTCATACCGTCGATCCGGAAATAATACCGCGGCCCGACTTTTTTATTTACAAATAAAAATTGATCTTTCCCAGCCAGCAACGTATCCCACATTACAGCCTTATTTTGAAACGCGCTGTCCCCGGCGGAGCAAAACAGACGGTATTGCGGGATTTCATACGTGTTAAGCCGTTTGGGCTGCTTATCCTCACTAACAGCATAGAGCTCCCAGCTTATCAGATAATTGGCAGCCAATGGTCTGCCATACCAGGTTGTCTTTACCGGATTGGGTGTCTCGATGTTGGCGATGTGGAGTTTGTGGTGGGGTTGGGAGAAAGCTGTTGTTGTAATTAATAAAAAAATAAATGTTTTTAATACTAAAAAATAAACCTTTCTGATTACATACATTTTTATTCTCCTACTTAGATTACAGATTACAGTAAATATTTAAATCCAAAGTAATATGTTATAATCTTACTATTTTTACTACCATTAATAAAAGAATAACCAAATTTAAACGGAATCCTCATTAAATCAATTTCTACGTTAATAATAGGAACTTTAAATTTATTTATTATTTTATTTGGTATCGCCAACAAAAAAGATAGGGCATAACCTGAACCATGAAAATAACTTGTTTCGTCACTTGTATTCAGAAAAGCGATTTCTTTATAAGGTATTAGAAAACTCTGCATTTGAAAAATTGGAATGTTTTTACCAAAACACAAAAGGTCCGTTCCAATTGATACGCTCCAAGCACTATTAGTGCGCATTTTAATACCTTCGGTTAATTCAAATCTAGAAATACGGATTTTATTAGAAAAATTAAAATGACGATTAGAAAATAGTGAATATTGTGGTATTAAAGTTAAACCATATCCAGATGGATAAAAAATTGATAACTCACCCCCAACTAAGAATCTGTTATTTTTTATGTTTAACTTAGGAATAGAAATTCTCGCGCCATATATATTATCTAAAAATGTTTTTTTATTAATCGACTTGTCTATGTGAGAAATTTTATTCTTAATAAATACCGATTCAATTTTAAAATAAGAGTGATTAGCTATTTGTATAATTCTAAAAAGCGGTTTAGGAACAAAAAAGCCACAATTATTATTTGAAACTGTCATATTCCCCATAGAATCATATGCAAGAACTCTCCAGAAATACATCCCAGATTTGCGAATGTATTCTTTCTCAAAATTAAGTTGATAACAAACTGTATCGCTTTTAGTTGCAGGGATATTCTTAATTGTAAATCGGGGTTTACTATTATACAATATCTGAAGACTATAGCTCTTAACAGAATAGTTCGGCGGATCAGGATCACCTTTATTTTCCCAACAAAAATTCACCTTTGTAGTTTTAATAGTATCTCCTGGAACTGGATTAAATAATGAAAAATTACAAGGAACTTCCTCAAATTGATTAAAAAAAATTGATATAGAATCTGCATAAAGCAACGAACCAGAATTATCAAAACTGTAGTTTTGCCAATTTACTATAGAATTTTCAACCAGTTTCTTTTCCAAAACAATGCTATCTTGATTTGTATAAATAAAATTGATTTCATTTTTTCGATGCTTAATAGATATTTTCGTTTTAAAATCATAAGGTTCTTTATAATCCTTTAAAACTAAATTCCTTAAAATAACATTTTTATCAAAAGGTATTTCATCCCTAATTTTAGTAGAAATATATGCTCCAAGTTTCTTTTGATAAATATCATTCTCAATTTCAAATACCTTGTTTTTATTTTTAAATTTAACTTCTTTTGCAGCAATGATTTCAGGCAGGAATCCCTTTCTTTTAATATACAGGTATATTTCACTTTTAATTTTTTCTGCTATATCCTTGTAACCAACATCTACAACAATTGAGTTTTTTTTTTCAAAAGTAAACTTATTTTTAAAAATAACAGGTATAGAAGAAAACATGACTTCATCATATTTAGGGTTATAAGATTTTACAAACTTATTCCATTTAATCTTTGATTTATCCCAAATGATATGCAATTTGTAATCCAATTCATTGGAAGGTACTGATATTGGCTTTTTTACAACTTTTGTAGGTTCTAATTTTACATACAAATTATTGTTTCTCTTTACACATTTTGATTCTAAAGAATTTTTTCTAAAAAGTGTTACATTATATTTATTAGAGTTATCAATTACCCAAATATATTTACATTTATTATATTTTTTTTCATTAATTTTAAATATACCATTTGAATCAAGTTTTACCAAATTGCATTCGTAATTTGATAGCATTAGGATTTTAAAATTAATTTTATGTTTCGGGTTTAAAATATTTAAGTTAAAAAACACTTCTGCGAATAGATATTTCGCCGGATATGTTAATATTAATAGAATTAAAAATATTAACAAGTATTTATTTGAAGTTTTAAAAATCATAAGACTAAACTAACTAATTATTTGAATAATTATCATTTAGAATTCGTAACAAATCATCATGTCTATTTTTGTTGACAATGTCCTTTGCAAAATTAATTTTATGGGTTGCAATTAAATCTGCAATAAATGTTGAATCATTTTTAACCAATGAAATGTACATTTGTGGTGAAGTATCTATATTTTCAATTCGAGTTAAAATTTCATCTACTTGATATTTGTTATATATTTTTCGAGTAGCAATGAAAGATTTTTTAAAACTGTTAATTCCTTCAATATATGTACTCTTTTTTGCACCCAGCGATTCTAACTGCTGTCCAATTTTAAGTAGTGCTACCCCTCTTCCAAAGAATGACTTAGCCCTAGCTACTAATGTAATACTTTCGTCTTCAGACAAGACAGCAAAACTATCTGCAATACTATTATAATCAAGAGTTGTTTTACTAAGTTTAATAAATTGAATATCATTTTTGATTATATATATATTTTCATTGATAACATCCTTTTTACTATC
This sequence comes from uncultured Deferribacteres bacterium, assembly GCA_913009825.1. Classification (GTDB taxonomy): domain Bacteria; phylum Zhuqueibacterota; class JdFR-76; order JdFR-76; family DREG01; genus DREG01. The sequence continues at coordinate 79,367 of CAJVYQ010000014.1, forward strand.
TTTATTATTTCTTATAGTTTTTAAATTAGAAAGGATTTTATAAAATCTTGATATGGCTTCTTCAGCTGAAATATTATTTTTATTTGAACTCCTTTTTTGTGCACATAGATATATTGTTTCAATTTCATTTTCTAAAATTTGGATATTACTATTAGATTTATATTCATCCTGTGAATCAATTATTTTTTTTATTTTATCAGAATATTTTTTATAAACTTCAAAAATATATTCAAAATTCGGGTTATCTGGTTTTTCAATTGTTGCCTTGATATAATAATATCGTAATGCATTTAAAAACGCACTTATATCACCATTCTCTATCATCCTTATCATAGTACTTTCGAAATTATTATATTTTTTGTTTATTTGTCTGATTTTCTGAATAATATTAAGCCAACTGTTTGTTTGGAATATAATCGATTTTAATTTTTTCAATCTTTGACTTAATCTATTCTCATTTGAATTGATTTTTGAAATCATCTTAAAGCTTTTCCTTGTACTTTGTTCTGCAATGATTACATTATTATTATCCTCTGCCAGTAATAATCCTCCAACCCAATTTATTGATGATATAAAAAGCTCTTTATTCTTTCCGGATTCCATCATTGGATCTAATCCACTTAATGAAAAGATTGGTTGATTATATTGTAAAAATGGGAAAAGGTATTCATTCCTTTGATATGGATCAAGTGGTGTTTTATAAAAGTATGACCGCAAAATATAATTTGTTTTTTTATTTAAACTATCCAATAAATCCAACACATTAAAACATAAACCAAACATACCATTTTCAACTGATCCCATCATGATCCTATAATTAATATTGTTAGCAAATATTCTTCTTTGTTTTGCATCTTCTGGCAGCCAATATTGGGCCAGAATCAAATTAGGGGAAAACTTATGCTTAATCTCGCTTTCAATTTCTGAACTATATAATACACCTTTAAAAATTCCATATAATTCCAATTGTTTCGCCGAATAAGGTAAATTTTTTCCTGAATTTTCTTTCCCGCATTTTAATAAAAGCATATCGAGTAAGCCAGTAGCATTATTATTGATTTTTACCTTGATTACTGAAAAAAGAAGCATAGATGTGATTACTAAAAATTGACTAATTATTAATATTTCTTTTGCTCTTTCCATTTTATTAATTAAAGCAATGAGGACAAGTATGAATGAAAAAAGAAAAAGAATAGAAGTTAAAATGAATGGAAAAGAAAAACTATATAAATAACGTCCAACAATTACAGAATGAATAACCCAAACTTCAGAAACAAGTGATAGAAAAAAAATAATTCCGACAAATATCAATATATATTTATTGCCTGTTATATCTTTACCAAGCAATGTTAAAGTCCAATTTTTTTGATTATTTTCATCATTATTACTATCCTTATTAGGCACCTTTTTCTTATCAATCAGATCAGCCATTAAATATAGACTAAACAAAAAAATAACAAGCCCAATTAAGCCAATAGTACTATTGGCAACATAATGATCCCAAACATATATAATATTAGCTATTAAATCATTGTAATTGAAAAGTAAAACGGATATAAAGAAAAGTACAGAACTCAAAAGAGAAAGAAAAACCGTTTTTACAAATATAGGATTTTCTTGTTTCCCGACATTAGCTATTATCATAATTAAATATTTCTCCTAAAATTTTTTTAATAATATTAGAGATATCAGCCTTCTTAGAAACATCTGATTTCAGAAAATATCTCTCAATTTTACTAAAAAATTCCAGTGCATTATGCTTATCACCTAGCATAAGATAACAATTACCAATATTAAAGAAAATATCATCGCCTATAAGTTGATCATGATAAGTTGGATATCTTGGATAATCAAAATCTAAAATACTACTGTAATTTCTATTAAATGAAAGAAGTGTATCTATTGAACTTTGATATTTTTTTAAATCAAACAAACATTCAGCCAAGTTTAAATATGCAAGTTTTATCATACTTTTATCATCCAATTTGTATGATATTGCATTTTTAAAATGATTAATCGCAAGATCATAATTTCCTAACCTTTTATCACATATCCCCATTTGATAAAAAAATCTAAGAGATTTTTTTTCGACTTGATCCATAATCTTTTTAGCATCTTCCCATTTCCCAAGGATTATCAAACACTCACTAAAATTTAACAAATCAGTTTCTGTAAATTTACCAACAAAGTTATTGAATTCAGGAGTATATTCTATAATTGCTTCCATAGCTTTCATCTTAGCAGTCTTTTCATTTCCCTCTCGTAGTTTTTCTTTTGCTTGATTGAAATATTCATTGGCTAACCGCATTCCGCCAATCAAACGGTAATAGCGAATTGCATTTGTAGTATCATACGTTCCTCCCAACGCTTCTGCAGAAACGGTTAGTTTATTCCTGTCATCCGGTAATCGTGCGATAACCTGAAGATGATCATTTCTTTTCTGTTTATCTGCTGTATCAATAGAATCAATCTTTGCAGCAAAATAATTTGCATCGTAGTTTCTGCCAAAATCCACCGTCAAAAACAGACGAAAATCGTCTTTCAATTCATCCTGCGGTTTGAGAGAATAGGCAAAATCAAGGCGGATATTGGCATTGCCGGCAAAGCCGAATTTGAACCCGGCGCCGAAACCGGGTCGCTTGGTTCTGGAATTGTAACCGAAACGGAATTTTGGCGCGTAACTCTCCGTGTATGGTAAAAAAGGCAGGTTGGTTTCCAGACCGGTATAATGGCCCGTTGCCCGGCCGGAATATTTCTCATGGTCATACAGAAGCTGCACATGCCAGTTTTTAATATGTACGCTGTAGCCGACGCCCCAGCGGAAAATAAACGGATACTCGTCCTTCCGGTTTTCTCCGACTCCCACCCGGGGCGGCAAAAGATTTTGCAGAGAAACGCCCAATTGCAGCGGCATCAGAAAGCGCAGGGCAAAGATTTTAAATAGCGGTGCATTGATCGGCTTGAAAGTAGCGCCCACATCGGCGCCGAAGCCCCATCCCTGCTCCGCTTGATAACCCGGAAAACCCTGGTTAATCAATTTAAAATTGACTCCGTAATTGAGAATTCCCCAGGTACCTACCCATTCCCGTGCGCCGGAGAGTAGAAAAGCCTGCTGGTAAATGTCAAAATTACCTGTCTGATTATTGCCAATATCCCGGCCGTCAAAATTTGCCATAGTTAAATTCACCCAGCCGAAACCGAGAGCATTGCTGCTGCCGGTGAAAGTTCTGGGCAGGGCCACCGCCATATAGGTGTAGCGGGAATCGTAAAACAGATTGGAATACATGGTGGTGAATTCCTTGCGTTCCACACCCATTAATCCGGCAGGATTGTAGTAGACCGCGCTGGCGTCATTGGCCAGGGCGGTGAAAGCGTGTCCCATGCCCAATGCACGGGCACCCACACCGTAGCGTAAAAACTCGCCGGGCTGGCCGGCGTCTCCGGTTTGAGCGGATAGGGTTGAAATAATGGAGACAGAAAAAAGAAAAATAAAATAAAAAATTATAATTTTTTTTATCATAACAGCGAACCACTTCGGTTAATGAACATCGTAATCGGAAAATTTAGAAAGAGCAAGTAAAATTAATTTCAATTTCAGAAAATAATTTTACAAACAAACTGTTACTTCTTTGCTACTGCAATTTTACGAATGTACTTTTCTCCTTTATTCGATTTTATAATGCATATATAACCGCCATTGGCAACGTATTGCCCTTTGCCGTTTTTGCCATCCCAGCGAAGTCCGGGATTTTCATCACCTGTATTTAACCCCTCGTCACATTGGGCATCCCAGGATTTAACCAAATTTCCGAACGCATCCAGTATGGTTATTTTCACATGATCCGCCTGTTTCAGCGGAAACATTAGTTTCGTATAACCATCTTGTACCAACGGATTGAACGGATTCGGGAAGTTGGCCACTTCAACCGGATTAAGACGGATATTCAAACTTATGGAATTACTTTTATGATCTATAAAGTCGAGTTCTTTGCGGTCTAATCTCGCCTGAACTGAATCCGGCCTGTTTTGATCCACATCAGCTTTATCGACCAGAAATGCTGTAAGCGTGCGTTGGCCTCTTTCCGGATAAAGAGTTATTTTGTTTTCATCGCCGGCGGGAACATAGGTGTACCTTGATTTTTCTTTGAATGATTCATATACCACGATACCCGCTTTTTTTCCAGGGGCCTTGTCAGAACCTAAATATGAAAACAAATAATTGGAATCCGATACGGCGTTCTTTCCCGAAAAAGAATCAAGTACCGGAGCCCGGATGTCATGAATAATAGTGTACAACGTATCCCCGGTAAGTCCCGCTTTATTTTTTACCTGCACATAAAAGGTGATTTTTTCCAGAGAATTCACATCCGATGGCAGAGCAATTTCTCTAAGATCAATATCGGAATTTACATTTGCCACAGGTTTATAGACAAAGTTTTTTAAATTTTCTTTTGACCGTAGTGCAATACGAATAGAATCCCAATCGCCACTTATTAATCGTGTTAATGCGACAATTTTTTTACTTTCATTCATTTCATCCGTAAACAGACTGTCGGAACGCTGCCAATCCTCCGGTAATTGATCCGTTGGCGATTGGAATGCAGGAAATTCGGAGAAATCGAACAGGGTGAGTTGTATAACCGGAATATTTTTAACATACAAATAAATCTCATCCTTAAAACTCATTGATCCTGACGAATCGGCAATTATTACGTGTACCAGACCGCTATCATTCGGTACCGGGAACAAAAGTCTTTCCCCCGGTGTCTGATAATTAATTGAATCTCCCCCGTCATTCCAGGTAAACGCCTGCCACAAAAAGTTGCCCGAAAGATTCACCGGTAATTCAATTGCTTTATTTACGCTAATTGCAGAGTTGTCTAAAAAAAGCGGATTGAGAGTATCTATTTCAACAGTTATTTTTTGGGATAAATATTTGATTCCTTGACGTAGAGTATCCGATCTATTGCCGGCAGGATCGGAAACAAAACAATAGATTGTGTCGGTATTCTTTCCTTTTATAGATAATTGAAAATCCGGCTGATAGGAAATGGTTCCCGGATTCGTATCGCCAAAATAAGTTACTTCTTTCAGCAAAACGTTATCAATTGCATCTACATGAACTCTAATTATTAAGCTATCCGTCCATCCGGTTTTTGCTATTAATTTTTTATACAATATATTCTTGTCAGGATACAGATCAGAAATTTTAAATTCCCTCAGCTCAGGCCTGGTATTATCAAATCGAACAAAAAAAGGATCTGCAGCATCGCTGATTATATCTCCTTGCAGAACAATTTCAGCAACGATCTTATATTTTTGTCCTGAAGAAAGGTTATCATAAAGCAGGTCAATATGCAAAAGGCTGCCACTTGTGGGGAATGTTACCTGAACAGAATTTGTACGGGTCGAATCATAAAAAGTGATTTTCTGCAATTTTTTCAATACTGTATTGCTGGCAAATATGCGCCATTTAACCTGCTGATCATTTGTGAAACCGGAGTCTGCCTGATAAGGCGCGGCAGAAGTATCAATCAGAATAAACGCGAAAGGAATTTTTAACCTGTACTCGATACTCGCGCTATCACTGCTACTCTTCGTACTATCGCTGCTACTCTGATTGCCGGCTGAATCCACAATCAGCGCCGTAAATTGATAACGGCCGGGACCGTCGCTAAGAGGCCATAGTATCCACTCGGAATAATTTAGCGTGTCCCGCTTGGTTTGATTCTGAGGATTTATTTCTGTAATCAATATTTGATATGGATCAAGAGAAGTATCCGCAAGAGTCGTTTCGATATAAACGATCGGTTGATCGGTGTACTCTGTTTCGGTTACATCTGATGTATCATGCGCCGTAGTTTTTACCAAAACTGGTTTGATGTTATCATGGATAATAAAGGATTCAACAATATTAGATTTCATTTCCAACAGGGGACCCGAGATGCGGGCATAAACCGAATCTAATTGATTTATGCTGATACTGTCATACACTACCCGGACTTTCGTAGCGGAAATAATATCTTCCGGTTTAAGATCGTAAACCACTTTACCGCTAGTAAACAGACGATCGCGGGCTAATTCAAGTTGTCGAACTTTATGAATATCCTGACCATTACTCGTATCGATCTCAACAGTGACGAAGATAGCAGTATCATTCGTCCAGCCTGAGACAGGTTTAATTCCGGTTTGTGAGGAATCCTGAAGAAGAACAGACAGAATACGAAACGGCCTGACTACTTTGATGGTATCCCGAACTGAATTCGATTCATTGCCTGCAAAATCAACGACTGAAACTGTGAACCGGCCGTCACCAACAGGAAAGAGGACCGAATCTGAAATATTGAAAACAACTGAATCATTGATTACATACCGGGATAGATCCGGTATCCCGTTCCAGTTAAATTTTTCCAAGTTTTTAAATTCAATGATTACCGAATCTTCGTCCGTATATTCAGTGTTTCCGCTGGATGGATCCATTACGGTTACATCTTGTTCTTTGAGGGAAACGATTTCAGTATCTAATTTAATTTTAGTAATAATTTCATTGGATTCATTTCCGGCAGAATCACACATCTGAAAAATAAATGGCCATTTTTTATTCTCCCCGTCTGGAATTGTATCTAAGAAAGTATTTTTATAATCAAAACATTTCTTTTTAGGGCTTGTTTCAAGTAATTTATACAAGTCAGAATCTTGGGAATTTATTTTCACATTAACCGGCGTATCATTGGTCCAGCCTTTATATGCGACAAATACATCATCATGTTCTACGGATGTGGTATCAGAAATAATTACTGAATTTAATCCCGGATTTTCATCATCAAAAATAATTGTATCCTTTGGAATATCAGTACTCTGAATATTTCCGGCTGAATCTTTTGCGGCAATAGACAGAACATATTTCTTGCCCGAGACCAGAGGAGCAGGAAATAATTGTTCCAAATCAACATTTTTCAGCGTATCAGACTCAGGATAAAGAACAATTAACCCAAGTTTTGGACTTCCCACTCCTTTAATAATTAATGAATCTTTATTTGAAAGTTTAGGATCAAAAGTATTTATATAGATAAAAAGTGAATTAGTATATTCACTATCAGGTTCAAAACAGATTTTCTTTCCATAATCCAAATCATACATTTTAAAACTTTTTAGGGTATCAGGATAAATATCCATAAAAAAGTTAATATTTGTTTTTACTTCATTCTGACTGAAATCCTTTAGGCTAATCTTTAATTTGCAATCACCATCTGAAGTTGGTATTCCTTCAATTGTCAAAACATCCAAATTTTCTGACCAATTATGGGTTAAATTTTTAAAACAGGTAACTTCATATTTCAAAGAAAGAGTGTCTACTCCTGCTACATTATCACTTACAACTAATTTTAATTTTATCGTACCATTCACAGTTGTATCATTACTGGTATATAATCCTTTTATAAGACGTGGATCAATTACCGGAGCCACTGTATCATACACCACATGGAAACTATAGTTTAATTCGTTTCCCAAAACAGTTGAATCAGTCGTTTGAGCAGGATGATAAGATGCATCCGTCAGATTAATATCAAAAGTGTATTTACCCTGATTCTGTAATAAATCTTCCATAGTTTGGTTAGATGTTTTCAGACTATCAATTTGAAATGTAAGACTTGTGAGAAATTCATATCCTTGGTCAAAGTGAATATGAGTTGAATCAAATAGAAAAAAAGCATTTTCAGAATTTCCGCCAGTTCTAATTATTTCAACTTTTGCTATTCCGGAGCCTGTTTCCACTTTTTCACTATTTTTTGGAAAATCCGTAGAATCTTTAGGGTTATCGATATTAGGTTTAAACTGGGAAAAACTATCTAAATCAGAAATTGTTAAATCAATAATTTTATTACTATTTTTACCTATAAATATGGTGGTGTCTCTACTTATATCAACACCATCCAATCTAAGAGTATCGATTGCTGGCGCAGTATCATCTTGAAAAGAAGATGTTGTCTCTGTTGTATCATATTTAGTAACACCACTCTCAACCCATTTATAAATTATTCTGTAAAAATATTTCCATTCTCCATCTAACTTTGGCAAACTATTAAAATTATATGATTTAAAAAATTCCGTATCATTTTCTAAACGTTTTCCATAGAGAATTGCATACTTCGCATCGTCAAATTTTTTACAACTTACAATGTTAGTTGAATCATTCGTAAATTCCGGTTCTTTATTAATTCCCCTATCTGAGTTAGAAATCAATTTTTTTTGAACATTTTGCGACACCGAAACCACCGGAAACAGGTTTGAAAACATCACAAAACCTATTACCAATATTGTGATTTTTGATTTGTACATTCTTTACCTTAGCTATTTAATTAATAAGCACTTTTTCATTGATTTATAATTTGTAGATTGTAAAACAATAAAATAGACACCTGTTGGAACCACATTTGAGAAAGAATCTGTACCGTTCCAAACAATCTTGTGTCTTCCGGCTGGAAGTTTTTCATTGGACAACGTTTTAATTTTCCGTCCATTAATATCAAAGATATTAATTAATACAATATCCGCCTTAGGCACATCAAAGCTGATGGTTGTAGATGGATTAAATGGATTGGGGAAATTTTGATAAAGTTGAAACTGGTCAGGAATATTGCCATTGTCATTAATTCCGGTCAAAAACATTTGTGATCCCCTTGAATTAGTAATTACTGTAGAAACCAATCCTGACCAATTTGAAACAGTATCCTCACTTAATCTAGCAACAACACGGAAATAAACTGGTTTTACAGGTATTCTAGTAGAATCAATTTTCCAATGATTATCAGTAATAGTTGTACCAGAAAAATTTCCATCCCACATGGAATCAGGTTTATTCCAGTAATTCACAATATACGAATCGAACTTTAATTTAAGAGAATTCCAATCTAATCGATAATATTTTCCTTCCCTACTCAACTTTAACTTAAAATCATGTATATATGGAGTTGCTAAATCATTTACGGTAACGGTTTTTCCCCTTTTATTTAGGAGCTTATCATATACAGAAATAACGACCTTAGAGTCAATCGGATAGTTTCCATCTTCATCAATAATAACATTTTTGCAAAGAAGAGTATCTTTTACACCCGGTTTAAAAATGTAAGATGGAGATAATGTATCAATCTCCGCTAAATTATCCAATGTAAACGCATAAGGTCCTTTTCCTGGATATAAGCCTTCAATACGCAAATTATATTTTAAAATCCCGGATAATTCATCTTTTGGCCTATTCCAAAATATTTTCAAGTTAACAACATTTGTAGCAGAATCATCAGCAAAATCTGTGGCAGAAAAAATCTCAAAATCCTCCGGTTTTTCTTTATCTAATATTGCCACAATTGTTTGCGGCCAGATATTATTTTCATAATTGGATAAACTATCAATTGCGTTTAGGGAAATATAAAGGGTGTCAGCATTTATGAAGCCTCCCCGAATGGGATTATTGATATAAGGAAATTGAATAAGCCTTATTTTTTCGATCGAATCTACATCCGTAATCGTCTTAAAAATAGAATGGGTAAACTCAGGATTATCGGCAACTTTTACACTTATTTTACCCACAAACTCAGGTTTATTATTTACAGAAGGCCTGTTATTCACCTTGCGTGTCGTATCCCAATTCCAACAGATTGTTAACGTATTTGTATTATAGTAAGCGGTAACCGGGGTTGCATTACTTTTTCGAACGTATTGAGTTGACAAAGAATCAAATGGGAAAGAAACAAACGGGACAAAGCCCTGTTCAGTATCCTGTATATACTTGCGATCCGCAAGGCTATTATACCATTTAGTACTGGCATTGGTTCTTTTCAAACCGGGAATGATGGTATAGGACAGCGTTTTGGAAGTATCCGGATCAAACTCATCCATGAAAGGTTCCGGCTTTATAAAAGTTGTATCTTGATCGTCATATTTACGAATGATTTTAAAAATATTAGGTTTTTTCTTATCCAAATTATTCTGCGGATAATTCCAATCCACCCAAATTTTGCCAAAGTCCGGCTGGTCAACTAATACTAGATTTAATTTTTGGATATCAACATCTCCATCCGCATCGCAAGAAGCCAAAGCAGCACGGGAATGCAATCGGCCATTAAATTTTGTATATAGTGGTTTATTATACATGACCACATATATATAGTACTTACTTCCCACCTTTTCACGTTTTTTAAGATTTTCTATCTTAATTTTACAGTTTACGGAAGTATCATTTTGATCGACAACCTTCTCAACGCCATCGCTGCTCCAGAGGCCACTTTTAAATGCAACCGGCTCGGGAGGAAAGTAGTTGCAATGAATATCGTCGACTTCAGGATTATAACGAAGGGTATCAACAATTATCTGATAGATACAGCGCTTTGTGTTGAATAATCCCTTAGAATAGGTTAAGTTAAGTGTCAATTCTTCCCGGTCAATATTATAAAATACTGAATCCATCGTTGGAGGCATCGTGCCAAATCCGGTTTGGATTTTTTCCACAGTCGTTCGGTTTCCTGCCGTATCTGCTAAAATAATTTGATAATCATAGATTTCCAACGGAATAGCAACCAAACTATCCGGGAAAAAACGAGGCAATTTATTTAAATTTTTTTCAGAAGCAATTATAATGTTTTCTGTCACATTTTTTACAAAAATTTCATAGAGATCAGTTTCAAAAGAATCCAAAGAAACTCCCGGAAGATCCTGAAATGAAGAATCTATACAGGAATCTGCATTTTCGATTGGATTCAAAACTCTCCAGGATACAAGAGACGGATCGGGAGGGTCCCGATCAATTCCGTATTCCTTTTTATTCGAATTTAAACTAACTTCGCCATTGCTAAAATTAGCGGTTACAAATACATAAAATTCAGAATCCTCTTCGGCAACAAAATTCGCATCAATGGGAACAGATAGTGTATCGTCAATTTTCCCGTTCCCACCAGCTAAAGGATTCGGGAAAGATACTTGATAAATCGCTTCGCAGTCTTCCGGATTTTTCACAAAATTAAGCCTAAATGAATCGATAGAAATATCAGATTGATATTTCATCGTAAACCGCAGTGTGTCATTAAACACACGAATGCTGTCCAGGTAATCAATAGCAGGCCCTAATTTATAAAAAATCGGATAGATGTCAGATTTGGAATAATTACCAACCCGGTCAGCGGATGTTAACCAATAATTCACCATAAAAGCCCGGGGGGATGGGTAATCTACCGAATCGATGATGATGGTATAAACACTATCATCAAGATTTAATTGATTGCATAACGCGGAAGAATGATACAATACTTTGGCGAGTGAATCAATTTTACCGTCTATTTCCCAATTTAAATAAATAAGTGAATCGAGGCCACTTACTAAATCCTTGCCGGGTTTAAAAACAAAATTCAACTGTTCTCTTTCATTACATGCAACCGCTTCATTTTGAGCCTTTAGAATACTCACCTTCTCCGGAGGATATAAATCCTGGTACGCTCCCACTAAATGTTTTTCACCATTAAAAACAAAAGATCGTGAAAAGGACCGATCAGAGTTACTCAGATTTCCAGCTGCATCTTTAAACAAGACCTGATATTTATAAAAATGGCCATTAACAAAATAATCGGCATTTTTATTGTCGTTGGTAAAATCAAAAGTACAAGCCAGAAGACTGGCTCCAATGGAACCATTGCCTGTATATAAAATTGCATTATCTCTGGCGACTTCGATAGTAAATCGTTTGATAAAAAAGCTTTTGCCTATTTGATCATGATGATCAAAATATTTGGAGCTATCCCTCACAGCAATAAAGAGAACAGAATCGGCGGCATTGGCACCCTGCAAATGATATACGAGATTGGGATTATAAACAAAAACCGTATCAAAACCACTTTTTTTAAACCAGGTGCGAAAATTATATCCAAATGGCTGTAATTTATCATCCGGACAGGGTAATTCAAAATCATACCCAAAACCTTTTTTCCAATAAAAATCCGCAGATTTCGGTTGGGTCGCATCAGGTACAAAAGGCCCAATCTCTTTCCCTTTTCCAACATTATAAACGGAATCAAAAGCGGCAACGACATAAAATGTTTCTACACCTTCCGTTAATCCACCCGGTGTATCATGATAATGGTATAAACCGTTTTCCGCCACAGCATTTGCAAACACAGTATCGATCCCTGAAAATCCATTCCCGGTATTTCGATAAACCACATAACCTTTCACACCGCTTAAATCGTCTGTAACCGGAGCCCAGGTTAAATCTATAGTTAATCCGGGTCCTTCTCTTCCCACTGTTGAACCAACATAGTCCGGCGCCACGGCATCCTGTGTACTGTAAACCGTATTTGAACGTACCGTATCCTGACCTGCCACACCAAGTACGTAGTACCCATATTTTACACCATGTTGCAGATTTTCAAAAGGTGTTGAAATTATTCCCGATGAATTTTGCTTAGCAAGTCCGGAAGTTTGGTTTGTATCATCTTCAGGAATTCTGTGAACATCCTGGAAATCCAAACCGCTGCCCGGTTTCCAGTAAATAATATTGGTAGTCCCTCCGGTAAATTTAGGTTCCGCAACAATAGATGGTTTTGAATAGGCTAACACATTATTCTGAGAGACAAAAAAAGCTATTATTAGAAAAAATGAAGTTGATTTTTTCATGGTCTCAATCTCCTCCCAAAGGTAAAAACAGGTTACTATAATGAATACAATTTCGAGCAATCTATTTTTCACCTGTTCAAGGTGGATATATCCCCGAACCCGAATTGGCTTTTTTAGTTACATACAAATATCTTTTTATATAGCAACAATATAAACCCCGATCTGAAAAAAAGATATTACATTTTTTTAACAAAACTACTCCTTAAAAAATTAAAGTCAAGAGTTTTTTTATTTTTTTTGTAACACCTCACTTATTGGTGTGAATATTTGTTTATGTTATTATATCTATTCAACCAAAATAGTAAACAGAACACGGATGACACGGATCACGCTGATTTTCACAGATTTTATCCGTGTATATCTGTGTCATCCGCGTAATCCGTGTGCTATTTGGGATTACAGAACATTAGATGAGCAGAGTAAATACCTGATGTAAACAGAACTTGAATCTTTTAGCGCTGATTGCATTTTATTATCAACCCGTAAGTGAGGTATTACTTTTTTTTCCGACAGATAAAAAAAATTCCCCAACAGGATTATTATTACAGTAAATCTTGCGCCAACATGTTACAATTTTTCCACAACTGTCGATATTTGCAACAGAAATAGCTTTAAAATAATCAGTAGTTTCGTAGAATTGGAAGTAGCTAAAAATCATTCCAACCTAAATTCACACCACCCTTGATTTCCCCCAATTCCACTTGACATCCTGCCATATTCACACTATCTTAAATAAGACCAATTCAATCGGATTTAAGAAAGGGGGGGAAAAATGCCATAAATTCGAAAGGTTTTTAATAAATATGGCAACTATTCAAGAAACTTCTAAAAAAATTCAAGTTTCTTGAAAGTTACTAAATTTGATAAAAATTGAAGGGAACTATGTCTTTATCAAACCGGACTGAAACCGACAAGGTGACCGGCGCGGCAGTTTGCAACGAACCGGAAATTGACTGGAAGGCGCTCCGAGCGGATTTCCCAATTTTATCACGCAAAATGAACGGTCATCCGCTAACCTATCTTGATAACGCAGCAACCACGCAAAAACCGCAGGTTGTAATTGATGCCATAAAAGAATATTTTGAAACCTACAATGCCAATATTCACCGCGGCGCCTACAAATTGAGCGAGCAGGCGACGTATGCGTACGAAGAAGCGCACCGGAAAACAGCACAATTTATTCATGCGCCCGGGATTGAAAATATCATCTTCACCAGAAACTGCACGGAAGCAATAAATCTGGTGGCGTACAGTTACGGCAGGAGTCAATTGAAAACAGGCGATCATATCCTGCTTTCACAGATGGAACACCACAGCAACCTGGTGCCCTGGCAGCTTTTGGCCGAAGAGAAAAACTTAATTCTCGATTTTCTACCCATATTACCGGACGGAAACCTCGACCTTGCACAACTTCCGCATCTGCTGAGCGGTCGTACCAAATTGGTTTCCGTCACCCATGCATCCAATGTATTGGGCAGCATCAACCCGGTCAGGGAGATCATTCGTCAGGCGCACAATGCCGGCGCGGTGGTTTTACTGGACGGCGCCCAGAGCGTGCCTCACTTCCCGGTGGACGTGCAGGATCTGGATTGCGATTTTATGGCTTTCTCCGGGCACAAAATGTTGGCGCCTACGGGGAGCGGCGCGCTCTACGGCAAGCAGGAATTGCTGGAAAAGATGCCGCCGTTTCTTGCCGGCGGGGATATGATTTCCGATGTTACTTTTCAGCGTTCCACCTGGCATAATCTGCCCTGGAAATTTGAAGCGGGAACACCCGCCATCGCCGAGGGTATCGGTTTTGGCGCGGCCATCGATTATTTGAACCGGATCGGCATGGAAAATATCTGGCGGCATGAGCAACATCTCACCGAATATGCCATGAAGCAACTGACAGAATGGCCCGACGTGAAAATTTACGGTCCAAAGGGAAACCGCACCGGCGTCATCAGTTTTGCCATTGACGATATTCATCCCCACGATATTGCCACATTTCTGGATCAATACGGTGTGGCCATCCGCGCCGGTCATCATTGTGCACAACCTTTGATGAAATTATTAAAAGTAGTTGCAACTGCCCGCGCAAGTTTTTATTTTTATAATTCGAATGAAGATATTGACCGGTTTATTGACGCTTTAGACAAAACGAGAAAGTTTTTTAAGAAATGATTTTAGAAGATTTATACCAGGAACTGATTTTAGATCACTATAAAAACCCGCGCAATATGGGCACCATCGATCACCCCGATGTGCACAAACATGTTAAAAACCCTTTTTGCGGCGATGAAATCGATCTGGATATCAAGATTGACCGGGAAAATCAACAGATCGAAGAGATTCGGTTTAAGGGAGAAGGATGCTCCATCAGCCAGGCTTCCGCTTCCATGCTTACCGAACTACTGCGCGGAAAATCACTCCATGAAGCTCATGATCTGATTGAAATTTTCAAAAAAATGGTGAAGGGAGAAGCCACGCCGGAAGAGGAAGAAAAGCTCGGCGATCTGCAGGCTTTCAAAGGCGTGTCCAAATTCCCCGTGCGCGTGAAATGCGCCACGTTGGTCTGGAATACGGTAAACTCCGGGTTAAAGGAGATTGATCAGGCTGAAAAATAAATTCCCCCCCGGATAGAAGTAATCCAATCAACTTCACATATCATAATTCGGCATTCCTTGTTCGTAAATCTTTTAAAAAAGGTACTTTGCAGAATGAAGAACAAGGATTAACGATTTTATAATTTCAAAGTTTTAAACATTACACGCTTTTGGGTAAGGCCTCATTACTTATTGTCCGGCCGAAAACCGGTAAAACTTGTCATTCCGAGCGGAGTCCCGATGGTTTTTATCGGGACGAAGTCGAGGAATCTGTATGCCGCGATAAATTAATAGGTTAAACAGATTTCTCTCCGTCTTTTGGCGGTTCGAAATGACAAAAACAGAATTTTTATTCGAATACCTAACGACCAAGCTCGCCTGCCGCTATGAAGCGACAGCGGAATAGCGGTCAGATGGAGCAACTTGTTGTGTGCTGCCCCTAATTTTTAAGAATATTCAATTCTTCTATTAGTTCTTTTACTCTTGGTGCTATTTCATTTTTAAATCGCTTTGGCCAAGGATTTCTTTCAAATTCTTTCATCAAGATTCCAGGGTGCGGTAAACAAACAAAGTTTCTTTCAATTCCTTTTAATATCTTCTTCTTTAACTCACCATTTAAATATTCTTTGGCAACGTTATCTGAAACATGAAAAATATTTTTAGTTACTTCAATTCCAAGTAAAATAATTAACTTTGGGTTGGCAATTTCAATTTCTTGTTCTAACCAATGAATACTTTTTTGAGCATATTCATTAAATCTGTTCCGATTTTCAGTCATATTATTTTTGTTTAATTTTTTATATCTCTCGATATGGCCTTCTTTAAATAAAAATACTTTTACTAAATCAGTTATCCAGCAATCTTCTCTTTTAATACCGATTCGGCTCAGAATAACTTCATTCAATTCTTTTCCCGAAGGAATTGTTCTTACTCTGGAGCCATCGAAATAAGATTCATTTGAAAAGGGGGAGTCATTATCTGCAACTGGTGTATCGAGAATTTTATTTATGGTGAAAAATGGCTTTTTGCGGGAGATCTTTTACAGGGACTAAGCGGTTTATTGTTTTTCCTGCCTTTATTTTCAAATGTTAAAACGGCCTGCTATGGGCTGGGCCGTCAAATGTGGGTAAGTCACGCTTATCTTATTGCCTCAGTGATTGCGATCATTTCTGTTTTTTGGGCATGGTGGTTAAATTATCAACAAATAATTCCCTGGGGAGTCAGCGCAGGAATTTTTGCCGGACTTGTATATATGTTTATCAGACTTCATTGGGAAGGGATAAATCTAAATCTAAAAGGTATTGTTGTAAAACCTGCTGCAATTTATCTGTTGTTCATTGTTATTGGTTTTGCCGTGGCTGGGAGAGGGCATAATACGCTGATATGGATTATATGTACTTTTTGCTGGGCGTTATTCCTTGCTGTATTGGAGCGTAAGGAGATATTATGGTTATATAGAAGGGTTCGCACATGATAATCATTTCAACTTTCATGTTTATTCTCTCCATTATGGTTGTTGGATTGATTTACAGCTGGGAGAAAAGACAAGGAAGGTTCCCTTTTCCTAGCCCGGGTCTTGTGGCTGTTGGTGTGTTGTTCATTTATTATGCGATCCCGTCTTTTATCAACGTTTTGTGCCCGAATATTTCTGCCTGGAAAAGAGTTTACTATGGCTATCACCTCTCTTTGTACAACTATACCTCTTTTATCGGTTTGATATCGATACTTGCCCTATACTTTGGTTTTATTTTTGGTATGTGCAGAA